>JAZUGE010000070.1:0-94782 GCA_045641045.1 Treponema sp. | reverse complement strand
AAATCCGTATTATATTTAATACGTAAAAACGTACGAAAAATAGTACTATAATCGGAGGTATATTATGACAGCTGTGAAAAGTATAGATCTTCGTGATAATTTTAAGTCTTTTTGTGACAAGGTTTTTGGTGGAGAAACACTTATAATTTCTCGTCCTAAAAATGAAAATGTAGTAATGATTTCTGAAAATGAATATAACCAGCTCCAGAAAGCTAAACGCAATGCTGAATATTTGAGTATGCTTGAACGTTCTATGGAAGAAGCAAAAAATGGTAATATTATAGTTAAATCACCAGAGGATTTTAATTAATGAATATTATCTGGACTCAAACTGCCTGGTCTCAGTATGTTGAATGGCAAAGTAAAGATAAATCTATGGTGAAGAAAATTAATGAATTGATAAAAAGTATTTGCAGAGACGGAATTCTTGAAGGTCTTGGAAAGCCTGAACCACTAAAACACATTAAAGCCTGTAGCAGAAGAATTAATGATGAAAACAGACTTGTCTATAATCTTGATTCTAATGATAATCTTGTTATTTTTGCCTGTATTGGTCATTACGAAGATTAAGATAAGATACCTAATACCCCTGCAAATAGAAGTTTATTGGGATAGAGTCAATTATATAATACGCCCTACGTAAACTATATCTGATAATGATATTGGAAGTATTATTGTTATTGAGGCGTATACCTCGTTATTTTTTAGGTGGTATAAAGCTTCCGTTTTTATCTTTTTCCATGAACTCAAATGTATGATAATTTGATAACCATATACTGTCTGATGAAAGCTGTCCGTTTTCGTTAATACCGATAAAACTTAAGTCATTGAAAAGAAAAACTCTCATTACAACACCTTGCTTTTCTTTACAAAAGAATTCTACCATCATATATTTATAATCTTTTGCATAATCTGAAGCAGGATTTTGCAAAAATGCTGTACAGCCGAAGTCACCATTAAATTCGTTCTTTACATCTTCATTCTTAAAAGCACTAATAGCATTTTCGGATATTTCGAAACCTGCTATGTTGTTTATACACATAAATACCAGCATTGAAAACTGTATTTGTAAATCATTATCATCTTCTCCGATATCTGTAAATAAAGAGTACCTAACTTCAGCATTTGTTTTTTCTTTATTGATTGAAAATGTTTGAGTTACATTTACATCTTCATTTTGTTTATTTTCTATGACTTTCATATCTTCTGTAAGATAATAAATAACATCAAATTCTTGTTCAGATTCTGTAATTTTAAATCTGCTTCCTTTATTTTTTGCAAAACAGTTTCCTATAGTTAAGAAACTAAACAAAAGTAATAAGATTATTTTCTTTATCAATTTTTTCCTCCTGGTAAGGCTGACCTTTGTGCCTGTTGTCATAACACATATTCTGTGTATATCGTATTTAATTATATAACCTTATGGACTACATTTCATAACCCAGTGGACTACACTCCGTACTCCACTGGACTACAGTCTGTAGTCCATGCGGTTACAGTCTGTAGTCCGTGCGGCTATAGTTTTTAATCCGTAGTGGTATAAAAAAGTGTGTGCTGGATAAATCTGCATAACTATACTGTTCTTTTACTGTCACTAGTTTTGAAATTTATTTTCAACAAACGATATAAACTCCTGTACATCATTACTAAGATACCTATCTTTTTTCCAGATAAGGCCTGCATCGATTTTAAAAGGAGGATCCAGCGGAATATTAACAACATCGTCAAAGTTGTTTGCAATACATTCAAACATAAAACATCCTCTTTTTCCTCCTCTTATAAAGTTTAATATTGTATAGAGCTGGCTTCCTTGCATAATAATGTGAGGAAAAACACCTTGAGTTTCAAACTTAGTCTTAAATAAGAGATTTTGAACTGAATCACTGTTAAAAAGAATTATTTCCTGCTTGTCAAAGTCCTTTATTGTAAGTTTTTCTCTGTCCGCAAAAGGGTGGTCTTTACTTACGCAAAATACGAGCTGGTCTTTTATTAAAATCTTGCTTTCAAGTTTTTCAGTATCATTCATCCCCATGTTAACAATTGCCATATCAAGTTTTTCTTCACAAACCAGTTTACAGGCTTTTGCAGAACCTGCTTCATCAAGCATAATGCTTATGTTTTTATGATTTACTGTAAACTCGTCAGCAAGTTCTGGAAAGAAAACCATGCTTAGCATTGGAGGAATACCGATTTTTAACTGTTTGTGTGATTTATTTAGTTCTGCCATTTCTAGTACAAGATCGTTGCAACGTTTGATAATGCTTGTTGATTTTGTATATAAAATTCGGCCTTCTTCTGTGAGTGTAAGTTTGTTTCCTTCTCTAATTAAAAGTGTGAGGTTAAGCTCTTCTTCAAGTTCCTTAATTGCAAGGCTTACAGTTGGTTGTGTTACAAAAAGTTCATTTGCTGCTTGAGTGATGCTGTGCAGACGGCACACTGTATTAAAGTATTTTAGCTGAATTAGGGTCATATCACTATTGTATCATAAATTTTTCCTATGGATTACTAAAAATAATTAATTTGATAAATGCAAATTATGATTCTAACATATAGTTATTATTACATAAAGGAGGCCGTGATATGTCTGCGACTACAATCACACTTTTGTTCTTACTGTTTGCAATAGTAAGTTTTATTCTTGAAAAAATTCCATTGGGGCTCACAGCAACGATTGTTGCTTTAGGTCTTAATCTCACAGGTGTACTTTCTGTCGGCGATACATTTGCCGGTTATATTAACAGTAATGTAATCCTGTGTGTTGGTATGTTTGTTGTTGGACAGGCTTTATTTGAAACAGGTATGGCCAATAAAATTGGTGGTCTTGTTACAAAATTTGCCAAAAATGAACGCATTCTTATTATTGCCATAATGATAATTGTAGGAATCATGTCAGGATTTCTTTCAAACACAGGTACTGCTGCTGTTCTTATTCCTGTTGTTTGTGGTATTGCTGATGAATCAGGTTACTCACGCAGTAAACTGTTAATGCCTCTTGTTTTTGCTGCTGCTCTTGGCGGAAATCTTTCAATTATTGGTGCACCTGGAAATCTTATGGGTGTAAATGCTCTTCAGGAGCTTGGAAAAGAAACTAGTTTCTTTATGTATGCTCCAGTTGGTGTTCCTATGCTTTTACTTGGTATCGTTTATTTTGCATTAATCGGTTACAAGTTCCTTCCTGATGCAAAAGATGGTCTTGAACAGGCAGAAGCATCAAAAGACTTTAGTTCTGTTCCAAAATGGAAGCAAATTATGTCACTGGTTGTTCTTGTTGTAGTTATTCTTGCAATGATTTATGAAAAGCAGGTTGGCATTAAAATTCAGGTTTCTGCATGTATCGGTGCTGTAATTCTTGTACTTTTTGGAGTTATTTCAGAAAAAGATGCACTTAAATCAATCGATCTTAAGGTTGTTCTTTTATTTGGAGGTTCTCTTGCTCTTGCAAAAGCCCTTGAAAAAACTGGTGCAGGAGCTCTTGTTGCTGAAAAGATTATTGGTCTCCTTGGTGAAAATCCAAACCCAATTATTCTTCTGTTCGCAATTTTTGTAGTTGCCTGTACTCTTACAAACTTTATGTCAAATACTGCAACGACGGCTTTAATGGTTCCTATTGCAGTTTCTCTGGCAAATAATCTTGGTGCAGATCCACGTGCAGTTGTAATTGCAACTGTAATCGCAGGCTCATGTGCATATGCAACACCAATCGGTATGCCTGCAAATACTATGGTTGTAGGTCTTGGTGGATATAAATTTAAGGACTATGTAAAAGCCGGTTTACCATTGATTCTTGTATCATTTGTAATCTGTATGGTTCTTTTGCCAATCCTTTTCCCATTCTATCCAGCTAACTAAGGAGATAAATATGGCTACTAGAGAAGAAAACGTTAAACTTATGACTGATAAGATGGCAAAATTTGTAGAACATATCGGAAAAAAACTTCCTGATGATGTTGTTGCCAAACTTGATGAACTTGCTTCGAAGGAAACACAGGCTCTGCCAAAAGTTCTCTACGAAACAATGTCAAAAAACCAGAAACTTGCAGTTGATCTTGACAGACCTAGCTGTCAGGATACAGGTGTACTTCAGTTCTGGGTAAAGTGCGGAACAAAATTCCCATTAATCGATGAGCTTGAAGCCCTCCTTAAAGAGGCTGTTGTTCAGGCAACTTTTAAAGCTCCACTTCGTCATAATTCAGTAGAAACTTTTGATGAGTACAATACAAAGAAAAATGTTGGTAAAGGCACTCCAACTGTTTTCTGGGATATAGTTCCAAATGATGATCACTGTGAAATTTATTCATACATGGCAGGTGGTGGATGTACTCTACCTGGAAAAGCTATGGTTCTTATGCCAGGGGCTGGCTATGAGGGTGTTACAGATTTTGTTCTTGACCAGATGACAACATACGGACTTAATGCATGTCCTCCGCTTTTAGTTGGTGTTGGTGTTGCAACTTCTGTTGAAACAGCAGCCCTTTTGTCAAAAAAAGCTCTTATGCGTCCAATTGGTTCTCATAACGACAATGCAAATGCAGCTAAAATGGAAAAACTCCTTGAAGACGGAATAAATAAGATTGGCTTAGGTCCACAGGGAATGGGCGGTTTATTTAGTGTAATGGGGGTTAATATTGAAAACACAGCACGACATCCTTCTACAATTGGGGTTGCAGTAAACGTAGGCTGCTGGTCTCATCGTCGTGGACACGTTGTATTTGATAAAGATTTGAATGCTGTTTGTGACACACATTCAACAGTAGACCTTAACTCATAAGTTTTAATAGGAGACTCTAAAATGGTAGAAATCAGAGGCGATAAAAAGGTTCTTATTACACCTGTATCAAAAGAAGATCTTAAAGATATAAAAATAGGTGACATTGTGTGGCTCGACGGCGATCTTATGACTTGCCGTGATGTAGCTCACAGACGCCTTATTGAATATGGTCGCGAACTTCCACACGACATTAGGGACAAAGCAATTTTCCATGCAGGCCCAATTGTCCGTAAGATTGAGGGAACAGATGACGATTATGAAATGGTTTCAATTGGACCTACAACTTCAATGCGTATGGAAAAATTTGAATATGAGTTTACTAAGCAAACTGGTGTACGCGTGATTGTTGGAAAAGGTGGCATGGGGCCTCAAACAGAAAGAGCCTGTAAAGAATTTGGTGCAATACATTGTGTATTCCCTGCAGGGTGTGCTGTTGTTGCAGCTACCGAAGTCAATAAAATTGTTGAACATCACTGGGATGAACTTGGTATGCCTGAAACTTTGTGGTGCTGTGATGTAAAAGAGTTTGGTCCGCTCATTGTTTCAATTGATGCAAATGGGCGAAATCTTTTTGAAGAAAATAAAGTGCTCTTTAATCAGAAAAAAGAAGAAGCCAAAAAAGCAATTTATCCTGAAGTAAAGTTTATTAAATAAACTGATAAAACGAAATGAACTGATTTTGTGCTGCATGGGTATTATACTCATGCAGCATATTTTATTTTTTGCTTCGTGGTGTTATAAGTATCAATGAGAGGCTTGCTATATAAGGCAGGGCAAGTAAAAAAGCTGAGCTTATATCCTTAAACATCTGTATGTTTTGCAATGAGCTTGAAGCATATTCGGCAATTGCAAATATAATTACACATAGTCCGGTAATAAATATATTTTTGTGGCCTAAAAAAACAATTGCAAGGGCTATCCATCCTCTGCCTCCTGCAACACCTGGTACATAACTGTTAAGTCTGAGTGTAAGTATACACCCTGTAATGGCAGCACAGGATGCAGCTATAATCCAGGATAAAGTTTTATAAAATGAAGATGATAGTCCCTGGGCATCTAATACTTGCGCGGATGAACCTGAGATACGAAGCGCAAGTCCACTTTTTGTTTTAATGGCAAATAAAGCAAAACCTGCGGTAAAAATATAGCTTACAGCTGTTGTAAAAAAGTTTACTGTACTGAGTTTGTAATTAAAGCTTTGACTATAAAGTACTCCTCTGGTACCAAAAAAGTAAAAGCCCAAAAGTGTTGCAAATGATGGGAAAAGCAGGTTTAAGGCTAATGATGTCAAAAAAAAGTCAGCATTTAGTTTTGAAGCACTCTGCTCAAAAATTACAATAATCAATACACAGGTTAGTATTGTTAAAAGGCATCCTGTAATGGGGTTCCCTGTAAAAGAGGTAAAGGCATAGCACAAAAATGCTGCAAAACTTATAAGCCCGTCTAAAAATAAAGCCATTCTTCCTGCCCATTCACTTGCTAAAGCTCCGCAAGTCACAATAAGTAATGGGGACGAAATACTTATGATACTTAGTAATATACTCATTTTTTTACCGACCTTGCAGCTATACTTAAAAGAATAATTGCCTGAATAATGCCGCTGACATCAAACCCCAGACTTTGTATAAGGCTTATCTGCTCACAGCTTGTCACAAGCCATGACAGAACAAGACTTGATGGTATTACATAAAGAGGGTTAAAGCCTGCAATTAGTGCTGTGCTTAGGGCGTTCCAGCCTAAGCCTGAGTAAAAGCCTTTATGACATGTATAGTATATGCCTGTTACTGCAGCAAAACCTGTAAGACCATGGAGTATACCGCTTGCTGCAAGGGTAAAGCATGTATTTTTTGCTGAAGATAAACCTGCGTAAAAAGCAAAGTTTTCAGACACACCCCATATTAAGGTTTTACGTCCTGTATCTGTTTTGTATAAGATATACCATGTGAAAAGACACATTAATACTGCTAAAAAAAAGAATATTGTCAAAGGACTTGGTTCAAGGATACGCAGTAAATGGTACTTTTGGTCTATGTAGGGGAGTGAGAGCATATTTGTGTTTGTATTTGATTTACTTGCGGTAATGAGCCCGTCAACTATAGGAATCGTTGCACTGCTTATAAGGTATGTGGTAAGTAAAACCTCAGCTCCTTTTAACTCTTTGAAAAGTGCTGACAGTAAGCTTATGAGAGTCGATACTGTGCACGAAAAAAGTAATGCGAGCATAAATACAAATGATGGATGTAAATTGTGTACTGTATTTAAGATAAAGCATCCTGCAAAACCTGCTGCATATATTTGACCTTCACCACCTAAATTAAGCTGTCCCCCTTTTCCCGCAAGGGCAGATCCACATCCTGCAGTCATTAAAAGAGATGCGTAGGACAGCATAGAGCCAAAATAATAAGTGCTGGTAAAGTTCCCGGTAAATAGGGTTTGTAAGGCTAATCCTTTATTTTTTGAACATATTAAAAGAATAACTGCAGAAATAAATATGGCATTTAGTGGGGCTTTTACAGCTTTTATTAGTGTCTTCATTATAGTTTTACCCCTTTTACAACTCCGCCTTCGATTTTGTACAGTCTGTCGCATATACTTTCATCTAAATCTGAGGTTCCTATAATTAATATAGCAATACCTTTATTTTTGAGTTCAATAAGCCTGTGACTGAGTTTATTTTGTGTCTGTATATCAAGGGCCTGCATTGGATTACATAATATTAAAAAACGAGGATTTGTGCTAAGTTCTCTCTCTAATATAAGTCTCTGAAGCATACCACCGGATAGTTCTTTTACAAGCTGAGTCCGTTTTGCTTCGATTTGTGCTTTATCAATAATTTTTTCTGCATTTATATCAGTGTTTTTTTTACAGTAAACACTTACAAGCTGCTCTACGGTGAGTAGCGGATTACTTGCTTTATACTTACGGTCTGACGGTACTATTGCAGTTTTATGCTTGCGTAAAAATGCTGCAGTGAGCGTTTTATGTGACAGATCTAATTTTACAGGTAGTATTGATGTGTTTATGACTGCAGTTCCTTTTATTTTTTGTCTGCACTGTCCTGTAAGAATATCTTCTAAAGTGCCTAAGGCAGCTTCCTGTAATCCTTTTACTGCTGTTATCTGTCCAAAAGTGCATTTTATTGATGCGTTAAGTAATGCCGGTTTGTTTAATATTGCCGCTGACACATTATCTATTTCAAAACATAATTCATCATTAAAGTCGCGATTTGTCATATTACCATGGTTTATCTGCGGTTTTATTGCATATTGTGAGTTACGATACTCGCATGCTGTGTTAAAATGCTGCTCTACAATACCTTTGTTTAATACTGTAATTGTATCAGCATAGGTTGAGCTTTCGGTAAAGTTGTGGGTTATGACAATAATGTTTATACCGTCTATAGCTTTTTGTTTCAAATTTACATAGAGCATGGCTCGTTCAGCTTCTGTCAGCAATGCACCTGGCTCATCCAGTATGAGGCATTTAGGCTTTTGCATTAAAGCCTGCAGCAATGAAACAAAAAAGCGGTGATTACCGCCAAGGTTTTTAATTTTTGCATTTATATCAAGGGTAGGACACCATATTTTTTTTAGCTCATAAAAAGCATCTGGCAGTTCTTTTAGTATGAAACCTTTTTGTAACAGAAGCAGGTTTTCTTTAACAGTAAGCTCATCTGCAAGTAAAGGGGTTTGATGTACAAGAATAATACCCTTTTCTATAGCCTGTTTTGTATTTTTTATGTGGCACTCTTTATCATCGATAATAATCGATCCACTGTCCATCTCAACATTGCCGCTTATAATACCTGCAAGAGTCGATTTGCCCGCTCCGTTTTGTCCTACAAGGGCATGTATTAGAGATGAGTTAAAAAAAATACTTACGTTGTTTAATACTGTTTTTTCGCCATATCGTTTGACGATATTTGTTACACTTATGTTCATTACAAAACTTTGTAAATTATTCTTCTATCTTATAGGTGCCGTTTTTTAAGTTTTGTATAAGTGCACTCATTTTGTCTCTTATATCCTGTGGCACGTGTTGTATATAAAGAGGGTCATCCTGAACAAACTCAATGTATCCCTCACTAAAACCTACAGTTTTTGATGTTCCCCAATTAATGTTTCCTTCAAGATACATTTTTGTGATTTCTTCAGCAGCCTTTTGCTGCATTGTCATACAACTTGAGATAATAACTCCTGGTGCTTTTGCAAAGCCATTTTCATCAAACCAGTTGATTTTTATTCCCTTTGCAGAAGCTGTAGCTATTACTCCCTGACTGGCTCCACCACAGATAGGTAATATTACATCTGTACCATTTGAGTAAAGTGCATCTGTTATTTCGGCACCTTTTGATGCATCATACCAGTTGCCTACAACTCTAAATTGACACTCTGTGTCCGGGTAAGCAGCCTGTGCTCCTTTTTTGTAATAAGGATACAAAATATTGTTCATAACAGGATACTCCTGTGCTGCAACTAATGCTACTTTGTGTGTTTTTGAGTAAAGGCCTGCTATGTAGCCTGATAAAAAGCTTTGCTCCTTTTGGTTATAACTGATTGTTGCCATATTTGGATTACCAGACATATCAGCATCTAAAAAAATGTATTTTTGGTTAGGAAACTGTTTGGTTAATGGTTCTGCAATCTCAGGTAATGATGGGTTTGATGAAATGATTACGTCGTACTTACCAGTTGCAGTTAGTGCTGTAAGCTTTGTACTCCATTCTGCCTGATTTGTACCTGCTTCAAGTATTGTAACCTGTGCGTTTTCACCTGCGCCGTTTTGTACACCTTTTGCAAGGTTTGCATATATTGGGCTGTCTGCCATAATGCCAGGTACATATACTGCGATTTGTTTTGTGTTATTCTGTCCTTTTTTTTCGCATGACATAAAAGTAAATAATACTGTTGTAAGTGCTAATACAGATGTAAGTTTTTTCATTTTATTAACGGTTCCTTATTTTTATAGTTCCAGATTGCTGCTTATTTTTGTTAAAAGCTCTAAAAGCTTTGTTTTTTCTTCCTCACTAAAATTTTTGTAGCAAGTCTGCAGCAGCTGGCAGGACAGGTTTTCAGTCAGTTCATTATACTTTTTTCCCTGTTCTGTAAGCATAATATATTTTTTTCGGCTGTCGATACTGTCTTTTTCAAGTTTAACAAGATTATGGGATAAAAGCTTTTTTATTAAAGCGGTTGTAGTTGATTTATCTCTGTTAATCTTTTGTGTCAGTTCTGTCAAATTCATTTTGTCTGTTTTTGACAGATTGTATAAAATATATCCGTGGCTTGTTACAAGATCATTTATGTTATCAGTAGACATCTTTTTTTGTAAAAAGTCCTGGGATTGCGTATGGATTCGTGAAATTAACGAAAGTACTGTTGAAACATCATAGTTCATAGATTAATTATATCAATTTTTGTGTAAAATGTGTAACAGAATGTGTTGAAGGTAAATACGATTTTAATTAATATATGTCATAATTAATCGTAGGCTTAGCATGCGGAGGTTTTTTAACATGCTTTCTGATATTGAAATTGCTCAGAAGAATGTGATGGATCCAATTGTGGATGTTGCATCTAAAATTGGTATTAGCGAAGATCAGCTTGAATTATATGGTAAACATAAAGCAAAGATTTCGATGAGTGAGCTTAGGACTTTACTAAGTAAGGCTGAGGATTCATCAAAGCGTGGTAAGCTTATTCTTGTTACTGCTGTTACTCCAACACCCGCAGGTGAAGGTAAATCAACTGTATCAATTGGTTTGGGAGACGGTTTACGTAAAATCGGTAAAAACGCAGTTATTGCTTTGCGTGAACCTTCGTTGGGACCTTGTTTTGGTGTAAAAGGTGGTGCCTGTGGTGGCGGATATGCTCAGGTTGTCCCTATGGAAGACATTAACCTGCATTTTACCGGTGATATTCACGCTATTTCAATTGCAAATAACCTTATTGCAGCTTTAATAGATAATCATATTCAGCAGGGAAATGTTTTAGGCATTGATCCTCGTACTATAAGCTGGAAGAGATGTGTTGATCTTAATGACCGTGCATTACGTAATATTATGATTGGTATGGGTGGTACTACTAACGGGGTTCCACGTGAAGACCATTTTAATATTTCAGTTGCTTCAGAGCTTATGGCTATAATTTGTCTTTCAAAATCAATCTCAGACTTAAAAAAGCGTATTGATAATATTACTGTTGGTCAGACTTATGGTAAAAAGCCTGTGCTTTTTGGAGAGTTAAAGTGTACAGGAGCTGTTGCAGCTTTATTAAAAGATGCAGTTAAGCCTAACCTTGTTCAGACTCTTGAAAAAACACCTGCATTTATACATGGTGGTCCATTTGCAAATATTGCTCAGGGTACAAACAGTATTAATGCAACAATGTCAGCTCTTGCAACAGGGGAATATGTTGTTACTGAAGCAGGCTTTGCTGCTGACTTAGGTGCCGAAAAGTTTATGGACATAAAGTGTCGTGCTGCAGGTATTGCTCCTGACGCTGTGGTTATTGTATCTACAATACGTGCTATAAAAATGCATGGTGGTGTTGCAAAAGAAGATTTAGGTAAACCTGATTTAGCTGCTGTTGAAAGAGGTTTTGCAAACCTTGCCGTACACATTGATAATATTGCAAAGTTTGGTGTACCTAGTGTTGTAGCAGTAAATCACTTTGTAACTGATACTGATGAAGAAACTGAGCTGCTCAAAAAACTTTGTGAGCAAAAAGGTTCAGTAGCTGTTTTAAGTGAAGGCTGGGGTAAAGGCGGTGAAGGTGCTAAAGATTTGGCATCAAAAGTTGTTGAGATTTGTGAAACTAAAAAGAGTGAGTTTAAGTTTTTATATCCTGATACAATGCCTCTTAAAGAAAAGGTTGAGACTCTTGCACGTGAAATATACCGTGCTGATGGTGTTGAGTGGTCAAGTGCTGCTCTTAAAAAACTTAAGACATATACTGAACAGGGATATGGCAATTTACCTGTATGTGTAGCAAAAACACAAAACTCAATTAGTCATGATGCTAAGGCTATAGGTGCTCCAAGTGGATATATGTTCCCTGTAAGAGACGTGCAGCTTTATAGTGGTGCGGGTTTTGTTGTTATACTGGCAGGGGATATTATGACTATGCCTGGTTTACCAAAGGCTCCTGCAGCATTAAATATCGATGTTGATGATGATGGTGTAATTTCAGGTTTATTCTAATATATTATCTGTCACCAAAGCGCACTCTTATAGTAAGGGGGGCGCTTTTTTTTGTTGACGATACTATTGTTTTTATATAGGTTTTATTTATGTTTAATTTTTATATTAAGAAAAACTTTTGTGATGGATGGGATAATTTTTTCTTTATTCTTTTATCAAATGTGATTCCCCTTGCTATTGGTTGCGCAGGTTATATTGTTTTTACAGGCAGCTCTCAGATTAATGGCTTTATACCAAATGCTGTCTTTGTTTTATTTTGTGCCTTATTTATGACTTTTGTGTTTCCGTGGGGTATTAATGCCCGTAAACTTTCAGATTTTGCGGTTGCAGGTTTTAAGCTTTACTTTAAGTCTCTAAAAAGTTCTTTTTTACCAGCTTTTATTTTAGGGTTTTTAATTGGTCTGTTTTTAGTTGTCGTTCGAATTGCAGTTGTTTACTATCTTATATTGTATTTTAAGCAGGGTAGTTATGTTGGACTGTTTTTTGCAGCTTTATTAATATGGTTTACTGTTGTATGTCTTATTGCTCTGCAATGGTTTATTCCTCTGTATTATCTTCAGGAAGAAAATACTTTTATAAAGTGTCTGAAAAAGTCATTTATTATATTTTTTGACAATGCAATGTTTTCGACAGGGGTATTTTTTTATAACATTGTTTTGCTGGCTGTATCATGCTTTACGTTTTTCTTAGTACCAGGTGTTTGTGGTATTGTGTTGAGCTGTACTAATGCGTTAAGACTCAGGCTTTATAAATATGATTGGCTTGAAGAGCATCCTGACTATATAGATGATAAGGATAAGCGTAGTGATGTTCCTTGGGATGAGCTTATTGCCGAAGATGTTGAAGCTTTAGGACCTCGTAAGCTTAGTTCGTTTTTGTTTCCATGGAAGTAAATAGTTAAATGTGAAACGGTTTATGCCAGCTTAAAGGGCTTAAACCGTTTTTTTTATTTATTGACAGTTGAATATATCATGTTATCCTTATTACAAGAGGTTATAAATGATAGTTGCAAAGTTTGAAGATTTATCTAGATATGAGTCACTTAATCCTTTATTTAAAAAGGCATTTGAGTGGATAAAAAAAACGGATTTTTCGACTCTTAAGCCTGGTAAAGTTGAAATTGTTGGTTCTGATCTTTATGCCAGTGTTCAGGAATATGATACAAAGTTTGTCAGTGAAGCCTTTTTTGAGACTCACCGGGCATATACAGATATACAGTTTGTTGTCTCTGGTACTGAGTATATTGGCTGGGCTAATAAAGATAGTTTGACTGAAGTTGAGCCTTATAATGCTGAAACTGATTTTCATAAACTTTCAGGACCTGCTCTGCAAAAGGTTTTGATGAAACCTGGTATTGCTTGTATTTTGTTTGGTGAAGATGGTCATATGCCATGCTTAAGCGTAACAGAAGGTAAGCGGGAACATGTGTTTAAAATCTGTATGAAAGTAAAAAATGCTTAGGTTATAAAAAGGGCCTTATACATGAAGATTGAAGTACCCTTCAAATGCGTGTATAAGGCCTTTTTTTGTGGTATATAAGGTTTAGTCATTAAGCCAGGTCTTTAGCACATTTGCTATATCCTGTGCGTTTATGTTTGAAATTGCATTTTTTGCTTTTTGTGACTTTTGACTTTGTTCGCTTTCTCGTTTGATATGAGGTACTTCGCGATAAATTCCTTTCATCTGTCCATATCGTTTTAGCTCTTCAAGCACATATGTTTCGCGTTTTGTCTGTTCATAGTCGTTTGGATTATATTTACCAAGTTTTTGGAGTTCAAGTCTGAGTTTGTGCAGCTCTTTCGTTGTAAGGTGTAATGAGTCTATAATTTCAAGAGTTGCTGAGGTTCCCAGTTCTCCCAATAGAATTGCAGCTTTTTGATATCCGCTCGGTGTTGTTTTTATAAATCCAGACATAAGTTTATGTTAAGATATATTGTGGGCATGGTCAAGCTCTACTCAGTACCTGGTGAGCATATCTTTTATAGTGTAGAGCTTTTGCTTTAATTCTCTGACATGTTCGATGCTGCTCCATATTTTTGAAGCCATGTAACCGTCTGCGAAAATTCCATCAAACAAAAAATCTGCAAAAGTACCCAGTCCTCCTATCTGCATCCGATAGTTATCAGGTATACGCATATTGCCTAAAAGTGGGTTAAGTTGTTGTAAAAGGTAATTTGCTTCGTTCATATAATCAGAGGCTCTGCTGAGTTTATAATGTTTGACCATATCAACAAAGACGCCGCCTCCAAGCATATCAAATATACTCCATGTTCTGGCACTTTTTAGTTTTGATTCTGCTTGTTCTACAATAGGTATAAGGCGGTTTATGATGTTTATTGCCTGTGTTTTATTTTGTATATCGTTCATGATATAAATATAATAAAACTTGCGGTAAACGACTATAATTGTTTTAGCATATTTACCATTTCAATTGCGCCTAATGCACATTCATAGCCTTTATTGCCAGCTTTAGATCCTGCTCGCTCAATTGCCTGTTGTATTGTATCTGTTGTTAAAACACCAAACATTACTGGTAAACCAGTGTTGAGGCTTACATTAGCAATGCCTTTTGATACTTCAGAGCAGACATAATCATAGTGACTTGTTGAGCCTCTGATTACAGCTCCAAGACAAATTATTGCATCATATTTTTTGCTTTCGGCCATAAGCTTTGCTGCTACTGGGATTTCAAAGGCTCCAGGAACCCATGCAAGAGAAATATTTTCTTCTTTAACATCATGTCTTAATAATCCGTCTCTGGCGCCTTCAATGAGCTTTGAAACAATGAACTCGTTAAAACGAGCTGCAACGATACCAACTTTAAGTTCTTTACCATCGTTTGTCTGTGCTACTAATTTTCCTTCGATAATGTTCATTTTTTATCTCCTTATGTTTGCTTTCTTATATATTAGTTAAAAGGTGTCCCATTCTAACTGCTTTTGTCTGTAAATAAAATCTGTCCTGAGTGCGTATTTCAGTTTCGATAGGTACACGCTCGACAATTTTTAAGCCATAATCATCACTGTTCAAGCCTGTTAGCTTTGATGGATTGTTTGTCATTAGCCGTATGTTGTTAATGCCTAAGTCTTTTAATATCTGTATACCACAGTTATAATCTCTTGCATCTTCCGGTAATCCGAGGGCTAGGTTTGCATCTACTGTGTCCATTCCATGATCCTGAAGATTATAGGCTTTTATTTTATTGATTAGTCCGATGCCTCTGCCTTCCTGTCTTAGGTATACAAGTACACCTTTGCCTTCTGAGGCTATTTTAGTCATAGCTGCAGCAAACTGATCTCCACAGTCACATTTTAAAGAACCAAAGGCATCTCCTGTCATACATTCGCTATGGACACGACAAAGAACAGTGTCGTTTTCAGCTATATCACCCATTACTAAAGCTACGTGTTCTGCATTAGTTGTTAGGTCTTTGTAACCGTACATTTTGAATGTACCATACTTTGTAGGTAATGTGGCTTGTGCTTGTCGTTCAATGATTTTTTCGTGACTTTTGCGATACTTTATAAGCTGCTCGATTGTAACTATTTTTAAGTTCCATTCCTTTGCCATTTCCAGTAATCGTGGAAGACGAGCCATTTGACCGTCATCATCCATAATCTCGCAGCATAGACCTGCTTCTTCAAGTCCTGCAAGACGACAAAAATCTACAGTTGCTTCAGTGTGTCCATTGCGTTCTAAAACTCCTCTTGGTTTTGCAATAAGAGGAAACATATGGCCTGGTCTTCGGAAGTCTTCAGGTGTGCTGTCTGGATTAACCAGCTGTTGTGCAGTTAATGCTCTGTCATAAGCACTGATACCTGTTGATGTATTTATGTGGTCTATTGAAACTGTAAATGCTGTCTCGTGATTGTCGGTATTTTTGCTTACCATGGGGGTGAGGTTTAGCTTTGCAGCAATGGTTTCACTTATTGGCATACATATAAGACCTTTTCCTTTTGATGCCATGAAATTTAAGCTTTCACCTGTTGCATATCTGCACGAGCCTATTAAGTCGCCTTCATTTTCACGATCTTCATCATCTGTAACCATTATTAGTTTACCATCTCGTAAATCCTGTAAAGCTTCTTCGATAGTGTTAAACATATATATACCCCTTGTCTATTTGTTATGATAGCTGATAAAGCTATAGTCATATTCGTTTTTTGAGTGTGGTTTATTTATATTTATAAAATGTTCGATGTATTTTCCTACAATATCGCACTCGATATTTACTATGTTACCGGCTTTTTTTGTGCAAAGAATTGTGTTTTGCCATGTGTGTGGTATTACTGCCACTGTAAAAACATATGAAGAACCGTCTGCTTTTATATCAGCAATTGTAAGGCTTATTCCATCAATCGTTACGGAGCCTTTTTTTATCATATAGATACCAAGATCATGTGAAACTAAAAAGCTCATGTTTATTGCATTTTCATCTTTTTGTGCATAAATAAATCGTCCGGTTCCGTCGATATGTCCGCTTACAATATGACCTCCAAATCGGCCGTCTGCTTTCATTGCTCGTTCAAGATTAACCTTGCTGCCTGGTACTAATGTACCTAATGAGGTTTTATTGAAGCTCTCAGGTGTTACATCGGCATTAAATGTGTCTTTTGTAAACGATGTAACTGTTAAGCATGTGCCATTTACAGCTACACTTTCACCTAAGGATAGTTCAGTGGCAAAAGGTGTGCTTATTGATAAAGTAAGACTTTTATTTCCGCGTGAAATAGTTTGTATTGTTCCAATTGCTTCAACGATACCTGTAAACATTTGTTAAATCTCCAAAAGGGATAAGTTTTGGCTGTGGTTATCTTTTATAACTTTATACTGTAAAAGAATATCTGATCCAAAGCTTGTAATCTTTGGTGTGCTAAGTTTGATCGACTCATCAACAATGCTGACACCTTTTGAGTGCACTGGTGTATGTGTTTGGCCTTTATCTGGTAATGTGCCAAAGATTTTTGGTGCAACAAAAATATCAATTTCATCAGCAAGAGGGGCCGTGTTGTTTTCAGAAAAAAGCATTGATGCAGTTAATGTTCCGCCGCTTTCGACTAAAATACTGTCAATTTTTAGCTCACCTATTTTTCTAATCAAAACTGATAAATCAATATGATTATCTTTACCAAGAGGTGTTTTTATGAAGTTTACACCTTTTTCTTTTAATTGATTGATTTTTTTAGTCTGTGTGTCAGATAAGTCTTCTCTGACAGCTATATATAATGGAAGTTGGTCTGCTGTATTTACTAATTTGCTGTCTAATGGTATCTGTAAGTTTGTGTCACATACTATACGTGCTGGCTGGTGATGTGGTTCATCATCTGGAAGTCTAACATTTAATAGTGGATCATCCTTGAGTACTGTCTGTATACCTGTCATTACGGCCATAACTCTATTGCGTACTTGATGGACATATTCGCGTGATTTTTCATTTGAGATCCACTTACTTTCACCGCTGCTTGTTGCAGTAAGTCCATCAGCAGTCATTGCATATTTGACGATTATATAAGGTTTTTTTGTCTGTATGTAATGAAAAAATATTGTATTAATTGAGTCACATTCGGTTTTAAAAAAGTCTTGTTCAACCTGTATACCGGCTTCAAGGAGTTGTTTGACACCTTTCCCGTTTACTATAGGGTTTGGATCTCGACTGCCTATTATTACTTTTTTTATTCCGGAGTCAATAATTGCTTGTGTACATGGTGGTTGTTTCCCATGATGACAGCAAGGCTCTAAAGTAACATAAATTGTACTACCTTCGATGTCGTTGCCTTTATCTAATGCATCTTTTATAGCTTCACGTTCAGCATGTAACTGTCCATAGCAATGATGGTATCCAGTTCCGAGGATAATATCATTTTTTACAATTACTGCGCCAACTTGAGGATTCGGATTAACAAATCCCTTACCAAGTTTAGCTTTTTTTATTGCCAGAGACATATAATCTATTTGTTTTATGTTTGAAGTAAAACTATTCATATATATTATAGTTTTATCTCAAACTGTTATAGATGTCAAGTTTATATTGTTTTAAAATAAAAAAAAGCTGTCCGAATGGACAGCTTTTATAAAACACTTAAACTTATTAAGCCTGAGTTATCAATAAAGTCTTTGAATCAAGCTTAAGATTTACATCTAAGTCTTTTTTATCTCTAAGCTTTAATACACTGACTGCAACCTTATCAGACTTTTGTTCAAGGTGAACTACTGCGTCAAAATATGATACAAGAGTTTTAGGTGCAGACTCTTCAAGTTTTTCGCCTGTTGAAGTTGCACTTGCCCAAACTGTTACGTTTGTATTTTTTGCATACTCACGTACTGTTTTAAGCTCATCCTCTGAAACTTTTGATAAGTCAACACCATCAATTACAACACCAGCAACTTCAATACCACCATCTTTAAGGGCAGTAAGTGTCGAAACAACCTTTTCAAGATTAAAATTATCCTGGCTAAAGTTCAAAATTGTTCTATTACGAACAATCTCTTCTTTTAACTCGGCACTGTTACCAATGTTCTTTTTTCTGGCAAGTTCAGTGTAAATATCATCATACCACGAAATAACGTTAGAAGAGTGTAAGTCAAAAGTAACGTGTACAAGCTGCTTGTCATTAAGTAAAGTATCCATTCCAAACTGAACCAGAACGGAAGTTTTACCTAAACCTTTTTTTGAAGTTACAAGACCAAGCTCTCCAGCTTTAAGTCCTCCTTCTGTTGCTACGTCAAACAAACGTATTGGGCTTTTTTCGTACAGATCCTTTTTCAACATAAGATCCCTCCTAGCGTTATTCTGATTGACTACTTAGTTACCAGCCTTTTTTGAAGCCTGGAATTCTTTAATCAATGTGTCAGCTACAGCGTTTGGTACACGACCATACTTTAAGAATTCCATAGAGAATTCTGCTTTACCCTGTGTTGATGAACGGAGAATTGTTGAGAATCCGAACATTTCACTAAGTGGTACTTCAGCATTTACTGTAGACATATTGTTTTCATCTGTTGATTCAAGTATAACACCACGGCGCTGATTAATCAAACCAAACATGTTACCCTGGAACTCTGTTGGACCTTCAATAGAAACCTTCATGATTGGTTCAAGGATTACAGCCTTTGCCTTTGCATAACCTTCACGGAATGCACCAATAGCTGCTGTCTGGAATGCGATATCTGAAGAGTCAACTGGGTGATACTGACCATCGTTGATTGTACAGCGTACACCAACAACTGGAGCACCAATAAGTGAACCCTTTTCCATAGCACGTTTGAAACCTTTATCACATGATGGTACGTATTCACCAGGAATAGAACCACCCTTGATTGAGTCTACAAACTCGTAGTCTTTGTCTGCGATTGGTTCCATGAAACCTGCTACACGACCGTACTGACCAGAACCACCAGTCTGCTTTTTGTGTGTAAAGTTAAAGTCTGCACGCTGTGTGATAGATTCGCGGTATGCTACTTCTGGCTGTGAAACTTCTACTTCACATTTGTATTCGCGCTTCATACGTTCAACGTATACAGCGAGGTGTAACTCACCCATACCCTTGATGATTGTCTGATTTGATTCAGGATCAACGTATGTCTGGAAAGTTGGGTCTTCCTTTGTAAAGCGGTTAAGAGCTTTTGACATATTAGCAAGGTCTGATTTGTTCTTTGGAGTAATTGCTTCAGAAATTACTGGGTTTGGTACGTACATAGACTGCATTGAGTAGTTAATACCTTCTGCACAGAATGTATCACCAGAAGCACAGTCAACACCGAAGAGAGCACAAATGTCACCTGGTTCACCTACGCTGATATCTTCCATTGCTGCTGAGTTCATACGTACAAGACGACCAACCTTGATCTTTTTCTTTGAGCGTGTGTTGAGGAGTTCCATACCCTTTACAACACGACCCTGGTATACACGGATGTATGTTAACTGACCGAACTGTCCATCATCAAGCTTGAATGCAAGTGCAACAGCTGGTTTGTCTGCTACGTTGAAAAGTTCAACCTGTTCTTCGTTCTTATCGAGGTCGAGACCGTAGTTGTGAACTTCTGTTGGGTTTGGAAGGTAGCGGAGTACACCGTCGAGAAGAGGCTGGATACCTTTGTTGTTATGTGCTGAACCACAGAATACACCTACAAACTGTTCAGCAAGAGTACCCTTACGGATTGCTGCAATGAGCTGTTCTTCTGAGATTTCATTTCCTTCAAGAATTGCTTCCATGAGGTCATCATCGAAGTTTGATGCTGCATCAAGGAGTTCTTCACGATACTGGTTAGCCTGATCAACAAGGTTAGCAGGGATCTCTGCATAGCGGAGAATTTCACCATTTTCACCATCAAAGTAAATTGCCTTCATTCCAACGAGGTCAACTACACCTTCAAGTTTGTCTTCGAGACCAATTGGGAGTTCCATCATGTGTGCATTAAGACCAAGCTTATCGCGAACCTGGTTACAAACACGGATTGGGTTAGCACCCTGACGGTCACACTTGTTTACAAATGCGATACGAGGTACATGATAACGCTTGAGCTGGCGGTCTACTGTGATAGACTGTGACTGAACACCTGCAACAGCACAAAGAATCATGATAGCACCATCGAGTACGCGAAGTGAGCGTTCTACTTCAACTGTGAAGTCTACGTGACCCGGTGTGTCGATAAGGTTGATTGTTGTGTCCTTCCACTGAACCTGTGTTGCTGCTGACTGAATTGTGATACCACGTTCACGTTCCAGTTCCATGTTGTCCATTACAGCACCTACACCGTCCTTACCACGAACTTCGTGAATCTGGTGAATCTTGTTACAGTAGAACAAGATACGTTCAGAAGTTGTTGTCTTACCAGAGTCAATGTGGGCACTGATACCGATATTACGTACTTTAGTAATATCAAAAGCCATATTGCTACCTCTCAAAAAAAATTTTCGAAAAAAATGTCAGACAAACTGAATTAAAACACAAAATTGTCAGTCTAGTCTGCGGATTTTATCAACTATACAAAAAATCTTCATCTTTAGCAATCCTTTTTTGCTAAAAGGGGATTTGAATAGTACATTTTAAACACTTTTGTAATAAAGATTTAGAACATTTTAAGTCTATTGCTAGACTCCCATTTCCTGTGTATTTTTCACTTTTTTTTATAGTGATTGAAGTGCTTGTTTTTATGCTTATGGGGTTGGGTGTGCTGTTTTTTATGCTAATAGCAGCAGTATAGTTTTCAGTGTCTGTTTTATTTTCGCTGATGTATTTTTTGTAGCTTGTTTTTAAGCTTGTAGAAAAATACTCTGTGTGTATTTTAGAATATACAGAGTATGTTTTTGTTACTGATGGTGTATTTTTATTTGTGTAATTACCTTTATTGATACAAATGTTTGTAATATCAGCATTTAATCTTAAGGATAATTTTTTGTTTTGCAGTGCGATACTGTTTTTTATGTTTAATGTATTTATGTCTTGTGGGGTTGTAGTTGATGATTCTTTCCATACGGAATATATATCGCTTCCTATCATTAATTGTTCTGCTATCCCTTTTTTGATTATATACTTTATTTGAGGATTGATTCCTGTAATTTCTTGAGTACGGTATATACTCGAATTAATGCCTATTAGCGGTACAGAGGCAGGTGTTTTTGACGATGTTGGTATTGCAAATTTGTATTGCCGTATTATGAAGTAGCTGTATGACATCGTAATTTCTTCACAGAACCAAAAGAACGGGACATTGTATGGGCTTTGGTGAAGTCCTGAACTAAAGTTCATTGTAATAAAGGGAGAACTGAAAAAAAACTCATATAATATTGCTTTTCGCCATTGGTCATGAAAAGCTGCATTAGTCTTTTTTAGTACTGAGCTGTTATTTGATATAAAAAAGCTTCCTCCTGTGAGTGAAAAAACTGCACTTGTGTGCTCTCCTGTTTTTATTCTTACTGAACTGTTTGCTGCATAAGATCCATTTTCGCTGCAATATGCTTCTGCTGCACATGATATATCATTAAATTTTGGATAGATGCAAAATGCTGTAGATAAATCTTGAGTGCTTGTTGTAATTTTGCAAAGAGCAGGGGATAATCCTGTTTTTTTGCTTGAACTGCTTTTTAATGCTGAATGTTGAACTGTGGAAGCTGGATTTTTTAGTTTTGACATTGATTTCGAGTAACTTATTTGTCCAGTATATAATTTAAATGGGATATCTCTAATGGATCCTTTTAAATCCATTGAAAACTTATTATTTTGTATTGTATAAGGAACACTATTATCTGGTGAAAAGTAGTCGGAAATATCATAGTAATCCGATGATACTGTAAAACCACTGTATAAATCGTGAGAAGACTTTTTTGTGGATGTTGCAAGAGGTTTTGTAGCTTTGCTATAGAGCTTAACTGAAAGTTTTGTATCAGTTTGCTCTGCAAAAACCATGCTTATGTATAAAAATAAAAAAGGCAGTATGTATTTCATACTACCTTATAGGTATTTTTTGTTTAAAATTTGTAACTAATTTGATTTAGCAGCTGAGTTTACTATATAACTTTCTGTTTTTGCGAACATATCAATCATTGCAATTCTTTTTTTCCAATATTCAGCTTCTGTTTTTGTTGTGTAAGGTCCAACTCTTACTCTAAAGAAAACGGTGCCCTTTGCGTCTGTATATGTAAATACTTCACTTGAAATTTTATTTGACTCCAGGACACTTCGGGCTTCATCTGCTATTTTTTTGCTTGTGTATGAAGATACCTGTACCCAATATGTATCAGCGGGTTTTGTTTTTGTAATAGTTGACTTTGTAGTAGTTTTTGTTGTTGCTTTTGATGTCTGTTGTTTAACTTCTGTTGTCTTTGCTTTTGTCTCTTCTTTTTTTGCAGATTTCTTTTGTTCAGCTTTTGGCTTTACTTCATTCATTTGATTTTCAGTATATGTATTTTGAGCAACTACATTATGGCTAGGCTTTATTGCATTTAAATCAAACGTTGTATTTGCTGCAATTACATTGGCATTATCTGTAATAACAGTGACATTGCCTGTTGTAACTGGCTGTGATACAGCTATGCTGTTGTCTGAGTTTTCAGGTATTGAGTCTTGACGGAGGCTGCTTTGTCCTTCAAATGGATTTGACGAAATATCTTCAATGGCAGACACTTCGTTGCTAGAGGTGAAGCTTGCAGTATTAGTTTCGTCGCTAATGTTTATATTGTCGAGTTCGGATTTAGGATTATTTACCCATCCGTCATTAATTGTATAGGATGCTTGTGCTGGCTGTTGTTTATGAGTTGAAGGAGAGTATAATATTAGAGCGGCGCCTACAACAACAAGAAGAAACAAACCTGCTGCTGCAATTATCCATAAAGTTCTTTTCTGTTCCATTTTTATATAACCTCTCTGTTGCGGCTGTTGTATAAATACTAAGCAGTAACTATAAAGTCTTTTAACTGCTTTTCTAGGAAATTTATATCACCAGTATTCTTTATAATGTATATATCGGCATCTGACTTTTTATATTTAGTAAAGAGTTTTCTTTGTGCAAAGAATCTTGCTAATATAAACTTTGTTTTTATACCGTCTCGTTTTTTCGCTCTTTTTAGTCGTGAAAAAATTGGAGACGTGACATATAAAATTTTTTCACATCTGTTTATAACAGGGCATTTGTACAATACTGTAGCGTTTAGAATAATATTTTTGTTTATGTTTTCTTCTATATAATTTGATAAAAGTTTATCAACCTCAGGATGAATTATAGACTCGTGTCTTTTTAAAAGTTTTTTATTGCTGAATAATAAAGCTCCCAAATTACGGCGATTTATTGATCCGTCTTCATTTGTGAGTCTTAAATTATTTTTTTTAGCTTCATTAGTAAACTCTGTTAAAATCTTTTGTATTACTTTTTTATCCTCGAGGATTTTATGAACAGTTTTATCAGCATCTATCGACAGCCATCCATATTGTTCTAAAATAGAACACACTGTATTTTTTCCGGCGGCCATTGGCCCTGTAACACATATTATCAATGGAACTCTCCCCAGTTTTTTCCGTATTCAACTGAAACTCTTAATGGAACGTTCAGTTTAACGGTGTTTTCCATTTTTTCGGTAATAATTTTTATGGTTTTTGCAATTGAATCCTCATCATCCGGGCATTCAAATATAAGTTCATCGTGAACCTGAAGTAATAACCTTGCTCCTGTCGGTGTTTGTTTTAATGCTTTATCTACATCAATCATTGCTTTTTTTACAATGTCTGCCGCACTGCCTTGTATTGGAGTATTTACCGCTATTCGCTCGGCACCAGATTTTTCAAGTTTGTTTTTACTGTTAATGGAGCTAATGATTCTTTTTCTTCCCATTAAAGTTTCTACGTAGCCGTTTTCTTCTGCATGGTTGATGGTTTCTTTTAAGAGTGTGTCTACACCTGCATATTGCTCGAAATAGTTTTTTATAAACTGAGAGGCCTGGCTTCTTGAAATGTTAAGTTCATTAGCCAGTCTGAATGCACTCATTCCGTACATTACTCCAAAGTTGATTGTTTTTGCACTCCTGCGCATTTCAGGTGTGACGCTTTGTGAGTCAACATTGTAAATTAATGCAGCTGTGGCTTTATGCACATCAGTTCCTGTAATAAAGGCATTACTAAGATTTTTATCGTTGCTTAAATGGGCTAAAAGAACTAACTCAATCTGCGCGTAGTCTGCACTTATGAGTACTGTTCCTGGTAGTGCAGTAAATGCACTTCGGATTTTGCGTCCTGCTTCATCTCTAACCGGAATATTTTGAAGGTTAGGATCTTTACTTGATAATCTTCCAGTTGCGGTTCCTGTCTGTAAAAAAGTTGTGTGTATGCGTTGCTGCTCGTCTGCAAGTTCTGGTAACGTTTCAACGTAAGTTGATAAAAGTTTAGTCATAGCTCTGTATTCCAATATCATTTTTGGAACTATATCTATGTGAGCGAGCTCTTCAAGAACAGCTGTATCTGTTGAGTAACCTGTTTTTGTTTTTTTACCTGCAGGAAGTCCTCTTTCCGTAAATAAAACTTCCTGCAATTGTTTTGTTGATGCGATATTAAACTCGTGGCCTACGTTTTTGTATATTTCGAGCTCCTTTGCTTTTATGCTTGTTTTTAGCTCTTCCCCATATAAGTAAAGGTACTGTTTATCAAGATGTATGCCTCGATGTTCCATTGATGCAAGAATTGGTAAAACCTGCATTTCCATTTCATTGAAAAGCGTATATAGATTGTTTTGAGTTAATAATTTATCAAAAATGTAATAAAGCTGAAGTGTAAAATCTGCATCTTCAGCTCCATATTTTGAGGCTTGATCCAGTGGAACATCAGCAAAGGTACTTCCCTTTGCAACAAGCTGCTCAAATGAAGTACCTTTTAATCCTAATTTTGTTTCTGCAAGATACTCAAGGGAATACGCATTTTTTGCAGTTTTGTCACTCTCGCATAGCCATGCAGCTATCATTGTGTCATAGAGTTTTGCAGTGAACTGTATATTGTGTTCGTCTTCGATACCTAGAGTTTTGTAAAACCCATTTGTCCATAAGACTTTTAAATCAAACTTTGCATTGTGCATGACGATTGTAACATCTTTGTCTGAAAAAAGTCTGGCCAGCTGGTCAAAAGCCTGTTTTTTTTGTATCAACACAGGTGATAAAAGACTGTCTGTTATAATTAACGGAATGTATATACCAGAGCCAGGTGTGTAACTTAAACTGAATCCAATAAGATTTGCTGAGTGGGTATCTAGACTGTCAGTCTCTGTATCGAATGCTACAATTTTTGTGTTATTATTGAAAATATGATTTATATACTCTGTTAGCTCTTTTATATCAGTTACAGCTTTATATCCATCTGTATTGTTGTTTCGAACATCAATAACTGTTGTTTGTACAGGTAACTCAGTTTCTTTAGTATCGCTTTGATCGTTTTTAGCAGTAAAATTTGAATCTGAAAGCTGGCTGTATATTTTTGCTACAGCTGGAATCTGGTATGTCAAAAGTTCTTTTGCTAACTGTTCGTAATTAAGTTTTTTTGTACTGTAGTTTTCGATATCATCAATACAAGGGACATCATATCGTAATGTTATTAGGCTTTTAGATAGTTTTGCGTTTGCCTCATCATTTCGTATTTTCTCACCTATTGAACCTTTAATTTGGTCTGAATGCTTATATATTTCTTCCAGGGATCCGTATTCATTAATTAGTTTTACTGCTGTTTTAGGACCAACACCTTTTACTCCCGGTACGTTATCCGCGCTGTCTCCCATAAGACTTAACAGGTCTAATAATTTTGAGGGTTCTACACCCCATTCTTCTGTAACGTCCTGTTCATTAAGTTCGGCCCAGACTTTTATTTTGTCTGGTTTCATAATATGGATGTTTGTATTGGTAAGCTGCATTAAATCTTTGTCTGCACTTAAAATGCAGCAATGACGGTTGTCCTGGTCGCATTTTCTTGCAAGGGTTGCAATAATATCGTCTGCTTCAAAACCATCACACCTGATAACAGGTATGCCGAGTATGCCTAAAAGTTGTTCAATCCATGGAAATTGAGCTTTTAAATCATCAGGTGTCTTTTGTCTGGTTGCTTTATATTCAGGGTACTGTTGATGTCTGAAAGTAGGAGTTCGCGAGTCAAAAGCTGCAATCATGTATGCTGGTTTATATTTTTTTAATATATTGCTTAAATTTCTAAAAAAACCAAATACAGCTGAAATGTTTCTTCCGTTGGAGTCTGTAAGTGGGTGAGTAATAAAAGCAAAGTACTCACGGTAAATTAGTCCGTATGAATCTAGTATAAAAAGTGTATTATCATTAATAAATGTATCTGACATGAGCTATATTTTACTGGATTTTTGAGTAATAGACAATTAATGGTAAAAAAGCCTATGGACAATAAAACAGGGTATCCTTGATATGTAACTTTACTGAGTTCAGATACATATCAAGGATACCCTGTTATGTTTTTTATGCTTCTATGTGTAATAGGTTCCCGGACGGAGTTGCTGCGTATTCAGCATAGATACTTCGCTTTCCTCTGTAAGGATTGTGCGCATTTAAGTTCGAAATTGAAGCATTTATTTGAGCCATATGGGTTTGCAGAAGGTTTCGGTTTATCTGATTTTGGGCAATAATTTTTGTGTGAAGTTTATTAAGTTCACTTTGAATTACTGATATCTCATTTTGTCTGTCAGGCATAGAAGCTGTATTTACAATACTGGTGTTATACATTTCCTGCATCGGTAAAATTACTTTCTGAAGCCCTGAGATACTGCTTATAAGCTGCTCCTGTATGGCTGTATGCATTAACGCAGATTCACTATCATTGTTTTGTATCTTAGTATGCTGGATTTCCAGTGTAGTAAGATATTCCTGGAACTTTGAGCGTTGTTGTTCCAAAAGTTTTTTATATCTTTTGAGTATTGCAACTCGCTCATCAAGCTCCTGTTTATCTATTTGAAGTGTAGCCATAGGCTTAACCTGTAATGTTTAAAGTACGTTGAGCATCTGATACTGCTGTAGCAGATGTTGTGTTGGCGGCCTGTGACCAGGCTTGTGACAGTTCTTTAAACATATCAAGGACAAATGTCAGCTTTTTTTTATCTTTTGTTATATTTGCTGTCATAAGCTCCTGGTTAAAGTATACATACAATGACATAAGGTTTTGTGCAATTTGTCCACCCTTTGTCATGTCTAATGAAACTTGAAGTTCATTGATGATTTCTTGTGCCTTTAGTATGTGCTGTCCATATTTTTCAATCTGTGATGCCGAAATCTTACCGGAAGAATCAAAACAGCTTTCTGCGGCTTTTAGTGCTTTAACAGCTCCTTCGTAAAGGAGAACAACAAGTTTGCCCTGACTTGCAGTTTTTACACCTGTATTTTGATAGGCTGCATATGCATTTGTAAATCCCATTTATGTTCCTCCCAAAAAATGTTTATCGTTAGATTCACTTTTAATTTCGGATTATTGATATAAAACTTAATGGATTTTTTTTGTAGCCGATTTATATAATTTTACGTATATTTAGTATGTACTGCAATTATTGTGTTAAAATATAGAATCGAGTGAATGTTTTTTTTACTGAAAAATGTGTTTTATGCCGATAATTTTATAGTTATATAATTGAGGTTTAAATGAGCGAAGAAAATAGAGATGACAAAGATAAAAATAATGAAAATGATCCATACAGTTTTTTCAAATTAACAACAGATCCTGTTGATGATAAAGATGGAAAAAATGGAAAAACTCCGAAACGATTTCCTTTTTGGACATTAATGATTGCCGTAGTTGCAATTCTTACGTTTGTAAATCTGTTTCTGGGATCAAAGCCTGAAAATCTGATTAGTTTCAGTGATTTTAGACAGAAAATTGAGGAAGGAAAGATTGTTCAGGTTGAACTTGGGGATAATATTTTTGTAGGATATGGTCCAGTTATTGCCGAGGTCGTTTCAAATGGTAATTCAACTTCAAGTTCTACAAAAAATCTTCCATGGCTGAAAAATGTTCAGAGCGTAAATACAGGCAGAGCACAGTACAAGACAACAGGTGTTCTTATGTCTAATTTTATCGAGCTTTTGGATGAAAAGGGAGTTGATTATAAGTTTGTTGCAAAACAAAATAATTACCTGATTCAGATACTTATGAATCTTATTCTTCCATTTGGTATCATATTCCTTATGTACTTTTTCTTATTCCGTAAAATGGGCGGAGGTATGGGAGGTGGAATGGGTTCCATCTTCAGTGCTGGTACAAGTCGTGCTAAGGCAGTTGATGAGGGTAAGGTAAAAACTCGTTTTTCAGATGTTGCTGGTGTAGATGAGGCTAAGGAAGAACTTGTTGAAGTTGTAGACTTTTTGAAGGAACCAAAAAAATATACAGATATTGGAGGAAAAATTCCAAAGGGAGTGCTTTTGGTAGGTCCTCCAGGAACAGGTAAGACACTTTTAGCTCGTGCTGTTGCTGGTGAAGCTGGAGTTCCGTTTTTCCGCATAAGTGGTAGTGATTTTGTCGAGATGTTTGTTGGTGTTGGTGCAAGTCGTGTAAGAGATTTGTTTAAACAGGCTCGCGAAAAGGCTCCTTGTATTATTTTTATTGATGAGCTTGATGCTATTGGTAAAAGCCGTGTAAATAATCTCGGTGGTAATGATGAGCGTGAGCAGACCTTAAATCAGCTTTTGGTCGAAATGGATGGCTTTGACAATGAAAAAGGTCTTATCATACTTGCAGCTACAAACCGTGCAGATATTTTGGATCCAGCTTTGCTCAGACCTGGTCGTTTTGACCGTCAGGTACCGGTTGAACGCCCTGATGTAAAAGGCCGTGAGGCAATTTTACGCATTCATGCCAAGAATGTTAAGCTCGATGATGATGTAGACTTTATCTCTCTTGCTCATGGTACAATTGGTTTTGCTGGTGCTGATTTAGCAAACGTAGTAAATGAGGCTGCTCTTTTGGCTGTACGTAATGGCCGAAAAAAAGTTGCAATGATTGATTTTAACGAAGCAATTGATAAAGTTAGCATAGGTTTGAAGAAAAAGGGTAAAAAAGAAAATGAAAAAGAACGTCGCCTTGTTGCATATCATGAAACAGGTCATGCACTTGTAGGTGCTTTTACACCTGATTACCCTCCTGTGAATAAGATAACTGTTATTCCTCGCTCTCACGGAGTTGGAGGATTTACCCAGTATCGTGAAGAAGAAGAAAAGACTTTGCAGACAAAAACCGATTTGATTAATGAAGTTGATACTCTTCTTGGAGGTCGTGCAGCTGAACAGGTAATGTTTAACGAAATATCTACAGGTGCGTCAAATGATATTGCCAGAGCTACAGATATCTTAAAGAGTATGATTACCGATTATGGTATGAGTGATCGTTTTAAGAATATGACTTTGGGTAAAGGTGTTTTGGGTAATAGAGGTGGTGAACCAAGTATTATTCGTGAGTTTAGTGAGCAGACTCAAAATTACGTTGATGAAGAAATTGCACGTTTAATAGAAGAACGTTATCAATATGTAATCAAACTTCTTGAGAGTAAAAAGGATTTGCTTGATTATATTGCAAAGCGTTTGCTTGAAGTTGAAACGATGGAAGGTAAAGAGTTTGCTGAGATTATAAAGGCTCATACTCATTGTGCTGAAATCGCTTCACAGCCTGTACTTGATACTGGAAGTGAGATAAAGGATAGTGAAATTGCCATTGATGAGCAGGAAGCAGATATCTAAGACTTAGTAAAATTAAAAAACCGCAAGGTTGAAGTGCACTTCAGCTTTGCGGTTTTTTTTATGTTTTTATAAAATATTAGTGTGATTGACTGATAACCTTATCTAAACTAAAATGAAAATGATTTTATTAGGGGCAATATGAAAAAATCATTTATAATTTGTATTCTTTTTGTTGCAAATGTTTGTATGACTTTTGCGCAGTCTTCAATTTTGACGGCAGCACAGTTTTTTCAGTCTGTAAGTGCCGAATATGGCTTAATAAAAGATTATGAAGCATATATTGAGATAAATGCTGCAAAAACGAAAATGTCTGGTAAAGTGTCGTTTAAAAGACCTAATCTTTTGCGTATTGATTTTTCATCACCTGAAGATCAGGTTATATGCTTTAATGGAGATATGCTTACTGTTTATTTGCCAGGGGCTGCTGCAATTTTAAATCAGTCAGTTCAGTCTGGTGGCTCTTCCAGTGCAAATCTTGCGACTCCACAAGGTCTGTCTTTAATGAGCAGATATTATTCAGTTGCATATGAAAAAGGCCAGGATGTTGTTTTACTTGATGAAAATAGTGAAGAACGTGTAATAAAGCTTATCCTTAGCAGACGTAATACAACAGAAGCTTTCAGATATATTAGGGTGGCTGTAAATCCTGATACAAAACTTATACGTCGTCTTGAAGCTGTTACGCCTCAGGGTGAATCTTTTGTTTTTGATTTTACTAACTATGTAATAAATCAGGGAATCACAGATCAGCGATTTATTTATGATCCTCCTTCTTCTGCAAATAATTACAACAATTTTCTGTTTTCGGAGTAATTAAAAAAATATGGAAAGTTATGGTGCAATACTAAAAAAAGCTCGTGAAGATAAATTATTAGACCTTGAAACAGTAGCTAGAGATACAGCAATTACAAGACAATATATTGAGGCCCTTGAAAAAGAGGATTCTTATGTGTTTCCTGGAGAGCCTTACCTTGTTGGTTTTCTGAAAAATTATGCTGATTATCTTGGACTTGATGTAAATAGAGTTGTAAGTTTATATCGTGCAAAAGTTTTGCAGGAAACTATGACACCTGTCGCTCTTACAGCCCATGAAAAACCAAAATGGCTTATTCCTCTTATTATTTTGTTAATAATCATTGTGACTGTTTCGGGCTTTTGTGTTGGAGCTTATCTGTATAAAGTAAAAAAAGCTGTTTCAGATGATATTGTTGCTGTAAGTAAGTCAGCTGAAAATAAAAAGTATGAGTTAACTCAGGCTCCATTTCAGGGCAGAGTCTACAAAGGTGATCAGCTCATAATGGGAACACCGACAGGAAATATTATTCTTTCAGTCGCATGTACTTCGAAAGTATTTGGACTTGAAACACCTGTTGGAGTTCAATATATAGAGCTCTCTGAAGAAATTGAAGTTGATGTTGATGGTGATTCACGTGGTGAGATAATTGTATATGTTTCAGATGTGTCTTCATCTGATAATGATCGTGGAGCCGAAGTTCGTATTCTTTTAAAAGATGCTTCTTCGGCTGCTATAGGTGAAACTGTAGAAAGTGAAATACCAAATGCGGAGGAGCTTCCAGCAAATCAAAAAAAGACCGTCGTACTGGAAGATTCAAGGGCATATCCATTTACAATAAATGCAACATTCCGTGCCGGATGTCTGTTCCGTTACAGGGTTGATCGTAAAGATCTTGTTGAAAGTTATTATTCGACAGGTGAAATTGTTAATATGACAGCTAGTAATGGAACTCGATTATGGGTTTCAAATGGAAATGCAGTTAAGCTTCAGGTAATAGCAAATGGTGTTACATATGACCTTGGTGTAACAAAAGGTGGAGAAGTTGTTGCCGAGGACATCAAATGGATAAAAGATACAGACGGTAAATTTAAACTGGTGGTTACAGATCTTGACTAATTTTTTTATTGATCAGCACGGATGTGCTAAAAATCAGGTTGATGGTGAATTGATTGTATCGCTTTTAATAAAGAAAGGATACGTTCAGACTTTTAATCCAGAGCAGGCTGACATTATTATTGTTAACAGCTGTGGCTTTATCGAATCAGCAAAAACAGAGAGCTTAAATGCTGTTATTTCTGCACGACAAATGTATCCAAAAGCGAAGATATTACTTGCTGGTTGTCTTGCAGAGCGATATGCAGATGAGCTGCACGAAAATCTTACTGAAGCAGACGGCTTCTTTGGAAATGGTGATATTGATCAGCTTTATAAGGTTATAGACCCTATGATGGCAGGAGAGCGTCCTGTTGTAGTTCCTCCTCAGCAGGGAGTAAGTAATGGTGAACGTGAAATGCTTCTTTCTTTTGCTGGGGCTGCATATGTAAAAATTACGGAAGGATGTAACAACCATTGTACATATTGTGCAATACCTTTGATTCGTGGGCAGTTACGCAGCCGTCCTGCAAAAGACATAATTGATGAAATTAAAATGCTGATTTCAGAAGGTGTTTATGAACTTAACCTTGTTGGGCAGGACCTTGCAGCTTATGGCACAGGTGTTGGGGATAATGTTTTTGGTACAGGCCGTACACTTTTGCCACCAGGAACTCCAGGTTATGTTGGCCTAAGTGCAAGTGCAGATGATAAAACAAGTGAGTCTGCACTTTGTACTTTGTTAAAACAGATTAGTTCTCTTGAAGGTACTTTCCGTGTAAGACTGTTATATATACATCCTGATCATTTTAACGCAGATATATTACCTGTTATCAAAAATGATAGTAGAATTTTACCTTATTTCGATATTCCATTCCAAAGTGGTGACGACGATATAATTAAGCAAATGCATCGCACAGGAAACGTGGAGCAGTACAAGAGTATAATAAAAACTATTAGAAATACTTTTCCTGAATCAGCAATCAGAACTACGTTTTTAACTGGTTTTCCAGGTGAGACAGAGCAGGCTGCAGAGAATTCAAAAGAGTTTTTAAGAGAAATAAAAACAGACTGGTCTGGATGTTTCCCTTACTCAAAAGAAGAAGGAACTCGTGCTGCAAAAATGAAGAATCCTGTTCCTGAAAAAGTTGCACAGTCAAGGGCAGATGCTTTAGTTGAGATACAGGCTGAAATCACAAGAGATAGTCTTGCAAGACGTTGTGGTAAAGATTACGACGTTCTTATTGAAGAAGTTCTTGCACAAAATCCTGATAATCCAGATGAAGGATTAGCTATTGGCCGAGCCTGGTTTCAGGCACCTGAAGTAGATGGTAGTGTAGTTGTTCACTATGATTTATCAGATGTTGCTCAGTCTAATGCTGTAAAAAGTGGTCGTTTGATTACAGTTCACATTACTTCAAGCGGCGATGTTGATCTTAACGGAGACTTTGTGTGTGATTCTGTATTAAATGCTACAATAAATAAAAGCAAATTGACTTTTGCTGAAGATGTAGCAGAAAAAACAGCAGGTCTTTAATGGATATAAGTGACTACAAACCTGAAACACAACAGTATCTATCAGTGTTGAATCCTGAACAGTTTGATGCTGTTGTACATCAGGGGGCTCCTCTTTTAATTTTGGCAGGTGCAGGTAGTGGTAAGACTCGTGTTATTACTACCAAAATTGCATATTTAATAGGTGAGAAAGGAATTGATCCTTATTCTATTTTAGCTGTTACATTTACAAAAAAAGCTGCAAATGAAATGCTGGAGCGAGCTATAGCTCTTGAAGAGCGATCTCGCTTTGCTCAAATCAGAACATTTCATTCTTTCGGTGCATGGTTTTTGCGTACAAATGCACAGTATTGTAATATCGATCCTAATTTTACGGTTTATGACGATGATGATGTAATCACTTTAATTACAAAAGCTTGTCCAGGTATAGCCAGACAGCAGGCGACTCACTTTGCACATAAGATATCGCTTTGTAAAGATTATTGTTTAACTCCTGATGATCCAGAAATAACAGATATTGAAAGTGATCCTGATTTTCAAAGAGTGTATGCATCGTATGAAAAGCGCTTAAGAGAGACAGGTAATGTTGACTTTGGCGATTTGATAATGCTGCCTGTTTTAGTAATGAGAAAAAATGAGGTTGTTCGTCATCATATACATAATAGATTTAAGGTTATAATGGTCGATGAGTATCAGGATTCAAATGTGGCTCAGTTTTTACTGCTGCAGGCAATCAGTGGTGTTCAGGAAGGTAATGACAGCTATGTATGTGTCGTAGGTGATGACGATCAGTCGATATATAAGTTTAGAGGTGCCGAAGTAAAAAATATTCTGACCTTTAAGGATAAATTTGAAGGTACTAAATTAATCAGGCTGGAACGTAACTATCGTTCTACAGCTCAGATATTGGAAATTGCAGACAGGGTTGTATGTAATAATTCTAGTCGTTTAGGAAAAAACTTAAAGGCTGAGAGAGGAGAAGGAAAAAAGCCTGTCCTTGTGTTTTTACCAAATCAGGATGAGGAAGCACAGTTTTGTGCCGATATGGTAAAAATGACTCATGATAAGGGAGTTCCTTACAGTGAGTGGGCGTTTTTATATAGAACAAATGCACAGTCATTAACTTTTGAGTCTGAGTTTTTACGTCGTAAAATACCATATACTGTTGTTGGTACACTAAAGTTTTATGAACGAGAAGAAATAAAAGATGTTTTGGCATATATATCTTTGATAGCAAACTCACGAGATGAAATTGCTTTCAGACGTATCGTAAATAAACCTGTAAGAGGAATTGGAGCTACAAGTCAGGATAAGCTTGTGGAACATTCTCGTTCAAATATAGAGAGTAATACCTATAATCTTGTTGAGACTTGTCGTACTGTTGGTCCGTCAATGGGAAAAAAGCAGCGCGATGGATTAAAATCTTTTGTTGATGTAATTGATGAACTTACTGCTTTTTTGGGCAGTGATCAAAATACAGATATAAAACTGTCTGCATTTATTGAAAAAGTAAATGAAAAGTCCGGGTTGGTTGAGTATCATCAGACTCAGGATGAAATATCAGGTACACAACGAGTAGCAAACTTGCAGGAGCTGGCAAACAGCGCAGTCTTGTATCAGTGTAATATGCAAGGTCTTTTAGAGTTTTTAGATCATATCGAACTGGATCGTACTTTGGAAAGTGAACAGGATTCTGAAGGTGGTGACAAGGTTACTCTAATTACTTTACACAATACTAAAGGTCTTGAGTTCGACAGAGTTGTTATAACTGGTATGGAGCGCGGTATATTTCCTCGTCAAGATAAAACTGGAGATGAACTAGAGGAAGAGCGAAGGCTGTTTTATGTAGGTATTACACGGGCTCGCAATCAGCTGTATATGACGTGTTGTGCAATGCGACGTATGTATGGTCGTACTGATTACATGGACATAAGCCCATTTTTACTTGAGGCTGGAAAAGAAAATCTTAAGATACTTGGACATGTACCAAATTCTTTTAAGTATGCAAGTGGTGATGGTGAGTTTCATGGTGGAGATTACGGAGAGAAGGGGTTGTCTCATCCGGAATTAAGCAGCGATCCGTTAATACAAAAGTATCATAAGGGTGCAAAAGTCTACCATGATGATTATGGATACGGAATCATTATCAAGGGTGATGAATCAGATGATGAGTTCAGTGAGTATGTAATATCTGTGCAATTTGAAAACAGCGGTATAAAAAAGTTTATTCCCAAATATCAGTCAAAATCTTTGCTGGTTATAAAGGAATAAACTTCAGTAGTAATAACAGCAGCTTAAGGGTTATATAGACTCTTTAACTAAGTAGTCTGTATGACCTTTTTTTTCTAGCTTTTCAATTATGTACTGTACATCATCAGTGTTTATCTGTCTGATAACAACACGTACAATATTCTTGTTTTTTATCTTCAATAGTGCAATGTCCTTAAAACCGTCTTTTCGTAAAAGCTTGGCATACTTTTGTGCATTTTCTTTACTGCTGAAAGCTGCAAGTTGAATATCCCAAGTTTTGTCAGATGGTAATGACTGTGCTTTTTGTGCAATTTCTTGTGAACGTTCTTTTAATGTACTTGAGCTTACTATTTCAAGTTTAACGTTAGCTGTTCCAGTTTTTATCATATCAAGCTTTACTGCAGCAGCCTTTGATAAATCAATTTCGCGTCCCTTTACAAAAGGTCCTCTGTCATTGATTCGTACATATACCGACTTATTGTTTGTAAGATTAGTAACCTTTACAATTGTGTTAAATGGTAATGTTTTGTGGGCTGCTGTAAGATCGTTCATGTTAAAAGTTTCGCCATTTGCGGTTTTGCGACCGTTATACTTTTCAGCATAGTATGATGCTTCGACACAGTTTTTAAATAATTCATCTGCGTGTACTGCAGACAAACCTGTTATTAAAAGTCCTAAAAAAACAAAAATAAACTTTCTCATACTAATAATTATAACGCAGTAATTTTAAATGTCATGAAAAGTGAAAAAAAAACCGATGGACCAAAAAAGGAGAGTGTAAAAAGGTCCATCGGTACGAATGTTTTTTGCTTATGTTATCTTGGGGTACATTCACCTATAATAACCATCATTAACACTTGAGGTTACAAAAAAAATATCGAATTGTAAAAAATTGCAGGGTAAAACGTCTATTCCATAAATATTGTTAATTTGTTATTATGTAAGTTATGAGTGATACTAAACGTACTGTAGATGAAGATACATTAGAAAAATTGCTGTATCTTTCTCGTCTGTCTCCAGAGAGTACAGATATGGCTACCTTAAAAAAGCAGGTAGATGAAATCGTAGGTTACTTTGATATACTTTCAAAATACGACGATAGCGAAAATCCTTATGACGCTTATCCTTCAACAAAAGCTGAAAACCTGCGTGAAGATGAAATTGTTCAGGGACTTGATATCCCTGATGTAAAAAAGGTTACTGATAAATTTATGGATGGTTACTTCCAGGTACCAAAAGTATTGGGAGAAGGCGCTTAATCATGTATACAATTAACGAGACAATTGCTGCCCTCAAAGAAGGCAAAGTAACAAGTACACAGTTAGTTCAAAAATCTATTGATACATTTAATGCTGATCAGAACTCTGAAAAGCCATTGAATGCTTTTCTTGAGATATATGATGATGTTCTTGAGCTTGCAAAAGCTGCTGATGAAAAAATCAGTAAAGCACGCAGCGAAGGTTCATTGGATAAACTTTTTGAAGAACAGCCATTACTTGGTGTTCCCTTTGCAAATAAAGACAATATTTCAGTTCGTGGTAAACGTCTTACCTGTTCAAGTAAAATTCTTGACGGATATAAGGCTCCTTATAATGCAACTGTCATTAACCGTCTTTGTGATGCAGGAGCAATTCCGTTAGGAAGATGTAATCAGGATGAGTTTGCAATGGGGTCATCAACTGAGTACTCTATTTACGGACCAACTCGTAATCCAATCAATAGAGATTATGTTTCAGGCGGCTCTTCTGGTGGTTCAACAGCTGCTGTTAGTGCAAATCAGGCTCTCTTTGGTCTTGGTACCGAAACTGGTGGTTCAGTGCGTCTGCCAGCTTCGTACTGTGGTGTGTACGGACTTAAGCCAACATATGGTGTATTAAGCCGTTGGGGTGTTGTAGCTTATGGTTCGTCATTAGATCAGGTTGGTATTATTGGTCACACACCAAAAGATATTGCAACTCCTTTGTCTGTAATGGCTGGGGTAGATATGTATGATGACACTTCTGCAGATTTACCTGAACGCGAATTATTAAATAATTTAGAAGCATACAAAGATTTTTCAACTCTTAAAATTGCTGTACCAAAGCAGTTCCTTGAAACAAAGGGTATGGACAGTGATGTTGCAAAAGTATTTGACGAGACTCGTTCATGGTTTGCTGCAAAAGGTGCAAAGCTTGATGTAGTAGATTTACCAATTCTTGATGCTTCTATTGCTTCTTATTATGTAATTGCTCTCTCTGAAGCAGCTTCAAACTTAAGCCGATTTGATGGTATCCGTTATGGACGCCGGGTTGATAACAGTAAAGGTTATGATCAGCTTTATGTTGATACTCGTTCTGAAGGTTTTGGACCTGAAGTTAAGAGACGAATCATCATAGGTAACTATGTGCTTTCAGAACAGTTCTCTGGTGATACATATAAAAAAGGTATGTCTGTACGTGCCCGTATCCAGCGAGAAGTTGCAAAATTATTTGAGTCATACGATCTTATTCTTTGTCCAACTTGTCCGACACCGGCATTTAAACTAGGTCAAAAAGTAGATGATCCTTTATCAATGTATTTAAGTGACCTCTTTACAACTTTTGTAAATCTTTCACGTATTCCTAGTATTAGTGTACCTGCAGGATGGACTGGTGACAATATGCCTGTTGGTATCCAGTTTGCAGGTCCAATGTTCTCTGAAACTAAAATCTTACAGCTTGCTCAGGCCTGGGAAGAAGAACACAAGGGCTGTGGTTGCCCTGTAAAAGAGGAGGCTTAAGATAATGGCTATTGATAAATGGGAAATTGTAATAGGTTGTGAAATCCATACACAGCTTTTAACAAAGACAAAGGCATTTTGTGCTTGTGAAAACCGTTATGGCGGTATGCCAAATACACGCGTATGCCCTGTATGTCTTGGTCTTCCTGGAGCTATGCCAAGAGTAAGTAAAGGTTATGTTGAGCTTGGTGCAGTTGCCGGGCTTGCTCTTAACTGTAATATTGCTCGCTTTACAAAATTTGACCGTAAGCACTACTTTTATCCTGACCTTGCGAAAGGATATCAGATTACTCAGTATGATATACCTTTATGTACTGATGGTCACGTTGATTTGCCACTCCTTCATTACCCAAAGGATGAACAGATTGGTGGGGCAAAGCATCGTCCTGTAAACTTTAAGGGTGAAGACTGTATTATCGACGGTAAATATCGTCGTGTACGTATTGAGCGCATTCACCTTGAAGAGGACGTTGGTAAGAGTTTGCACTTACAGGGTGCACACTCATATATCGACTATAATCGTAGTGGTACACCTCTTATAGAAATCGTAACAAAGCCTGATATGACAAGTCCTGAAGAGGCTGCACTTTTTATGCAGACAGTTCAGGAGATTCTTCGATACGTATGTGTTACAAACGGTAACCTTGAAGAAGGTAACATGCGTTGTGATGCTAATATTAACCTTAATGTATGGGAAGATGGCAAGCTTTATCACACTCCTATTTCAGAAATCAAGAACCTTAACTCTTTCCAGAAGATTAAGGATGCGTGTAGCTATGAGGCTAAGCGACAGTTGGACGAGTTTATCAACGACAGACAGGAGTTTAATCCTGGCTTTAAGGTAACAATGGGTTGGGATGATGATAGCGGTAAGACTGTTGTTCAGCGTACAAAAAACTCATTTGTTGACTATCGTTTTGTTGTAGAACCTGATATTAAACCATTTAGTGTTTCTGAACAGTTAGTTGCAAGTGCAGCTTCAAAAGTTGGTGAATTACCTGAAGCAAAACGTACTCGTTTTAAGAGTGAGTATGGTTTAAGTGATTTTGATGTTGAGACACTTACAACAACCAGAGAGCTTTCTCTATGGTTTGAAGAGGCTGCTAAAAATGCTAAGGATGTAAAAAAGGTTGCAAACTGGATATTGGCAGAACTCCTTGCTGTCCTTAACGAAAAAAACATTACAATTGGTCAGGTTAATATTACTCCTGTGCATATTACAGAACTTGTAAATGCTATAGCTGATAAAAAGATTTCAAGTGCACAGGGTAAAACTGTATTTGCAAAGATGCTTGAAAGCGGAAAGCTTCCTTCTGTAATTATTAAGGAAGAAGGTATGGAAGCTGTAACTGATACAGGTGCAATTGAAGCAGTTGTAGATCAGGTAATCGCAGCAAATCCAAAGGCTGTTGCCGATTATAAGAGCGGTAAGACTAATGTTGTAGGCTGGCTTATGGGACAGGTTATGAAGGCTTCTGGTGGCAAGGTAAATCCGAAAATTGCAACAGAACTTGTTTCAAAAAAGCTTCAGTCGCTTTAATATACAAAGTCAATCGAGGACAGATGATGACAGAAGTTGCTTCACTTGCAAAGTCTATTTCAGACAGCTATGGTACAATTAAGCGTGCTCGGGGACCTTTTTTATATACTGCAAAAGGTGTGCGTCTTACTGATTTATATCAGGAAGGTGGGCGTGCCATTTTAGGATGGGGAGGTACAAGTGCCTTTACAATTCTTAAAAATGTTCTTAGCCGCGGTATTACAGGAAGCTTTGATACTGATTATGCTCCGAAGTCAGATGGAGGGGCATTAAACAGTCAGCTTTCAATTGCAGTGAGTAATTTACTTGCAAGTAAGCGCTCTGTATATCTGTATCCATCAAAGCAGTCAGCATTACATGCCGCTCTGCTTATAAGTAAAACTGATACTAATATTTATAGACCTTGGAATTCACAGGATATTAACTGGAAGGACAGCAAGTGTGTGCTGATACAGCCACCTTTGGCGTGGGCTGAAGATACATGGATTTTAGCTGTTCGTGCCGAAAGTGAAGAAGATATAAAGAATATTGCTGCAAGTGGCATAGATGAGATAGAAAAGCCTAGAGTTGCCTCTCCATTGGCTGCTGCCTTTACAAGATCAATTTATGATCTCATAAAGGCTTTACAGGAGCGACAAGAAAAGCAATGGTTCATTTATGACACTGTTGTTACAAAGTATTGGACGCGAAAGGGGCCGTATCTTTATCCAAAAATCAGCGAAGAAAAATATAAGGACTTTGTTGCCCATTGTCTTAGCTGTGAACTTGTAATTAGTCCAGATTATAATACTCCCAGTATTGTTCCTTTTGGGGCTGACAAGGGAGTTTTTCGTAAGCTTGAAAAGAACCCTTTTTAGATTATGGTTTTTAATCATAGCGAAATAGTTTTATACATTATAAAGCTTGTTCTCAGCGGTGTTATGGCTTTTTTTGCTATTATGCTTTGGAGTCGTACAAAAGACACTGCATGGATGTGTATTGTCGCAGGTGTTGTAACAGGTTATGTAGAGCTAGTATATGAACTTTTATGTGCATTAGGGGTTGTCTTTGAAAAGGGACCTTATATTGCAGGTATAAGCCTTATGACTCTGATTTTTACAGTGGTTCCATTTATATTTTTTATTGCTGCTCTTATTTTAATTAATATTCGAAACCGTTAGGAGTATTGTATGTCATCAATAAGTGAATATTGGGAAAAGTTTTTAGCACAAAGCGGAAAAAAAAGTGACGAAGTTGCTTTTTCCGGTGAGATAGGTTATGAAGGCTATAGCTTGGACGGAGAAGATCTTTTAACATTAGTATTAAATGGAAAAAAGACTGCAAGCTTTACTTGTTATGATTCATACGAAATAAACAGGGAGCTTTTACCGGTTCCTGGTGAGTACTATATAGTTGAAGATGGAGATGATAAGCCGGTTTGTATTATACAGCTGCTAGATGTAAAAGTACTTCCATTTAAGGATGTTACATGGGATATGGCTGTAAAAGAAGGTGAAGACGATAATCTTTCAAGCTGGCGAGAAAAGCAGATGGACTACATGACAGATGAAGCTGCCATTTGTGGCTTTGATTTTACAGAAGACTCATCTGTTGTATTTGAATCATTTAAAATCGTATATAGATAATCTGTTTTTTCAGAAAGGCTGATTTATGGGTGGTTTGTGAAGCTGCTTCGCAAATGCTCATGAATCAGCCTTTTGTTTTCTAATATTTTGTTGTAAGTAAAAAGAATAAAACATTTTTTATAAAAATAACCTTATAATAGGATGAAGATTTGTATCATCAAGAGGAAATTATGAGAGTTATAGGTACTTACAAAGCTCGTTTTATAGCAGTGTTTATTTTGATTTTTGCTTTTACGATATCTGTTATTGCTACAATGGCAGGTGCATCTGTTCAAAGAGTTGCTGTTGCTGCTTTCAAGGATATCGGAACTCGTGCAGTGCAGGCCGCTATAGATGCAATTGATGGAGACCAGTTCGAACTCCATGCTAAATCTCTTGAAGCTGATGAGTGGTATGAGGATACATGTGCAGCTCTTTATGATATAAAACAGAATATTGGATGTATGTATCTTTATGGATATGTTCATAAAAATGGTAATGAGTTTGTATGTATCGTAGACGGTAGTGACGAACTTGGTGGAGAAGAGTTCAGTGATATAGGAACCTCTGAAGTCTTTGAAAACGATGGTGGGTGGCCTGAGTGGGTAATTAAAAACCAGAAAATTGCAATCAGCAAAATTACATATGATGAATGGGGTTGGATGATTACGATTTATGCCCCAATCATAAACTCTCGCGGCAAGTCTGTTGGTTTTGTCGGATGTGACTTTGAAGTAGAGGATCTTGCAAACGCTCTCAATTCAACTCGTGTATCAGTATATGTTTTAGGTGCTATAGCTCTTATTATTGGAAGTCTTATATTGATCCTATTCCTGATAAGATTTTTTTCAAAAATCAGTGCATTGGCAAAGTCTATGGAACAGGTTGCAACAGGTTCAAGCGATTTAACACAACGTTTACCGGTTGCAGGTAAAGATGAGTTCAGTATGCTCGCCAAGTCATATAATCTTGTAATGGATAATCTTTCGTCAATTGTTGTCACTATAAAAGAAAGTGCAAACAAGTTGAATGAAAACAGTCATGCATTAAGCGAATCAAACAAAGAGACAGTGCATAATCTAAACGGTACTAATGAAGAAATAAAAAGTATTTCAGAACAGGCTGTAACTCAGAGTACTTTGGCAAATAATGCCTATAGTTCAATACAAAATCTTAAAATAAATATTCAGGATTTAGGCAATGAAATAACAAAGCAAAATACGGCAGTTAATGACTCGTCAAAAATAATAGCATCCATAAAAGCTACAATTGAACAGGTTGAGTCTACAATTAAGTCACTTGCTGAAGAATATGAGCTCATTGTTAGTGATGCAGAAAAAGGTCGCAAAATTCAGGATCAGGTTCGAAATGAAATTGGTGGAATTGTTGAGCAGTCTAAAGCATTACAGGAAGCCAATGATGTAATTTCTAATATTGCAGAGCAGACTAATCTTTTGTCTATGAACGCTGCTATAGAAGCTGCCCATGCTGGTGCTGCAGGGCAAGGATTTAGTGTTGTTGCAGACGAAATAAATACTTTGGCTGAAACTTCAAGTGACCAGTCTCTGACTATAAAAAGTCAGCTTAAAAATATTGAAAACTCAATTCAGTCGATTGTTGAATCTGCTGAACAGTCTGCTAAGTCATTTGAAGCATTAGGGGTACGCATTAATTCAATGGATAGTGTTTTGCGAACCTTGCACTCAAATATGCAGAGTCAGACTGATGGCGTAAAGAGTATAATTGATGTAATGAACATTGTAGAAACATCTTCAAATGCTATTTTGCAAAAGTCAGACCGTATGAATAAAGAGTCTTCAAGTGTATATGATGGAATAAAGCGCTTAAATGAAGCTTCTATGTCTATTTCTGAAAGTACACAGGAAGCCCGTGAGTTAATTGTTAACATTGAACAGGGAGCCCAGACAACACTTGCTCAGTCTGACCATAATGTAGAATTAACTAACAACTTAAATGATCTGGTTTGTGGCTATAAAACCGAATAGATTTCATTAGTACAATAATCTTTTTAATGCAGACTGTCTGGATATATTATCTTCTGATTAATAGTTCAGACAGTCTTTTTTTTGTTTTTGTACATTAATTACTGTATAATATATAGTGAACATTAAACTAATAGGAGATAAAAATGTCAAAGGCAAAATTCATTTTAGGATATTCGTTGCAGCAGATCGCTCTGGCAATAATCTTTATTGTTTCAGGTCTTGCTTTGTTGGGTTCAGGAAGTTTTTTTCAGACAAATGAAATACAAAGTGCTATAAATCAGCTTTTTGCAGGTGATTTACGTAAACTTGTAACTATAGCTGTCGGTGTTGTTCTTTTAGCATGTGGTATTATGCAATTAATTGGACTGTTTATGAAAAACACTCCTGTAACGGCTGTCTTAAAACTTGTTACTCTTGTTCTTTGGATTGTTGTAGCAGTAATGGCTGATATTTTAGGTGGAATTAAGCTTGATACATCATGGTTTACAAAAGTTGCATATGATTTATTGATAATCGGTGGACTTTTGCTTGATCCGGCAATATAAAAAAGTGTAGCCGCATGGACTACGTTTTAAAACCCAGTGGACTATACTCTGTAATCCACTGGACTACGCTTTACAGTCCACAAGGCTACACTCTGTAGTCCGTGCGATTAAAGTTTGTAGTACGTGGGGTGTGGAGCATAATCTATAAAATTACAATAATTCTTTTACAGTAATTAATGTATCTTCTAAATTATCCATATCAATGTTAGAGTAATTTAAGATAAACTGATGGGTGTCTCCATTAGTTTTGTTCATTTCAAAATCTGAAATTGGACTTATTATAATGTTTTTTGTTTTTAACTTTTCGGTTAGTTCTTTATCTGACATTTGTGTATTTATCTGTAGTATAAAATGGAGTCCTGAGTCATTTTCAATTATTTTACATTGTGAGTCAGATAGTATCTTTTGAATTGTATTTATGACTCTTTCTCGTTTTCGCCCGTAATGAAGTCTCATGCGGTTTATGTGTTTTTCAAAATAACCTTTGCTTATAAAAGCTGATAAAGTGTATTGCTCGAAAGTCGAAACAGTGCACGAGTAAAAGCTGAGTCTATTATAAAACAGATTTGCCAACTGCTCTGGTAATATCATGTAACTGATACGTATTGTTGATGTCAAAGACTTTGAAAATGTGTTCATATATATTACTTTTCCAAAGGCATCCATACTGTAGAGAGAAGGTGTTGGTTTTCCCTTTAGTCTGAACTCACTGTCATAATCATCTTCGATAATGTAATTGTTTTCACTTTCATTTACCCAGGCAAGAATTTCGTATCGGCGTTTTGCACTCATACAGATTCCTGTCGGAAAATGATGAGTAGGGCTTATGTGGGCAATTTGAGCTTTTGCAGCTTTTAAGTTTTCGACAGTTATACCGTTTTCATCCATATCAACAGGAATGCACTGAACCTGGTTGCTTTCGTATATCTTTTTTAGCTTTTTATATCCGGGGTTTTCAATGCAATATGTCTTATCGGTACCTAAAAGTTTTATCAATAGGCCGTAGAGATATTCTGTTCCAGCTCCTACAATAATCTGGTCTGGATTTACGTTCATACCTCTAAATGATTCAAGATGATTTGCAATGGATGTGCGAAGTTCCTTTACTCCTCCGCAGGGAGAAACCTGTAAAAGCTGTTTGTCGTTTTGTGAAATTGTTTCACGCAAAAGACGAGTCCATATTGAAAAGGGAAAGTTTGTATTTGCAATTTGATTAGAAGAAAAATCAAAATACTTATCACAGTTCTTTTTTTCATCTGTAACGATATTTATGTGCGTTTGTGCATGTTGTACAGGCTGTATTTTGTTGTGGCTTTGGATTTGTGCAACAAAGTATCCTTTCTTTGGTATTGTGTAAATATAGCCTTCGCTAATCAACTGGTCATATGCATTTTCAATTGAAATGGTACTAATACCCAGGTTTTTTGCCAGAGTTCGTTTTGAAGGCATTTTTTGATGGGCCTTTAGTTTGTTTTCCTGTATATCTTTAAGAATGAACTGATAAAGAGATTTATACAATGGTCCTTTAGTTTCTGATAGGTTATAGCTTAGCATTTTTTTTACTCTGGCATACAAAAAAAGATTAATTTGGCTATTTATTCAATGCCAGTTAATTTATAGCATAGTTTAAGAATTTATAAAACCTCAGCTACAGGAGAAAATATGTCAGAACAACAATATGAATTAAATAAAGGACTTGCTCAGATGTTAAAAGGTGGAGTTATCATGGATGTTACAACTCCTCAGCAGGCAATAATTGCACAGAAGGCCGGAGCCTGTGCTGTCATGGCTTTGGAGCGCATACCAGCTGATATAAGGGCTGCTGGAGGGGTTTCTCGCATGAGCGACCCTAAAATGATAAAAAGTATACAGGATGCAGTTTCGATACCTGTTATGGCAAAATGTCGTATAGGACATTTTGTTGAAGCACAGATTCTTGAAGCTATTGAAATTGATTATATAGACGAGTCAGAAGTTTTATCCCCAGCCGACGACTTATATCATATTAATAAACGTGATTTTAATGTTCCATTTGTTTGTGGTGCCAGAGATTTAGGTGAAGCTTTGCGACGCATAAGCGAAGGTGCTTCAATGATACGAACAAAAGGTGAGCCAGGGACAGGGGATGTTGTGCAGGCTGTCCGTCATATGCGAAAAATTAATGCTGAAATTTCTCGTGTGGTGTCCATGAGGGATGATGAACTTTTTGAAGAGGCAAAACAGTTAATGGTACCTTATGAGCTTGTTGTTAAGGTTCACAATGAAGGCAGACTACCTGTGGTAAATTTTGCTGCAGGGGGTGTTGCAACACCTGCAGATGCAGCTTTAATGATGCAGCTTGGTGCAGAAGGTGTTTTTGTTGGATCTGGGATTTTTAAGTCTGGCAATCCTGAAAAAAGAGCTCAGGCTATTGTTAAAGCTGTAACAAACTATAAGGATGCAAAGCTTATTGCTCATCTGTCTGAGGATCTTGGCGAGGCTATGGTTGGCATAAATGAAAATGAAATTAAGATCATTATGGAAGAGAGAGGCAGGTAAATGAAAGTTGGTGTACTGTGCCTGCAGGGAGCTTTTATTGAGCATATAAAGGTGCTTGAAAAAATTGGAATTGACTGTATAGAGCTACGAAAAAAAAGTGACATCATTGAAAATAATCTGGACGGTATAGTACTCCCAGGTGGCGAAAGTACTGTTCAGGGAAAGCTTTTAAGGGATAATGATATGTATGCTCCCTTAAAAAAACTGATTGATGATGGTACACCTGTTTTAGCAACTTGCGCAGGACTTATTCTGCTTGCACTTCATATTAATGATGATGACACAGTTCATTTTGGGACTTTACCAGTGACAGTTAAGCGCAATGCTTACGGAAGACAGCTTGGAAGTTTTATTACAAGAGGTGAGGTGGGTAATATACCTGACTGTGAAATGATTTTTATAAGGGCTCCATATATCAGTGAGATTTGTGATGATAGTGTTAAAGTTTTAAGTAAAGTTGAAGGAAAGATAGTATGCGTACGTTATAAAAATCAACTGGCAATGGCTTTTCATCCTGAACTGGCAGAGGATTTGAAAATACATTTTATGTTTAGGGACATGATTGAAAGATTTAAAAAAAGTAAAAATAAAATTTGATTTTTGTCAATATGTAAATAAATATTTAAAAACTGTTGTATAACTTAAGAAAATTTAATATTGTTTATTTATGAATGCAAAGACGCAAGAACCTATTCAGGTTTTTGCGTCTTTTTTTTATCCAGGGGTTTATTATGGAAAGTTTAATTAAACACTGTGAGTTAATTAATGAACAACTTGCCAGATATGGGGTTAAGTTTGGTATCTACAAAAACGGACAGTTTAATGAAAGGCTTTTTCCCTTTGATCCAATACCTAGAGTAATTAGCGCTGCGGATTGGGATAAGCTGTCGCATGGCCTTGTGCAGAGAGTAACAGCGCTAAATTTATTTTTAAAGGATATTTATAGCAAAAAACAAATTATTGCAGATGGTATAGTACCAGAGGACTTTGTTTTTTTATCCAGCGGATATCTTGCACAGTGTGAACTTGTAACACCACCCCACGATATTTACAGCCATATTTCAGGTATCGATTTGGTGGAAGGTAAAGACGGTTCATGGTTTATTCTCGAAGATAATTTAAGGATTCCCAGTGGAGCAAGCTATCCACTGATTGCCCGAGGTTTAAGCAGAAAATGCTCTCCAGATACATTTATCAATAACCGTGTGCTCGATAACCGTAATTACGGAATTCTTTTAAAAGATGTAATGGATGATATGAACTGTGGTGGCATTAATGTAGTTTTTACACCTGGCCGGTATAATGCAGCTTATTTTGAACACGCCTATCTTGCAGAACAGACTGGTAGTGTACTTGCTCAGCCTGGAGATTTGTTTGTTGAAAATGACATAGTATACTGCAGAACCTTAAACGGAAAAGAGAGAGTAGGGACAATATACAGACGTATATCTGACGAGTACCTTGATCCATTAGTGTTTAATCAAAGCTCACTGATTGGTATTCCTGGTGTAATGTCTGCTTATAAAGCAGGTAATGTGGCTTTATTAAATGCTCCTGGAAACGGAGTCGCAGATGATAAGGGAATTTATTATTTTGTACCAAAAATGATTAAGTACTACTTGAATGAAGAACCAATTTTACACAATGCACCAACTTACCTCCCATTCTATGAGGAGGATCGTAAGTATGTTTTAGCTAATTTACGTACTCTTGTCATAAAAGATGTTGCAGAGGCTGGTGGTTACGGTGTTGTATTTGGCAGAGATTTGAGTAATGAAAAACTAAGTGAACTTGAACAGATGATAAAAACTCAACCTCGTCGATGGATTGCACAAGAAGTGATTGATTTTAAGGATTTACAGATTATTGATAATGGTAGCTGTGTCGAACGCAAAGCTGATTTAAGAGCTTTTGTTTTAAGTGGTAAGACATGTATGGTCTGGCCAAGCGGTTTAACAAGATTTTCGCGTAATCCTGCAAGTTTTGTTGTTAACTCATCTCAGGGAGGAGGATTTAAGGATACATGGATACAAATGTAATGACTAAAGTAAAGATTGGGACTTTGAGAGCTGATACTCTGCCTTTAACATTAAAGCAGGTTGACAGTATTTACTGGCTGGGACGTTATACTGAACGAGTTTTGACTACATTACGTATATTTATGAACGTCTTTGATTCACAGTTGGACTCAAGTTTTGATTACCGCCAGTACTGTGAAGATCTTGATATTTATAATGGATTTAGTGATCTTAGAGATTTTTGTACAAGGTATGCCTTTGATACAACTTATCCAAGTTCTATTATATCTAGTATGAATCGCTCCTATGATAATGGCATAATGCTCAGAGATATAATAGGTAGTGATGCATTAAGCTATATTGAGATGGCTTTACGTCGTATGACTGATGCTCAGTTCAGTCATACTCCTGTTTTAAGCTTTCAAAACGTAATTGACTGCATTATGGCTTTTAAAGGCCAGATTGAAGACTCTATAACCGACCGTAATATTCGAAATATTCTTGTGTCAGGTTGTACTATTGAACGTCTTGATATGTATCTTCGTCTTAACATTAACAAAGATAAGGTATTGTTTGAGTGTAAAAGACTTGCAGACGCTGTTTCATATACGGATATTAACTGCGATAAACTTACTATGCTGAAAATCTGTGGTGAACTGTGTGAAGATGATGTTATGCAAGACTATGCAGACAAAATGATTTTATTACAGCTAATAGACAGTCTTTTTATGGCTAAATAAACGTCTCAGGCGGTAACATGAAAACACTGGAATTTGATTATACAGTTACCCTTGACTTTGACAAGCCTGTAACAGATCATCATTTTTTGCTTAGATGTGTTCCCATATCGCAAGGCTGTCAGGTAGTTGTTGCCCGCAGTCTTGCGATAGAGCCTTATACTGTTGTAACAACTTCAAGTGATGTTTTTGGTAATAGAGCTTATCAGGGGTATATTGCAAGTGCACACTCAAAGTTCAGCTTTCACTCTGTTGCGAGAGTCTTGGTTGATGGCTGTAATGGTATCCATGCAAGGTGTCCGCCTTTGTATAAATATGGAACTCCTTTAACTCACTGTAGCGATGAAATGAGGTATTTTTTGTATGAAACTTTTAAGAATAGTGATCTATTAAGTGCAATAAAGGAAAAGCATATAAAAAATACTGATATAAAGCGGTTTGCAAAAATATTGATGAATGCAGTTCATAACTGCCTTATATATACTCCTAAGGTAACTGATGTAAATACAACTGCATCTCAGGCTTTTGTCCTTGGCAAAGGTGTGTGCCAGGATTATAGTCATATATTTTGTTCTTTGTGTCGTGAAGCAGGGGTTGCAAGCCGATATGTTGCCGGAACTACAGTGGGAGAAGGGGCAACTCATGCTTGGTCTGATTTTTTTGTTCCATATGAAAGCTATTTAAGTTTAAATGGTAAAGAAGTTGACGGAAGATGGTTTGGAGCTGACTGCACCCGAAATAATTTTATAACAGATGATTACTGTATATTGAGTACTGGTCGTGACTATAGTGACTGTAAAGTAGATGCAGGTGTTTTTAGAGGAAATACAGATCAATGTATGAGTGTGTTTGTTAAAACTATAGAGCAATGATTTAATAAAAATTGGGGTTAATATGATAAAAACAGTAACTAGTGCTCAATTGCCTGTAAATGAGACATTTATAGTGCAAAAGCAGCATATAAAAAATGGAAAATCGAAAAAACGTATATGTATTGTTTCTGGTACCCACGGAGATGAGCTTGAAGGTCAATATGTTTGTTGGGAACTTATCAGAAGGATAAATTCAAATCTTTGTTGTCTCGATGGAATTGTTGATGTATATCCTGCCTTAAATCCTTTGGGGGTAAACTCAATGACACGAGGAATACCACAGTTTGATCTTGATATGAACAGAATTTTTCCTGGCAATGAAAATGGTACTATTGCAGAGTACACTGCTGCTAAAATAATTGAGGATATAAGCGGAGCAGATGTTGTAATAGATATTCATGCTTCAAATATTTTTTTAACTGAAGTTCCTCAGGTTCGTATAAACGAAATATCTGCAGATACTCTTATTCCTCTTGCAAAACATGTTAATACAGATTTTATATGGGTTCACTCTAATGCAACTGTTCTGGAAGGGACGTTGGCATATTCTCTAAATACAACCGGTACTCCCTGTCTTGTTGTCGAAATGGGAGTTGGTATGCGTATTACTGAAAGCTATGGACAGCAGCTTACAGACGGTATCATAAACCTTATGTCAAAACTTGGCATGTGGAGCGGTGAAGTGGTTTGCGTGCGGGACCCTATTATATCAAAAGATGAAAATGTGTGTTTTATAAACGCAAACGAAAGCGGTGTATTTTTGCCTGTTACAAAACACTGGACTACTGTAAAAAAAGGTCAGGTTATTGGAAGAATAATAAATCCTTTGACGGGTACTGTACTTGAAGAATTTTTAAGTCCTGTTAATGGTCTTATTTTTACTGTAAGAGAATACCCTATTGTTTATGAAGGCTCCCTTATTGCACGTATTTTAGATAGAAATGAAAAAAAAGGAAAGTGATATATGAGAGAAGAGACCTTATTTAAGTTTAAAACCCCTTATAGAGAAGAAGTTGCTGTTAAAGGTTTCAGGTTTGGTCATGGGAAAAAGACTGCTTGTTTTGTAGGTGCTCTACGTGGAAATGAAATACAGCAGATGTATGTTGCATCTCTATTAGTAAAAAAACTAACAGAACTTGAATCCCAGGGATTAATAGATGATGGAATCGAGTTTTTAGTGATACCTTGTGTAAATCCTTTTTCGATGAATATTGGTAAAAGGTTTTGGCCTGTGGATAATACTGATATAAACAGAATGTTTCCTGGTTATAATCAGGGAGAAACTACTCAACGCATTGCTTCTGCTGTATTTGAGCAGGTCAGAAATTATAAATATGGAGTTCAGTTTGCTTCGTTTTATCTTGCTGGAGACTTTATGCCTCATGTGCGTATAATGAACACTGGCTATCAAAGTCCCGAACTTGCAAAAAACTTTGGTTTACCATATGTATTTTTACGGGAACCTTGTCCGATAGATACAACTACTTTAAATTATAACTGGCAGATATTTGAGACCGATGCATTTAGTGTTTATACAAAAGAGACAGATCACGTTGATGATAATAGCGCACAGATAGCGGTAAACAGTGTTTTACGTTTTCTATCTTCATTTGATTTTATAAAATGGAATCTACCTGTGCCTTATCAAAGTCAACTTTTAAATGATAATGAGCTTGTTACGATAGTTTCACCAGGAGGCGGGCTATACAGACGTCTTGTAAATCCTGGTGAAGACGTTCAAAAGGGACAGGTTTTAGCTTATGTATTAGATCCTCTTCGAGCTGAAAAAAGATGCGAAATTGTATCTCCAAATAGAGGTATTGTTTTTTTTGCTCATAAGTCGCCTATAATCACAGAGCATCAGGTAGCTTTTTTTATTACAAATGAAGAGTAAATTGCCTTTAATTGGATTGCGTATTGTAAAGAGTGCAATAGCAGTCTTTTTTTGTTATTTAATGCAGTCACTACGTGGAGACAGTGGCATTGTATTTTACAGTCAGCTGTCTGCATTGTGGTGTATACAGTCTTATGTATCTACTACGAAAAAAAATGCTCTGCAGCGTACAATAGGTACTGTAATTGGAGCTATTGCCGGTTTAATAGTTTTACTTATTTGTAATTACGTAAAAAGTAGTTTTACATTGACACAGTCTGGTATTTTTGTATTTAACAGTGTCGTTATACCTGTAACACTTGTTGTTATTTTGTATGTGACTGTTCTTATAAAAAAGAAGCAGGCTAGTTATTTTAGTTGTGTCGTATTTTTAAGTATTGTAGTTATCCATGGAGAAGACAGTAATCCGTATTTTTTTGCTTTTAATCGTTTTTTAGATACTATGATTGGTATTTTAATCGGAGTAAGTGTTAATTTGTTTCATTTGCCTCGAAAAAAACGTAAGGATATTCTTTATATATCAGGGCTTGATAATACATTACTTGATAAAAAGTATCACCTTAATGATTACTGTAAGGTTGAGCTTAACCGTATGCTTGATGCGGGGCTTAATTTTACTCTGTCTACGATGCGTACTCCAGCTTCAATTATTGAACCAATGAGTGAGATACGGCTTAAACTTCCTGTTATAGCTATGGATGGAGCTGTTTTATATGATATAGTTCAAAAGCGATATATAAAAAAAATAGAAATTGACCGGGCTGATAAAGATTCTATTGTAAAAATATTAAATGAAAATGATATAAGTTATTTTGCGAATGTTGTAATTGATGATACTTTACTGATTTATTATCCATTTTTAGATAATGATGTCCAACGTGAGCTTGTAAAATCGTTGCGTATTTCTCCATATCGCAACTATATTAATCGATGTGTTCCTAATGAAGAAAATGTTGTTTATTTTATGCTTTTGTATCCAGACGATATAATCAAAGAGTTTTACAAAAAATTTAACTGTGCAGGATTAACTGCCAAGGTAAAAATATTGATGTATAAAAGTGATGATTACCCGGGGTTTTCGTATATTAAGATATTTAACAAGGTTGCTCAAAAAAGTTATATGATAGAGTACTTAAAGAGACTTTTGGGTGTTGATAAGACTATAACTTTTGGCACAAAAAGTGCAATTTATGATTATGTTGTCCCTGAAGGCAATACGAACCTTGTTGTGCACACATTAAAACATTTATTTGAAGGATGGTAAAAAAAGAACACTGACTAACAGGAGGATATGATTTCATTTAGCCAGTGTTCTAAAAAGGAACATATTTATGTAAAAGCTTAATTGAAAGCTTTTTTTTAGGAAATATTAAAACGTTTTTGAGCTGCTGTATAAATTAAATCTACTGCATCATCTGTTGAAAACTGTTCCATATTAATCATAATATGGCGGTTAGTTCTTTCTCCACGGTTTGTACCTGTAACATATTTATACCAGCGGTGTCTGAGTTTATCAATTTTTTTTATGAGCATACTTGCCTGTTTTTGTGGTAAGTTATATGCGCTTTGTACATGTTTTAGTCGAAACTCAAAAGGTGCATATAAGAACACGTTTAAGACATTATCATAATCTGCTAAAAAATGATCACTACAGCGGCCAAACATAACACAGGACTCTTTATTTGCTATGTCTCGTATAACAAACGACTGAGCTTCAATTGCATTTGAGTTAAAATATGCACTTGAAACACCATATCCAAACTCATTTATGTAATGATGCATTAAATCTTTGCTACTCTTTTTTTTGTCCAAATCAAATATTGAACTTTCGTCTTTTCCTTCATATATGGCAGCTCTTTCAACAAGTTCTTTTTCATAAAACTTTACACCAAGTTTGCTTGCAAGTTTTCGGCCTGCCTCGCTAGCATTGCAGCCAAACTCACGTCCTATTGTTACAACAAACTTTTGCATGATATTCTCCGTAAAATTAGATTATGTCTTTAATTGCTCTTTTTGATATATATAGCAGTAAAGTATTTATACTAAAGTATATAACGGCAATTACTGCATATAAACCGATGATGTATGAAGAATGTACATATCGCCCCATTACAATTTGTCCTGAATACATAAGTTCATGGACTGCAACGACAGCACATAAGGAAGTATCCTTTATTATTGTTACAAATTGTCCCATCAAAGGTTTCCGGATATGCTTTAATGTCTGTGGTAAAACTATATGTATAAGTGTTTGTGTATAGCTAAATCCCTGGCTGTATGAGGCTTCCCACTGCCCTTTGTGTATTGCTGCGAGACCTCCTCTAAGTATTTCTGCAACAAGCGCACAGTTTAAAAACGTAAGTGCCACAACTGAACTTGCTATAGTAGGCAGGGGAAGGGTAAATCTAAATGCGATAATCATAAGTATCAGTGGTAGATTACGTGCAATATCTATATATATAGAAGAAAGTTTTGCAAGTATACCTTTGCCTGTAAACTTTGAGACTCCAAGAAAAATACCAATTATAAAACTTGCTATTATTGTTAAAATTGCTATTAAAAGTGTTACACCAAGTCCTCTCAGAAGGAATATGGCTGTAACTACAGACATAAACTGTTCGCTCATCCTCTAACCACCTTTTTTTCGATATACTCAGACCATTTAGATAGAGGCAGACAAAGTATAAGATATAAAACGGCTGAAACAAAAAATGATTGTGCATAACAACCATATTCAGCTGCCCAACCATCTGCCATATACATAAGCTCGCCTGCTGTAACAACAGTTAAAGTCGCACTGTTTTTTATCATATTTACAAGCTGATTTGTCATAGGTGGTATAGCAATTTTTACAGCTTGTGGAATTATTATCCACATTAATGTTTGTATATAGCTCATACCTTGGCTAAATGCAGCTTCTTTTTGCCCCTTTGGTATTGCTTTAATTGCAGATTCGACAACGCTCGCTCCAAATGCACCGGTGTATAAAGATAACCCCATAACACCACATACAAATGGTGAAAGCATAATACCTAATCGGGGCAGGACGTTATACATAAACAGAAGCTGAACAATAAGGGGTGTGTTTTGGAAAAAGTTTACATACACAAGACATATTGCTTTAGCCTTCTGGTTCTGGGAACAGCGTACTAATCCTACAACCAGACTGATAAGCAGTGTAAATATTAAGCTTAAGACTGAAATTAAAATTGTTACTAAAAAACCTTGTGCAAACACCTGCCAGTCTTCAAATAAAAGTGTCCATCTGTTTATATCAAAAAACATATGTTACCCCAGTTACTATAAATCCACCGCCAGTATTATACTGGCGGTACTCTTTTAATTATTTATCCAGGTTATACTTTGCTTTAATAGCAGAAAGCTCTCCTGTTTTTTCCATTTCAGCAATTGTTTCATTTATAACTGCTAAAAGTGCCTTGTTTCCTTTTTTTACTGCAATACCATAATCCTGAGGTGAATATTTTTCTGGTAAGAATGAAACAGTTTCTTCAACATATCCTGCAAGAATAGATGAGTCTACACTGAAAGCATCTACACGGCCGCTATCTAATGCAGCTTTTATTTCCGGATATGTAGCAAAGTCTGCAAATTTTAATGATATACCTGCTTTTTCAGCAGCTTCAGTTAAGATCTTTTTTGTTGTAGCTGCCTGAGCTACACCTACAGTCTTTCCATCGAGATCCTTAAATGATTTAAATCCCTTTGCTGTTTTTACCATAATTGAAACAGGATCCTGCATATAAATTGTAGAAAAATCCCAAAGCTTACGGCGTGCATCTGTCACTGTAAATGTTGCTGCAATCATATCTACTTCGCCGGTATCTACTAATGGGCCTCTTGTTTTAGCTGTAACACCAGTAAACTTTACAGATTCCTTGCCCAAAATTTTTTTTGAAATTGCTTTTGCCAATTCAATTTCAAGACCTTCGTGTGTGTTTGTTGCAGGATTTAAGTAACCATAACCAGGTACATCTTCCTTACATCCAACCTTTAATACACCGGCTTTCTTTATCTTGTCTACTTCTGTACTTTTTGCAAATGCTGTGACAGCTGACATTGTAATTAAAGCTACAGCTAAAAGTTTCTTAACCTGTTTTTTCATAATTCCTCCGTTTGGCGTGATGCCTTTACTTAATCATTTGATTTCAAAATTTTTGAAAAGAACTGCATTGTTCTTTCGTTTTTTGGATGTTCAATAACGTTTTGAGGTGTATCATCTTCAATAATATGACCACCTTCAAGGAATAGAAGTCTGTCTGCAATATGACGGGCAAAGCCCATTTCATGTGTAACAAATACCATTGTAATGTTCTCTTTTGCTACTTCTTCCATGATTTTTAAAACTTCACTGATCATTTCAGGGTCGAGGGCACTTGTAGGCTCATCAAAAAGGATAATCTTTGGTTTCATTGTAAGGGCTCTGGCAATAGCAACGCGCTGCTGCTGCCCGCCACTTAACTGGCTTGGATACGAATCCTTTTTGTTTGCAAGACCGACTTTCTCAAGATTTTCCATTGCACGTGCAATTACTTCATTTTTTTGTTCCTTCTTAAGATGAATTGGTGCAAAGGTAAGATTTTCAAGTACAGTCTTGTGAGCATATAAGTTAAAGCTCTGAAATACCATACCAATATCCTGACGGGCTTTGTACAAAACTTTGTTTTTTTGGTTTGTAAGTTCCTGTCCATTTACCAGTACTCTACCAGAGAAAGGCTTTTCAAATAGGTTTATACAACGCAAAAGTGTCGATTTGCCAGCTCCACTAGGTCCAATGATTACAGTCTTGCTGCCTTCTGCAATCTGGAGGTTTATATCATTTAATACCGTTAAATCTCCATATTTCATTGTGATGTGCTGCATTTCAATTATTGCTTTTGTGTTTGACATTCCTATTTCCTCCGGAAGATACGATAAACAAAAAAAGAGGTCAGACTTTTCTTAAAAAAGTCTGACCTCTTCGTCATTGATTAAACTCTAATATTTTTATTTTAATTGGTCAATACAGTTTTGCATAAATATTTAAGTTTTTTAATTGTTTTGTATATTGATTATAAAAAAAAGCTTGAAGAATACTCTTCAAGCTTTTTTGACCCATACACGAGTCGAACGTGCGACCTGTTGCTTAGGAGGCAACCGCTCTATCCAACTGAGCTAATGGGTCATTACTTGATATTAACAAAAAATTAAATAATTTACAATGTATATAATCTGAAATTATTTTAGCGGAAGAATATTTTTAGAAGTGTTTGGGTTGAAAGATACGTTTTATATAATATTAAGTTATTATTCTATCAAAAAATATTTGTTTAAGTCTTTTTTGTAAAAATATCAACGTTCATTTATAAGAGGTTTGTTTAATGGTTGAAAACATTGGATTTAAAAAGCATCATTTATCTTTTAGATTTGGCCTGATTCTTTTTATCGAAATTTCAGTATTGATGTCGATATTGATACTTACGACTTTTTTTAGTCTCCGCTCCAAATTAACGAAAAACTATATTTCGAGCTTAACGCAGACAGTGTACGAAAGTGCTCATGCCTTTACTAATAATAATAGCCGCTATATGCAGCAGCTACGTATGTATTGTTTTAATGATGTTATATTAAACGAAGGATCAACAGAAGATGTTGTTGACTGGATCATGAAGCATAAAAATATTCGGTCAAAAGATTTTTCTCGTATCTTGTATGTAGATATGTCTACAGGAACTGCATATGGTGATGATGGTTCTGTAACTAATGTTCGAGATACTGAGTATTTTAAAGGAATGATTGATCCTAATAATTCTCAATATTTAAGTAATCCTATTGGACGGGGTAGTAATTATGTATATTACATCTGTAAACAGGCTGAGTTCAGTGATAAAAAGAAGGGCTTTTTTGCAGTTGAAATTCCTGGACAGAAACTAATTGATGAAATAGCTGCAATCAAGGCTGGAGAAACTGGTTATGCCATGCTTTTATCAGACAATGGCTATGTTATGGCAGACAAAAATCTGAATAATGTTATGAGTGCTGATATTCGGAAAACTGAGCCTAAAGGAATGAATGGATTGTCTGAAATTGCAAGACAGATGTCTTTTAGAAAAGCATCATTTGGATGGATTGATGTGGATTTCATTGGAAAATATTTAGTTGTTTATGCTCCCGTTGTGCGCACACCCTGGTCATTGGCTTATTTCATAAGAGAAGACGAAGTTTTGTCTGCTGCAAAACATGTTTCAAATGCACTTATCTTTGAAACTGTTATTATTGCTCTTGTCCTTATTTTTTCTTCAATGTTCACTATCTGGTTTGTATTAAGACCATTAAAGAGTCTTGACAAAAACGTTGTAAAACTTGCTTCGGGAAATGCGGATTTAACTCAGAGGCTTGATGTTGTATCCCACGATGAAATTGGTTCAACAACTTATGGGTTTAACTTATTTTTAGAAAAATTGCAGCAGATTATGGGCGATGTTAAAAACTCTAAGCTAAAGCTTTCTGATGCAGGAAAAAAATTGCAGGATAGTATAGTTGAAAATGCTTCATCTATACACCAGATTTTAACTAATGTAGATATGGTTACTCAAAACCTTGCAAGTCAAGTCAAGAGTGTCGATGGAACAACACAGGTTGTGAACAGTATTTCTGAAAATATTTCGTTACTTCAAGACATGGTTGAAAACCAAAGCGCTGGTGTAACACAAGCTAGTGCTGCTACGGAAGAAATGGTCGGTAATATTTCATCTGTAAGCAAATCAGTTGCTACTATGGCTAAGGCTTTTGAGGCGCTTCAAAAACAAGCTGGTGATGGTATTATCATGCAAACACAGGTTGGGGAACGCATTGCCCTTATCGAAAATCAAAGCTCAATGTTACAGGATGCAAATAAAACTATTGCAAATATTGCCGCCCAAACAAATCTATTAGCTATGAATGCTGCAATTGAAGCTGCTCACGCAGGTGAAGCTGGTAAGGGGTTTAGTGTTGTTGCTGATGAAATTCGTAAATTAAGTTTGACATCTACGGTACAGAGTAAAACTATTGGAGAGCAGCTCGAAAAGATAAAAGAATCAATTAACGATGTGGTAAATGTATCTGTTCAGACAACAAGTACATTTAAGACTGTATCACAAAGCTTAAGTGATACAAATCAGCTTGTACAGATGATAAAGTGTGCAATGAATGAACAGAATGAAGGTAGTAAACAGGTTATTGATGCTTTACATGATATGGGCTCAAGCTCTCTAAAATTAAGAGATGTCTCAAATATAATGGCACAAAGCAACGAAGCTATTATTAATGAGATTAATGGGCTACACGCGACAACAGAAGAGATTAAAAACAGTGTTTCAGTTATGAAAAGGGGTGCTGACAATATTAATGATACGAGTAAAAATCTTGAACTGATTGCTCAGCATATGGATTCATCAATATTTCAGATTGGCTGTCAGATTGATGCTTTTACTGTGTAGCGAGATACTTGTTTTACAATATTTTTGTGAGTGAGTAAACTTCTTTTACTCCATTGACTAATATGCCTCCCATTCCCATTTTGATTGGGAGTGCAAGATCAATGTCGTATCTGTCGCCTATACTGACACAGTTGTTTGCAGTTACACCACAAATGTTTAACGCAAGCTCTAATGGTTCTGGTGCTGGTTTTGATTTTTTTGTTGTATCAAGACCTATTGTTGTTTTTATGTAGTTTTTTATACCAAGGGACTGAAGTGTTTTTTCAGCAGGTAGTACAGGATTGTTTGTAACACATATAAGTATATATTTTTTTGATAATGTGTCTATTGTTTTTATAAGTTCTTCATCCTTTGATAAATAATCTCCAGGCTCAATTAATGTTTTACGCCATTCGATGCTTTGATCTATTGTTATCCCAAAATATGTAAAAAGGTTTCCAAGACTTATTTTTGCACCATTATGTTCATCAGCCCATTTATGTCTAAAGTCACTAACCATTTTACGAGCTTCTTCATTTGTAATTCCTTTTAAGCTTGCAAAATGACGTACCTGTACATCAATCTGTTCATATGCATATTCGTCATTTGTATAAAGAGTAGAGTCAATATCAAATATAAGGCATTTAATTTCATCTGGTATATTATAAACCTGCATACATACCTCAGCTATTTATGTGGATAAAAGGTTTTCTTTATACGGCCTAGTACAAAAGCTGCTTCATCATAATCGTCATAATCTCCTAAAGCGATACGGGCAAATATTAAATCACCAATAAGCTCTGCATCACTAAACCATGTAAGATTAATAGGAATGTCAGATGTATTGCTTTTCATCTGTACCCACTGAGGGTTTAGCCCCTGTCCACCAGTCAAAGTCATATTATAAGGAATTTCTATCCCAGCTTTTTTTGCTTCGTATTTTAGGAGAGCAACAGCTTTGCTGACTTCCAAAGCATTATCTTCCATTATTTTAACACCTTCATCAGCCAGTTGGTCTGACATAAGACAGGTAGGGCAATGCTTTTTATGATCAAATATTGCATCGACTAATTCAGTATAGGTGATTTTTGTGTTTTTGAGTGTTTCGATTTTAGCTTTATAGTTGGCAAATTTAATACCTGCATCAGGAATTAAAACACTGGCATTCCACAAACCACTTTTAATTGAAGGTAAAGTTCGTATACCAGGCGCAACTAACGGTTTTGCAGTGCAAAGGTTAATACCTTCGCTCGAACCTGCTCTGTCACACATTGCTCCTGGTGTAATGGTATTTGTTCCTACCAGGGCTGCAATAAAATCTGGTGCTCCTGTTATTACGAGTGTACCTTGTAATAACCCCGTCTTTATAGCTGCTTCTTTGGTGATTTGACCGGCTAAGCTTGCTGGCTTAACAAACGGAGGTAGTTTTTTTATGTCATTATCTGTAAAACCACATCTTTTAAGTTCTTCTTCACTCCAATATGCCTGAATATATCGTTCTTCAGGTAGAATTGTAAGTGACTTACCTGTGAGTTGATATATAAGGTATTCAGGACCTGAGTATATCACAGGACTAGAGTCCCATTCCTGTGGGTAAAGCTTTTTATATGTTAAAAGTTGAGGAATAAAAAGGGATTTTGTATCGGTTGCAACAACTTGTTCTGTATTCCAAAGTGCTGTTTTACCATTTATAGAGCAGATTGTAGGACCGTTTCCAGAAATACAAATTGCTTCGATAGCAGCATTTTCATTTTGATTTTGTATATCTTTTACAGCTAGTGAAAGTGCATCTATCCATTCTGCAGCAGCGTACTCACTGCCATAATTGTTGAAAATTTGTCGCGAGTACGCATACACAGAACAATCGTCAGCCATAAGTGCTGCTTTAAGTGAGGTAGATCCTATATCCACACAAAGTACGCAATCTTTAATGGCTGACATAAGCTTTTAGTCTTCTTTTTTAATGAGCTTATCAATAATTGTACGGTTATCCAAAAGGTCTGAAAGACCCTGGTCATGATGGATACGTGTAATTACATTAGCAAAAAGACCTGATACGTTTGTACTGATAAACCATTCTTTATTTTTAAGTTCAGAGTGGTATACAGCATTTGTACCGATTACTCGATAAAATAATCCATCTTTATAAGCTTGATCAAAGAGCTCGATGGCATTACCTGTAAAGAATGGGAGAGATATAGCGGCAATTACCTTTGTCGCACCCTGATCATGAAGGAATCCCATTGCCTTAAGAAGGGTACCACCTGTACCAAGCATATCATCTGCAAGGAATGCAACTTTACCTTTAACATCACCAAGAAGTTTTATGCTCTTGATGTTTGTGTTTTTTGCATCCTGTGTTACAACAGAATAATCTCTCTCTTTGTAAATCATAGCTAAAGGTACTTTGAGCCCTGTAGCATAGAACTTGTTTCGATCAATAGCTCCTGTATCTGGAGATACAACAACTAAATCTTCTTTATCTGGTCCAGATAGATTTACTACTTTTGTAAGCTCACGGATAATTTGATATGAAGCATGAAGGTTTTCAAGATGTGTTGTATTAAATGCATTTACAATTTCACGAGAGTGAATATCGAGGGTGATAATACGGTGTACACCCATCATTTCATATATATGTGAGAGGAGTGAAGCTGTTAAACCTTCACGCCCCTTTTTTTTATGCTGTCTTGAATAAGGGAATGCTGGCAGTACAAGTGTTACCTTTTTTGCTCCAGCCTGACGAACTGCATCAATTGTAACCAAAAGTGTCATTACATGGTCATTAACTGAGAATGTTACCATGTTTTTGCCACCGTTCATTGGAATTGGTTCGTGGTTTTCAGCATCCTGGAAGATAAATACGTCTTTTCCGCGTACACAGTCCATAAGTTCTGCCTTGAACTCTCCATTGGCAAACCATGTAAACTGAGTGTTAACCTTAAAGATTGGAGGACGGTACTTGTCTGTTGTACCTCTTACACAAAGATCTGATGTTGCAAGATCATTGCGAAAGTTTATGTCCTGGATTAACTTTTCTTTATCTAATCCATAGCGTTTTGAAATAACATCATTTTTTAATGTAAAACGATGTTTATACATGTGACGGAGATGTGTAATAACTTCGTCGGCGAAAGCTGCTCCGCCAGGGCAAGCTACTACTGCAAGTGATGTTGGTTCAGAATACGGCATTATTCGTTCCCCTTATAAAGATAAAAGTAACAATATTTTACAGTTTTAGGGATAATAGGTCAAGTTTTTCTAAAATTTGCAAGGAGTTATAACTATACTTTATAAAAATAACATAAATAGTTACTTGTGTAAGTTATTCTTAAAACTTATAATATTTTTATGAAGATGACTTTAATGGGTACAGGTACCAGCCATGGGATACCAGTGGTTGCTTGTTCATGTAGTGTCTGTACCTCTTCATCACCAAAGGATAAACGAAATCGCTGTAGTGCCTATATTGAGCAAACTGGCAATGACAGGCGTGATTATGATAATAACCTGTATCCAACAACAAATATTCTTATAGACACTGGACCTGAGTTTAGAATTCAGTGTCTTTTATATAAGGTAAAAAGGTTGGATGCTGTTTTAATTACTCATTCTCATGCAGATCATTCTAATGGGCTAGATGATTTACGTATTTTCAGTCATACGCTTCCGGCAAGTTTAAAAAATGTTGATATGACAAATGCTGAGTATATAAAAGAAACATTTACACCTCCTTTGTGTGTATACTCTAATGCTTCATGTATTGAAGATTTGTCTTCACGATTTTCATATGTATTTAACAATGTCTGTGTGGGAGGAGGAATACCTCGTCTTAATTTATTGAATTGTGACAGATATAATCCTGATGAACCTCTCTCAATAGGAAGTTTAACCATTATTCCTGTAAATATGATGCATGGTAATGTAGTTGATACAGGATATCTTTTAAGCTGTATAGGAAAAGATGGGCTAAAACACTCTATCGCCTATTTGACAGATTGTAGTTATATCAGTGATGCATCTATTGATTTAATAAAGGGTAACAGTGGTATTCTTGATCATGTTGTAATTGATGGATTGCGTAAAAAGGAGCACACAACGCACTGTAATTTTGATCAGGCTCTGTCATATGCAGACAGGCTTGGGGCAAGGCATACTTGGCTTACCCATATCTGTCATGATTTTAGCCATGAAGATATTCAAAAATATGTGTCAGACAGTTTGATTAATTTTTCAAATTTAAGTACAATATGCTCCTGTGGTGGAAGTGCAGGTCCTGCTTACGATGGACTGGTACTTGAAGCCGGTGAATAATCTCGCGCTCTTTTAAGATCAAACTTATTGACATAAGTTTTGAGTTTATGTATATTGTGAGAACTCACGTGTAATCAATTGTAGGTAGGTATAAATTATGTCTAGAATTTGTTGTATTTGTGGCAAAGGATCTCAGTCTGGTAATAAAGTAAGTAAGTCATTTAACCACACACGCCGTACTTGGAGACCAAATCTTTTAAAGGTTAAGGCTGATTTCGGTGATGGTACAGCTCGCACAATCAACGTATGTACACGCTGTCTCCGCAGTGGTTTTGTAACAAAGAAGATTTCTGTTACACCTGCTAATGCTGGTGCTCCTGTAGCTGCTGCAAACTAAGTTTTAACATCAATTAGTTGACAACAAAAAAGCCGGTGCGTGGTGCTCCGGCTTTATTATTTTATACACAATATAGTAATTAAAATACTTTATCTCTGTTTTACTTCTTATCTTTTTTTTCTGCTGTTTATTTAGTATGTCTCAAATAGTTAAAAATCTGTATGATTATGATAATCAGTCCAAAGATTAAAAGCTTTTTGTTTATTCTTTTTCTAGAGTACTGTTGTTCGTATGTTCCGAGCTGTGCTTTTATAGCTGCAAACTCCTCTATAAGGGTCGAGCTATTGCAAAAACATAAATATGGTACAATATAGCAGTGAAAGTCTTTTGTATATATTTTAAAACAGTCTGTACTGATTTGTATTTTTTTTATATCCGCATAGTATATTTCATTAATCAGGTTTTCGATTTTTATTGTGAAGGAATTACTGTTAACGTGTATGCTTGTAAATGAAAAATCGTCATAAGCTGACCTTAAGTAAAAAAATAAAATAATACTTACTATTGCGGCGTAAGCTGTTAAAAAGACTACTACCGAAACTAATCTATAAGATTGACCACTTTTTATTTTTAACAAAAGAAAAGCGGTTACAAAGATATACGATATAATGAATAAAGGTACTGTTACTTTTAATACAATTTTTGTAATAAACTTGTTGTATTCAGTTTGTTTTTGTAAGTCTGCCGTAAAAATCATTTATTTGCCTTTACCATAGGTGTTTTCAATTTCAATAATTTGATCTCGTATAGCAGCTGCCTGTTCATAATCTAATCGATCTGCACAGTCTGACATTTCTTTTTTCAGGGTTTCAATTAGTTTTTTACGCTGTTTTGCATCAAACAGATTGGCACTTTTTTTAATAAAGCTAAGCTCAACTTCAGCATTTTGCTCTGCATCATCTTTTTGTCTTACAAGAATATCTTGAATTGCTTTGCTTACTGTATGAGGTGTTATACCATGCTCTTTATTATATGACTCTTGTATTGATCTTCGGCGTTTTGTTTCGTCTACAGTTTCTTTGATAGCTGGGGTCATGTTATCTGCATACATAACAACTTTACCATTTTCATTTCGGGCTGCTCGGCCTACAATTTGTATAAGGGAAGTTGTACTGCGTAAAAATCCTATTTTATCTGCATCAAGGATGGCGATGAATGATACTTCAGGTAAGTCGATTCCTTCTCGTAAAAGATTGATACCAATTAGTATGTCAATTTCGCCTGAACGCAAACTTTTTAATATTTCAACTCGTTCAAAGGTATCTATCTCGCTGTGGATATATTTAACCTTAAGCTGTAAACCTGTTAAATAATCTGTAAGGTCTTCAGCCATTTTTTTTGTAAGGGTTAGTATAAGGCTTCGTTCTTTTTTTTGTATACGTTCCTTGACTTCTTTGTAGATATCTTCCATTTGACCTTGAGTTGGACGAACTTCGATAATAGGATCAAGCAGACCTGTTGGTCTAATAATTTGTTCTACAACAAGAGAACTTTGTTTTAGTTCTTGTTCTCTTGGTGTTGCGGTAACGTATATTACCTGATTAAGTTTTTTGCTCCACTCATCAAACTTTAGAGGTCTATTATCCAATGCACTTGGAAGTCTGAATCCAAAGTCAATTAAGTTTTGTTTACGACTCCTGTCACCTTCATACATTGCACCTATTTGAGGAACTGTAACATGAGCTTCATCAATAAGACATAAAAAATCATCAGGAAAGTAATGAAGCAAAGTTGCTGGAGGCTCACCTTTAGTCCGTCCGCTTATAGGACCTGAATAGTTTTCAATTCCAGGACAATAGCCCATCTCTTTCATCATTTCGATATCATAGGTTGTACGGGTCTTTAGTCTTTCAGCTTCCAAAAGTTTGCCTTGTGCATTTAATACTTCAAGACGGTCTTCAAGCTCTGCCTGTATTTTGTCAGTTGCCCTGTATAAAGTATCCTGAGGGACAACAAAGTGTTTTGCTGGGTATATCTGAAGTTCATCAAGCTCTTCTTCTGTTTCACGGGTGATAACATTAAATCGTTTTATACGGCTTACTTCATCAAAATCAAGTTCAATACGGTACGCTACATCTGTTTCCATGTACGGAGGATATACTTCGATTGTATCTCCCCGTATACGAAAGTTTCCTCTGTCCATTGCCATGTCGTTTCTGCTATATTGTATAGATATAAGTCTGTTTGCAAAATCTCGTGTATCAAGTGTTTCACCTTTCTCGATATGGACACGCATGTCTTTATATAAATCTGGCATACCAAGACCATAAATACAGCTTACTGTTGCTACAACTATTACGTCACGTCTTTCCATTAATGAATATGTAGCTTTTAATCTAAGAGAGTCGATCTCGCGGTTGATGGATGCATCTTTTTCAATGTACAAATCACGTGCTGGCACATATGCTTCAGGTTGATAGTAATCATAGTATGATACAAAGTATTCGACAGCATTATTGGGAAAAAAGCCCTTGAACTCACGATAGAGCTGTGCTGACAGAGTTTTGTTATGACTTATTATGAGAGTAGGCCGTTGAACTGCTTCAATAATTTTTGCCATTGTAAAGGTTTTTCCTGAACCTGTTATGCCTTTCAATGTCTGAAACTTATTTCCTTGTAAAAATCCATTTGACAGTTTTTCAATGGCCTGTCCCTGATCTCCTGATGGCTCATAAGGTGAAACAACTTGTAATTTTCTCATAAAGACGATTATGAGTCATATTAAAAAGAATGTCAAAAAGAATGTTTTGTTAGTATTATGACAGTTGTTGTATTTTTGTCTCAGTTTAGTTATCTTAGTGGTGTGGAGAATCATAATGACTGAATATAAACAGTGGCACGACGGAAATGTGTATAATTCGCAGTATTTGATTGGCTTCAGCCAGTGTAATGTTGATAGAACTTTAAGCTTAAATGAACTGTTAAAAATAACTTCAGATGTTGCTGTTGATGATTATAATAAGCAGGGGCTGCCTCGTGAGGTTTTGACTAAAAACGGAATTGCACTTCTTGTTTCACGTAATTCATTTCGTATACATTCAATGCCAAAGGAAAATCAGCGCATAACAGTAAAAACTTGGGAAGAAAAACCAGAACCATTACAGCTTGTGAGAGGTTTTGATATTGTTGATGACAAAGGTATGTCTCTCATCACTGGGGTAAGTATGTGGATTACTGTAAATATAGCAGCAAGACGTATAATGCCCACGAAGTTTTTTAAGCTGAGAAAAGAGCCAGAATTGATTATGGAACATGACTGTCTTGCAAGTGGAAAGATAGCTGTTCCAGATGATATGATTTTGCTTGATGAACGTAAAATTCGTTATACAGATATAGATGCAAATGGTCATGTAAATAATTCACGTTATGGAGCTTTTATCGCAGATAGCTTGCCTGAACAATACCGAAACAAAAACTGGTGTGACTTTAAGATAAATTATTCGAAAGAAGCTTTTATAAATGATACTATGAAAATTTATGCTGCATTTGATGATAAAAATAATAAAGTTTTGATTGTAGGAAAGACAGAAAAGGGAAATTCGTTTGAAAGTGAGCTTTATTATAACGATGTACGGTGATTCTTAAAAGGTTACGAAGTGTAAAAAAAAACTCTGACAAATTGTCAGAGTTTTTTTATCTTTATAGATTAGTCCTTAGCACGTTCAACAAATGAGCCATCACGTGTATCGATTACGATGCGATCATCTGTGTTACAGAAAAGTGGTACCTTAACTTCGATACCTGTATCAAGTGTTGCAGGCTTTGTTGATTTTCCTGATGTATCACCTTTAACACCTGGTTCACAGTATGTGATTGTACGTGTAACCTGAAGTGGAAGTCTAATACCTACAGCTTTTTCTTCGTAGTATGTGATTTTTACTTCATAGTCATCTTCTGGTGTAATATATCCTGCGTTATCACCAAGATCTTCTTTTTCGAGAGAAACATCATCGTATGTTTCCTGATCCATGAAGTGGAATGTATCACCATCAATATATGAAAGCTTAACGATCTTTTCTACGAGGTCAACATCATCAAATTTTTCACCAGCATCAAGACCGAGATCCTGTGTTGAACCTGTAACAATATTTTTTACTCTAAGACGTGTAACCATTCCGCCACGTCCTGACTTCTGTCCGAGCATGCGCTGAACGATGAATGCTGAACCTTCGTACATGAAAGCGCTGCCAACTCTGATTTCACCTGTTGTAATCATATCTATAACTCGTAATAAAAAAAGATTTGATTTGAAGGTCGTATAAAACACTCAAACCAGTACTACTATTATAATGGTTTATTATTATAAATTCAACTGGTCTATATAGTTAACAAGCTTTTGTGCAAGGTTTCCGTTTGATATAAGTTCGCTGGAAAAATCTTCAAAACAAGGTTTTGCTTTGATTGACAAAAGCAGATTATACAAAGCGTTTCGATCTATCTGTTTTTTAGGATTGTTATATGAAATCATTAGTTTAGAAAGATTTTCAAAATCTTCATTATCAAAATGCTTCTGCATTCTGTTAAGCAATGCCTGAACTTTTACAAGCTGATAGTCGTCGTCTTGCTCATATGCGTGCCATACGAAAGGAACTCCTGCAAGACAAGCTCGGGATAAAGAGTCTTCTCCACGAATAAAATTAAACTTACATAGGCATAAAAGCAAATCCCATAGCTTCTGTTCTAAAAATGGTAATTGAGTTATTTCAAATGGTCTTTGAAATGTGTTCCATGCTGTCAAAAATGGTCCTAAACTTTTACCTGCTGCAACAAAAGCATGTACCTTAAAATTTGGGTGATTGATGCGTTTAGTCATCTGAAATTGTGATAATGTATAAACGATATCATCAAAGTTCCTTTCATAACTGAATATAGAAACTGGATAAAAATCAGGATTTTCAAAATCAAGGGCTGTTATGGACGAGTTCAGCTTTTGAACCAGGTGTACTGGATCTAATGTGTGCTTGTTCTCGATAAAATCATTATCCAGTATAAGTCCTCCTGTTTTATCTGTAAAACCTGGCATAAAGTTAACTTTTTTTACGTATATTGATCTTGTGGCTGATTTCAAACAGTGAAACTCTTCTGCATATGGCTCAGCTGTGAGATAATCTATGTTCAATATTTGGACAATATGATTTAAATCATTTTCGAATAGTATTTTTTCAAGCCAATCTGGTCTTCCACACTGAAAACACTCTAAAATTATGTTAGGTGGATATTGTGTAAAATGGTCTGTACAAATCTGGTCACTGTTCCAGTCAAAAATCTCGAGATTACCAGATTTTTGATATTGTTCTTTTGGGTTAATTTGAGGAGCCATTGCACTAAAAGACGGTAAGTCACTTACTATCAGTCTCAGTTTTAGTTGTGGATTGACTTCGGTTAAAGATCGTGCAAGACGGTATACAAACCCAATATCGCCATAATTGTCGACAACCTTGCATAAGATAGTAATATCATTCTTGTCTGTCATATAACTTATAATTTTATACCAATTCTTATAGTTGGTGCAACGTTTATGTTGTCAGTGAGCGAAAATGTCTTTATTGATGTTTTTCGTATATCATTGTCAAAGGCTGCATCATTAAAATTGCGTATATGAAAATCAAATACAGCTGCTGTAAATAAAGTTACACGTTGAAATGGTTTAAGTGAAATAGCAGTTCGTGCTGAAGGAACTATGTTAAATCTCCAGTCATCGTTGTCTATTTTTCCTAATGCAAACAAGGCTTTTGGTAAAATTTCAAGATCAAGATTAATAGGGCCGTATAAAGTTTCCTGGTGACCTATGCCACCGCTTAGTTCGATTGACTTTGCAAAGTTAAATATACTGTACGAAAAGAGTCCTTTTGAATAAAGTTTTTTTGACCCATGCTGTATACCGCCTTCAAGATTCAAATCTGTATCAGAGCTTATTTCTATTAGTGTTCTTTTTCCATCATTTTTCAGTATGCCAGTCTCTTTTTTTATTTTTACTTTTTTTTCGTGATTTAATTTGCTCATTTCAATTGAAGAGTTGTCATAAGTATTTTTTCCTGCAATAAAGCTATAAAGACTGAACTTGTCTAGATGCTTAATTTGTGGCTCGTATTCTTTTTCGAGTCTGCCATCAGCTTTGTATTTTTCTATTTTAAATTTTACAGGTGTAGGTATGAGACAATCATCTGTTACTATGACCGTAAAGTTTTCATTTGAAGGAAATCCAATGACACACTTATCAAGACCAAACTGCATAGCAGCAAGTGGCCTTCTGTCTTCCCAGATATTAAGCAGACCATCCTGGCCTGATACAATAACTTTATCATCTTCTGCCATTACTCTGAAGTTACATTTACCAGTGATTACAATCTGGCTATAACCTAAATCGGAATATAGCTGGTCCTCGTCAAAGGATAAAACCCAGGACATGTAAGTTTCCATGGCATGCATATCTATAAATGCGTTCATTATGTAATCGGCATTACCATTTGTTTTTTTGTTTATCCAGTTATAAAAGAACTGCAATATCCTACTGTTTCCTCTTTCCTGAGGATGCTCTGCATTGTTGTCTTCGTTTTGAGGAAAAATTTTATGGAACATAGTCTCTCCAATGTCGTGGATACCAGTCAGTGAAGAGTAGAATACATCTGTTGTCTTATTAAAACCAGTTGCTGCTGCCGTTATCTGAACTGGTATAAATGGTCCTGATTCAAAAGGGCAGTAGTCTCTCTGCAAAAGCTTATTGAACAAAACATTCATTTTGGGGATATATTCGTTATTAAACTTAGTTCTGTCCATGTTCCAGCTGTTAACAATAATTAATGTTGTACCGTATTTTGTATACTCCCAGTTGTTTCTGTTCATTGGTACTGTCGGTACAATGTCTTCTGCACTGGTTATGTTCCATATATAGTTATACAGCTTTTCTGTTGCAGTTTTATATGTTGTAACGTTTGGACATGCAAAGGTGTAACAGTATATCTTTTCAGTAGATATGATACCTTCTTCGAGCATATTTGCTGCAAGAACATTTGATATTGCAGCTCCACGGCTATGTCCTGTTATAAAAAAATATGTATCATCTATGTCTATCTTATGCTTGATTAAGTAGTACATAAGTGAAGAGTGAACCTGCTGGGCCGCTCGTGAAAAACCTTCATGTATGGGATTTGCAGAGCGAGTACGGTTACTGAGGTTTAAATTAGATATCCATTCGTTTGCATTTAATGGAGTGCCTCTGATTACAATAAAAACCAGAGTTGATGAGCCTTTTGAGCTGTTTAGTTTTTTTGATGCAATACTGTATGCACACTGATCATTGCCCCAGAAAGGATTTTGATAGTCTACGTCATAATGGAGCTCTAAATCGTTATCTTTTACTCCCACATCGCGATAACAACTGACAAGTTCACTGTCCATTTTTTTGTATAAAACATCGGAGTATGCAACTTCAGCAAATATTGATGCCATCCTGGCAATCTTATGACTATATTCAGTTGCTTTTTTTTGTCCAAAGACATTTTCGTCCCAATCTGTATGTATCAGCTTAGGAAGCTCACCAACAGTCTCAAAACCTGAAACCTTGAACTCTATGTCTTCACAGTATGATGAATATGAAAAAAAAGACAATAGAAGCAGTGTCAAAAAAAAATATCTGCATTTCATAAAATATAATGATTACAGATATTTAAGAAAAAATCAACATTATAATGTAGAGGCTGCTGCTTGAGAGTATTGCTGCTCAGAACTGTCTAGCTTTACCTTGATTTTTTCATACTTTTTATCACGGTATACTGTTACAGTAACTGTATCTCCTGGTCTTTTTGCCTCTAAAGCACTTGTATAGTCTGCAAATGTGTTGACTGTTATGTTATCAATTGCAGTTATAATATCTCCGCCAAGGTAAATTGTTGTAGGATTAAATCTGCTGCCGTACTGAACCTGCTGTGTACCACCTTTAAGACCCGCAAGTTCTGCACCACTGCCTTTTGTAACAGAGCTGATTAATATACCTCTGTTGATATCTATCCCCGCGTACTGTGCAATTGAGCTTGTCATCTGTACCGGTGTGATTTTAATCAATCCGCGGTTTACTTTTCCATAGTTAATTAAATCGTTTACAACTCGGCGTGCTGTACTTACAGGAACAGCAAATCCAATACCTGCAGAACTACCTGAGTTTGAAATAATCATTGTATTGATACCAATCATTTTGCCTTGGGTATCAAGAAGAGGGCCACCTGAGTTTCCCGGGTTTATAGCAGCATCTGTCTGTATCATGTTTCGGATAATTACGTTTTTGCTTTCCTGAATAGGTCTTCCCAAACCTGATACAATTCCTGTGGTCATCGTTCTTTCAAGGGCAAAAGGGTTTCCGATGGCTATTACCTTTTGTCCGACTTTGAGGTTATCGCTGTCGCCAAAATCGATTGTTTTAAGTTTTATGTTTTGAGGAGGATCAAACTTAACGACAGCAATATCACTTTCAGTATCTTTTCCGATGACAGTACCTTCGTAAGTTGTGCCGTCATAAAGGGATATATTTATTTTACTTGCATTACTTATTACATGCACATTTGTAACTACATATCCTTTAGGGTCAATGATTGATCCAGAGCCTGAACCACCTTCTTGTACAATAGGCTCTAAAAACCAGTTTATTCCCATCACCTGTGTAGTAATGTTGACTACTGCTTCATTACACTTTTCATATACATTTATGTTTTGAAGCTCGTCCTGTGTGTATGTAGATGAACTTACCTGTGAGGCAACAGGTAAAGAGATTGCTGTTTGACTCTCACTCTCTATTACCTGTTCTTCCTGTACTGGAGAAGACTGTTGTGTGCTTTGCGCGCCAGTCTCATCATCTGCTGTTTTTGGTGAAGCCAGCATTAAAATTGCTGTCGCACCGGCGATACCGGCTATCGCTCCAATTATCCAAGAACTAACAATCTGATGTTTTGTGTAAAGCTTCATATTCTCCTCCAGTTGGTTTAATTATTCAGCGCTTTCGAGCTTTAATGTTTCAGTGATACGGTTGCATACTTCTGTAGGTCCAAAGTATTGAACAGGACCTGGAAATATATAATCTGATTCTACTGCCCATTTGCTACGATTTGCAACTAGTTCCTTGAATGGTTTTCCATTTAAATCTACAAGAGACTTTTTGATAACTGCCTTTAGCACACCTTTGCGTACTTCAGCATCCATCATCATTGTCAAAGGTATACCACCGGCTTTCCATTGTGCAGATGGCTTTGCAAGATTTTTAACATTTGCAATATAACCTGTCGCACCATTAGCAATAAGTAAAAAGGCTGTTTTGCCCAATGCATAACAGTATGTTGCATCAAAGTTTGAAGGAAATACTGCCCGACCCTCGTAGCCATAAAAACTTGATAATGGTGAAAACTTACCCTTGTAGGATCCGGCACCTGCCATGCGTTCAAGGTAATCTTTTACCATGAGCATAAATAGTTTTTCAGTCTCAATTTGAGATACTAAAATATTTCCGTGTGGATCTCTTAGCCCAAGAAACTGTTCTGCTATATCGTCCGGAAGCTGTTCAATGGTAGTAAAAGCTTCTTTAGATATCTTTGTTTTCAGCCATTTTTTCTTTGACTCAAGAGTTGTTAAAGCTGTAAATACATGCTCGTATTCAATCCAGTTTTTGTTTAACTCGTTTATAAGGTTTGCAGTTTCAGGTATAAACTCAACAATACCTTCTGGTATAAGAATAATACCATAGTTAATACCGCGGGACGCACGTTCTGCAATAATATTACAGATGTTTTGAAGAATATCTGACAGCGAAAGTTTTTTTTCTGAAATCTCTTCACCAATAAGACAAATGTTTGGGTGTACTTGAAGGGCACACTCAAGGGCAATGTGACTCGCTGATCGCCCCATAAGCTTAACAAAGTTCCAGTATTTTTTTGATGACGAAGTATCTCTTGCAAGGCTTCCGATTAAACCTGAGTACACCTTTGTTGATGTGTCAAAACCAAAACTTGTTTCGATGTAATCATTTTTCAAATCACCATCAATTGTTTTTGGTACACCAATTACCTGGGTCGAGATGTTGTTTTGCTTAAATACTTCAGCCAGAAAAGCTGCATTTGTATTACTGTCATCGCCACCGATTATAACTACAGCATCGAGCTGTAATTCTTTTACAGTGTTTATTGCGGACTTAACTTGCTCTTCAGTTTCGATTTTAGTACGGCCTGAACCGATAATATCAAAACCACCTGTATTTCGGTAATAATCGATTTTTTCTTTTGAAAGAATCTCATAATCCTTTATAACAAGCCCTTGTGGTCCTAAATGAAAGCCATACAGAATCGAGTCTGGGTTGGCATTTTTTAGTCCGTCGTAAAGTCCTGCTATAACATTATGACCACCTGGAGCTTGACCTCCGCTTAAAAGGACTCCTACGTGGCGTATTTTGCCTGCGTCAGGATTAGAACCTTCTGTAAACTCTACAATTGGCTGGCCTAATGTCTGGGTAAATGAAGAACGGATAAGTTCATCATACTCTTCTGAAGTTACTGTTTTTGTAACATTTAATTGAATGGAAGCTGGATTACATTCTAAAATCGAAGGAAGCTCCGGTTTATATTCGTATCTAGCTTTTTGAAGGGCTGATATTGCGCACATAGCAACAGTATTCATAAAAACAAAAATTAATAAAGTGTATATGAAAACTTTTTAGTGTAAAATACCGACCACAGAAACCTATGGCAGTATGTATTTTAATCCAATGTTTGTATATGAATATTTCGCAGTTTTATACAGAATAAAATCCTGAGAAAAGTTTATATATGCGTTGTTACTGTTAAGTAAATACGATATAAAAGTTCCGCATTCAACACACTGAATGTATTTAACTGATTTTTCTATGTAGCAGCTGTTGATGCCCAGGTCGATGGCTGAATTTAGCTTTTGCCCTTTATTTTGAAAAGTTATACTGTTTTTTAATGCAGCATCTCCCTTTTTTATTGAGCCATTTTCACTGCCCGTTACAAAAAGTGTACTTGTACCTGCGTAAAAGTTTTTACTGTCAAAGCCAAAGCAAAAACCTAAACCACTTCCGTTTTCACGACATATGCCATAGGGAGCCCATAAAGGCTGTGATGAAAATCCTGTTTTTAGTATTACAGCCCAGTTAAAAGCTGTGTTTAGTCCTTTTTTTATTGTACTGCCACTTTTTATTGCCGCACTGAAATTTACAGGTGTATTTTCCATTGCGGAAAATGCTTTTATTGTAAAACTGTATTCTAAAAAACTTAGAGGAGTGCTGGCAAAGCTAAAGGATAAAGGTAACGAATAAAATGATTTTGATGAAAATTTTTCTGTACTTCCTGCGTCTATTTGAACTAATGAAGTCTGGCTTGGATACATAGTCGCCTGAGGTGTTGCTAATGAGCCAGATCCCCAGATAGTAATCTGCGAAACAGGAAGCCTGATTGAGCTGTCTATAGTCACTGCACAAGCTAGGGTCTGGTTATCGTTCTTTAGTGTAACTGTGTATTGTCCGTCTTTTATATAATTTCCAGTGTCATCTTTACCATCCCATATAAAAGACTGTGTCCATGTGTTAAAGTTATTTAAAAGCTGTTTCCTTACAGCTTCTCCGTTTTCATCAATTATAGTTAAAACGGCTTCTCCAGGGGCTGTAACAGAAAAAGTTAATATAATTTTTCCGAGGTAGCCGTTTAGCTGTGGATTAAAAGATGCTTTATTTGCTCTAAGTGCAGATATCGTAAAGTCTGCTTTTTCTAATGAAAACTCAATAGTCTGGATAGTATTGTGAAAGACAAAAATCTCTTTTTGCAAAGTTTTATATCCAAATGAAACGGCCTGGACTGTGTGCCGTCCTTCAGCTAACTCATTTTTGTTGTCATAGACAATTTCATTGTCTATGTAAAATATTGTGTGCGGAACGTTACTTGTAAAAAAAACAAAACCCGTGTATTTTTTTAGTTCAATATAATATGTCTGCTCCTGACCATCTTTTACAAGTATATGAACTTGTCTCGTTTCATAACCGTTTTTTTTAACATCAAGCTTATAAAAACCTGGTGTCAAATCTGCTATTGTTATTGATGTATTACCGTAAAATATACCGTTGAGATATACTTCTGCATCTGCAACGTTGGACTGAATGATGATTTTTGTGTTTCCCTGGGGGAGTGAGCGTAATGAATCAGCATCATGAGTCTGGGCGTAAAGGGAAAAAGAAAATAATACAAGCAGTAATGAAAGCGTCTTTTTTATGGTCATATAAGATTATTATACATTAATTAAGGCTATAACAACATATTATTTTCCGAAAAGCTGTAATAAGATGTTTTTGTAATTATTATATGGTCCAAAAGTGAGATTCCGAGCAATTGAGCTCCCTTTAAAAGCTTTTTTGTCGTTGTTATATCATCCTGAGATGGAAAGTCATTACCACTTGGATGATTGTGGCATATAATTATAGCTGAAGAGTATTCTTTTACCGCTTCGTAAAATATTTCAAATGGGTTTAATATTGCAAAGTTTCCAGAGCCTGAGCATATTACTTTTATTGAAGTAATGTTTCTTGCACCATTTAATGTTACGACTAAAAAAAGTTCTTTTTTTTCAAGAGCATAGTGCTGTAAATAGGGAATAATATCTTTAGGTCCATTTATAACAGCTTCACACTTGCTGTTTAATCTTTTTCCCAGCTCTATAGCCGCAGTTAAAGCCAATGCTTTACTTTTTCCCAATCCTGGTAATGCAGATAAAAGATCTAATAAGCGTTCTTTTGGAGCGTTGTTGATGATTTCAATTGCGTTATCGGCGATAGTATCTAATGAAACTCCCTTAACTCCATTTCCTAAAATCAGCATAATGAGTTCTTTGTTGCTAGGGTATGATAATCCATTTTTTAAGGTATATTCGCGTATATTGTATTTTGTTCCTGCTCTCATAAAGCCTCCTGATATATATCTGCCTTATATATAGAAAAAAATGGAAAATAACTTCAAAAATTGCTTTATTTTTATTGGACTAACCGATAATTTACTAATGAAAAAACGAATTATTATATTAATTATAAGTTGTTTAAGTTTTGTTTTACTTTCCTGCGTATCAATTGGTGTGGAAAATCAAAAGTGCTCCAGACTCATTGCAGGAAGTGGTGTAAAAAATGCTGCTGAGCTTACTATGTTTTTTTGTGCTCATAATCCTTCAGTGAACAGATCGTATATAAATGAGTTTGCAAATATTTATATAAGTGAAGCAAAAAAAGAAGGTATAAACTGGGATGTTGCTTTTGTTCAGATGTGTCTTGAAACAGGATTTTTAAGATTTGGAAATCTTGTAACACCAGAGATGCATAATTACTGCGGACTTGGAGCAATTGATGCGTCTCATCCAGGTGAAGTATTTGCTGATGAAAGGACTGGTGTTAGAGCACACATTCAGCATCTTCATGCATATGGTACTACTGAAAATGTTGTATTAAAAAATCCTCTTGTTGATAAAAGATATAAATATGTAAAACCAAGAGGTAAGGCTCCAACAGTTTTTGAGCTTTCCGGGACTTGGGCTTCAGACCGAATGTATGGGGCAAAACTAGACTCCTTACTTACCCAGCTTGAATCATATTAACTTTTTTATACCCCACGGACTACGGTTTGTAATCAGTGGGGTTATAATATACACTTGAAAATTAGTTACAGATTGTGGTTCCTACGTATGCTTTGCCTTCAAGAATTGCTTTTGTATTTTCGATGTTTTTGCCGGCAGCACAGATAACCTTTAGGTTTAACTCCTGTGCTTTTTTGCTTGCAATTGGGTCAAATGGACAGTTTTTACCTGGTACCCATTCATCTCCCACCATCTTACGGAAATCAGTCCATGTGATATTGTCTAAAGGCTTTGCATCTGGATTTTTTCGTGGATCATCTGTGTAAACCTTTTCGATATTGCTTAGGTTTACTACTGTATCTGCACCAAATTTTTGTGATAAAAGAACAGCATCATTATCTGTCGAAAAACCTGGTTTCCATCCTGCCGCAACTAAAATAGAGCCCGTAAACTCATTTGCCTGTATAGGATCTGTAACAACACTTTCTTTACAAAGATCTCCAAAGCAGGCTTTTACAAGCTGAGCATTAAGTCTAGTAGCCATGATACCAATCCAGTCTGCTGCATCAGTTCCTTCAGTGTTAGATATTTTTGTAACAGTTCTGAATGCGTTTTGATATATACGAGCTGGGCCGCCACCACCAACTACGAGAATAAGTCTGTCATTTTTGTTTTCAGACAGATATTCTTTTACCATTGAACAAAACTTATTGATAAGATCTGTGTCGGGATATTCAGGGGCTATGATTGAGCCTCCCACTGATAATACCTTTGTTGACATATAATTACTCCTGTCTTTTTTTTAGTAAACTCCAAGAACAACAGGGTCGTTCCAGAGTGAACTGTAGTTTATGTTTTCGCTGCTGCTTTCTTCCCAAATTGACTGTAGTGCATAACTGCGCTGTCTGTATACAATCTGACTGTTAATCATAGAAGGCTTTACTTCGTTCCAGTTTCTCGAAAAAGTTATGTGTTGACTGTCCATGTTGCCAAAATAGAACTCCCTTGGATCATCGATTGTTCTGAATGGCTTATATGGCATATTTTGTGCAAGGGCTAAATCAACTGGTACCCATCCAAAGTTTTCGATGTAGAACTCTGTCCACCAGTGATTTTGTGATTTTAGTTCAACATCTATTAAAATACCGCTTACCGGAACAGCTGGTATTTTACATGCTCTGAGCAATGTTGTATATATGATTGCAAAATCATAAGCATCTCCCTTTTTCTTGTCTATTAAATCAGATGGAGACTGGGAATCCTTTCGTAATGAAATAAGTTTATAATTATCAAGTAAATAATCATAAATAAGCTTTGCCTGTATATAAGGATTTGTTTCCTTTTTTACGATGGATTTCGCAAGTAAAATAATTTCTTCATCATCGCTTTTTATAAGCTTATCACTTTGTGTTGAAGTTTTGTATAAAACTCTGCTTTTTTCTGAAAAGGGCTTTACCATACGTGGATTTATGTTTGTTTTAACAGAATATGAACCTATTAAAAAGTTTTGAGTAAAGCGGACTTTATGTAATGTGGCCTTTGCAAGCTCTATTTGATGTATAATAGTATTTCTGTAATTTTTTATAACAGGTTCTGGTACACATTCAGTAAGATTAACCATAGGTTGTTGAGATGTTTCAACAGGCCGTGGAATACGCAGTGTTAAAGTTGCTGTAGTTTTGGGATCTGTGTTTTCGATATCTGCTGAAACCTGCAGAATATATGTCTTACGAGATGTAAACTCTTTTGTTCCAACTGGAGTTTTTATATTTTGCTGAAAAAAATTACTTGCACCCTTTTCGGTTTCTATATATACGGCTCCTGTTGTTGCACCATCTGGAATTCTGACTCGTATTTCGCTTTCGCTCCAGTATTCATAATCATAATTATGCTCGTTTGCGGCAATGTACTTTATTTTTTCACTTTCACTGTCATTTTGCTGTGCGTTTGAGAATATCATATTAGTATTAGCGTCATCTCTGTTTGCTGTAAAGTAAACTTTTGCACTGTTTCGGATGGAACCAAAGTTTGTTCCATTTATTGTTATTACAGAACCTGGAGTACCTTCTGCTGGTGTTATTGAGGCAATAATTGGGATTGACGATTTTACATCAGGCAGCACTCGTATAGGGATTCCAGCTTCATTTGCAAAAAATCCAGGTTTGGATTTACCTGCATTTGTTACAACATATACGAGACCATCCTGCACGTTTGATGGCAAAATAATTTTAATTGTATCGTTTGTCCATCCTATGTATCCGCTTGAGGTAAGCCTGCTGCCACCGACTTCAACATATCCTGAAGAGCGAGTTTGCCCAAAGTTGTCGCCTTTTATGACAAGTACATCTCCAGGAGAGCCTACAGGAGGATCTATGGACGATATTAAAGGTATTTTTTTTGTATTGATAGAAAAAATTGAGAAAAAACTTAGTATTACAGCAATTATAAACAAATATAACCCTGTTCTAAACAGGGGATACTTGCGATAGAGAATAGAAAATAGTTCCTTTAGCTTCAATTATCTGTTCCTGAACCTTCTGGTACAGGCATTATAATTTCATCCTTTTCATGCATTCTGTGACCGTCAGGTTTAGGTGGTGGCGGAAGTTTATCTCCACGTCCTGAAAAATCAGGTCTGAAAAAGTCTACATCGTTAAATGAAAGTCTGCCTGAATAATTTGCGTTGTTCGTTACAGGGATACTTCCTGATACTGTTTTTTGACTAGTGTCTGAAAAAACAGAAGTAAGTTTTGCCTGTGATATGTTACCGTCAATTATAACATCATTTTGGGGCAGTGTTTCAATACTTGCACGACTTATTGCATTAACCTGAGGTTGAGTTGCTGCATTAATTGCTTTTGTATGGATTGGTATAAAAATAACTGCAAATACAGCAGCTGCTGCAGCTACAGATGATGACCATTTTACAAACGGCATAACACGCTGTGGCTTCTTGCTTGCATTTACAACACTTGTAAACTGCATTCTGCTTTGTAAACGCTCAAGGCTCTGGCTAAGAAAAATATTATCGAGCTCCAACTCTTTGCTGTCAGAAGTAAGCATAAGCTTAATTGAGCGCAGTTTATTTAACTGTGCAGTACATTTAGGGCAGTTTTTGACATGCTCTTCATATTCAGCAATATATTGTTGAGGTAATTCATTGTCGATATAGATTGAATGAATATCTTTTTCAGGACATGTAGACATCATCTTCTCCTATCATTTTTTCAAGCTGTTCGCGAGCTCTAAAAACACGTACTTTAACGTTGCCTTCAGAGATTCCAAGAACTTTTCCTATCTCTTTATAATTCAAATCCCCATATTCACGAAGTATTAAAACTTCTTTGAGATTCTGCGGAAGCTTATTTAATGCACTTACGGTCTTTTGGCGAGTTTCTTTTTGCAAAAGATTTTCTTCTCCTGAAGAAATATGTCTCCTATCTTCATACAAAACCTTCTGATAGGCATTACGTTCCCTTGTTTTTCGTTTTGCATAGTTTAGAGACGCGTTTTTTACAACTCGTATCAACCAGAACTTTGCATCATCAATACTTGGAAACACAATAGCTTTTTCACTGGCTTTTATATATGAATCATGCACCAAATCCTCTGCTGCCTCTTCGTCGTTTACAATCTTATATGATATTTTAAAGAGAAGAGTCATTGTGCTGTTATAAATCGCTCTGAAATCTGCCGGATTTGCGGCATTAAACTGCCTGTCCGGCTGATTAAGTTCCATACTATTTATAAACACAATAACTCCTTTTGGTTACAGCTTTTTTGAAAAAAAACATTAAAATGTTTAATCACGCTTCCAGATTGTACCTTCTGCTGTATCAATAATTGATATTCCTCTAGCCTTCAGTTCATCTCTAATTTTATCACTAGTTGCAAAGTCTTTTGCCTGTTTTGCTTTTGTTCTCTGTTCAACTAATGCTGTAATTTCTTCTGCTTCTGGATCTCCCTGGTGTGTATCAACCTGTGATTGTGATTCTTTTTCAATCTTTGAAGCAATATCAATGGCATTTTCGATAACACTAAGACTTAATACTTTGTCCATTTTATAAATGTCTGAGAGGGACTGGGTAGCTTTTGTTCCTTTTCCGTTAGACTCTTTTTGCATTGCAGCAAGAGCTACAGGGGTAGCAAGGTCATTTTCAAGTCCTGACTTAAACTTTTCAAGAGATTGTGAGTTAGTTTCAATTGCTCCAAGAATTTCTGCAAAGTTTTCTTTTGTAAGTTTGATGCCTTCTTCCTTTTCGGCTTTTACAATAAGTTTTGCAACTCTCATGTTCAAAGCTTCACGCCCCGATTTTGCAGTATCCATTCCCTGAATAGAGAAAATAAGTGGTTTACGGTAATGGCCTCCAAGAAGGAAAAATCTATAATCGAGTGGATCATATCCTTTATCCTTAAGAGAATATCCTTTACCTTCTGGTAAAGTAGTCTGAAGGGTAATAAAGTTTCCTGAAGATTTTGACATTTTACCGCCTTCAAGGATAAGGAACTCATTATGGAGCCAGTATTTTACCCACGGACCTTCCTTTCGCTCTTCAGCAGTAAATGATCCTTCGCTTTGAGCAATTTCGTTTGTGTGGTGAACAGGAACATGGTCAATACCACCTGTATGGATATCAATGTGTTTTCCAAGATACTTCATGCTCATTGCTGAACACTCAATATGCCATCCTGGATATCCACGTCCCCATGGACTGTCCCATGTCATTGCTTGATCTTCAAACTTTGATTTTGTAAACCATAAAACAAAATCACCAGGATTGCGTTTATTCTCATCAACAACAACAACTTTGCGTTTTCCTTTTCCGGCAACGAGATCATCAAGATTAAGGTTTGCAAGTTTGCAGTAATCAGGAAACGTTGTAATATCAAAATATAAGTTACCGCCGGCCATATATGTATGACCGTTTTCTTCAATCTTTTTGATAAGATCAATCATTTCGGGTATATGTTCCGTTGCCTTACAGATAACATCCGGGTGACGAATGTTAAGGGCATCGATATCTTTCATAAAAGCATCTGTGTAGTATTGAGCTACTTCAAGGACTGACTGATGGCGTTCTTCAGCTGTTTTAAGCATTTTATCCTTACCATCGTCATTGTCACCTGTAAGGTGTCCTACATCTGTAATGTTCATTACATGCTTAATGTCGTAGCCAAACATATCAAGGGTTTTATCAAGAATATCCAAAAATACATATGCACGGAGATTACCTATATGTGCGTAATTATAGACTGTAGGTCCACAGCCGTAAAAACCAACATGATTACCGTTAACTGGCACAAAGTCCTGCATTGTATGACCCATTGTATTGTACAGTCTTAAACCCATATGTAAACCTCTTTCGGCATACTCGCCATTAAATCTATATTATTATATAATAGTTATATTGTGTACACTTTACGAGAATTAAGTGAAAAGTTCAAGGCTGACGAAAATTATAAGGGTAATGTAAAAACAGATGTTAATACAGCTTCATTGACATCAATGAAAGTTGGTGGTATTGCTCCTTTACTCCTTGAACCTGAAGATGAAAAATCATTTATATATGCGGCAGATGTATTGGACTCATTGTGTGTCGGGTCTTTTATCTTAGGTGGTGGCAGCAACATTATAATTAGTGATGCTGGTTTTGAAGACGTTGTTATATCATTAAAGTCTCTTAACTGTGTTGAGGCAAAGCTTTATAAGCAAAAAAATCCTCGTATTGATCAGTTAATCGAGTCATACAAGGCAAATTATATTGATGTACCTGTGCCTGTTTCTGTACATATTGGAGCTGGATGCTCCTGGGGTAGAGTCTTGTCCTGGTGCAGAGAAAGGGCAATGTATGGCTTTGAATCCTTTTCTGGCTTGCCGGGAACCGTAGGCGGAGCCCTTTTTATGAATGCTCAGTGTTTTAATCACAGGGCTTGTGATAACCTTTTAAGTGTTACCTATTATGAAGAGGGGAAGGTAAAAACATATTACTATAATAAGCGTGACTGGGATTATAAAAAATCTCCGTTCCAGAACAGTAATATGGTAATACTTTCTGCAGACTTTATATGTCTGTGTAATTCAGAAGAATTTATTGAAAATCCTCAGATGGTAAATACTCGTATACGCAAAAATATAAATGATTTGTGTAATGAGGCCATTGAAGAGCGAAAAGACAAAGGTCATTTTAAAAAACCAAGTGCCGGTAGTGTCTTTAAAAACGATGCTGATAAAGGTATTATCGCTGGTAAACTTATTGATGAGTGTGGTCTTAAGGGTGTTAGTTATGGAGGTGCTCAAGTTGCTCCATGGCATGGAAACTTTATCATAAATAATGGTTACGCAACTGCTGAAGATATAAAGAGATTAATCGATAATATAAAGAGTGCTGTTTTAAGAAAAACAGGTTATAATCTAGAGTGTGAGGTTATTTTCTGCGGTTTGTGGAAAAAACCGGTCTGGTAAGTTTACGGGCTGTATTTATGTTGTTTTATAGGAGAGTGTAAAATGTTACAGCTTTCATTGGTTAATTTTAAAAAAGATACATACCTCATGATTGAAGGTAAATCAGTAGGTGACCGTTTTTATATAATCCAGAGTGGAAGAGCTTATGCACAGGGAGCAGGTAACGGAAAAGAACTTCTGGGGCCTGGTGACTTTATTGGTGTTATATCTACTATGTCTGGGTATACACAAATTGAGACAGTTGTATCAACAACAGATATTGTCTGCGTTGCAGTTCGCAGAGATCAATACTCTGACCTTATACAGCAAAATACTCATGTTGCCTTGAAAATAATACAATCATTTGCAGGACGCATGAGATATTTAAATGATATGCTTGTAAGGCTCACCTTAAAAAATAATGCGATTGAAAGTTATGATCATATCTTTGATGTTGCTACATACTATGACAATGCAGCCTTTAGCATGATTGCCGGATATGCATATTTACAGTATCTGAAATATAATCGTGAAGGTCGTAACAGTGCCCGTTGTCAGGAACGTTTAGATGTTATAACTAAGCGGTTTGCAATTCCGTATTTAAATGGCGGTACTGAAGACATGATTAGGCGCTATCCTAAAGGGTCAATGATATTTTCAGAGTGTCAGCCAGGAGCTGATATGTATGTTATCCAAAGCGGCAGGGTAAAAATATCAAAGATTGTTGATGAGACTGAGATAACACTCGCTATCCTTGAAAAAGGTGATATGTTTGGTGAAATGGCTCTTTTGGAAAACAAATTACGTTCTGCATCTGCTATTGCTGAAGATGAGTGTGTATTAATGAACATTAATCGCAAAAACTTTGATAATATGGTTTCTACTCAGCCTCAGCTTATTGCAAAGCTTACAACTACTCTTGCCAGCCGTTTGTGGATTATGCACAGACAGCTTCAAAATACAAAAATACCAGATCATGTAAGGCGAATGATAGATATGCTTGCTTTACAGGTTGAAAAAAATGGTAAGTCAACGGCAGATGAATATATGACATCTCTTACACCTGGTGATATTGCTACTATGTGTGGACTGACCAAAAATGAACAGGATTTGAGTATTGGAAGATTTTTGATGGACTTTCATATCAAAGTTGTTGGCGGCCGCATCAATATTAATGACTGTGCAGATCTTGTAAAGCAGGCAGGTTTTTATCGAAAGCAATCACAGTCTCGTGTATGATTTGAGGATTTAATGAAAAAGTTATTGTTTACTGTTGCAGGGTTATCTTTATGCTTTTTTGTACATGCATTACCAGACGGTTACGGAAAGATAAAGCTTGGTATGACTCTTGATGACACTAAAGCCGCCCTTAAGTCCGACCTTCAGTATGGATACAGGGGAGATAGGGATGTATCTCTTACACCTTCAGATAAGCAGTATATAATTGAAACAGATGGATCTAAATCTCCCGGGTCTTTTTTTAGGGAATGCTGGTTTCAGTTTAATGATGATAAGCTTTATACAATAGTGTTAAATGTGGATAGTAAAAAGATGGACTACTATACTATGTTTAAAGCATTATGTGATAAATATGGCAATCCTCAGAGTTTGAATCCTCAAAAGGCATTTTGGGGGGATGATAAGGTTTTGATGAGTCTTGAACGTCCTTTAACACTGAAATATATTGATAAAAATGTGTATGATTCAAAAATTAATAACAGCGCAGTCAAAGAGTCTGCTGTTGAGTATAGTCGTAATGCTTTTATAGAAGGTCTATAATGTCAGTTAAAAAAAAGATAGTTTTTTTTATGTTCTTCATATTTCTTTGCTCCTGCTGTAGTGCAAAAAAGCTTGAAGTAAAAACTTTAACGATAAAAACACAGGCTGGTACACAGTATGCTGTAAAGGCAGAACTTGCCCGTACTGCCGAAGAACGTAATCACGGCTTTATGGAGCGAAAATCAATACCTGATGGTACTGGTATGCTTTTTGTATTTGAAAAAGATCAGTTTTTGAGCTTTTGGATGAAAAATACACCATCTCCACTATCAATTGCATATATTGATTCTACAGGCAAAATTAGAGACATGTATGATATGACTCCTTTTAGTCTTGCAAATATCAATAGTACTGTGAGGGTCAGGTATGCTCTTGAAGTGCCTCAGGGGTGGTTTGACCGCACCGGTATAAAGTGCGGCGATTATATTGAACTTGATTTTTAGTGCAAAAAAAGAAAGCCTGTATCGTTTTTTTTGTTACAGACTTTCTTTTTTTATATATCAAGTTTTTCGAGCTCAGCTTTTGCTATCACATCATTGCTATCATATTCGAGTACTGTCTGAAAATAACTTGCTGCTAAAGAAGGATTCCCCTGCTTTAGGGCTAAAAAGCCTAAGTTAGACATAATCTTTGTGTTTTCTCTATCCATTGAAAGTGCTGTTTCTAATGTTCTTTGAGCCTTATCAAAATCAGATTCTTCCATATAACAGATAGCAAGCTCGTTATAAGTTTCGCTTGTTTTACCACCGTCACACTCAAGAGCTTTTTCAAATGCCTGTTTTGCATCTGTATATCTGCAGAGTCTTCTTAAACCCCATCCAAGCATAAACCATGCGTTCCATACAAGTGGATTTTTTTGTAAAAAAACTTTAATCTCTTCAAGGCCCTTTTCTTCTTCACCATGAGAGATAAGGTCGTAAGCTGCTGTAAAATGATCATCATCAATGTTTCGGTTATTGATGTTTTTAATAATGTCCTGGGCTCTCTGTTTTTTATAAAGAGAGTTTTCGTCCATTTCTTCTTCTTTTAAACCGGATGTTAATGTAAGATATGTTTCAAAACAACTTTTACCGTCTTTAAAGTTGTGCTTTTTCAGATAGAAAAAACCAGCATTAAAAAAAGCTTCAGGCAATGCCGGTTCGCTAGCCATTGCTTCTTTATAATATGATAATGCATCATTGTCGTAAGCATCTGCATCTTCAATTAATCCTGACCTGCGGTATGAGTCTGCTCTCTGATCTAAAAATAAAGCTGTGTTAAGGACTGTAATCATGTCCTCTGGATCAAAACCTCTTAATGCATTGAAAATTTCTTCAGCAAGATCGTAATCTTCATTTTTAGCTTTTAAGATTGCAGCTTCTGTAAGCTCTTTTTTTAAATCAGGACGTGCTTCCTTTAATATGGAGCGGTAGTATAAAATATTTGCATTTGAACTGTCATAGGCCATAACAGTTAAAAGACCTGCTAATATCTGCTCCTGTGTCAGCTCTGCCATGTTAAAAGTTCCTGGAGCATCACCATCTTTCTTTTGAACAGGAAGAGGGATGGTAGGGTCGATATGCATAGCATTTGACGACAGCTTAAATTCTTCTGGTAACGAGATAAAGTACACAGAATCAAGTGGACTTGTAGGATTCATAAATATTCCTTTTATTTAAAAATTATTTTAATTATTTTGAGTCTGATTGCCTGCAGCCTGTTGTGCTTGCTGCTGGGCCTGAGCCATTTTTGCCTGTTGTGCTTTTTGCATGGCAATCTGGTCACTGGCAGACAACTGAGTTTTACGAGTTGTTGTTAGATAAGTGTTAATGTGAAGTTTGTATCCTAATGGAACTTCAGCTTCGTTAAACTTCATGCTGGCTGCAACAATATCTTTACGGCCTTCGATAAGGTTTGCCGCAACAATTGACCCTTTAAGAGTGAGAACCTCAGGGGAGTCATCAAATTCAATCTTTAAAAGAGCTTCTTTATTTACAAGAAACTGAGAAAGTCCCAATAAAATAATCTTTGCCCCTGAAAAAGATAAGTCCCTTAAAATACAATGACGAGGTACACCTTGTACAAGGATTGTAGTCTCTTCCTTTGAAAGACCTAATTTTCGTTTACTGTCTTCATTGAGGATGATACGCTCTTCCTTACGGCGAATCGCATTTTGATTTGCTTCAAGGAGACGACCTACTACTTCAATTAAGTCATCAGGCGGACGTTGTGTAAATGTTAATGTAATTATCGCCAGATCCTTTGAGTTCATGTAAGGTGTGATGCTTGTAACTTTACATGAAACAAAAAAACTCATAAGATTGTTTTCCTGTTCAAAAAAACAAAATCTTAAGTTCGCAGGTGCTGCGCTTTGTTCTGAGAGTGCTGTATATGCTCCACCTTTTGTACCAACAATGATACGTGCAAGCTGGAATGAAGTCGAATTAATAATGCAAGGCCACTGGCCTCCGTTGCACTTAACGTATACTTGACGTGGATCAAGACTGAGAGCACGAATAATATCTTTTGTAAAAGTTATTTCTGTATCACGATACTGGTCGTAATATCTTGTCAGCTGTTGGCTGGTTGCAATACCCATAGATAAATAATATCTGAATAAATGTTGGTGGTCAATTAATACTCTGTTATTCTATTGAAAAACCAAGGTAGCATCCGTTAGTTGCATTACGTGAATATTTTAGTACGTTTTTACTTGTAATATATAGAGATGTAGAAGACCCTCCGTCCATATTGATGGCATCCCATGCTCCCATTTGTCTAAGTATAAGCCCTGTCTGGTCATAGCTTAACCCTTTGTTTTTACCGCCTTTTACACCTTCTGTAACAAGCAGGTAAAGTGTTTCATTGTCTTTAGATACTCCTGCAACGGTACGTGCATTGTATGTTACAGCCTTTGAATGAACTATTTGGTCATTTTCCAGTACTGTATAAAATCCTCCGAAGGCATAATCGTAATTTTGTATAATATTTATATCCTGTTTTTTTATTACATAGGCCTTTAGTGTGTTGCAGTCAGTTTTATTAAGGCATAAAGCTGAGTATCCTTTTGAAGGTTGCGATAATATGTTTCCATCAACCTTGTGTACACCACATATACTGTATTCAGGGTGAATAAGTGGTGTAAAACGCAAAAAACGATACTTATAACCATAAGGTGTTGTATTTACAGCTATTACACAGTTATCTTTTTTTGCGCATTCTTTTGTGCGCATGCCATTTATATATGTTCGGCCATTGTTTACAAACAACACTTCGTTTTCATGTTCAGGATAAGTGTGAAGTTTCAGGTCCTGGTTTGAAAGCTCAATTTTTATTCCGTAATAGATTACTGGTATATTTTTATTCTGGTACTTACACATACTGATACCAGGGTATAGGGGTTTCCAGTTAAAACTATTAGGATAAAGTTCATTGTCATTTACAAAAGCCTCATCAATAGTCTTTGTTGTTGAGCATGATAAAGTGAGAAGAGCAAAGAACAGTGTAAAAAAAACAAACCTCCGGTATGTACCAGAGGTTTTTGTCATCAAAATCATAAAAGCGATGCTACTGAATAAATCTCTGTGGTGGAGTTACAACCCAGTATGCTTTTAAAGGTACGTCCCCCACGTTTTTAAGAGTATGAGGAGCGCTGGCACTAAATGAAACGCTGTCACCTTCTTCAAGCTTGTAAACAAGGTTTTCGTAGTGAAGCTCAGCCTTGCCTTCAAGAATAATACCAAGCTCGCGGCCTAAATGTCCGTATGAACCTCTGTGTGTGTTTGTACCTACCGGTATGATTATTTGATAAGACTCAAGGGCATGCTGTCCATCGCTTTCGTTTGGTCGAGCAAGTTCTTCATAAACAACATCGTCTTCTGCTAAAGTTCTGCGTTCATTTGCATGTATTACTTCAACAGGTCTTTCTCTGTGATATTCTTCAAATAAAAACTCCAGATTGATATCAAGAACATCAGCCAGGGTAAGAAGTGTATCGATTGCTGGTGATACTCTGTTGCGCTCAATTTGTGAAACAAGGCTTTCGCTAACATGAGCCTTTTGAGCAACAATCTTTAAAGTGTATCCTTTGCGTTCACGTACTGCACGAATTTTTTCTCCAAAGTGGTATGGAACACGCTTTCCAGTATCCTCTACTGACTCTAGTGTTTCTTCATCATTGTTTTGCATAGATGTCATTATCTTGTTTCTCCTTGTTAAGTTCCATTATAAAGCTGATAAAGTGGTCTTCCAATGTTCTGTGAGGACCTGGTAAACCAAGTCGTTTACGGGCACGGGCGTTGTCGCGTCTTACAGAATATTGAGTATAAAAATCTCTGTAATCAAGGCTTACATCGGTTTTAATGTGTTGTCCTAAAAATGATGATACCTCATCACGGCCAATAGCAGCGATTCCTTTGTCTTTTAAAATCGAACGCAACTGAAGTATCTGTTCGTATGAAATACCGAACAAAAACTCTTCCATAGCCTGTGATACTTCACTTTGTCCAAGCTTTGCCTTGATAAACTTACTCCATTGTTCGTCCATCTGGATTGATATTAAGAGCAGTTCACTGGTTCCCATCATTGTTCCAAAAGCAGGTGCAAGTTTGCGCCTGGCCATCCACACAGTCTGAAGCACTGGTGAAATATCTGAAATATTCTGGTCTGCACGGTGTTCCCAAAGCAAAAGAAGAGACATAGCAAGCTGTCTTCGTTCATCTTTTGACAGCGATGTATCTCTAATCAAGTTTAAGTATACATCTTCTGATAAAAGAAGATACATCATTGAGACTGTTTCATCCTGAAAAGCCTGTGATATCTTTTCATCTAAGTTAGCGATTTTAGACAGCTTTGTCAAAGAGGCAAATGTATGAAGCTTAGCCACCAAAAATCCTTTGCCCAGTGTAGCCTTAGAAGGCAGCTGCAAAAGACTTTCGCCGTCCTCGGTATTGTTTATTAGAGATTCAATAAGCGCTTGTGGGGTTCGTGTTCCACCTGTCTGTTCAGCTCTCTCTAGTAATGACGGAAAGTTTGCTATTGAAGTTGCAAGCTTTTGAAGGTCATTTACACGTTTATTGAATATTTCAAGTCGCTCCGGGGCTAGTGTTGCTAATTTTTGCTTCAAATCATCAACCATCACCTTTTGTTTTGAGGTAAAAACTACAATACCAGTCTCAATATTATTAAGCTGCTCATCATCCTTATCAAAGAACTCACTTATATCAACTGGAGTAAAATCGGTCATATTTGATTGTGATTGATATTCCTTCACATTATCATTATAGCATAACTTTATGTAAATTCAACATCACTGTTCACCGATAATTTCTTTATGAAGAGATTGTTTATATTTGCTTTTATGAGCCTTTTTACTCTTAGTGCTTTTTCTCAAAATTCTTTGATTATAAGTGTAGATGATTTACGACTTGAATATGATGAAGAAACTTCTTTTGAAAACTCCTCCGGCTATCATTTGTACATACGCAAAAAGGATGGGATACAATCTGTTCTTTTAACTGAAACTACAAAAGATCCTGCAGGTGTAAGTGATAATTATGCTTTTAGAGCAAAGGAGTATAATCCTGTGAATGGGGATGAAATCAGATACCTCAATGGTAAACCGTTAGTGTCTGAGTATTCAAAGTATTCTCTTATAGACTCCACAGCAGAAGAAGATAAAGAGTTTGGACAGGCTTTTCATATATTTATTCCATCTCAGATTGTTTATGGTTATCCATGGTCCCGTAATGGTACTGTAAAAATTGATAAAGGTACTTTTATAAATATACGAACGTATTCAAAACCTTATGCTGACTATGAGGGAGAGTTTATTGATAACCCCTTTATGTTTGATTTAGGTGTCCCTTCTGCTATAAAAGAACGTGAAAAAGTAATGGATGAAGAAACTTTTGTAGATAACGTTGAAGAAGAACTTATACCAGCAGTTCTACCTAAAAAAGAAAAAGTGATACTTACTGACGATTATAACCCTGTAGCTGCTCAAAGCTTTAGAGATATAGCAGGTTTTGGTGGTGGTATGATGGTATTTTCAAAAGGTCCTGAGACAATTGTTGATGACATAATGGATTCAATTGATCGTATACCTGATAAAAAAAATGCGGATATAGTTTTTGCAATTGACTCAACAGGTAGTATGAAAGATGATATACAGAAATTGAGGGAAGAGTGGATTCCGCGCCTGATTGAAAAAGCCAAAGAGTTTAGTAATCTTCGTCTGGCACTTCTTTTGTACAGAGATTATGGTGACACATATAAATATATGAATCTTCCTGTTAAGCGTTTTGATTTTACAGATAATATTGACTTGTTTACAAAAAATCTTAACGGCTTTGTGATATTGGGCAAAGAAGGTGGGGATATACCAGAGGCTGTATATGAAGCTTTGTATGCTTCAATGGACTTTTATGTGTGGCGAAAAGATGCTTACCGCAAAATAATTTTAATTGGAGATGCAGAACCTCATCCAAAACCTCGAGGCTCTGGTAAGTACGATAAAGACCTTGTTGCCTCTTTAGCACAGGAAAAGGGTATTGTAATTGATACAATAATTGTTCCAGACGATAAAGAAGAAAGAAGAAGATAACTATTTATAGATTTTGATTATCACGTAAGAAAAGGGGCTTTTAAATAATAAAAAAATTGTAAGCTTTATACGGTAAATAAGAGATTGAAAAATTTTCCGGCGACAAATTTTTATTTTTCCGGCGACAAATTTTTATTTTTCCGGCGACAAAACTTTTTTTATCCGTCTAGTTTTAAAAGACAGTCAGCCTTATGAAGACGGACGATGAGCAACAATAAGATTTCGTTAAAGAAGTTTTTCCACTATTTGTAAAACAGCATCATATAAACAATAGCGGATACTCATATGATGATTTAAATCGCCTTATTGAATCGGTAGATAATGAAGGACTGTATGACTATACAGGTGCCAAAGATGCAGAAGAAGTAATTACTGGCAAAGAAGCTGTGTATTTTGATACAGGAGCAAGAAGTATAATCTGTGCCTTTGGAGAAGAATACAAGTTTAATAAAATAGGGCTTGTTCCTCAGAAGACAAACAGCGAAGAGAGCTGGACATACTCATGGGACCTTCATAACAGACTTGTAAAAGTAACTAGAAGTGACGGAGATGTAATAGAGTATACTTATGATGCAGAAAATACAAAGTATTACACAGTTACAGATTATCATGGAAGTGTAGTACAGGTGCTTGACAGTACGGGAAGCTGTGTATGGAGTGCAAGTTACAGTGCATATGGGAAGATTACCAAAGATGACTCTGGTTTTGACTTTGAAGGGCTATACACAGGACAGGAGATAGATGAAGATACAGGATTAACATATCACTGGATGAGATGGCGAAATGAAGAAGGAGATGCATTTATAAGTGAAGATCCTGTAATGTATGTGGATCCTGATGGCCTAAAAGTCAGAGATACTATTGAAAGAATATGTAAAAGTATAAAAGAAAAGTATGATAGATATAAGCGGAATCGGGCAGAAGAAAAAGAGTATAGAGAATTAAAGGCAAAGGAATAGAAAAAACTAAAAATCTCGCAAAGAAAGTGTATGAAAAGATTACTTGTAAAATTATTATGAAAATATTGAATTAGGGAGCATAAGAGTACCAAATAGTATTTTTACTCCTGATTTTTTACGGAAAAATATTGATACCTCATCTATATTTTCAAATCTTGATTTTGAAGATTTTGTTAATAATTATAATCCTGGATATAAATCAGAAGGAGATATAACTTTTGATACGTCTAGATTAAAAGATGCATTCCCTTCTTTTGGTGAGAAATCAAACTACAATTTGCCGAGGAAAGAAGAATTCCCCTTAGCTGAAATAAAAAATGGAGTTGCAACCCCTCTGGGACTATAATATTCAGATTTAATTGTGACTTCTGGATGGGGCATGACTCGACCACAGCTTAGTGCAAACTCTGGTACAATTAGGGGGGGACAAAAATTGGTCATAATGGTATGGATTTTAAAGCAAGTATAGGTACCCGTGTTAATTCAATAATGGATGGAAAAGTATTACATGTGGATAAGGAAGGTACTTTATCAACATATGGGAAAGTTATTGTGATAAATCATACAAACGGTAATAACTCATTATATGCACATTTGTCTGATATTAGAGTTAATAAAGGTGATTTAGTTGTCGCAGGCCAGTTTATAGGATTGAGTGGAGAGACCGGTCTATGCGATGGTCCACATTTACATTTTGGATACGACGGGAACGGAGATGGATTATTTCAACGTGATAATTGTATTGATGATCCAGCAAGACTTTTATATAGTGGAGAATAACATGAAAAAAATCTTATTACTTTTGTGTACTTTATTTCTTTCATTTCCATTGATTGCGATAGATACTAAAGATTTTGTTTCAATTTCTCTAATGGGAAATAAATTAGAAATTGGAGAGTCCATTTCAGAGTTTGAATTAGAGTTTAATAATTTGAATTTTGATATAAGATTAATTGAAGAAAAAAAGAAT
>JAZUGE010000069.1:0-49753 GCA_045641045.1 Treponema sp. | reverse complement strand
GTTTTGTTTCTAAAAAAATAATACTAAGTTAAAAGTTTATTTCTCAAAATTATTAAAAGCGTGTTATAATATAACGGTAGATTAATAATTTAATTCGGTTTTAGACAATAAGCTTTAAGTTTATTAAAATTTAATTTTGTTAAAGAGAATTTTTATGAAAAAGTTAGTTTTCTTATTTGCATTTTTTGCTGGTTGCTTTGTATGTTCTGCTCAAAATACACTGGTTATATCAAAGATTACATCAGAGCAAAATGTTATAAAGTCTCAGAAAAATATTAAAGTTGATTATGATAAGGAAGGGTATATTACTTATCTTAATAACGGAAACCGTACAATTACTGGTGAACATAGTGATGGTGTATACAAAATAGCTTATACAGATGATGTAACTTCCTACGAAATAATTCTTAATGAAACTGATAATGGTTGGAACGTTACATCTGATGGTGAAACAATAAGTACTCTTGTGTGTAAGGCTGAGCGCTTTGAGAGTAAAATCGGTGATGATGTAAGTAGTGTAGTTTTAAATGCCATGAACATTATTGTTGAAATGAACGGTATAAAAAATAATATGTATATAACTACTTCTGAAGGAATTATAGCTGAATATACTAACAGAGGGTTAGGTGATATTGCATATAGCTATATGAATAATCAGTATGTAATAAATCATCAGCATGGTTTTATTAAAGATAAATATACTGTGACTAATCCATTTAATATTGAATCCTGGAAAGTTAGAGCAGCATTGTATCCTGTAATTGAGAGAAGCGGGGTAGAGCAGTTTATCCTACCTTTACTTTTTGGATTGGGGATTCCTGAAGTTATATACAGGGCACAGTCTTATGCTTCGACTATTGATGGTAAGTTTCCACCTGAAAACCTTGGGTCTAAAACTGGAGCTCCATGGATTACTCAGTCCCCTGTAAATGAAACTTTAAATATTGAAACAAAACTGCCGGTTGGAACAACTTTAAGACTCATAAATGGATATATTGATCCTTCTCGCTTTGACCTTTATCTTAAGAACAGCCGATTAAAAACAGCTGTCCTTACTAATCTTGATACAGGTTTATCCAAGGAAATTGTTTTTAAGGATACCTCCAATGAGCAGACCATAAGCATTGAAAAGCTTGGTATGGGCTGTCATTGGCAGATTAAAATACTTGACTGCTATAATGGTTCTAAGTATAGAGATTTATGTGTCGACTATATGGCAATCAATTAGCAGTAATTTATTCTTGAGGTATTGTTATTTTCATAACCTTTGCCTTGCCTTCCATAGTGAGTTTTTCACCTGGGGCAATGGCAAAAATATCCTCAGCCTTGAACTTTATTTCACTTTGTGCTTTTTCACCTTTTGGTGTGTTATGCAGATAGCCTGAGCCTTCTACTACATAAACTAAAGTCCAGTCTAAGGCCTGTCTGTGATGGTCAAAAGACATCATTGACCATCCACCGTTTATATTAACTTGCTGAATGTCAAAATACTCACAGCTGAAAGACTCATCAAATGGCTTTACAGTTAATGGTTTTTCATTTTTTATGGAGTCAAGACCTTTTTGTATATGTAGTTCTCTTGGCCTGCCCCAGTCGTAAAGACGGTATGTGATGTCACAGCTTTGCTGTACTTCAAGCAGTCTTAATCCGCCACCAATGGCATGTACAGTGCCAGATGGTATATAGATAAAGTCCCCTTTTTTTACATTTACATAGTTAAGGCAGTTTTCAAGAGTTTTTGATTCAATGGATTGTGAAAGCTCTTCTTTTGTATACACATTATTTAATCCATAAACGAGTTTTGCATCATCCTTTGCATCAAGAACATACCAGCATTCTGTTTTTCCCCTTGCATCATTTCCTTCAAGAGAAACTGCAGTTTTGTCATCTGGGTGAACCTGAACAGACAATGTATCATCGGCCTGGATAATCTTAACTAAAAGAGGATAATCCTTTACTGCATCTACAAAATCTTTTTGAGGTCCATTGGGATGTGTACTTGCTATCCACAATTCATATCCCCAGACCTTTTCTGCTTTTACAGCATTTAATTTAATCATTTAGTTTTCCCAAAGCTTTTCAGGATAGTAGCCTGATGAAATCTTTTTTGCAATTTCATCTTTTACAACCTGTTTATCTTCTGGATATGTCATACCAAACCAGTTTTCATTTGATGTAAACATTTTGATACGACCTTCACCTCTTTGAATAATTTCGCTTGCTGCAACAGGTAAAAGAGCTTCTGCCTTTGGTAAAGAAAGACTTGTCTTTTTGAAATTGTCCCAATATGTTTCAAATCCTTCAAATGCTTTTGGACTGAAACCAAAAAGGTTCATACTTACTGTTTCTTTACCAGTCATTTTGATTATCTGGCCGTTAAGATCTGATTCGATATCATTACTGTCACCAACATATGAAATCTTTGTATTTTCAACAATTGATTTGAGATATCCATCTGATGTTTCACATACACCGCGGCTTACAGAACCGTTACGGCTCATTGTGTTTCCCAGTACATAGCCTACCATAGCATGTTCTGTACTGTCATTGCTTATTGTTGAAAGGTATTTTCCTAAAGTTTCGAAAGCTTCGCGACCATAGTAATCGTCAGCATTAATAACTGCGAACGGCTCATTGATAGCCTGTTTCGCGCAAAGAACTGCATGTATTGTTCCCCATGGTTTTGTACGCTGTGCTGCAGTTTTCTGTTCTTCAGCTGTTAAAAGAGCATCAGGTGTCTGAAATACATATTGTGCATCAAAGTTTTTAGCTACGCGGTCAAAAAGACGTTCTCTGAAGTCTTTTTCTATATCTTTGCGGATAATATATACGATTTTTCCAAATCCGCTTTTTTTTGCATCATATGCAGCAAAGTCTAAAAGGCATTCATTGTTTTTACCAACTGCATCAATCTGCTTAACTCCGCCATAACGGCTTCCCATACCTGCAGCCAAAACTAATAATGTTGGTTTCATTGAAATCTCCATTTTTTTATGTATATAAATTTCTAAAAAGATATTTTAGACTATCATTAATTTGGCTTATAGTAAAGATTTGTTATTTTGTTTGTTTATCTGTCTTTATCAGAGAGCCTTTGACTTTTAGTATTCCTTTTTTTGAAAGATGAGTTTTTAGTTTTCCTGTGTATGTATATGAAGCATCTTGATTTGATGTATCGTTTTCAAAGACGAGTTTTGAAAAATCAATGTTTCTTAAATCCGTATTGTCAGACTTTTCTTTTAAATACTCATCTTTTACAGTAAAGATACCGCCTTTGTTTTGTGCAACATATGGAGCCTTAAAAAAATTCTTTTCAGTATCTACAATACCTTTTTCATCGGTGATGATTTTATATACAGTACCTCTGTGAATAAAAGTTATTGTAAGTAATTTGTCCTTTGCATTTACTGTAAATAAATCGTTTTGAAGATAAGAATTATGTGCAGTAGCAAAAAGAAAAAGATTTCGAAGTCCCTGGGGTACGGTATTCTTTTTTTTTGAAGAGTCGTGATACAGAGTGCTTAACTGCTTGACTGCGTTATTTTTTGAGGCCCCAGTTACTGCATCATAGTGGTCCTTTGTTGAGGTTTTGTTGTATTGCCATTTTATGCAGCTTTTTTTACTTTGACCTGTAGTATCCAGAGTAAGGTTGAATTTTGCTTTTTCATACGAAAAAACAGGTGTTACTGTTATAAGTAGTAATGCAATTTTGGCTAAAAAATTAATTTTGCTCATGTTTATGAATATTATACATTGTATTTTGATATGTCAAATTGCGAAAAATATAGTTTAATATTTCACAGATGAGTGATATAATCCCGACTTATATATGAGAAAAGCGTTAAACGATGAAATACTTGATATTGCTTTAACCGCTGGTGAATTAATGCTTAAAAATGGTGGCGAAACATATCGTACCGAAGAGACTGCTGTTTATACAGCTTTGTCTTTAGGTGCCAAAAGTGCCGAAGCTTTTGTTACACCTACTGTAGTTATGGTTAGTTTTACAGATGGTAATGGCACAATGCATACAGGTATAAAGCGTATTTTATCACGAGATACAAACTTATCAAAAGTTGCACAGGTTAATGATTTAAGTCGCAGATTAAAAAAAAGTACAGGACTTGCAAATCCTGAGATGATTGAAGAAATACTTCATCGAATAAACTCAAAAAACGGGCACTCAAAGTTATCTACAATGTTTATGGGGGCGTTGAGTTCCTGTTTTTTTAGTCTCATGTTTGGCGGCGGATTATATGAGGCTTTGTTTGCATTTTGTTTCGGCTTGATTTTACGTGCAATGGTAATAAGTATTACAAGGATACCAGGGTCGTTAAATGGGTTTATGGTTTCTCTTTTAAGTGGAATTTCTATGTCTGTTTTGTCTGACCTTACTGTATTTTTACCATTAAAGATGGATGCAAATATTATTTTGATTGGTACTATGATGCAGGTTGTTCCTGGGCTCGCCCTTGTAAACTCAATACGTGACATTATAAATGGAGATCTTGTAAGTGGTTCAGCACGTCTTTTAGATGCCTGTATGACAGCTGTGGGATTGTCCATTGGTTCTGTTGCAGGTGTGTTTGCCGCTTCTGTTGTTTCAAAGTTTTTGCTGTAGGAAATGAAAAATATGGGAACATTGACTTTATCGCAGATTATATTTGCTTTTATATGGAGCTTTGGGGCTTCCTGTGCTACATCCTTTACATTTAATACAAGTAAGTACGATATTTTATGGGGTGGTCTTATTGGAGCCATAGGCTGGGGTATTTATATTATTTTGCTTGATGTAACCGGAAGTGAATCAGAGTCATATTTTTTTGGAGCATTGGCAGTTGCTGCAGGGGCTGAGATTCTTGCTGAGGTAATAAAAAATCCAGCTACAGTTTATCTTATTCCCGGGCTACTACCCATTGTACCAGGTGCTGGTATTTTTTATATGATGCGTAATGTTTTTTCAGGGGACCTTGAGTCAGGTCTTACTACTGGGTACTCGACTTTTATTGCAGCTGTAGCTATTGCCTTTGGAATTGCTACTGCTGCCAGTGCAGCAAGGTTTATCAGACTTTTACGAAAACACATAAGATAAACAAAGCTGCATTTACAAGTACTATAGAGGCTCCGCTTGCACTACCTGTGTACCATGAAACTGCTAAACCTGTAATGCATGATACAAGGGATATAATTACTGAGTAGCCCATGTACTGCTTTGAATTATGACTAATCATGCGGCTGGAAGCTGCCGGAAGAACCAGCAGACTGTTTATAACTAAAAGACCGGTCCATCTTATGCTTATTGTTACAATTGCTGCTATTAAAAGTGAAAATATGATTTCAATTGAAAATGTTTTTACTCCACGACTTTTTGCAAAGGTTGGATGCAGGTTTGTCAAAAGCATCTTATTGTAAAAAAAAGAAAAAATAATAAAAGTAATGATAATTGCTGCTAAAAGTTCAAGTATTTCAAAAGGGCGTATGCTCAAAATATCCCCTACAAGATACTTTTGATATTTTGCAAAATTGCCTGTAGCACTTAAAAGTACAAGTCCTAAAGCAACAGCAGTTGAGCTGAATACTCCAATAATTGTGTCTGAACTGCTTTTTCCTTTGTTTTTTATATATATAATTGCAAAGCCAAGAATAAAGCTGAATCCTATCATTGCAACTACCGGTTCTTTTATACCAAGTAAAACACCAATAGCAATACCTGTTAATGCACTGTGTCCTATAGCATCACTAAAAAATGCCATCTGATTTGAAACGACAATGCTCCCCAGTGTTCCAAATAAAGGTGCTGCTATAAGAACTGCTATAAATGCGTTTTTCATAAATACAGGCTCAAGCCAGCTGAATGGTAATATGTTATCAATTATGCTGTATATAATATTCATTATTCTTCTACCACAATATGTCCAAAGGTTTGTATAAACTCTTTTGTCTGATAAACTTCATCCGGAGCTCCTTCTGCGGCAACCCCATGATCAATTAGGACAACTCTGTCTGCATATCTTGCTACAAGGTCCAAATCATGACTGACAAGTAAAATTGTAATGTCGTAATTACGTCTTAAAGATGAAACTAAATCATAAAAAACTTTTAGACCATTACGGTCAACACCGCTTACAGGTTCATCTAAAATAAGAATATCTGGTAATGGGCTGATAGCTAAAGCCAGCATTACTCTCTGTATTTCGCCCCCTGATAAATCTGATGCCTTTTTTTGAGCTAGCTCTTGAGTATTTGTTATTTCAAGTATCTTTTTAATGCGTTTTTTATCTTTTTTTCGTCTTGGCATCCACACTGGGTAATTTGTAACGCAGGATAAGCATAAATCTTCAACACTTACTGGACTTCCTGGTGTGATTGAAAGCTTTTGTGGTACATATCCAAAAACGGGACGCTTAGTAACATGTATGTTTAAGGCTCCTCCAGATCTGCCTCTCTCATATATTATATGACCTGTATGGGGTATTTCGTTAAGAAGGGCTTTTAAGAATGTTGTTTTACCAGCTCCGTTTCTGCCTACAATAGCTGTCAGTTCTCCACATTTTATAGACAGATTTATGTCATTTAAGATTACATCACTGCCTGATTTTACGGATAGATGCTGGATTGTTGTTTTACATATATGAGGGATTTTTAAGTTTGGTATCATTGATTTATTCTCTATTACTGAAAGCCTGTTTTAATACTTCAATATTGTTATACATAGCTTTTATGTACGCATCCTTTGTTAGCTCTCCTGTTACACAAGGATCGAGTTCAAATACTGTATAACCTGTCTCATCTGAAATAACCTGTGCTGAAGCAGACGAATACTGAGGTTCTGCAAACAAAACAGGCTTTGTCCCTTTATCTGTATTTTTTATGAGTTTAATAAGCTGTTCAAGTTCCTTTGGTGAAGGAGCTGTTCCTGGTTCTCTTTCAATTACTAGAGAAGTGTTTAATTTCAATTCACTTGCAAAATATGGAAACGCTTCATGAAAAGTAATTATGTTTCGCCCCTGATAGACATTTAACTCATTGTCAAAGGTCTGTTTTAATTGCTTTAAGTCATGTATATAGTTTTCTGCGTTTGTTGTATATAGTGATGCGTTTTCAGGGTTTAAGATGCATAGGTTTTGAGTAATTTTTTCTACCATGTGTATGGAGCCGGCTATACTCACCCATACATGTGGGTTTTCTTCTTCTCCAGCTTTTATTAGCTGGTAGCCGTCTGTTGCAATAATAGTACTGTCTTTTTTTGCTTCAAGTACTTTTTCAATAAAATCTTCCATACCGGCACCGTTTGCGACTACTATGCTACTTTTTGATATTGCCTGCATGTCTTTTGTTGTAAGCTGGTAATCGTGAAGACAACCTGTGTTTGCTGGTGCTAAAAGGTTAAGAGAAATATTTTGTGCACCATCAGTTATATTCATCAGCATTATATATAGTGGATAAAAAGTTGCAGTTATTACAGTTGTATTGCTTTTGCTTGAACTTGTTTTATCAGAATTTTGTTTTGTACATGAAGTAAAAACGAGAGAGAAGCAAAGTGCAAAAAATGTAAGCTTTGCCTTTATGTTAGATACAGTTTGCATATTATGAATATATATAAAAAAAAAGGTGATGACAACTTTAATATCAATCTTTTATATTGTTTAAGGTGTAACATTGTATTTTTATACATATTTCGTTACAATACGTCAAAAGAACTTTAATATAGTTAAAGAAATGAGGTCTTATGCTTACACTTAAATTTGGTGGTACTTCTATGGGAAGTGCCCGTCGTATAGTAGATTCTGTAAATATTATGATTGGTCGTGCAAAACAAGACCGTATAAGTGTTGTTGTATCAGCTGTAGCTGGTGTCTCAAATGCATTACAGTCAGCAATTGATGGCTGTGTAGCAGGAAATACGGCTAAGTCTTATATTGATAGCATAAGAAAGACGCATACAGACATTTGCCGCGAAATACAATCTGCTGTGAAAGGTTTTAATGCGGATGCCGTTCTTTTACAAATCGAAAATAATTTTGTTGAACTTGAAAAGCTTTTAAATGGTGTTGCTTCATTTGGTGAGTGTCCAAAATCAATACATTGCCGCATTATGGGAATGGGTGAGCTTTGCTGTGTTCCTATTGTTAATGCGGTTCTTATTGCAAAAGAACAAAGTGTTTTACTTTTAGACAGTCGTAATTTTATTATCACAACAGGGGATCAGGGTGAGGGTGATCCTGATTACACACGAACAATAAATGCTTTTGGACCATATCGTGATGGTGCTCAGATGGAGCAGGCTCAGATCCTGCTGTTTCCAGGTTTTGTATGTTCATGGTACAAGCATCCAGATGATAAACCTGTTATGGGGCTTTTAGGACGCAATGGTTCTGATTTTTCAGCTTCAATTGTTGCTGCAGGTTTAGGCTCTTCAAGATGTGAGTTCTGGACTGATGTTGATGGTATTTATACTGCAGATCCTCGTATTGTTGGAGATGCAATCCTTGTTGAAGATATGACTTATGAAGAAGCTATGGAGCTTTCTTTTTTCGGAAGTAAGGTTTTACATCCAAAGACACTTGCACCTCTTGCAGCCCGCGGTATTGAAGCATGGAGCTTAAATAGCCATAATCCTGCCTCTCGTGGTACTCGCATTGGCAAAGGCCCTTTTGAAAGTGAAAAAAATGTAGGGCCTGTTCGTGGTGTTTCGTGCCTTAAAAATACAGCACTTATCAGTGTGTCAGGCAGTGGTATGAAAGGTAAGTCTGGTGTTGCAAGTCGTGTATTTGCAGCTGTATCACGAGCTGGAGTTTCTGTTCTTTTGATTACACAGTCATCATCTGAATACACAATATCATTTTGTGTAAGACAGAATGATGCTGATACAGCAAAAGAAGTTTTAACAGCAGAGTTTGATCTTGAAATCCGTGAAGGTGTAATTAATCCTATTGGTCTTGTTGATTACTGTGCCATAGTCTCTATCGTTGGTGACGGTATGAAAAAGAAGGTTGGTGTTGCAGGTAAGTTCTTTGATTCATTGTCAAGTCGAGGGGTAAATATACTTGCAATTGCCCAGGGGTCAAGTGAAAGATCTATATCAACTGTAATATCAGGTGAGTATGGCGATATAGCAGTAAAAGCTGCACACTTATTTTTCTTTAATACAGCTCAGCCTATTGAGGTATTTGCTTTTGGGGCAGGTACAATAGGCGGTGCTCTCATTGATCAGATAAAAGATCAGCAGGCAAAACTTCGTAAGCAAAATATTGACATAAAAATCTGTGCAATTGCAACAATGGATAAAATGATTTTAGACGGTAATGGTCTTGATCTTACAAATTGGCGCGAGACACTTAAAAACAGCTCTAAAAAAAGTAATCTTGATGAGATTCTGGAGTATGTTCAGTATACAAAGCCTCTTAATCCAGTATTTGTTGATTGTACTGCAAGTTATGATTTACCAGGCCGTTATCTAGATATATTTAGGGCAGGTATGCATATTGCAACACCAAACAAAAGAGCTAACTCTATGGATATGACTTATTACCATCAGCTTCGTTCTGTTGCAAATGCAAATCAGTGCCGCTTTTTGTATGAGACAAATGTTGGAGCTGGACTACCAATTATTGATACGTTGCAGAACCTGTTTAAGTCAGGTGATAAGCTTACAGGTTTTACAGGTATTATGTCTGGCAGTTTATCGTTTATCTTTGGTGAACTTGATGATGGTAAACTGTTTAGTGAAGCTGTAAAAGTTGCAAAAGACAAACGCTTTACAGAACCTGATCCTCGTGATGATTTACGTGGTACAGATGTTGCCCGCAAGGCTCTTATTATTGCCCGGGAAGCAGGTATGGATATTGAACTTAATGATATAAAAATGCTTTCAATATTTCCTGATGATTTTAATACAGAAGGTTCTGTTGATGAGTTTATGTCTAGGCTTCCTGAAGTTGATAAGTACTTTACTGAAAAGATGGCCGAGTTAAAAAATGCAGGCAAGGTTTTACGCATGGGAGCTTCAATTACAGACGGAAAAGTAACTGTAGGTATGCTTGAAGTTGACAGTTCAAATCCTCTATATGCTGTTAGAGGTGGCGAAAATGCTTTTGTATTTCATACTGAACGCTATAATCCTATTCCTCTTACAATACGTGGTTATGGAGCTGGTGCTGGTGTAACAGCAGCTGGCGTATTTGGAGATATTTTACGTACTGTAAGTTTTAATCCTGATAAGCAATAGACAAAATATGAAATAAAAAAAAAGAGGTTTCAATGGTAATTGTATTAAAAAAGGACGCAACAGAAAGCGAAAAACAAAATATAAAAAGTGTTCTGAAATCCCGTAACTTTAAATTAAACGAAGTAAAGGGTGAAGAGTCAACAATTCTTGCTGCTGTAGGCCGTATGTCTATGGATATACGTGAAGTTGAGGTATTACCTGGCGTAAGTAATGTAATTCCTATTTCAAAGCCGTATAAGATGGCAAGCCGTGAGTTTAAACCTGAAAATACAATTATCGAAATACCTAATAACCGTGGACAGATTATCCGTGTTGGAGGATCTAGAGTTATATCTATCGCAGGTCCCTGTGCTGTTGAAAGCCGTCAGCAGATGCTTGATGCAGCTCAGGCAGTTGCTGCAAGTGGAGCTGTAATGCTTAGGGGCGGTGCATATAAGCCTCGTACATCTCCGTACTCTTTTCAAGGGCTTGGTGAAGAGGGATTAAAATATCTTAAGGAAGCCGGAGAAAAATATGGCTTACCTGTTGTTACAGAAATTGTAGCCTCTGATTTTATACCTGTAATGCGCGATTACGTGGATGTATATCAGGTTGGTGCCCGTAACATGCAGAACTTTGAGCTTTTAAAAAAACTCGGTGCATTAGGTAAGCCTGTTATCCTCAAGCGCGGATTAAGCGCTACTATCGAAGAGTGGCTTATGTCCGCTGAATATCTGTTATCATCAGGGACAGACAAGGTTATTTTGTGTGAGCGTGGTATACGTACTTACGAAAAAGCTACCCGAAATACACTTGACCTTAGTGCAATACCTATTCTACGAAGTATGACACATCTTCCAATAATTGTAGATCCAAGTCACGCAGTTGGTATAAGGGATAAAATACCTCCAATGGCTCTTGCCGGTATTGCAGCGGGTGCAGACGGAATAATAGTTGAAGTACATTGTCATCCTGAGCAGGCCTTATCAGATGCAGCTCAGGCTTTATATCCTGAACAGTTTGATAAGATTATGCGTGATATGGAAGCCCTGGCCCCTGTTATAGGTAAAGAAGTTTCACATATCCGTACTCAAAAATTGTATTCGCCAAATCAAAAAAGTGCTGAGGTTAAACCCGTTTGTATATATTCAGGCTCAAAGGGAGCATATGCAGAGCAGGCAATTGAACATTACTTTGATGGCAGTGTTCAGTCTGTTAATGTAAACGGCTTTACTGAGATTTTTAAAGGTGTAATCGACGGAAAAGCAGATTTTGGTATGGTGCCTATCGAAAACTGTACAGCAGGTTCTGTATATGAAAACTACGATAATCTTACACGTTTTGAAGATATATCAATTGTTGGTGCTGTGACATTACGCATCAGTCATTCGCTTTTAGCATGTAAAGGTTCTACTTTGCAGTCTATAAAAAATATATACTCACACCCACAGGCATTAAGTCAGTGTTCTAATCTTTTATCAAAGCAAACTGACTGGACCCTTGTAGACACTGTATCAACTGCTTCAGCTGCAAAACTTGTAAGTGAAAAAAGCAATTGCGAAAACGCAGCAATTGCCAGTGCTGTTAATGCTAAAATATATGGTCTTGAAGTTTTACGAGAAGGTATTGAGGATAACCCTAATAACTACACTCGTTTTGTAGTAATTGCTGCAAACCATGTAAAGGAAGATGCAGCAAAGGCTGCATTTATGATTCAAAAATCCCAGGGGTTAAGACCAAACAGGGCTTCGATTGTATTTAGTGTTAATAACGAAGCTGGTGCACTTTATGACTGTCTTGGAGTGTTTAAAACTAACAATTTAAACCTTACCCGGCTTGAGTCCAGACCAATTGCTGGTAAGCCATGGAAATACTGGTTTTATGCTGATGCTGTATTATCACCAACAATTAATGATGGAGAATCATATGTAAGAGGAATTCTTGAGCAGTTAAAATCTCTTGCAGAAGATGTAAGGCTTCTTGGTGTTTATAGCGAAGCAGGAAGATAAAATAAAAGTATTGATACGTATTTTGTGCGGTAAACTTATTTGATAAAAGCCCTTTACAATGAAATAAGAGGAGAAATATAAAATGGAAAAGAATGTACTTTCAGTATTAGTTGAAAATCATGCTGGTGTTTTAAGTCGTGTATCAGGGCTTTTTAGCCGCAGAGGTTATAATATTGACAGCCTTACAGTATGTGAGACTTCAAATCCAGGACAGTCACGTATGACAATTGTTGTGCACTGTGACCCAGCCACTCTTGAACAGATTGAAAAACAGCTTCAAAAGCTTGTTGAAGTTATTTCAATTACTCATTGTAATCCTTCTTTAACTTGTATGAGAGAAATGATTCTTGTAAAAGTTAGTGCAAAAGGCAGTGATCGTGCTGTTATTATTGAAACATGCAACATTTTCAGAGCCCACATAGTTGATGTTGCCCCTGAGTCTGTTGTTGTTGAAGCTACTGGTAGTGAAGATAAAATTTCAAGTCTTGTACGACTTTTAGAACCATATGGTATTATGGAACTTGTACGCACAGGTCTTACAGCAATGGGACGCGGCTCTCAGATTATGGAGTAATTTTTTTTATTTTAACCCACTTAAAATCCTGTACTGACCATGAGCAGGAACTGTTATCTTTTGTATAAGTGAGATTAGCTATCTTAAATACATTAATAGTAAGTGGAAAGGAAAATGACTGTAGTATATGCCTGTCATATGCACAGTCTTTTTTTTCATCATTTACGAAACTTGCAAGAGTTAGTCTTGTGGTAATAGTTTGAGTACCCGTACTGACAGTTACAGGGCAAAATATAGTTGTATTATCTGTTTCAATTTCATAGATTTTTACTGAAGTAATTTTTTCTTTAAGATTTTTAAAAGGAACAGGTATATATATAGGGTACTCTGGTATAATAAAGCTGTCTTTTATCGCAGAAAGACATGACTGAAGTTTTAAAAGTATATCGTGTTGGTTAGGGTGTGGAATTATAACTACATCTGCAATATTTTCAAACATAAAAAAAGTATAGCGTAATTGAAGTAAAAAAGGTACTATAAAGCTATATGAAGACAATTTTTAATAGAGTTTCAATCTTATGTACCCTCTTTTTAGTAATTGCTGTAAGTATACTTGCTTCAGGGTGCAGTTCAAAGACTTCTTTTTCGCTAAATGTCAATAATGAAGACTGCGGAAAGCTCATAACATATACAGTCGCAGATACAACATATTTTATCTTTACCTCGCAGCAGTATAAATTAATAAATAATTTTTACGGCGAAAACAAAAATGCATCTCTAAAATTAAGTTTCACTGATATAGTTTGTGCTGACAGTGCAGGCAGTACGTTGTATTTTGGTTATCTATATGATGACGATATGAGCAGTGAAAGAAAGGTAAATAAAAATATTTCACAAAGACCTTTGTCTGGTATTGATTTTACAGAGTCTGGGTATAACACTGTAGATGTTGCAATGTGTTTTACAAATGAAAAACAACTCCCTAAAGGTTTTTTTGTAAAAAGTCATGTAAAATACAACATTTCGAAAAGCAATATAGAAAATGCTGCAATTGGATTTGATTTATCATCGGACAAACCGTACTTTGCTTTTGCCTCAAATGGAGGAACAGCAAAAAAGGATATGTCGCTTTTTGATTTTACAGCATCACCTTTTGTCTTTGATTTGTATGGTAGATCATATTCAAAGTATCCCGTGTTCAATATAGCATTTACATATAGCTGCTATGTTACAGCCGGTGGAGAGCGATTGCATTTATATAAAAGTGAAAATGACTTGAGTTCATACAGTATCCCTTCACAAAGTTTAAAGAGTCCTTTTGCTCAGTGGAGCTTTTCAGATAATGAAGGAAACATAAAAAAGCTTTTGTGCACATTAAGCGAAAAAAACGATGTATATTATTCAGATATTGATAATAGTTGTGTGGTAAATCCCATAGTATGTGATCCAGGTCTTATTATGAAATGGAAAAAAAGTTTCTGGAGAGGAAAAAACTACGAGCTTTTTCAATGGGATGCATTTGATGGAATATTGTATTTTGACACCGAAAACTACGCATACCAGGACAATATGTTTAAAAGGCTTGCTTTTTTTGTAGAAAAAAATGGATATAAAGGGAAGCTTTTGTCAAATGAGTTTTTAGCTGACAAGCACGGATACAATGCCCATGATTATAGTGCATCTTCATTAGCATCTTTTTTTAACACTGCTTTAAATCAAAATTTTTCTCTGAATAAAGAAGAATTAGTTCTGAAGGAAATCCTTATTAAAAATAAAGTTTTGATTGATGATGGGGAAGGAAATGTGAGTGAGGGTAAAGGAGCTGTAATAAGTATTAGTCAGGAGTCTCCTGATTATTTAAGAGTAACCTTTGTAGCTCACGAAGGCTGGCATGGATTATTCTTTACTGACGAAGATTTTCGTAATACAGTTGCTGCCATTTATTACACAATGGATCAGACAACCCTTGCATACTTAAAAAAATACTTTTCAATTACTCCGTCATTAAACTATGACATATCTGATGATTATTTAATGAAAAACGAGTTCATGGCATATATGCTTCAGCGACCTTTAGACAGCGTGAGACAGTACTATATCAACATGGCTTCAAGATCTCATTCCCAGATGTGGGCAAAGCAGCTTGCAGATTATGTAATACTTACTGAGGCAGATGGTTTTTATTCTGCAGCATCAATGCTTGACGAATATGTTGAAACCCACTGGGGGTATAATGCCGGTCGTATCTGGCATATAAGCCGTTAATAATTTACTGTAGCTCCCTGTTATAGTTTTTTTCTGCAGCAACAGATGTTAAAGGGCCTCTGCCGCTCATAATTATTGTGTCTTCATTTAAACTCATTATTTTTGATTTTATCCCTGTGCATAAAATTTTTTTTGAGTATTGAGAATTAGTTTCGCCAATTTTACCTGCAGATAAAACGTCTCCGGTGAATACAACATTTTCAATTTTATAGGCCATTGAGTCAGCGCTAAAGCCTGGCATAGACATATGTGTAACATTAAGACCTGCTATGTTTATTGTACCATCGCCCTTAATTACAGTAGTGCTGCATCCAGGAATATCTGAGTCAGCTGCATAAACCTGTATGTCATATATTTTCTGTAATGTTGAAAGTCCTCTTATATGACTTGAATCATTGTGTGTAATCAGCGCAGCACAAAGATAATACTTTTGATCTTCAATTTGATTTATAATTTCTTTAGTGATTTTGCATGGATCAATAATAATAGCCTGGCATGTTTCTTCGTTTGCAATAACATAACAGTTACTGAAATTATCAATATTCATATGAAAATAAATTTTCAATTTTTATTCTCCTTGTGAAGTATCAAGCTCTTTTATGCCGGTAAAAAGAGCGCTGCCCCGCTTGTCAAATATAGCTTCGTTTGTGTTGCTAAGCTTGAATGAAACATTTGCAGTTTCAAACTCTTCAAAGTTTGTTTTTTTTATGTTGCAGTTACGAAATGATGTATTTACAAGCTTGGACTGGATAAAGGTCGAGTTATATAAATCAGAATCATCAAAAGATGACTGGTATGAGGTTAATCCGTTAAAGTTATCCTGTATCATATCGCTGCCTGTAAAAAGGACGTGGCTGAACTTGCATCCTGCAAAGGATGTAAACTGCATGTTACTTTCAAGTAGAGTACAGTCACTGAATACAGCAAAATCAAAAGTGCTCATACGGCTTCTAAAGCCTCGGGCTGAAAGTCCTGAAAAGATACAGTGCATGAAATTGCAGCCGTAAAACTTTTTGTCTGTAAGGTTTATATCACTAAAGGTTAGACCATAGGCATTAAGTCCTACTATTTTGTCGTGGGTATTTATGTAGGTATAAATTTCTTCTTTTGCCTTTAGAGGATCTTTTTGATGTTTATAGCAAAAGCCTCCGTTTTCAATGATTTTACCTTCATTATCAAAAGACGAAAGGGCTGTTTTTGTACAACCAGGACAATTACACGGATTTAACAGATACATAATATAATCGTATGTAATTGAATGAATCCTGTCAAATGATTATTATAAAAGAATGTGCTGGAAATGTGGAAATTCTATTGAAAATATTTCTTCAATATATAGAGATGACTTGTGTCCCTTTTGCTCAGTCCCATTACATAGTTGCAAAAATTGTCTTTACTATGAAAAAGGTAGTCATTATGACTGTCACGAGACTGTAGATGAACTTGTTAAGGATAAGGAAAGCGCAAATTTTTGTGACTTTTTTAAGATCCGTACTGATTTTACTAAGACTGGAAAAAGCGATGATAAAGTTCAAAAAGCACGTGATGCTTTTGCTGGTCTTTTTGGTAACTGATTATGACTGTTGATTTTGCGTTTTTAGACAGCGGTACTGGTGGCATACCTTACATGACCGACTTGAAACAAAAATGTCCCGATGCAAAGTGTATTTATTTGGGTGATACTAAAAATTTTCCTTACGGACAAAAGTCTGCAGAGCAGATTATAGAGTGTGCCACCTGGGCTGTGAAAACAATAATTGACAAGTGGAAGCCTAAAGCTGTTGTTATTGCCTGTAATACCATTTCAGTTACTGCATTGGACAGTCTGAGAAAAACATTTGATAAAACTCCTATTGTTGGCACAGTACCAGCTATAAAGCTTGCTTCAACAGTCTCAAAAAACAGGTGTATTGGTTTTTTGGCAACAAATGCAACTGTTAATCATCCCTACTCAAAAAAGCTAATAAAAGACTTTGCTTCAGACTGTACCGTAATAAGCAGAGGGGATCCTGATTTAGTTGAGTTTATTGAAAAATCATATTTTACGTCATCTTATGATGAAAAAGTTAATGCAATAAAAAGTTCTGTTGATTTTTTTAAGGCAAAAGGATGCGATACTATAATTTTAGGTTGTACACATTTTACTCATGTTGCTGATACTATGGCGAAATATGCTGGACCTGATATAAATATAATAGACAGTCGTAACGGAGTTTCAAAGCAGGCTATTAAGGTTGAACAGTATTGCCGGCAAAATGCTGATGAAGTTGATTGTATAAAGGATATGAGTTTTTTTGTAACGAAGGCAACTGAAGAAGAAATAAAAGAATATCAGATATTGTGTAAAAACTGTAATATACCTTGGGGTGGGATAATTTAATTTGTACTGATAGCTGATTTAAGTCTTTTGTAAGTGAAAAAAATACGTGCTAGTACGTTTATGTGACGGTATAGCTTTCTAAAAAACAAGCGGAACTGATTATATAAACTGAAGAATAATGAAAGTTTTTTCGGTTAATTACTAAAATTAATGCTATTTTAATATTACTGATACAGGCGCTGTCTTTAAGCATTATAGCCACTGTCTAAAAGTATTACAGGTGCTGTAAGCGGGTAAGACAGTGTCTGTATGGGCTTTATACAGTTTCTGTCTATGCTTGCTACAGCACCTGTAGTTTTATATTTTCAGGCAGAAAAACATTACTTATCTTTAGAAAAATCTTTGTTTTTAAGCCGATTAATTATAAACGGGAAGCAATTTCGTCGATAAACTCCCAGCTGTTTAAAATCTTTTCAGCCTTAGGTTCTGCCAGTAATGCAAGGTCTCCTGTCATTATACCGTCTTCAATTACTTCAAGTGTTTTCTTTTCAAGTTTTTTTGCAAAATCTCCAAGTTCAGGAGTATTATCTAATTCGGCTCTTTTTGCCAGAGCTCCAGTCCATGCAAATATAGTTGCTACAGGGTTTGTTGAAGTTTTTTCACCCTTAAGGAAGCGGTAGTAGTGTCTTTGAACTGTACCATGACTTGCTTCATACTCAAACTCGCCGTTTGGACTGACAAGCACGGATGTCATCATAGCAAGGCTTCCGCAGGCAGAAGCGATCATGTCGCTCATAACATCACCGTCATAGTTTTTACATGCCCATAAAAATCCGCCTTTACTCTTCATTACACGGGCAACTGCATCGTCAATGAGGGTGTAAAAATACTCAATTCCACAGTTTTCAAATTTTTCTTTAAACTCTTCGTCAAATACCTTTTGAAATATTTCCTTAAAGTTTCCGTCATAAGTTTTTGATATTGTATCTTTAGTCCCAAGCCATACGCTGATTTTTTGGTCAAGGCCGTAATTAAAACAGCAGCGCGCAAAGCTTTTGATTGAGTCATCAAGATTATGCATACCCTGAATTACGCCAGGACCTTTCATTACCTGGATAGTCTTACGGATTTCTTTACCGTCTTCACCTGTAAATACAAGCTCAGCTTTTCCGGCACATGGTGTTTTAATTTCACAGTTTTTATATACATCTCCGTATCCATGTCTACCTAGTACAATAGGTTTTTCCCAGCTTGATACGTTGCATTTAATGTTTTTAACAAAAATTGGAGATCTGAAAATAGTTCCGTCAAGCTCCCCTCTAAGTATACCGTTTGGACTTGGAGTAAGCTGCTTAAGGTTATATTCTTCCATACGGGCTGCATTTGATGTAATTGTTGCACACTTTACACCTACACCTAGTCTTTTTATTGCAGAAGCTGCCTCGTAGGTGATTTTGTCATCACTATTGTCTCTGCTTTTAAGTCCTAAATCATAATACTCTGTTTTAAGGTCAATAAATGGTTCAAGGAGTTTTTCCTTAATTACTGCCCACAATACTCTTGTCATTTCGTCGCCGTCAAGTTCAGCGATAGGGTTTTTCATCTGTATCTTATTCATGGGGAAATTATACTAGTATTGAAAGGGTTTTACAATATTATTAAAACACTTTAGTATATATAAAATATTCAAAAATACTTTTTTCAATTATAAAAAAACTGCAGATAATGTGTTGACAAGAATGATAAAATAATGTTATTTAAGAATATCTTTATTTAATTTTAAGCACTTTTACTAAAGTTGTTGTATACTTAGGTCTATGAGAATATTACTAGTTGAAGATGAAGAGAGACTTTCGTCTGCTCTTGTTGAAATTTTTAAGAAGAATCGTTTTGGCATCGATGCTGTATTAAATGGCAATGATGGTTTGGAGTATGCTCAGTCAGGGATTTATGATGCAATTATTCTTGATATCATGCTTCCAGGTATTGACGGACTTACTTTATTAAAGAAGCTTCGTGATGAGCATAACAATGTACCTGTTTTACTTCTTACAGCAAAAGACGATGTTACAGACAAAGTTGCAGGTCTCGATTGTGGTGCAGATGACTACATGACAAAGCCATTCTCTACTGAAGAACTTCTTGCTCGTGTAAGGGCTCTTACTCGTCGTAAGGGTGACATGAAAGAAGACAGCATGACTTTTGGCGACTTAACGTTAAGTGCTAAAAACTGTGAACTTCAGGCTTCAACTGGAGAAGCTATAAAGCTTTCTCTTAAGGAATATCAGATTCTTGATATGCTTTTCCAGTATCCTCACCAGATTATTACAAAGGAACGCATCATTGAAAAAATCTGGGGTGGTGACAGTAATGCTGAATACAACAATGTAGAAGTATATATTTCATTTATCCGTAAAAAGATTGAGAATCTTCACGTTGGTGTAAGAATCAGAACAGCCAGAGGTATTGGATACTCTCTTGAAGATAGTACACGCTAAAAGGAATACTAGTAAAAATCTTTTAAGTAAATTGCGGGTACAGATTATGTCAAGTATAGTCTTTGTACTGATGATTGTACTCGCAATTATTATTCTTGTACTTGATACTACAATTACAAGAAAAGAATCATTTAAAGCTGTGCATTTTCTTGAGCTGTTGTCTTCAAACGGCGGGCACAGACCTCTGCCGAGAGGTTCAGACTTTGTTGATTTAAAAAAAGATAGTTCAGTATATGATTATTCAGATATAACATCTCGTTTTGACAATTTCATTGGTGATAATGATTATTATCTTGATGGCAGAGAGATGACGCCTCCTCCTGTGCGACAGTCAAGATTCAGACCGGGGTTAAAAAGTATTAACCGAAACGAAGCAGGGAGAGATGAGATAGTTAACGAACTGTCTGATGCAGAGATTTCAAGGGGTAAAGAGCCAAAGGCGATTGAAAGGGCATTTGGTCTTGCTTTTCCTATGTCATCAGATGATTATTCATTCCGTAATTATTTTGCATTACGTATCAATAATAGCGGTGATATTATTGATGTAATAAAAGATTTTCCTTTGATATACACCAGCAACGAGGTGGATCAGATTCTTGCAGGGATTTTAAAACAGTCCAAGGTCAGAGGTATATCAAACGGTCTTTTGTATATTGTAACTCACGACAAAATTGACTCATCTTTAATTTGTATTATGAATCGCCAGAGCGAACTGGCAACTTTATATCAGCTTTATAAAAATTCCGGAATAATTTATTGTGCAAGTTTTTTTGTTGCCCTTATTTTTGCCTGGTTTTTAGCTGACTGGATTGTAAAACCTGTTGAAGAGGCCTTTAATAAGCAAAAACGGTTTGTTTCTGATGCAGGACATGAGTTAAAGACTCCTATTGCAGTTATCAGTGCAAATCTTGATGTTTTAATGCCTGATATGCCTGATAACAGATGGCTTGGTTATATAAAAGCTGAAAATGAGCGAATGGGTCGACTGGTAAAGGATTTACTTTATCTTGCCCGTAATGATGCAGACAGGCAGGAGGTTAAAGTTTCAGACTTTGATCTTACAAATGCTGTTAACAATGCTGTATTACCATTTGAAAGCATAATATTTGAAGACGGAAAAACTCTTGAAATAAATGTTCAGGAAGGTCTTAAGTATACCGGAGATGAACAGCAGATTAAGCAGGTTGTAATCATTCTTGTGGATAATGCTATTAAAAACAGCGAAAAGGGTGCTTTAATAAAGGTTAGAGCCTATTTTGAAAAAGACAGGTACTTTATTCGTGTATATAATACAGGTCATGGTATTGCTCCTGGCGATCTTGAAAAGATTTTTATGCGGTTTTACAGGGCTGATACTTCAAGAGCCAGAGCTACAGGTGGTTATGGCTTGGGGCTTGCAATTGCAAAAACTATAGCATCTCTTCATAACGGAGATATTACAGTCAAAAGTGAGTATGGTAAGTGGGCTGAGTTTATCTTTGAGCTGCCTTTAATAAAACAATCTAAGAAATAATCTCATTTTTAATATAGTAAAAAAATGTATTATTCGTTAAAATCTTTAGTATGATTAAACGAAATACAGGTCTCTCAAATCTTACTGCCGGCTATCTTTTTCCTGAGATAGCACGTCGACGTCGTGAATATGCAGCAGCTCATCCTGATGCATCTATTATTAGCCTGGGTATTGGAAACACAACAGAGCCTCTGTCTGCACATATATCAAAGGCTTTAGCAGATTATGCAAATGGTTTAAGTACTCCTGAAGGATACTCTGGATACGGTGATGAACAGGGAAACTCTAATTTAAGAGAAAAAATTGCCCGTGTGTTTTATCCAGGACTTGCAGAACCTTCTGAAGTGTTTATCAGTGATGGTGCAAAATGCGATATAGCACGTATACAGACTTTGTTTGGGCAGCATGTAAAGGTTGCAGTTCAGGATCCTGCATACCCTGTATATGTTGATGGTTCAGTTGTAGTTGAAGCTGCAGGAAGCGCAAATGAAGACGGTAATGGATATAAGGGAATAACATACCTTCCTTGTACTCCTGAAAATAATTTTTTTCCTGATTTAACAAAAATCGAAAAAGATACTCTTATCTATTTCTGCTCACCAAATAATCCAACAGGTGCTACTGCAACAAAAGAAGAGCTTAAAAAACTTGTTGATTTTGCAAATGAAAATGGTTGTATCATAGTTTATGATGCGGCTTATTCTGCCTTTATTCGTGATCCAGAGCTTCCTAAATCTATTTTTGAAATCGAAGGTGCAAAAAAATGTGCTATTGAAGTTAATTCATTTTCAAAGCCTGCTGGTTTTACAGGAGTTCGTCTTGGATGGACTGTTGTACCAAACGAGTTAAAATTTGAAGACGGTACACCTGTTAATAAGGACTGGAACCGCATAATGACAACACTTTTCAATGGTGCTTCAAATATTGCCCAGGCTGGTGGTTTAGCTGCTTTAGATGATACAGGCCTAAAAGATATGAAGGATAGTGTTGATTATTATCTTGAAAACGGAAGACTTATCAAAAAGGCTCTTGAAGGTGATAACTTTAAAAAGAATAACCTGGAAATATATTTTACAGGAAATGGTCCATATGTTTGGGTAAAGTTCCCTGGATATAAGAGCTGGGAAATATTTGATATTATTTTGGATAAATGTCGTGTTGTAACAACTCCAGGATCTGGTTTTGGTCCTGCTGGTGAAAGTTTTATACGCTTCAGTTCTTTTGGACACAGAAAGGATGTAGAAGAAGCTTGTAAGAGACTTGCTCAGCTTGACATTGAAGTTAGATAGTAAAAAAATAGTTTATTAAAGGCTGTTCCGAAGCTGTATGAGCACTGGAACAGCCTTTTTTGTTAATTTGATTTAAATCCAAGGTAAAAGTCTGATTGATAGGATAATTGGTCCGATGCTACCTTGTTCAGTTTATTTACAAGCAGCATCTTTATAATGTTCTTTTTCAGATTTATGTTTACAAAAGGTATAAGTGAAAAGTTCCAGTTTTCTGCCTTAAAGTTATCCATTGGTTTCAGGACATCTAAAAAGTCTTTTCCAGGGTAGGACAGTGTTGAGTTTATACCTATGGCTAAGTCTAAATTTGCAATATGTGCATTATTGCTTGTTAATGCAAAGGATAGACCTAAGTTATCCTGGATAAGAAAAAACTTGTTGAGTTTATCGTCAGGTATATTAAAAAATGAAAACGATAGACAGTCATTATCAACAGCAAATCTTGGTTCAATGAAAAAATAAAAGTCCTTTGATTCGATTTTATGAGTGGAGTTTGCTGTTAATGGGAGATTGTCAAATCCAGATGTAAAATAGATGTTTGTTGTGTAAGGATTTCCTATGTCAGCTTCGATGCCTCCATGTAAAAATAACTCATTTACAAGAATGATTACATCCTGGTCGCCATTTTTTGTACTGAAAGGTGTTGCAAGTCCAAATGAAAAATCAACAAATGCGCGGTCAATGTTTGCAGTTCCTCTTAAATCAAGATTTAGCTGATAGTCGTTGTTGAGATTTTCCTTATTAACATATATGTAAGTTCCTGTTGCAAGGGGCTTTGCTCCAAACTGTAATGTGTATGAAAACCCTGTTCCGTAAAAGGCATAAGCATTAGGTTTACGAATACCTAACCATGATTCTGTTAAAAAAGGTGTAAAAGGCTGTAGGCCAAATATTCTTCGTATGAAGGTGTCTCCTCCAACTGGCTCGTATGTGCCTATCCATGTGCTGATGTACTGAGTGTTTCCTAAAAAAGGTTTTATATATGTAAGGGACAGTTCGTCTATACAAAATGCTGCGTTAGTATCATTAAAAAGACCTGTTCCTATGATATCCTCTGTTATGATTGAGCACTCTCCTCGAAATATAAGGTTGTTGTTCAGGTTTAATTGTGCTGTAAAAAATCCTGTCAGGTTTAACTGAAGGTCCTTTGTTTCATCTGGTTTTTTAAAGTCAGATAAAACACCGGAGCTTGTTGAAAAAACGGGTATCGCCGTTATACTCTGGGCAGAAGCAATAAAAAGTAAAAATGAAACTGATAAAATCTGCAAAAATCTTCTATATAACATATGTTTTCTCCCTGAGTGGAAAATACCTTACATTATTATATTATCGGATGATTTTACTCTTTTGGGACTATAATTTTATGTAAAATATATATAACGAGATATTATCCTGTTTTGCCCCAAACCTTGAAATAACATTGTGTTTTTAACTTGACTTCTGTTTTGGGTGAGCTAAAATAAAGCTATGAGTGATTATCTTGATGCAAACAATGAAGAGTTATTAAAAGACTACTTCTCAGAGTCGGAACAGATGGTTGATAACCTGGAAAGTAATATCCTGGCTATCGAAAATGATCCAAACAATCATGATGCCATAGATGAAATATTCCGTGCAGCGCATACTCTCAAGGGAAATTCTGCTACTGTAGAATTTAAAGAAATTTCGTCTTTTGCTCATATTATGGAGGATCTCCTTGATGAAGTTCGCTCTGATCGCGTCAAGGTATCTGAACCAGTTGTTGATGTCCTTCTTAATGCTCTGGATATTATAAAAGCTATGCTTGAAGCCAGAACAGGTGGTTCGATTTATCAGGAACCAAAAATAGAAGAGATTAGTTCAAAAATCAAGTCTTTCCTTGATGAAGGTAAGGGTGAAAAAAAGGCAGATGCTTCTGTGCAGCCTGCTTCTCAGCCAGCCCCACAAGCTTCTCAGGCTCCTGCTGCAACAGGTGTAGTATCTGTTGATTTATCAGAGTATGAGCTTTTAGAGCTCAAGCAGGGTTGTACTCCAGGAACAAAGCTTTGGTCTGTTCAGGTTATTTTTGATGAAAATAATCCTATGAATACCGTTGGTGGTATTCAGGTTTTTGCAGCACTTAAGGCTTGTGGGACTGTGTTAAAGACAATACCAGATTTTGATGCTTTGTATGAGGATGAATTTCACAAAGATGTTACATACTTTGTATGTTCAGAATCAGATGGCAGCGTGATTGAAGACACAGCTTTCCTTGATGATGTTACAGTTAGTGTTGATGCAAAGTGTCTTGACAATGCTGTTGCAAAGGATAGTGCTCCTGCACAAAGTGCACCTGCGCCAGAACCTGTTGCTCCTCCTGTACAAAGTGCACCTGCTGCTCCTCAAAGTGCCGCTCCTTCACCTCAAAGTGCACCTGTACAAAACACTTCAGTACCAGAGCAAAGTACTCAGAAAGCTCCTGAACAACCTGCTGCAAAAGCTCCGGCAAAACCTGCAGGTAATGCTCATGCTCAGCAGAGTTCTATTCTTCGTGTAGATTCGAAGCGCATTGATTATCTGCTTAATCTGGTCAGTGAAACTGTAATTACAAAGGCTGCCTTTAATCAGAGCTCTCAGCATCTTGCTGATATGCTTATACAGTTCCAGACTTTGGACTCTTCATACAAGGAAAAGGTTCGCAAAATGTTTGAACAGCTGCCTCAATACCTTGAAGAGATTCAGAACGGAGTTGGTGTAAAGGATATAAAAGCAAATATTATCAATGAGTTTGGAGATATTTCAAATTTCTTTGATGCGTTTGAAACAAGATTTAAGGACTTAAGTTCAAAGTTCCACTCTAGTACACAAAATCTTGGTCGTATAACAGGAGAATTACAGGAAGGTGTAATGAAGATCCGAATGGTTCCTATCAGTCAGATCTTTGACCGTTTCCCTCGTGTTGTACGTGACTTGCAGCGTGATCTTGGTAAAAAGGTTACATTGCAGATTGAAGGTGAAGAGACAGAACTTGATAAGACAGTAATTGATGATTTGATGGATCCTATCATGCACTGTGTACGTAATTCTGTGGATCATGGTATTGAAACACCTGATGTACGTGCTTCAAGTGGAAAGGATGAGACAGGTACTGTGCTTTTGAAGGCTGCTAACGAAGGTAACATGATTGTTATTGACGTTGTTGATGATGGTGCTGGTATCAATGTTGAAAAGGTAAAGAATAAGGCTATTCAAAGAGGTCTCATTCATCCTTCAAAACAGCTTACTGATCAGGAAGCTGCTCAGCTTATATTTATGCCAGGATTCTCAACTGCGGATAAGATAACTAATGTTTCAGGTCGTGGTGTAGGTCTCGATGTTGTAAAGACAATGATTGAAAAACTTAATGGTACAGTAACTGTTACAACTGAACATGGAAGAGGTTCTAAGTTCAGTATCAGGCTTCCATTAACTCTTGCCATCATACAGGGACTTCTTGTTCGTGTTGGCAGAGAAGTTTATTCAATACCTATTGCTTCAGTTATTGAAAGTGTTCGTGTAAAGAAATCAGAAATTAACACAATTGATAACTATGAAGTTCTTAATGTACGTAACGAGGTAATCAGCGTTTTGCGTCTTAGCCGTCTGTTTAATATTAAAACAACAGAAGAAGGCGAGTATTGCTTTGTTGTAATAGTTGGATCACAGGACAAAAAGATTGGTATCATGGTTGATAACCTTATCGGAGAAGAAGATGTTGTTATCAAGCCATTGCGCGATCAGTTTACTCAGTCACCTGGTATAGCAGGTGCTTCAATTCTGGGTGATGGTTCTGTATCTTTAATCATTGATGTAACACAGTTGCTTGAGCTTGGCGTACGACAGGAAATTGAAGCACGTCAGGAAAACGGCTACGACAGCGAATAAGAGGGAAGTGATTATGGACACAGTTGCAAACCAGAATCAGCAGTCAATTAATGCAGCTTTAAAGGAAGCAATTGGTAATATTAATCTTACTGATTCTGCCGGTGGAATAGCTGACAAAAATGACAAGCTGACATTGATTGATTACAAGATGGTAACATTTTCATTGGCCGGCAAGGACTATGCGATTGATATTATGAAAGTAAAGGAAATTGCAAAAGCAGGTCGATTTACATATGTTCCTAACACATTGCCGTTTGTTCTTGGTGTATATAATCTTCGTGGTGAGATTATTCCTATTGTTGATTTGAGACTGTTTTTCAACATCTCTATGCCTGAACGTAAGTTTGATGCCCTTGAAAACATGCTTATAGTATCAGTTGGGGATCAGACCTTTGGTGTCGTTGTAGATGCTATCGATAAGGTTGTTGGTATACAGAAATCTACAATACAGCCTCCTCATCCTTTATTTGGTGATATAAACATCAAATTTATTCAGGGTGTGGTTGAGGTAAACAACAGATTATATATTTTGCTTGATATTGAACGTATTTTTGGTTCAAAGATAGATCCGAAGGCAATGGAAAAAAAAGCAGTAGCGGGGATGAAGAGTAGGAGTACACTTGCAGTAGATGAGTCTGCTGGAAATGTAGCTTCATCACCTGCTGAGAGCGGTAGTGTGGTGCCGCCACCTGTTCCTGCGCCAGTTGAGTCAAAGGTTGATTTGTCTTTTATACAGGAAGGCTTATCATCAATGCGTAAATTTGTTGTTACTCCTATTAATGAAAATTGGGTACAATCTCGTTATAAGGAGTGGGAGGGGGTACGTGGTAAAGATAATACACAGCTTCAGAATCAAGGAGATGCAGATGAGTTCTTAAAATCATTCTATTCTCCATGTAGTGGAGATTGGTGGTCTAAAGAATATGCAGATGCAATATATAAAGCATTACCTGATAATAGTGCTAAACAGATTGTTGTCTGGAATCCTGGAAGTGGAAAGGGCTATGAGTCATATTCTCTTGCATGTTTATTAAAGAAACGTTATCCGGAAGCAAGAGTCCGCATATATGCACACGATATTGATTTGTTGAGTATTTCAAATGCTCCTATGCTTTCAATACCTGGTAATGTGGCTAATGACTGGTATGCTCCTTATGTGACAAAGAAGGCAAACGGCGATTATACTTTTACTCAGGAAGTGAAGGATTGTATAATGTTCGAGTATCATGACTGTACACATACAAATGCGTTACCGGTGCTTGATTTAATATTTGCTAGAGATCTTCTTTCATTCCTGCCAAAGGATACTCAGATGACTTTAGTTGGAGAGTTCTTTGAAAAGTTGAAAGGCAACGGTATGGTGCTCCTTGGAAAGAACGAATCACTTGGATCAGATAATAAGTGGACTACACATAACACAGATACAATAACTACATTTGGTAAACAATAGACAGGAGTAAAAAGCCCATGAGAGTAGAGTACATTAATCCATTTGTTGAGACCTCATATCAGATTTTGAAAGAAGTCCTTTCAGGTGCAACAGTAACACGTGGTGATTTATATTTGAAATCTACAGCTATGCCTGTGATGGGAGTAGCTGCTTTGGTAGGTCTTGCTGGAGATGTTGAAGGACGTGTTTTGTTTGATATGACATATGAAACAGCCTTAAATATTGCTTCAGCTATGAATGGTGAAAAACTTGAACAGTTTGATGATCTTGCGAAAGCTACAATCAGTGAACTGGCAAATTTAATTACTGCCCAGGCTGTAACTAAACTTCATGAGTTAGGTTTTAAGTTTGACTTGACTCCACCTGCTCTTTTTGCTGGTGAAAAAATGGAGATTGCTGCATTGGGTGGAAACACAGACAGTGTAGAAGCGCTTATTGTACCTCTTATCACTGAATGTGGTAAGGTTGAAGTTAACGTTGCAATTCGCGAACGTATGTAACGGAGGAGTGCCGAAATGAAGACAAAACAGGATTTTCCATCAATTAATGAACGTCCTCCTGAAGGTGTAAAGGTAGACGGAACTAAAGTTCGTGTTCTTGTTGTCGACGATTCTATGTTTGTTGCGAAGCAGCTTGGTCAGATTCTTTCTAGTGAAGGGTATGAAGTTGTTGCTACAGCTGTAGACGGAAAGGATGGTGTTGATAAGTATAAAGAACTCTGTCCTAACGTTGATCTTGTAACAATGGACATTACAATGCCACGAATGGATGGTATTACAGCTCTCGAGCAGATTATGGCTTTTGATAAAAATGCAAGGGTCGTAATGGTTAGTGCTTTGGGAAAAGAAGAATTAGTAAAAAAATCTCTTCTTTTGGGAGCTAAAAACTACATTGTAAAGCCTTTGGATCGTAAAAAGGTTTTAGAGCGCATATCTGCAGCTTTAAAATAATAGTAGATTCAGTTTATATACAATGCCGGCTGTTACTTAGATGATGGCTGGTATTTGTATATTTTAAAACATTGACAGTCTATCTCTTTTTTGTTAGAGTTCCATCTATAACACTTTCTTTTATAAGCAGTTATAGTATCTATGGAATTTAATCACCCTTATCTTACAGAGCAAATAATTGCTTACATCGGTAATAAACGTAAACTTCTTCCTTTAATATATAAAGCCATAGAAAATACAGGTCTAAATCTTGCAGATCACGTTAGTTTTTTTGATGCATTTTCAGGCAGTGGAGTTGTGGCCCGTTTTGCAAAATATCTTGGTTTTGAAGTCTATGCAAATGACTGGGAGTATTATTCTTATATTTTAAACCAGTGTTTTTTGGGTATAGACAAAAAGGATTTGTTTGCAATTTTTAATGACGAAGCTGAGTTTTATAAAATCATTGAAAAAATAAATGCTCTTGATCTTCCTAATGAAGAGGAGCAGTACATCTCAAAGTATTATGCTCCTAAAAAGTTTAATATTGATGAAGTAAGCTATAAGACTGAGCGTCTTTTTTACACTCGTGATAATGCTCTTATTATAGATAAGATACGCAATTATATTGAAGCGGTTTTTCCTGACTGTGCAGATGAAATAATTGTAAAACGACGTAATATTCTTTTAGCTGTTTTGATTTATGAGTCCGCAACTCATACCAATACATCTGGTGTTTTTAAGGCTTTTCATAAAGGTTTTGGAGGCCATAATAAAGATGCATTGAAACGTATTGTATCTGAAATAAAACTAAGTGCTCCTGTATTGATAGATGGAAAATATCCTGTTCATTTGTTTAATGAAAACACAAATGAGTTAGTAAAAAGATTGAATACTGTTGATATTGCATATCTTGATCCACCTTATAATCAGCATCAGTACGGTAGTAACTATCATATGCTTAATACTATTGCAAAGTGGGATCATATACCATATCCATGCGATCTTAACGAAAAAGGTGAGTTAAAGCAAAAAGCAGCGATACGAAAAGACTGGATAAACACTAGATCTATGTATTGTTACAGACAAAAAGCTGATGCTGAATTTGAGAGGTTAATAGAGTCTATAAATGCAAAATATATTCTTATAAGTTATAGCACAGATGGTATTATTCCTTTTGAGCGAATGAAGGATATATGTTTGAAAAAAGGGTGTCTTTCAATTGTTACAAATGAATATACTACTTATCGCGGTGGTAAACAAAGTAATAAAAGACAAAATTCGAATATAGAGTTTATACTGTGCATTGATACGTCTAGAAAAGGCAAGGAATCTAATGTTGATTTAATTGAATCAATATTGGAACGTAAAAAACTGCTGTTATTATTTAAACAGAGGTTCTGCTTAGATAAACTTGTAAAAAAACATCTTATTACAAATGATGGTCAGGTTGTACTAAAAACTTCTGAGCAGAGCATTGATTTTGGCAGTAAAGATTATTTTGTCATAAGTCCACCTGAAAATGCGAATCAGATGAGCATAAATACATTAAAGGAAATATACTCTGTATTTTCAGGATGCGTATGTATGTCAAAGGAAGAAGAGCTTGAGGAACTTTTGTATCGGGTAAATCTTCAGGATAAAAACTCGGTAAAGTTTGCGAAGCTTTTACCAGTTACATTAAAAAAACTTGCGTACAAAAAGAATAAGGATTCTTTTTATTATTATCTTAGTAGAATAAAAGCGCTTTCAAAGAAAAATTGTAGCATTTATAACGAAATAGAACAGAAGCTATTAAATGTTGTTTCTATTGCAGAGTTACGTTTTTTAAGCTAATTAAAAAACTTTAGTGAGAGTGTCTGATTGACAGACTTACCATTATTTGCATAATTAAAGACAATATGAATGCAAAAAAGATTTCAATTTTAGACTCAACTCTTCGTGATGGTTCTCAGGGAGAAGGCATAAGCTATTCTGTCCAGGATAAGATTAATATTGTACGTGCTTTGGACGAGCTTGGTGTAACTTATATTGAAGCCGGTAATCCTGGTTCAAATCCAAAGGATATAGAGTTCTTCGCTGAAGCTAAAAAACTTGATTTGAAAAATGCAAATCTTGTTGCATTCGGTTCTACCAGACGTAAAGATATATCTTGCACAGAGGACGCTAATTTAACTAGTTTACTTGCTGCTGAAACGAAATATGTTTGTATATTCGGTAAATCTTGGGACTTTCAGGTTACAGAAATACTTAGGGCATCTCTTGATGAAAATCTGGAGATGATAAAGGATACTGTCGCCTATTTAACATCAAGAGGTCGTTCAGTAATTTTTGATGCTGAACATTTTTTCACTGGATATAAGGAAAATCCTGAGTATGCGATGGCTTGCTTAAAAGCTGCAGTCGAGGGGGGGGCTATCTGTCTGTGTCTCTGTGAGACTAAAGGCGGAACAATGTGTTTAGAGTGTGGAGACATAACTAAAAAGGTTGTTGAAAGGTTTGGTAAGGCTGTATCAGTTGGTATTCATACACATAACGATTGTGGACTTGCTGTTGCTAATTCGCTTATTGCTGTTGAAGCAGGTGCGACACATGTACAGGGGGTTTTATTAGGGTTTGGTGAAAGAACTGGAAATGCAAACCTTTCAACAATAATTGCAAATTTGCAGCTCAAAATGGGGTGTGAATGTATTCCGTCTTCGAATGTTAAGCTTTTAACACCTATTTGTAAACGTGTTGCTGAAATAACAAATATAAGTCTTTATCCAGGTATGCCTTATGTTGGTGCTAATGCTTTTGCTCATAAGGCTGGTATGCATATTGATGCTGTTATAAAAAATCCTGTTGCATATGAGCATATTGCTCCTGAAACTGTAGGTAATGAACGTGTGTTCCTTATGAGCGAAGTTGCAGGACGGAGTATGATAATTGAAAAAATACAAAAGTTTGATCACACAATAACAAAGAGTTCACCAATTGTTGCAGAAATTGTAAAGCGTGTTAAAGATTTAGAGCATATTGGATATCAATTTGAAGGTGCTGATGCAAGTTTTGAACTATTAGTACGTAAAACAATTGGTAAGTATCAGCCATTTTTTAATCTGCATTATTACAAAACAAGTGGAGAGTTTCCTCGATTTGCTGACGGTCAATGTGCATTTGCGCAGGTAAAACTTGATGTTGATGGTCAGGTTTCTGTAACAGCAGGAGAGGGAGATGGTCCTGTAAATGCTCTCGATATTGCATTGAGAAATGGTCTTGAACAGTTTTATCCATCTGTATCTACTATACATCTTACTGATTATAAAGTTCGTGTTCTTGATGGAAAAAGTGCTACGGCAAGCCGTGTACGTGTATTAATTGAAAGTAGTGACGGTAATGATCACTGGGCAACAATGGGGGTTTCAAGTGATGTGATGGAAGCCAGTTACCTTGCCTTAGTGGATTCATTCGAGTATAAACTTATTAAAGATATTGAGAAGAAATTTCAGAAGCTTTTATAACTTATAATTATATTTAAACAATATTGAAAATTCCCCAATTTATAATAATATTAAAATATACTCTAATTGGAGAATTTTGATGGCTAAAAGAAGATCTATTGCAAAACTTATCAGCTTATTATTTGTTTTTGGGGTTATAGGTTATTCCTCTCTTATAGTTTTTACGGTAAATAAGCAGTTAAACTCGGGTTTGATATCATATTTCAGAGATGATACGGTTAGTCAGTCTGAAGTGTTAACTAATGAAATTAATGTTGCGCTCGAAAAACTCTCAAGTATTGCGACATGGATACGGTCTACGTTTGAGTATAATGCATCTCACGGAAGTATAAGTACAAAATTTGCTGATAATCTGTGTGAGGGTGCTGTAGAAGCATTTAGTCTGGAGGCTGTTGTCATATATGATGAAGACGGAAAGCAGGTCTCTTCGGACGTTTGTAACGTTGTATTTGATAAAGATATAATATCTATGGCTTTAGCCGGGGAGCGAACAGAGTCATTTATAAAGTCAAGCAGTGATTTATATGCTATTGTTGTAGACTCCCTTGTTGACTTTGATGGTGATGTAGAAGGTGCTGTTGTCTGTCTTTATAAGATTTCGACAGAGGACTTTGTTGATATTGTATCTAGATACACAAAGTGTGATGTAACTATTTTTGATAATGCAGTACGCCGAGTTACGAGCATACCTGGTATGACAGGTGTGGAACTTTCAGACAAATCCATTATTGAAAAAGTTGAAAACGGCGATTACCATATGGCCATCACAAAAATTGGTCTAAGTACAAATATTTCATACTATTTTCCACTGTATGACTCAAATGCTGATTTTGTGACTACACTTTACATTGGTAGACCTTTAACTATTGTAGAGCTTGTTTCAAAAGAGATTTTTCGACCTTTGTTGATAATGATACTAACTGTTTCTATTATAATTTTGGTTGCTGTAATTGTTGTAATAACTACTAAGATTACTCTTCCTATGAAGCATATTGTAAAAGCTGTAGAAGGATTATCATCAGGTGATGCAGATTTAACATATAGACTTCCTTTGAAAGGTAATGATGAGTTTACTTCATTAAGTGAAGGTGTAAATAAGTTTATTGAGCTGTTACAAAATCTTATGGTAAAGATTAAAGTGATGGCAAACCAGGTACTTGAATCAAGTAATCAAATCAGTAGCTCAAGTCAGGCTATATCAACAGGTGCAAGTGAACAGGCTGCTTCGACAGAAGAAATGTCTGCTACTATGGAGCAAATTGCATCTAATATCAATCAGACAGCTGAAAATGCACAGCGTACAGGTGAAATTGCACAAACTACATCAAGCGAGGGAAAATCTGGTGGTGAAGCAGTTAACGAAGCTGTTCTTGCTGTAAAGGAAATATCAAATAAGATAAAGATAATTGAGTCAATTGCAGATCAGACTAACATGCTTGCTTTAAATGCAGCCATTGAAGCTGCCCGTGCAGGTGAGGCTGGAAAAGGTTTTGCTGTTGTTGCAAATGAAGTTCGAAAACTTGCTGAACGTACAAAAAAATCATCTGCTGAAGTTAATGAGCTTTCTGTTAATACATTTAAAGCTGCAGAAAATGCTGGAAACAAAATTAATATTGTAATACCGGCTATCGAGCAGACTACTTCATTGATTGAAGAAATTTCTGCAGCATGTAATGAGCAAAGCAATGGCGCAAATCAGGTAAGTACTGCAATAATTCAGTTAGATCAGGTTGTCCAGCAAAATGCTTCTGCAAGTGAAGAGTTGGCATCTATGGCAGAGGAATTGTCGGCTACTGCTCAAAATCTTGTCAGTGAGATTTCAATTTTCAAGACTGAAGCTGACGATGGTGAGTCTAATAATAGTGCAGAGGTTCCTTTGCCTGATAAAGATATGCAGGATAATCAAGAAGAGTGTGAAACTGAAACAACCGAAAAGGTTGAAGTTGAAGAAGAAGTAAAAGGTGAACCGCAGCACGAAAACTATCTTCAGGATGAGTTTGATGATGCTGATTTTGAACAGATATAAGTTTTTGTTCTGAAAAAAAAGCCAGAGCATATGTATTGTACAGCAAGCGTACTTTCATATAATCTGGCTTTTTATTTATTTAGTACTGATTGTTTTATTTTGCTCCGTAAAGCTTATAATACTCGTCAATTTCTTTTTTTATTTCATCGGTGATAATTGATTTATCTCCATTTGTATACAGGGCCTCAACAACATCTGCCATAGAGACGATTGCTTTAGCAGGAAATCCGTATTTTTCAGATATGACATCAAGTGCTGCTTTATCAGTATCTGGGGCTTTTTCCATTCTGTTGAGACTTACAATTTCACCAACAATTTTAATTGATCCAGGTGTTGTTTCCTGAGCTTTAATTTTAGGATATGTTTCTTCAATAGATTTACCTGATGTTGTTACATCTTCAATTATAACAACTCTGTCTCCATCCTTGATGTTGTATCCTAAAAGACTGCCCTTATCTGATCCATGGTCTTTTGCCTCTTTACGATCTGAGCAGTATTTGATTTCTTTTCCGTATAGTTCACTGTATGCAATTACACATGCCGTAGCCAGTGGAATACCTTTGTATGCAGGACCAAAAAGAACATCGAAATCATCACCGAAATTATCATGTATTGCCTGTGCATAATAGCGGCCAAGACGCAATAATTGACTGCCTGTTACATATGCTCCTGCATTCATAAAAAAAGGTGATTTTCGCCCACTTTTCAGAGTAAAGTTTCCAAATTTGAGAACTTTACACTCAACCATAAAGTTAATGAATTCTTGCTTGTACTGTTCCATGAAGTGTATTCTAGCAGAACGAGTACTATTTTGCCATATTTACTGTTAAGTATTTACTAGTTTTATTATAAATGATATATTGATTTATAAATACTAAAGCAAATTTAGTATTTATAAATGTGTTACTATTTAGTGTTAAGAGGATAAAGTTTATGGAGAAGAATATTGCTTTGATTCCTGGAGACGGAATTGGTCCTGATGTTGTTGCTGAAGCTGTAAATGTTTTAAATGCTATTTGTAAAAAGTTTGGTCATAAGTTTAATTATACAAATGTTATTGCTGGTGGATGTGCAATTGATAAGTTTGGGCATCCTCTTCCACAGGAACAGCTTGATATCTGTTTAAAAAGTGATGCTGCGTTATTAGGTGCTGTTGGTGGGCCAAAATGGGACAATTTACCTTCTGAAATTCGCCCTGAAAAAGCTTTGTTAGGTCTTCGTGGTGGTATGAAGGTTTTTGCAAATCTTCGCCCTGCTGTAATGTGGAAGCAGCTTAAAGATGCTTGTCCATTAAAGGATGAAATTGTAGGTGATGGTCTTGATATTTTGATTGTTCGTGAACTTACAGGCGGTATATATTTTGGTGAACGAGGTACGTCTGAAGATCAAAATACTGCTTGGGATACAGAGAAATACACTCGTCCTGAGATTGAACGTATTGTTCGTATGGGTTTTGAATATGCACAAAATCGTCAGAAACGACTTTGTGTTGTAGATAAAGCAAATATCTTAAACTCTTCACAGTTGTGGAGAAGAGTTGCCGAGGATGTAAAAAAAGACTACCCTGACGTTACTCTTTCTTATTTATATATAGACAATGCATCGATGCAGATGGTTCGAAATCCTCGTCAGTTTGACGTAATTGCTACAAGTAATATGTTTGGAGACATCTTAAGCGATGAAGCTTCGCAAATTACAGGTTCAATAGGTATGCTTGCTTCTGCTTCATTAGGAGACGGAACTGGACCTGGTCTTTATGAACCAATTCATGGTTCTGCTCCAGATATTGCCGGAAAGGATCTTGCAAATCCTCTTGCAACAATTCTTAGTGCGGCTATGCTTCTCCGTTACAGTTTTAAACTCGAAGAAGAAGCAAAGTGTATTGAAAATGCTGTAAATGCAGTTCTTGATGATGGTTGGAGAACTGGTGATATAGCCGGTAGTGATTGTGAATGTGTAAAGTCCAGCGGTAAACTTGTTGGAACAAAGAAAATGGGACAGCTTGTAGTTGATTATATTAACAAGTAATTAGTTCTATACTTTTATAACTCCATGCAAAGTGTTTACTTTAGGAGAATGCTTTGTATGGAGTTTTTTTTTGACTCTAATATTCTGTTTTAAGATTTGATTTATTTATTTCACTAAACTAAAATTGTATATATGGATAATAATAGCTCCTTTGATAGGCTTGTTTTAGGAATATCTCCAGAAGAACGAAAAAAAATACTTTCTCAAGTTTCTGCAGTGGATAACGACAGTGAGTCTTTATCTTCAGAAAGTATAAATGAAGGGATAGAAGTACTAACTGATGTTGAAATCTTCAGAGATGAGTCTTTACTTGTAAAGATATGGTTGTGGATAAAAGCTTTAGTAACAAATAACAGAGTTGATACATTATATAATGAGTTTCGTTTAAAAGAGCTTGCAAAGAAAATTCAAAAAAATTATCCGGATCTAATAGACAGACGAAACAGTCAGCTTAAAAACATGTTTCACGAAAAGCTTCAGCAGTTAAAACTTGCTGCGGATTTTTTTAAGCCGTATGTAGATGCTGCAGATAGTGATTATGGTTCATTTATTGTATTTGCAGGATCTCTATTAATGCCGTCAACTTCTGAAAAGATGGAAGAAGAAGTTGATCCTTTTTCCAATAAAATATCAGCAGGAGCAAAACCTGAACTACGCAGCTTGCTTTTGAAGCAGATGGATGAGATTATAGCTTCGATTCCTGATGATGAAAAAAATGCGATGTATGAAGGTATCCGCTGTATTGAGTGGATAAATCAGTTTACAAGATTGCCCTTTACAAAATTTTTACTGAGTTTTGGAGATGTTGGTAATAATAGTTATGCATGTGGCTTCGGTGCTGTGGACAGTGAATTTGCAGCATTTGCAAGAGTTTTGTGTAATGGTGTAAAAATGCCTTCAAAAGCCATAGAAACTCTATATTTATACTCTAAAAACTTTGACCAGTCATCTATGAACGAGAGCTCCTCTGATATTCCTGAAAATGTAGTGTCTTCGGATGAGGACTTTATAGTTAAGATGAAAAATCAGATTGCTATGATAAGAATGTTCATAACGTCTATACCAATTCATTCAATAGGATGTATTGTGTTTTCTGATTCAAAGTGGCAGAGTCCTTCTTTGTCAGGTGGTGAAGACTGGTTTGTTCGTTATAAAGCTGAGTGTAAAAAGGTTTTTGATCGTAAGTGGGAAGCCTGGGGCATGGCTTGTCGAAAAGAGGGCTTAAGACAAATCCTTGAACAGAACTTTGACATAGAAAAATTTCCTTTGTTACCAGAGAGACCCTGGGTTGGTATGTGGGGTGGATTGAACTTTGTTTATGAGTTAACTGCAGGTTTTATTTACTGGTTTGATATTCAAAAGTTCTTAACAATAGAACCGGTTTTAAAAACGATAATGGTTGAAGGTATATTTGTAAAAAAAGAAAATAGACTTTCCTTTACAGATGTATATAATGATTTTGTTCAGAACTCTATTGCAATAAAGGACTTAAATGTTAAACTTCGTCCGAATGGAGACATAGGTTCTGTAATTAACAAAATTAAAAATGAGAGGGTTAAGACTCTTGTTTCGAAAACAAAAGCCGAGCAGATAATTCATAATGTGGAAGAAGACTTCCGTGGAATTTTGGGAGACTTTGGTAATTGTTGCCGTATGATGAGTCTGCTTTTAAATGGTATACTTGGAATGTCAACGGATACAAGGTATGAGTCCATTTCTAATTTAGGCCTTTTAAGAGGTACTGAGGATAAGGATTTCCTGTCGTTGGTAAATGAAGCTAGAATGAATATTGAATCTGCTCTTAATCTTGTAAAAGAACTTGAAGCGGTGGATACACATAGGTAAAAATGTATAACACAATTAGTTTTTCTTCTTATCTCCTGCAACATGGAAATGAAAGCATCAAGTATGTAATGTTTCCGTTTTATCGTAATAATGAGCCTCTTCTTTTATCTTCTCCTGTCTGGGGAATGACTTTGAAATCAGCTTCTTCGATGCGCTTTAGGTGGAATGAACAAAATCCAGTCAGGCAAAAGATGCTGACTGATATATGTGGTAGGGATGATTATTTAAGCCTTGAGCTGATACACTCAAAGACCGTCTATACTGTGCACTGTAGCCGGGAAACATATATGCAGACTGGAGATGGGATGATAACAGATAATATAAGGTTGGTTCCTGTTGTGACAGTTGCAGATTGTGTACCGATTTATCTGTTTGATCCTGTGAAAGGTGTTTTTGGAGCTTTTCACTCAGGCTGGAAGGGGACAGGTATTATTAAAAATGGAATTGAAAAAGCTGTAAGAGAGTTTGGGTCAAAAAGTGAGGACATTTGCGTGGCAATTGGTCCTCATATACATAGTTGCTGTTATAATGTAGGTCAAGAACGGGCTCAGTATTTTGTTGACAATTTCACTGACAAATGCGTAAAACGGATAAATGGTTCAGATGAGTATAAACTTTCTCTTTTGGAAGCAAATTTGACTGTATTAGCTCGATGTGGTATAAAAGACGAAAATGTTGTCTATGCCACAGACTGTACTTGCTGCTCATCTACAAAGAATGGATATCATCCTTTTGGTTCATTTAGACGACAAAGCGCATCGCTGCCTGCAGACACAGATCCTGAGATAAAATCAAAATCCATGACTGTTCAGGCTGCGTTTTGCGGCTATTTAATCAGTCCGTATTCGTTGTAAGCTAAAATAAATGGGCCAACACCTTTTGCATCGTCCTGAACAATAGGTTCGCTCATGTAGTACTCATATGTTCCGTTTCGGCGAGGGTCTTTTTCTGGTCCTAAGCCTGCAACAAGACATATACCGCCTAGGCTTAGTTTTCCAGATTCTGTGTTGAGATATGTTGAGCATATTCCCTCAAAAGCTTTCTTACCAGATTCAAGATATTTTGTATCAAGAATACCTGTTCGAACACCTTTTAAAATTGAATATGCAAATATTGCAGAGCCTGATGTCTCAAGGTAATTTTTTTCTTTGCTACCACAGTCTACAACCTGGTACCACATACCGCTTTTATCCTGAAAACTAATCATGCTTTCAACTAAGTCAGTAAAAATGGCTTTGAGCTTATTCCAATTGTCGCTTCCTCTGTCAGGAGCTTTGTTTAAAGTATCAAGAAGAGCCATTGAATACCAGCCAATTGAGCGTAACCAGTAGTTTTGGCTCAAGCCTGTACTTTTATTGGCCCAGAAAATTGACTTAGATGAATCATATCCATGGTAGTAAAGGCCTGTATCATTATTGCGCATAATAGAGTAAACGTTAAAAAACTGATTGTAGATATCATCTTTGTTTGCTCCGTTATTAAATCGGCTTTCATACTCCATGTAAAAAGGAAGAGCCATATATGTACCGTCGAGCCAAATCTGGTTTGGATAAATCTTTTTATGCCAGAAATTGCCTTCTTTAGTACGAGGTTGTCCTTTTATCTGCTCATAAAGCTTATCAAGAGCTTTTCTGTATTTTTCTTTTTTTGTTAAATCGTAAAGAGTAAAAAGGTTTTTTCCACCATTTAGTTCGTCGAGATTCCATGTTTCTATGTTGTAACCATCAATGGTACCATCATCATGAATACGATAATCTTCATAGTAATCGGCAAAATTAAGATATTTATCATCCTTGCTTGTATTATATATTTCAAGGAGTGCCATAATCATGCAGCCGTCAATATAGTCCCATCCAGATTTCTTTCCTGCACGGGCTTTTTCGATATTCCATACAGGAATTTCAGCTGTAGACTTAGTCATAAGATCATCAATATACTGGTCAATAACTTTAGTATCCAATTTACATCTCCACTGTTAAAGTATACATATCAATTGTATTTAATGGTATTTTTCTCTATAATAGAGCAAATTGTCTGTAAAGTACAGACAGCTTTTTTGAGTAATCCATCATATAAATTACTGATAGTAAGGAATTTTCATGGCTGATGTAAAGAGTAGTTGCCGCGTTTTAGTTTGTGCGGCCTTGAACAAATTAAAAGATGAAAAGAATATCCAGGGAGACCAGGTAACTTGTGATCGTATATCTGTTGAAACTCCTCCTAATCCAGAGATGGGTGATCTTGGTATGCCAATGTTCCCATTTGCAAAGATGTTCCGTGGGGCTCCACCTGTGATTGCACAAAGTGTTGTTGATGTTATTAACACTGCTGATGTGCTGGATGGTGTAAAGGTTAGAGATGTAGGAACTTTTATTGCGGTAGGTCCATATGTAAACGTTCGACTTGATAAGGCCGGTAATGCAGCAGCCCTTTTAAATCGTATTATCAGCGAAGGTGACAAATATGGCTCATTGGGATCTGATGGCAAACCTATGTATGATGGTCGTCGTGTAATGATCGAGTTTTCATCTCCAAATACAAATAAGCCTTTGCACTTAGGACACATGCGTAATGATGCCTTAGGTGAATCTGTAAGTCGTATCTTAAAAAAAGCTGGTGCTGAAGTTTACAAAGTAAATATCATTAATAACCGCGGTATTCACATCTGTAAGTCGATGCTTGCATATAAGCTTTTTCATGAAGCAAATGGTGATACACCAGAAAGTTTAGGTATGAAAGGCGATCATTTTGTAGGTCAGTGTTATGTCGAATTTGACAAATATCTTAAAGGTGAGAAGGATAAGCCTGAAACTGTACATCCTGAAGCTCAGGAAATGGCTGAAGAAATGCTTCGTAAGTGGGAAAACGGAGATGAAGAAGTTCGTTCATTATGGAAGAAGATGAATGACTGGACTCTCAATGGAGTAAAACAGACTTATGATCGTACAGATGTTAGCTTTGATAAACTGTACTTCGAAAGTGAGACATATTTAAAAGGAAAGGATCAGATATTAAAAGGTCTCGAAAAGGGTACATTCTTTAAGGCTGAGGATGGCTCTGTACGTATTGATGTTTCTGAAGTTGTTGGTAAGGGTAAAGACGGAGAAGACCAGCAGAAGGTTTTACTGCGAAAAGATGGTACATCAGTATATATTACACAGGATATCGGAACTGCAATCAGCCGTCATGATGACTGGGCTTTTAACCAGATGGTTTATGTTGTAGCATCTGAGCAGATTTATCACTTTAAGGTGTTATTCTATATTCTTAAAAAGCTAGGTTTTGATTGGGCTGAAAAGCTTTATCATTTGAGCTACGGTCTTGTAAACTTACCTAATGGACGTATGAAGAGCCGAGAGGGTACTGTTGTTGATGCTGATGATTTGATTGATTCCCTTCATGCAGATGCACTTAAAGCTATAAAAGAGAAGGGGCGTGAAGAATTAGTAGGAAATGCAGATGATGTTGCTGAAAAGGTTGCCCTTGCAGCTTTGCATTATTATCTTCTGCAAATTACACCTGTTAAGGATATGGTATTTAATCCACAGGAGTCTTTAAGCTTTAACGGTAATACTGGTCCATATCTTCAGTATATGGGTGCTCGTATAGCATCTATTTTACGTAAAGCTGAAGCATCTGGCATTAAAATTGCAGATGCTAAGGAAGCAGCTTCCCTTTTAGCAAGTGATGAAGAATGGGAGCTTATTAAAAAGCTTGGTGAGTATGCAGATGTAATAAAAAAGGCTGCTGATAATTTCGATTCATCAGTTGTTGCTGCATATCTTTATGATGTAAGTAAAGCGTTTGCAAAGTTCTATCAGCAATGTCCTATACTTGCAGCAGGCGATGAAAAACTTATTAGTGCACGATTATGTCTTGCAAAGTGTACCTTACAGGTATTAAAAGAGGCTATGAACCTTGTGATGGTTCCATACCTTGATCGAATGTAAAAAGAATAAGGTGAGAAGCAGTGCGTTTGGTAAAATGCACTGCTTTTTTTTATTAAGGCATTTTGACAAGATATCTGTTTACTAATCAAAAAAATACCGATACAATTTTCTTTATGATTATACAGGTTATTTCAGATATTCATGGCAGCTATCGATTTTTGCAGACTGCGTTAAACTCATTTAAAAGCATTAATCCAGATATTATTTTATTGTGTGGAGATTATTTAAATCATGGACCTCGTAATCCATTGCCACAAGGACATGATACGATGGCCTGTGCATCGTTATTAAATGATAATGTATCAAAGATAATAGGGGTACGAGGCAATTGTGACAGCGAAGTTGACCAAATGGTATTGAAGTTTCCGTGTCTTGGACCTTACACAACATTGTTTTTTAAACGTAATACAAAAAGTTGTGGGCGAATCTTTGTTCATCATGGCCATTTATACACTAAAGAACAGTTAAAAGAAATGCTACCAAAAGGGACGTTAGTTATTAGTGGTCACACTCATGTTTCGCTTCTTGAGGAAGAGGGCGGATATTTTTGGTTTAATCCTGGCAGTATTTCTTTACCAAAATGTGAAGATGGAAATACATGCGGCATAATATGTACCGATGACGATGGAATAAAAGAAGTTTCTCTTTATACAATCGAAGGAAAAAAACTTAAATCATTAGAGATTAATTAAACAAGGTGTTTGTATGCTATCTAATCCTTTAAATTATGCTGCTGCTGTTTTTGCTATGGCAATTTTGTTATTTTGTGTAATAAAGGCAAGCAAATCTGATTTTATATCTAACAGGACCGTAAAAAAAGTTTTATTTTACGCAGCCTTTGGCGGCTGTGGAGTTTTGTTAAAAATTCTGACTTTCTGTTTTTTCAGATTGTTCAACGTAAGTATTCCAGTGGCCACAGCAATTGCATGGTTTGTATATATGCTTTTTTCATATCTTATGAATAAGTTTTATGTATTTAAAACGACTGACACTGGAAAAAAAGCATTTGCACGAGAAATTATTCTATTTTACTCAGTTCGAGTGATTGGATATTTTGCTGACACAGCTTTTATAACTTTGTTTGAAGTATACTTTAGACTGGGAGATTTTGCAGCTAAAGTTGTCTCAGAAGCTATATTAAGTATTGCAAGTTTTTTTATAAATCTTTGTATTGTTTTTAAATCAAAAAAATAAAGCCTCATTACGTATTTATTTGTGAGATTTCTTTAGTATGCTGATTTCTTTTTTTTCAAAAATAAGAATTGATGTTTGTCAACTGAAGAAATAATGCATATTTATTACGTAACTTAGAGAAATGACTACAATAGTTTAAAATCGATGTTTCTTTAGTAAATATTAAATAATTTAAATAAATCTATTGTTAATAAGCATGCATTGGAGTATACTTTCTCGTATAATTATGTAAACGAGGTGTATATATATGCAGTATGATTTCAATTTTATTGATGGTGGCGTTGCTTCTCCAATTGGATTTACAGCAAACGGTGTATTAAACCATATAAAACCAAGCCGTACTACTAATGATACTGCGCTTATTTATAGTGAAAAGATTTGTAACGCAGCAGGGGTTTTTACTCAAAATAGGGTAAAGGCTGAGTGTGTAAAACTTACAAAGACTCATATAGCAAACGGGAAAGCTCAGGCAGTAATTGCAAATTCAGGTAATGCAAATGCCTGTACTGGAGAGAAGGGATACAATAATGCAGAAAAAGAAGCTGTTGCAGTAGCCGCTAAGCTTAATCTTAATAGCGATGATGTGCTTGTATGTTCTACAGGGGTAATTGGACAGCAGCTTCCAGTTGAAAAAATAATTGCAGGTATTGATAAACTTGCTGATGGTTTAAGTAAAGAAGGTCATAAAGAAGCTCGCATTGCAATTATGACAACAGATACACAGTATAAAGAATGTGCTTTGGAAACAGTTATTGCTGGAAAAAAAGTTACCATCGGTACAATGGCAAAAGGTAGCGGTATGATTCATATTAACCTTGGTACAATGCTTGGTTTTATTACTACTGATTGCTCTATAAGTAGTCAGATGCTTGAAAAAGCATTACGTTCATCTATCGCTGGAACTTACAATTGTGTTTCTGTTGATGGGGACACAAGTACAAATGATACGTTGCTTATTCTAGCTAACGGTATGGCTGGTAATGAAGAAATTTGTTGCGAAGGACCTGAGTATGATCAATTTTTAGCTGCTTTAAATGCATTAAACACTCAAATTGCTAAAAAAATTGCTGCAGATGGTGAAGGTGCAGGTCATCTTATTACTTGTACTGTAAAAGGTGCAAAGGATATGGAAATTGCTCGTGGGCTTGCAAAATCTGTCATATCGTCAAGCTTGGTAAAGGCCGCATTTTTTGGCAGTGATGCAAACTGGGGTCGTATTCTATGTGCATTAGGATATTCGGGATATTATTTCACACCTGAAAAAACGAGTGTAACTTTCTTTAGTCGTAAAAACAGCAAACGTTATTTTGAAGAAGGTAAAGCTAATGGTGATGAATTAAGAACAATAAAGGTTTTTGACCATGGTGTTCCTCTTGATTTTGATGAGGATCTTGCAAAAGATATTTTATCAGAGCAGGCTGTCGAAATTTTAGTTGAAATGGAAGATGGTGTCAGTGAGGGTGTTGCCTGGGGGTGTGATCTTACCTACGATTATGTAAAGATTAATGGAGACTATCGTACTTAATTTTTTTATAGATAAAGATAAAAAGAATTTATGTAAGCTTTTGTATCAAAATAAAACTAAATCTAAGGGGATGATAAATTGGCTGAATCTGTTATTAATGACCCACGCCTTGATAATGCACATTGGTCGGATGTGCTTGTTCAGGCTCTTCCATATTTTAGACATTGGGTTGGTAAAACTGTTGTTGTAAAGTACGGCGGAAACGCAATGCTTAATGAACAATTAAAAGCATGTGTTATGCAGGATATTGTTCTTTTAAATACAGTTGGCATTAAGGTTGTACTTGTTCATGGTGGTGGTCCTGAAATAAACAGTATGCTTGACCGTGTTGGAAAGGAAAGTAAGTTTATTAATGGTCTAAGATATACTGATAGCGAAACAATGGAAATCGTTCAAATGGTGTTAACAGGTAAACTTAATAAGGATATCGTTGGTCTTTTACTACAGGAAGGTGGTAAGGCAATTGGTTTATCTGGAGTTGACTCAGGTCTATTGCGTGCAAAAAAGATTAATAAAGATGGTGCTGATTTAGGCTTCGTTGGTGAAGTTACAGAGGTTCATCCTGAAATTATTCAGTCATTGATAGATCAGGGATTTATACCGGTTATTTCAACTGTAGCATTGGGTGAATCCGGCGATATGAACCGTTATAATATTAATGCCGATACTGCTGCTGCAAAAATCGCTGTTGCATTGAAGGCCGAAAAATTTGTTCAGCTTACAAATGTTCCTGGAGTGTTAAAGGATGTTCAGGATCCTTATTCCCTGATTCAGCGTATCCATATTGAAGATGTTCCAGGATATATTGAGGATGGTACTATTGCAGGTGGCATGATACCAAAAATTGAGTGTTGTATGCTTGCCCGTAAAGGTGGGGTTCCTCGTACTCATATAATTGACGGTCGTGTTCCTCATTCTTTGTTAATTGAGATGTTCTCAGATCGTGGTATTGGTACAATGATATACTAAGTTGTGGAGAAAAAATGGGTAGTAAATACGTTGCAAACAATTACGGTTCCTTTGATGTAACTTTTTCACATGGCAAAGGATCGACTGTATATGATGTTAATGGAAAAAAATATATAGATTTTTTGGCAGGTATTGCTGTCAACTGCTTAGGACATGGTTTTGAGCCTTTAGTTAAAGCTATAAGTGAGCAAGCTGCAAAACAGATTCATGTATGTAACTACTTTATCTCTGATGTTGGAGAAAAATATGTAAAAGAGCTGTTGCAAGCTACAGGTTTTGATGGTGCCTTTTTTGGTAATAGTGGGGCTGAAGGTAATGAAGCTGCCATTAAACTCGCTCGTAAATACGGAGAGCTTAATGGGGGAAAGAATCGAAGAGTAATTTATACATTAAAAAATTCTTTTCATGGCAGAACGTTGGCAACTTTAACAGCTACGGGGCAGGATAAATTTCATCCGGATTGTTTTGCCCCTTATGTTGATTGTTTTAAAACAATACAGGCAAATGATTGGGAAGCTATAAAAACTGCCTTTGATGATACAACTGCAGCACTATTAATTGAGTGTGTTCAAGGTGAGGGGGGTGTAAACCTTATTGATAAAGAATGGGCTATAGCTGCTGCAGATGCCGCTCGTAAAGCTGGTGCTATAGTTATGGCTGATGAGGTTCAGACTGGTTTTGGACGTACTGGCGCAATACTTGCAAGTGATGAATTAGGTTTTAATCCTGAGGTTATTTCCTTTGCAAAGGGGGCTGCAGGTGGAGTTCCTTTTGGTGGCATTCTTTTTAGAGGAAAAGCTAAGGATGTGTTTAAGGCTGGGGATCATCAGTCAACATTTGGTGGTAACCCTTTGGCATGTGCTGCAGGCTTAGTTGTGTTGAATGAGCTTAAAAAGCCAGGTTTTTTAGACAGTGTAAAACAAAAGGGTGAGTATATCCGTGATACAGTAAAATCGTGGGCATTACCTGTTACAGGTGAGATTCGCGGTAAGGGACTTATGATTGGTATTGATATAAAAGATAGCGCAAGTGCTCTTGAAATTGAAAAGCAGCTTTTAAGTGCAGGTCTTTTGGTTTCAACAGCTGGACGCAATACCGTGCGCCTTGTTCCGCCATTAAATATTACAAATGAAGAAATTAATGAAGGTCTTAATATATTAAAGACTGTTCTGTCTTCATATAACTAGCTATATCTGTCCAATAAGTTTTATGGCTGCCATGTTCTTTGTGAAAATGGTCTTGCTGAAAAACTTATTGGACATATTTTTTATACCTTAAACTGATCTATCTGACTTCCTATATCACCAATAGCTTGTTCCATTTGATTTGTAATACTGCTTAACAGGTTTCCGTTTTTACTGACTTTATCCGCTCCTGAAACAATTTGCTGCATATTATCGTTTAGGTTAGTAGCAGAATCCTGAAGCGTCTGAACTTCTTCCATGATAATTTTGCTTCCTTGGTTCATCTGCGAAGCTGCACTTCGTACATCTGTTGTACTGTCGTTCATTGAGTGTAAGGCTTCAATAATTTGTTTACTACCTTCATTTTGTTCTTCCATTGCACTCTTTATCATACGGACAATCTGGTCAGTCTCTTTAATTCGCTCTGATACAGACTGGAACGACAGACTTGACTCATGAGATGCTGTTACAACAAGGGAAATCGATTCCTTTATTTTGTTTAGTTGTTCGCCAATAGTTTTACTCTGTTGTCTTGATGTTTCGCTAAGTTTTCTGATTTCATCTGCAACAACGCTGAAACCTTTGCCTGCATCTCCTGCATGTGCTGCTTCTATTGCTGCATTCATAGCAAGTAAATTAGTTTGCTCAGCTATACTTGATATTGCAGCATTTGCCTCCTGAAGCATTTTAGATTCTGTCTCAATTTGAACAATGCGTTCATTTACATCTTGCTGCTTATGGCTTCCGTTAATAGCATCTGTCTGTAATCCCTCAAAGCTGTTTGCCATTTTTTCAACACTGTTGTTTACTGAAGTGATATTGCCAATCATCTGTTCTACAGCTGCACTTGCCTGAGTAACCCCACTTGCCTGACTCTCAATCATTTTATCAAGACTCTCAATGTTTTGACTTATTTGCTGTACTGTTGATGCCGTCTCGTTTATGCTTTTATTCTGTTCTTCAACGAGTCCATGCATTATATCGAGGGTTGTTGAAATTTGTGTGATACTTACACCTGTATCTTGAGTACTTGATGCTAGAGATTCACCTGCCTCACTTAGGCTTTCTTTTGATTTTTTGCATAAGCTGATTATTTCATGGAGCTTTGTTGTAAAATCATTAAAACCTTTCGCTGCAATACCAACTTCATCCTTTGATTTTATTGTTAGACGTTGTGTGAGATCTGCGTTTCCGCTGGCTATGTTTTTTATTGCATTGCTCATATTAGTTAATGGTTTAACAATAAGATTTGCAATAATAAGTCCTATGAAAAAAGCTAGTATAAGGCTTGCGGCTGTTTGCCCTGCTATTGTAACCGTAGACTTAAAAATTGAGTGATACAAATCAAACCTTTTTCCGATTACTACAGTAGACCAGTCGCAGTTTCCAGATAGCATACGGCCACAAAAATATGTGTCCCCCTCATTTGTAACGTAAAAAGCCTTATCAGTGCTCAAATCTTTTTTGTATTTTGCAAATTGAGGGTAATCTGTGTAAAAATTTCCTTTCAAAACTTTAGAGTTATCTTCATCAATATAGTATGTCCCGTCTGGACCCAAAATGTAAGCCTCACAGTTTTCTGTAATGGAAACTTCGCATAATATATCTTTTATGCTGTTTAGTTTTGCATCTAATGCAGCAACTCCTAAAAAACTGTTACTTTTATCAAAAACGCCATTACTTAACGAAAATACAATATCCCCGGAAGCTGCATCAATATATGGTTCTCCAATTTGTACGTCAGTACTGCTGCTGGCTTTTTTGTACCAGACTCGTGTTGTTTGATCAAAATCTGATGGGGCAGTCCAATTTTGATTATTATATAAAAACCCCCCTTTTGAAACAGGGAGAGCACTTGCGTAATATATCATTGAGTAATTTTCTTCATCTTTACCAAGAAATGTTAAATACGTTTCAATGTTTTCCTGATCAGAAGTGTTATCTGTTATGATATAATGGTGCACTGCCTGAACTGTACGCGTTGCAGTATTAAAAAATGAATCGATTTCAGCATATATTGATGTCATTTCCAGTTCTATGATTCTTTCAATGTTTTCGTTTAGAGAACCTGTTGTAATTATCAGTACTGGAATACTAATTACAAGAGAACAAATAAGGACAACTGCTACAAATCCTGAAATTATTTTACTGCGTATCTTCATAACAAAACTCCAATCTTATTATAAGATATAAAAAGGAGTGAATATAAAAAAATTAATTTTATATCAAAATATTATTCTGGCTTGACTTGTATCATTATACATAAGTTGTAAGCATTAGTTGTTTATGTATGGTTATTTATGTATAATTACAATTATGGCTGAAAGTAATCTATGGACTAAAAATTTTACTATAATCACTCTGGGTACTGTTGTGAGTACTCTTGGCAGTGCTATAACTGGTTTTGCAACAGGACTTTTGGTCCTTGATTATACTAAATCAACCTTTTTATATAGTCTTTATATGGTTGCATATTGTGCACCGCAAATAATCGTTCCAACATTATTTGGTCCCTTTGTTGATAAGTTTTCACGCTATAAAACAATATATACTCTGGATTTTATCAGTACGGCAATTTATAGCATTTTTACTTTATTAGTGTTTACCAATCATTTAAGTTTTATCCTTTTATTTTCAGTAAGTCTTATTACTGGTT
>JAZUGE010000068.1:0-15954 GCA_045641045.1 Treponema sp. | reverse complement strand
AAGAATATCTTTCTTCAATCTTTGAACTGGCCGCAGACACAACTGACTGGACAGATTCAAAATGGTCTGAACTTCTTCCTTGGAATATCAATTTGATTAAGAAATCTGATGTTTCAACGGTTCTAATAGCCTGATAGCGCGAAAAATTGACTCTTACGAAAATTGTAAAATCTGCTTTTATAATAATATAAGTAGACAGAATCACCATTAAGAGCAGATTACTAACACAATTATTAATGATAATAAGCCTTACCGCAATTTAAAATGAAGCGGTATACATGTTATAGCTGCATTGATTTTTAGGAAGAACTAATGCAGTTTTTTTTATTTTCCCGGCGGAAAAATAAAATTTTGTCGCCGGAAAAACTTTATTTTGTCGACGACAAAATTTTGCGTATTAGTACTATCAAAATCTTTTATAAGTTTTATATCATAAGCATAAAGAAAATACTAATTCTTGATTTTGTTAAAAACAATTTTTATAATTTACAGGTATATTCTCAATATATATTTAAAATGGAGTTAACTAATGACAGAACAGACTAAGACAAATCTTGAATATGTCCTTAAAGTATTAGATCAGGCTGCAGTATATGATCATGCAGTGCATGTAATCAATTTTGATCTTGAAACTATATGTCCACCAAAGGCAATGGAAGAACAGGGAGAATTAATTGCCTTTTTATCAGGTAAAAGCTTTGAACTCACAAAAGATGAAAAGTTTATTGAAGCTGGTGAATATCTTTATAAGCATGTTGATGATTTAGATAATGATTTTGACAGAGCCCTTGCTTTATCACTTCATAAAAACTATATAAAAACAAAAAACATCACTCCTGAAATGAATCATGAGTTTGATGTAGTTTTCAATAAAGCCTACATCGACTGGCTCAATGCAAAACAGAGCAACGATTTTAATCTTTTTAAGGAAAGTCTTGAAAAAGTTCGTGAAGTTCAATTAAAAAAAATAGCTCTTAATGAACAGGCCTTACCTTTAGCATATGATAATCTTTTGGATGACTGCGAAAGAGAAATGACATGTGCAGATTTGGATAAATGTTTTGACGAATGTAAAAGAAGACTTGTTCCATTACTAAAAAAAATCATGACAAGCAAAAAGAATATACGTACAGACTTTTTGAGCCGTAAAGTTACAGATGAACAGCAAAAGCAAATGGCGCAGTATCTGCTTGAGGTTATGGACTTTGATTTTGAACGTGGTTCATTTACAACTACAGAGCATCCGTTTACAGATGGTCTTGCTAAAAATGATATCCGTGTAACAACTCACTATTATCCTGATATGTTCTATTCAAGTATGTTCAGTATTATTCATGAAGGCGGACATGCATTGTTTGAAATGCTGCAGCCAAAAGAAAACTACGCACATCATATTGAAATGAATAAAACTATGGGAATGCACGAGTCTGTATCCCGTTTTTATGAAAATCGTATTGGAAGAAGCAAGGAATTTATCCACCTTATTTACGATAAAACTAAAGAAATATTTCCTCAGGTAATGAGTGATGTTAGTGAACAGGAGCTTTATGAGGCTATGAACATTGTAAGCCCTTCACTAATTCGCACTGAAGCCGACGAGTTTACTTATACATTCCATATTATAATCCGCTATGAAATTGAAAAGCTTATTGTTGAAGGTAAAGCTGATATTAATAATCTTTCAAAGCTCTGGAACGACAAATATGAAGAATATCTTGGAGTACGCCCTGAAAACGACAGCGAAGGTATTTTACAGGATGTACACTGGTCATCTGGCTTTGGATATTTCCCTGCCTATGCTATTGGAAATATGTATAATTCAATGTATTACAAGACTATGTGTAAGGATTTAGATGTTGAATCTTCTGTAAAAAATGGAGATTTTAAGAGTATAAATGCCTGGATGACTGAGCATGTATTTAAAAAAGCCGACAGACAGAGCCCTAAAGAATGGATAAAAGAAATTACAGGCGAAAGTTTTACTCCTGATTATTTCTTAGACTATCTTGAAAATAAATACACTGAACTTTACCAGCTTTAGTAAGCTCTTAACACTCTGTAATCAAGATACTATAATGAATGGTAGCTATGTTTACAAATAAACAGATATGGGCACTTTTAGTGCCCTTAATGATAGAGCAGCTTTTAAACTCCCTTATGGGAACAGCTGATACTATTATGGTTACAACTGCTGGAGCAAAAGCTATATCAGCTGTTGCTCTTGTAGATTCAATAAATGTTTTAGTTATTCTTGTCTTTGCTGCAACTGCAACAGGCGGATCAATACTGTGCAGTCAGTATATTGGTAATAACCAGTATGATAAAGCCCGTCACACAGGTAAACAGCTTATTCTCTCTGTTACTGTAATATCTGTAGCAGGAGCTCTTTTATGTATTTTATTCAGGCTCCCTCTTTTAACTGTAATTTTTGGCAGAATTGAAGAAGATGTTATGAAAAATGCGCAGCTGTATTTTTTTATATCTGTACTGTCATACCCTTTTATTGCCCTTTACAATGCTGCTTCTGCCCTTTTTAGAGCTGATAAAAACTCTAAGCTACCGATGAAAATATCCACAGTATCAAATTTATTAAATATTGCAGGAAACGCTATCTTTATATTTGGCTTTAATATGAGTGTTCTTGGAGCAGCTTTGGCTACCCTCATCTCCCGTGTTTTTTGCGCTGTAACGATATTATTCTTTTTGAACACCACCAGACAGGAAATCCGCATAACTAACCTTTTTAATATAAAGCCTGATTTTTCTTCAATTAAGAGCATATTGAAAATTGGTGTTCCCACTGGTATCGAAAACGGTATGTTTCAGTTTGGAAAACTTGCAATTCAATCAACCGTCTCAACATTGGGAACTGCAGCGATTGCTGCAAATGCTATGACAGCGATTCTTGAAAGCTTTAGCTGTCAGGCAACTATCGGTATTGGTCTGGGAATGATGACTATTGTAGGCCAGTGTATAGGTTGTGGAAACAAAGATATGGCTGTTAAATATATAAAAAAACTGACCTTATATGGCTTTATTGCTCTTTTAATTTCATCTGCCCTAGTCTGTGTGTTTGTAAAACCTATTACTGTTTTGTCCCGTATGGAAGCAGATGTTGCGCTTCTTACAGTACACCTTGCAGTCTTTATCCATATCATTAAACCTTTTGCCTGGACCTGGTCATTTTTACCAGCTTACGGTATGAAAGCTGCAGGAGATGTTAAGTTTAGTATGACAGTTGCATGTATAACAATGTGGACATGTCGGGTAGCTGTTACTATAGTATTAATAAGAATATTTGGATTTGGACCTATTGCTGTATGGATTGGTATGGCAACAGACTGGTGTATCAGATCTGTAATATTTTTTATACGCTTCATTAATCGAAAATGGCTTAACCATGCATTAATTTCTTAACTGCATCATTACACAAAAAATGACTGATAGTTTTATTACATAAAAAAAACTACCAGTCATTTGTCTTTTAATCTACATACAATGAATGTCTATTTAAGCTGTCCTGCCAGAAAATTTCTACCGACTCACCTTTTTGCAGGCCTCGTGATAATTTTACAACCATGGTACGACTTGTACTTGTACGACTTTTTACAGAACAACTGCCATTTTCTTTTTTTGTGTTAATTGTAATATCAACATTTTTGTCTTCTTTTGTCTTGTCACTGAATGAAAGCATGATTTCGCTGTGACTTGAGTTGTTCCATTCGGCTCTGTCAGAATATGCCAAAGCATCATTAACGATGTACTCACAGCTTGCAAACAGACAGACAGATGCAAAAAAAAGACTGATACAAAACATTTTGTGTGATAATTTCATAAACTATACTCCTTTTTTCGTGAAAAAAAGTATAGTTTATTTTAATCTTATATTCAATATATATAAAACTTTTTATATCAGCTTACACATGTCTGTTTATCCAGTCTAATAAATCGTCAAAAATCATTTTATAATCGTTTTCAAAAAATATTTCGTGTCTGTCCCCTTTATATAAATGAAGCTCACAGTCATTGATTCCGTTACTTTTATACTCATTCTGTAAAGCTCTTAAGGTTTTACCATAGGCACAAATAGGATCGTCTTCACCAGAAGCTAATAGTACAGGTAAAGATGATGGTATTTTTCTTATACTTGATTTTTTATGAATTTTACACAGCAATGATGATAAATCATAAAAAAATGCTACTGTTGAAACCCCTCCACAAAATGGATCTGCAATGTAGTTTTTTACGTTTTCAGGGTTTGCAGAAAGCCAGTCGAGCTTTGTTACAGGATTTTTTATTCGTTTATTGTTTGGTGCAAAGGCTATATTCTGAATCAATTCTGATTTGCGTCTTTTTCCAAAAAGACAGGCAAAACCTGCTATAACTTTTGCTGCAGCACTTGTACTTTGCCTGCCTGATGAGCCTGTTAAGATACATCCCTGGATTTTATCTCCATAAGTTTCAATAAAGTTCTGTGCAATAAAACTTCCAAAGGAGTGTCCATATAAAATAATCTTTTTATCAGGATAATCGTTTTTGAGTTTTGTAAAAACCTCAAAAAGGTCTGATGTTACCTTCTGGTAACCATCCTTGTCAGCTAAATGACCATATAACCCTGTACCTTCATTTTGTGCAATTACACTTGTCTGCCCGTGTCCTCTGTGGTCATGAGCACTGAATACAAACCCGTTTTGAGATAAAAAATTACCAAACTCATCATATCGTAAAGCATATTCCTGCATTCCATGGCTTAAAAAAATAACTGCCTTTATATTATTTTTATCCTGGGGAATCCATCTATTGACGGCAATTTTTGTTCCGTCTTTCATTATCTGTATAAAACTTTCTCTGCTCATAAGTCCATTATATATCACAAAGGAACTACCTGCATAATTTATAACATAATTTAAGATTGTTTATTAAGGGACTTTTTATCCCCTGAAAAATATCGTATATTAGTATCATATACTAGGAATAAATCATGGATAATCAGTTTATACGAACACAAATTCTTATAGGTGAAAATGCACTTAATTCATTAAAAAATGCTCATATTGCGGTTTTTGGTGTAGGTGGCGTCGGTGGATATACTGTTGAAGCTCTTGTCAGAGCCGGTGTAGAACATATTGATATTATTGATAATGATACGGTAGCAGTTTCAAACATAAACAGACAGATTATAGCAACTCATTCTACTGTAGGCAGATATAAAGTCGATGTTATGAAAGAGCGTATTCTGGACATAAACCCAAAGGCTAATGTTACTGTGCATAAATGCTTTTACTTACCTGAAACACAATCTTTATTTGATTTTACTAATTACGATTATGTTGTTGATGCAGTTGATACAGTTACAGCAAAACTTGCTCTAATTACGCAGGCAAAACAATCCGGAACAAGAATTATTTGCAGCATGGGAGCTGGAAACAAGATGGATCCTACAAAGTTTAAAGTTGCAGATATTTTTGATACATCAGTTTGTCCATTGGCCAGAGTTATGAGACAGGCATGTAAAAAGCGCGGATTAAAAGATGTAAAGGTTGTCTACTCTACTGAACAACCTTTACAACCAGTTAATAAAGATATTTTACCTGTTCAAAATCCTTCAGTTCCTCGCCGAGACACCCCAGGAAGCTGTTCTTTTGTACCATCTGTTGCAGGGCTCATTATTGCAAGTGAAGTTGTAAAGGATTTAATTTCATTATAAAAAAAGGTACATAGGTGAAGATAAAACACATATGTACCTTTTTTTATAATGCTTTTGGTGTAATTAAAAAGCGAAAAATTATTTACGAACTTCGATACCGTTAAGATCTGCTTTTAAGTTAGTATTTGCTAAAGCGAATACTAACTCCCCTGTTACCTCGTCATTTTCAATTTTCAGGCTGGTTGAAATCCAATTGTCGTCAACTTTAACCTCAAAACAGTCTCCAAACTCAAGCATAGTTAAACCTGAGTCCTGATTATCACGATCAACAATCCAGAACTTTCCAGTTCCAATATCAAACATTAAAAGACCTTCGATTTTATCTGCCATCTTACATACCTCAAAAAAATAGTTCAATTGACTATAAATGCTTATTGAAAAATGTTCAATTATTATATACCATCAAATCATTATGACAGTTGAATTAGTAAAATGTCCCGGTGAAGAAGACTGGAACTTAGTTAAAGACCTTGCTTTAGCAACAATGCACAAAAAAAGGGTTAATCCTGTATCTCAAGACTGGAAGGAGTCTATTCTCTTAGCCAGACATTCTCCTATCAGAGAAATGAAGTTTATATTTAAGCTTAACATACCATATTGGGTATCTGTGCATCTCGTTCGTCATGTACATGCTCAGCCTTATATATGCTCGCAGCGCAACGACAGACAAAAGACTTTTGATCCGACATATGACCGCAATAAAGCTCCACAGGACACCCCTGTAGATATGTATTGGAGTATTGGTGGTGAAGAATTAATTACAATAGCAAACAAGAGACTCTGTACTCGCGCAAGTTTGGAGACCAGACAGGTTGTTAAAGAAATGTGCCGTCTTGTTATTGAAAAGCTTCCTGAGTTTAAAAAGGTTTTAGTTCCTGACTGTTTAGCTCGTGGCGGAGTTTGTTACGAGATGAAAGGTTGTGGTTTTTGCCCTAATATTAAAGATATAAAGCTCGATAAGGCAGAAAGCTATTGGAAGTAATTTCTTGAGTGAATTTGAAACGAGTATTAATCAGGAAATATTCTGATTAATACTCGTTTTTTTTAATGGTTTACCGCAAATCCTTAAAATGTATAAGGCAAGGCTTTAGGTACTTGCGTGCCTTGACTCGACATATTCTTTGTCATGAAGGATAAAGATTTTTATACCTTCAGTTGAAAACTTTAATTTTACAAATCTTACTATCTGATTTACTTTTTTTTCAATACTATCATCTCCATAAGCAATAAATACAAAGTTTGTCTCAGGCCATGTACTGTTACCAAGTTTATAGCCAGTTTTTCCTTTACCATTTGCCAGAGGCAAAACTGTATAATATAAATCAGGAATAAGTGTTTCAATGTTTGTAACCAGTTCATCCTGCACTGACTGATTTGCTATTATCTCAATACGGATCATGTATTCTCCTTAGCTGTTAAACTCGCTCATAAAATCTTCTGTAAAGTTTGGTTTAGTCTTTTTATCAGCATTTCTGTTAAACAGAGAGTATATTACAGGAATGATAAATAAAGTCACCAGTGTACTGGATGTTAAACCACCTACTACACATAAACCAATAGGTTGTGTTACCGAGCCTGATTCCCCTGCAAAAAATGCCATAGGAATCATTGCCAGTATTGTAGTGAGTGTAGTCATAAGGACTGGACGCAAACGACTTGCACCAGATTGCTCACATGCATCTAAAAGATTAACTCCACGACGAACAAGAAGATTAGTCTGGTCAACAAGGATGATACCGTTATTTACAACAATACCTACAAGCATAACTATACCAATCATACTCACCATGCTGAATGCCTGACCTGTTATCAGATGTATAATTACAACACCTACAATAAGAAACGGCAATGTAAAAAGATTGATAAACGGGTCCTTAAAGCTTTCATATGTGCCCGCCATAACTCCAAATACAAGAATAACTGCAAGTATAATGATTAGAATAAAAATCTTAGCTGTTTTCATCGTGTCTGCCCATGAACCTTCAAAAGATACACTTACTGACTCTGGGATAACAAGTTTTTCGTCTATAAGAGCCTGTATACTTTTTTCTACATCACCTGCACTCATAGAACCTGTATTATTTGCAGTTAAGTGTATAATACGGGACTGATCTTCCCTGTTTATGGTAACAGGACCTGTACCTCTCACTATAGTTGCAAAGTTTGAGACTGCATAACGGCCTGATGAGCCTGTAATAAATATGTTTTCAAGATCTGGTATCTCACTGCGGTCTTCATCTGCAAGGACAACTACTACATCATAATCTTCACCGTCTTTATGAAATGTTGTTGCTGTTTTCCCGTTGATACAGTAGTTAATTTCGTTTGCAATTGCTGTAACTGATATACCAAAGGATGAGGTTCTGTCTCTGTCAATTTTAACTTCAATCTGAGGCAGCCCATCATCAAGGTCAATCTCAGGTTCTGTTACTCCTGTAAGATTTTTTTCAATAAGATCCTTGATCTTTTTTGCTGTTGTTAATGCTGTATCAAGATCAGTTGACCTCAGGGCTATATCTATGTCACTGCCTGTCATCTGCTGCATACGCCCTTCATCAAAGGTAAATGTTGCAACTGGATACTGGTCAAAGTGTGCTCGAAGTTTATTTTTAATTGTTTCAGCATTATCTATCTGTAAACCTGACTCTGGCAGGTAAATTGAAAGAGATCCTTTATAACTTGTATCAGCGTTAAAAGACATGCCACTTCCTGTTCCTACTGACATAACGATTGTGTCGTATCCCTTTATTTCATTACAGGCAATTTCATAAAAATCATTGAGGACAGCCTGTGTTTCTTCAAGCTTTGTTCCTAAAGGAAGCTGTACATTTAATCCTACAGAACTGTCTGAATAATTTGACATAAATGCAATGCGAAGCTGTCCAAAAGCGGCCATTGAAGCAAATAATATGCCAAAAGATATTGTTACTGTAGCAAATCTATGGTGTAAAACAGTATGTAATGCCTTTCGATATTTTTCTGTAATCCATGAAATACAGTCTTCAACAGCTTTATCAGCCTTATACAGAACCTTGTTTTTTATAGGATGTTCCTTCCGGCTATCAACAGGTAAAAACTTACCTGCCAATACCGGTACAAGAAACATTGCAACACATAATGATGATAAAAGAGCAATAATTATTACCACCATAAGAGATGCAAAAAGCTCACCCATCATTTCGAGCTGGCTTTTATAAACAAAGAACGGAATAAATACACAGATTGTTGTAAGGTTACCTGATACTACAGATGTAATTACTTCCTGTGTACCTATGGCTGCTGCAGTTGATGCACTTGTGCCGCGGTTACGATATACATATATGTTTTCAAGCACTACTACAGATGCATCTACCACCATACCAAGGCCTAAAATCAGACCTGTCATTGTAATCATATTTAACGTGATACCGGCAAATATCATAATAAGTATTGTGAGCAGGATACTGAACGGTATTGATATTGCCATGATAAGGGTACTCTTTGCACTGCGCAAAAACACAAAAAGAATCAGAACTGCAAGAATAAATCCTTCAATAATAGATTTAATAAGCTCTTTGAGTGTATCTTTTACTTCAGTTGACTGATCACTTATCACATCAATTGAAACATCAGAAGGCAATGTCTGCTGTATCTGCTGAATTTTTTTGTAAACTGCATTTGCAACATTTACAGTATTGCTGCCTGACTGCTTTTGAATCTTAATGTAAACACCGCTTTTTCCATTAATGTAGATACGGCTTGTTTCATCTTCATATCCCATAAAAGCATTACCAACATCACTAACTTTTACATCATATCCATTTACTGTTGCAACAACTGTATTATTAATCTGTTCAATTGACTCAAACTCACCTGTTGTACGCACCATGTATTTCCGGGTTCCTTCACTTACATTACCGCCACCTACTTCAATATTTGCACTGGCAAGTGTTGATACAACTGAGCTAACTGTAAGTCCATACGCATCAAGTCTGTTTTGCTCAAGCTCAACACGTACTATACTGTCCCTACCTCCAGACACAGAAGCACTTGCAACTCCTGCAGCCTGTTCAAGTCGGTCTGCAATTTTATCATCTGCAATTTTACGTAATTCTTCAGCTGTACGGTTCCCGTTTACTGCAAGGGTAATAATTGGCTGACTTGATGAGTCAAACTGAAATATCTGTGGCGTATTACAGTCATCAGGCAGACTGCCTTTTACCATATCAAGCTTATCTCTGATGTCATTTACTGCTACATCCATATCTGTACCGTAGTTAAACTGAAGTGTAATAAGAGAAGAGCCTTCGCTTGACTGGGATGTCATCTGCTTAAGGTTACTTACGCTTACAACACCTGACTCAAGGATCTCTGTTACACTTTTTTCGACAGATTCAGGACCTGCGTTATTGTATGATGTAGATATCATTGCTACAGGCATATCCATATCAGGCATAAGATCAATCTGAATGTTGCCAAAAGTAAAGAGAGATACAATAACAACAAGGGCAAAAACACAGGACGTAAGAACAGGATGCTCTAAAACCTTTTTACTCATACTCATGCTACACCTCCACATTACGGATTTTAACTCCGTCATCCAAAGCTGACACACCTGTAACTACAATACTTTCACCTTCTTCAAGGCCTTTTATAATCTGTACACAACCATCTACAATTACTCCACACTCGACCTGTCTTAATGAAGCTGTTCCATCACTTAAAGCTACATATACATATGACTTATTATCTATTGAGACTACTGCATCATATGGAATTACAATACTGTCTGTGTGTAATGTTGTATAAAGCTTGATTTTAGCATACATACCGGCATTAACCCGCTCATCATCACTGTCAAAAAGAAGGTATATCTCTTTTGTACGACTTGCTTCATCTACTATTGGACTTACTCTGTTGACATGCGCTTTAAAACTTTCTCCGCTGTATGCTACAAGCGAAATATCTGCTTCAAGGCCGTTTTTAAGCACTGCAACATTTTTTTCGCTTACCATAGCTTTTATCTGTAAACCGTTTACTGTACCTATCTGAGCAATTGCACTTGTTGTTGATACAGATGTACCTACTGTAAGAGGAATTGCTGTGATTTTACCTGAAATCGGTGCATAAACAGGACTTTCGGCATATATACTTCCTGGTACAGAAGGATCTACAGTTGCTATTAAATCACCACGTTTTACATTTGATCCCAGTGTTACCTTTACACTTTTTACTTTTCCTGAAATATCTGGATATACTGAAATCGTATTATTAGTCTGTATATTACCGTTTACAAACAAATACTCCTGTAAAGGTTTTACCAGAGCTTTTTGTGTCTGTACTGTATAAACCTTATCGACACCGGCTTTTTCGCCTTCCGGCATCTTATTTTTTGAAGGTATCTTTGATATACCAAAAACTGCAAGCGACACTACGGCTAAAAGCAATATTCTGTTTTTTGTTAATTTCATTCCTATTCTCCCTGTTAATTAATTGATTAAACTCTCTGATAGACCTAAAGTATTTTCAAGATCAAGCACATATGAAATGAGGTTATACTGCTCTGACCTCCACTGCAAAACGGCTGAATGATATGCATCAAGGTTTGTCTGAAGGGATAACAAATCCTTTGTACCCTTACTGTAAGCATCTTCAGTCATTTCATATGTCTTTTTTGCAAGCTCTACGTTAAGCTTACGAGCATTAAGTGTTGAAAGACATATTTCTATGTCATGTATATTTTCAAACACTTCAGTTCTTAATGTTTTTATTTTGTCCTCAAGTTCAAGCTCAAGTTTTGTAACTTCATCACTGTTAGATGCAACACTGTCCCATGCAGAAGATCCTGGTACAATACCGTCTAAAGGTATACTTACACCTGCCGAAGCACTCCAGGAGTTATCATTGTTACTTAAATTACTGTTATTTACAGGATAAACGGAAGCACTTAGATTTAATGATGGCATATAGCTCTGGCTTATTGAGCTGTACTTATTAAGTTTTGCAATTTTAAGACTGTCACTTACAGAGCGTACAGCAGGGCTTTTATTAACAAGCGCTTCAATCTCACTTGCATCAGGTATTTTTACATTACTAGCAAAAATTACCTCTGCATCATCAAGGGAGCCCTGTAATACATAAGTGTTTTTAGGATTGATTTTTATACCTACTGTATTTAAAAACTCAATTAAAGCATTAAAATATTTTTTTTCAGCATTTTTTTCATCAAGCTTTGCTGTTTCAAGATTAACCTGAGCACTTAATAAATCTAGTTCCGGTACAACTCCTCTGTCCCTTTTTACCTTAGTCTGGTCATATTGATTTTGATATGAGGAAAGATTTGATTTATAAAGCTCAACATTTTGCTGCGAATATAAAAGAGCATAAAAAGCTTTTTTAACTTCAACCACAGTCTGTCTTATTATATCCTCATAATCTGATTTACCACTTTCATACTGCGCTTTTAAAGCAGCAATCTTTACAGGTAAGCCAGCACTTAATGATAAAGACGCACTTATTCCTGCTGATAACGTATCTGTTTTTACTTTTGATGAGTTTGTATCTCCGTCAGCACTTTTATTTACACTTGCTGTTACTGATGGCAAAAAACTGTTCCATGAATGTGAATAATCCCTTTTTGCTGAATTAAGCTCAACTGCACCTTTTTTTACTGAAATGTTTGATGTTAACGCACTTTGTACAGCACTTTCCAAAGTAATTACAACAGTTTCCTGACAGTATGCTGCTGATAAAAAAAGAGTAAGAACAAAGGCCAGTAAAAATTGTTTATACTGTTTATACATTTAAATAATCCCCCTGTATGATAAATAGAAATGCACTCTGTATCTCATTACACTGTAGCATACTACATTTATCACACAGTATTTATAATTTATTTACTCATTTATAACAAGTTAATACTGTAGTTAGCTACATAAAAGATTGTTATTTTTTCTATTTCTGTTAATATATAGGTTATGGAAGTAAAAGAAGAATTGGAACAAGTCAATCAGACAGGTCTTTATTTTAGAAATATAAATGAGATTTTAATTAAAAAGGCAAATGCAATGTTTTCAAGTATTGGGCTTACAGTTTCGCAGGCCCATGTAATTTTAGCAATAAATGATGCACCTGAAAAACTTTTGACCCAAAAACAGCTTGAAGATCGTTTACAGGTTTCTCACCCTACCATAAATGGTATAATATCTAGACTAGAAAACAACGGCTTTGTAAAAACTGAAATAATAACAAAAGGAAGATTATCAAAAAATGTAACTCTTACTGCAAAAAGCATAAATATATGTCAGCGGTTTGAGTCATCTAAAGCAATTATGGATCACATTCTTATACATAACCTTACAGAAAGCGAAGCTTTAATTCTTAGAACACTTTTAGCAAAGGTATATAACGGTCTAACCACAACCATTGATGAAGATGTTGAGTATAGAGATTTTGTAAAAAAACTGCAGCAGTATGCTGATGAAAACAAATAGAGGTAAAAAAAATGATTAGACAGGCTAAGTTAGACGAACTTGATACAATTGAACGACTATATGATATAGCACGCAGGTTTATGCGTGACAACGGAAATGAAAGCCAATGGATTAACGGTTACCCTTCTAAAGAACTTTTAACAAAAGATATCGATGAACATCATCTTTTTGTTATGTATGATGAAGATTCTATATACGGAGTTTTTGCGTTTATTATTGGCGAAGATCCTACATACGCAATAATCAAAGATGGAAAATGGTTAAACAATAATCCATACGGGACAATACACCGTATTGCAAGCAACGGAGAAAAAAAAGGTGTACTGAGTGAATGTGTAAATTGGGCAACTGACCAGGTAAAGGATATAAGAGCTGACACTCACGCAAATAACAAAATAATGCAAAAATGTCTTACTAAAAATGGATTTACGTACTGCGGCATTATTTATGTTGAAGATGGATCCGAACGCCTTGCCTATCACAAGTGCTAGTGTTTTGCTATAATAGGCTCTATGTTTCCACCATTTCCACAGGATCAGGCTTTTGAACACTGTATCGAAACTGTACAGCAAATTCAAAACGGTGAGTATAAAGTCGTACGTATAACCGAAGAAAGCCAGGATCGAATCCAAAACGGCTTTATGATTGGCTGTATGGTATGTATAGACGATCATGACAAAACAATAATACTCAAAACAATCTCCGGCATCGCAAATAAGCTTGAAAAATCTTCATTGGTCAGAGAAAGTGATAATTCTATTTTTGTAGCCCCTATTGTTTCAAACAAAGAAATACATAAAGCCTATGAAGCAAATGATATTGAGATACACAGTCTCACTGACAGAATTGAAAAATTACAAGAATCTTTTGATGAAAGTGATAAAGACGAAATAAAAAGATTAAAAAAAAGACGTATTGCTTTATGTACTGACTCCTTAAAGGCTATACACAAGCTTTACCACTTTCACTGTGCCGATAAATCAATTAAAACGATTCATCAGATATGTGAAGAACGAAATCGAAAAGCTTTAACACAAACTGGAACCGGAGAGTGCTGTGCCCCAAAGCTTATAAACTATGCTTTTAGTCACAATATGCGTCCTGTAAGCCTTGCAGAAGTCTATTACAATTTACAGACGAACAGTTGTGATTTTCAACTTTATGAGCCATGTAATGAAAGGTGTGGAGTTCTTTTACCAAGTATGCTTGGTATCGAAATACTTTACAGAGATGATGATATCTGCGTTGTAAACAAACAAAGCGGTATTTTAAGTGTTCCTGGTCGGTTACCTGAAAATAAAGACTCAATTACAACAAGGTTCCGGACTCTTTTTCCACACGTAATTGAACAATGCGCTGCTCATAGACTCGATCAGGAAACAAGTGGACTTATGGTTCTTGTTTTTAATAAAAATGCGTTAAGATCAATGACAAAGCAGTTCGAAGAAAAAACAATCCAAAAAGAATACACTGCTTTAATTGATGGTGTACTGCCAAAACTTGGAGTCCCAAATGAAGGTCAAAACGAACTTTATTTCAGAGTCGATATTGATAACAGACCTCACCAGATATGGGATCCAGTTTATGGCAAAAAAGCGGTTACTCAATGGCGTATTATTAGAGTTGAACGATACACTGCACCTGACGGCAGTACAAGAAATGTTACAAGGGTATTGTTTACTCCACATACAGGTCGTACTCACCAGCTGCGACTTTGTGCAAGTGATAGACACGGTTTTGGTACACCTATTATTGGAGACTCGTTGTATGGCAATCGTATGGAAGGAGAACGATTAATGCTCCATGCAAGGTATATAAAATTTGAACATCCTGTTACAGGAGACATAATGGAGTTTACAAGTGAATGTCCATTCTAAATATAATAAAGCATTAAACTGGACTGTTATTTTTTGCTTTGGAATTTTACCAATAATAAATCAAATTCATTTTTTGATGATATCTACATCTAAAACTCCGTTAAGTATAGTTCCGTCACCTATCTCATTATATATGGGATTTATAGCTCTAGTTTACTATATAAATTTCATCAAGAATGATACTCATACATCTTCATCAATTATGAAAATGCATATTAATATTGGTAACGTACTGTTTACCGTTGGTATTCTTCTTAGCACAAGTATGCTTTTACAGTGTGTTGGCTTGTTTATATTTGGGCAAAATACCAGCGAATACTTAAAACCCAATGGAGTATGGCAGTATTTTTTGTTATATACAGGTTGTATCTGCTCAGCTTTTTTTGAAGAAGTTTTTTACAGATTCTATCTACCAGAGGCATTAAAAAAGCTGATTCCTCTAAAAAAAGGCCTCATAATTGAAATCATAGCTATAGCAATATTCTCTTTAGGGCATATCTATTTAGGTATACTAGGTGTAATCATTGGTTTTATTGCTGGTGTCACGTTAAGAAGGTGTGTAATAAAGACTGAATGTATTGTATACTCTTTTGCAGCACACCTTTTTTACAACGCTTTTATGCTTTTTATAATGTTATTATAGGTATATTCACTTATTTCATATGTGCTTTTTTCACAATACTTCGACGACTCTATGGAATACACGTAATAAATTACATCTGTGTCTGAAATTTTGTAAAATACTAAATCAACAGTTTTACCGTTACTATCTGATACCTGCATACTCATTGTTCTTGAGAGACTTGATACATCTCTATCAGATAAACGGCCATGACGTAATGATAAAAGCATATCTATATTACACTGTAAAACATCAATGATATTACCGTTACACAGT
>JAZUGE010000067.1:0-23377 GCA_045641045.1 Treponema sp. | reverse complement strand
AATCCTTCCCTGATAATTTCAAATAACGTTTTTTTTCAAAGGAGTGGCCATCCCCTTACAGATTTAATTATAAAGGCTGTAAAAAAAAGTGAGCGGGCCATTTTGGCCAAAGTGCAATTTTTTTTGAAAAAAGTTTTTCAGTGCTCTAGGGCAGAAGTAGCACTTGTTTTAAAACCTTTTTATATATTGTTTTTTTTATATAAACTATTTTTCCCGTTTTATGAACCCTAGAGCACTGGATATCATTATTATATTATTTATATTCTTTTAAATATAAGTAAAATAATAAAATAAATATATATAATATCAAAATTATGCTGTGAGAACTACCCTGAGAACTGCCCTAGAACTGCCCTGAAAGGGGGTAGAACTGCCCTGAAAAGGCCCTTTTTTAAACGGAAAATTTTTTTTAAAAATCAAAAAATTGAAACGAAAAAAAAATTTCGTGGAAAAAAAATTGGCGAAGGCCCATAAAATAAGGGTTTGAAGGGAGTGGAGAATGGGGGTGAGAAGGTAAAATTTTAAAAAAAAAGTGACAGGTGAAAAAGATTTTGTGAAGTGGCTAAAAATAAGGGTTTGGAGGGTTTTTTGAAGTAAAAAAAAAGGCGGTGTAAAAAAAATTACACCACCTTTAATCTAAAAAAGATTTAATTTAAGCAAAAAAGTTTTTATACTTTAAATAAATCTATCTGGCTTCCTATGTCTGTAATTGACTCTGTCATACTGTCAGATAATTCGGTTAAAGCATTTTTTGTCTCATCCATCTTACGTGTACTGTCAGATACTTTTGTTACACTTCCTTCCATATGGCTGGTTGCACTCTGAAGGTTTTTGACTTCTTCAAGAATCGCTTTATTACCTTCGGCCATTTCTTTTGATGCATTTCTTACTTCAACAGTACTGTCATTCATAGAGTGCAGGGCATTGTTGATCTGTTTTGAGCCTTCGTTCTGCTCTTCCATTGCAGATTTTATCTGGCGCACAAGTTCATCTGTTGTTTTAATTTTTTCAGATACAGATATAAAAGCCTGATTTGACTCATTTGATGCATCCACACAGTTTTCAATAAGTGAAGTAATTGAGTTTAACTGGTCCCCGATAGTTTTTGACTGTCCTGCAGAAGTTTCTGAAAGCTTACGTATTTCGTCTGCTACAACACTAAAGCCTTTACCGGCTTCTCCGGCATGGGCCGCTTCAATAGCTGCGTTCATAGCTAAAAGATTTGTCTGCTCTGAAATAGAAGCAATGGCAATGTTTGCTTCTTTCAGGGAGTCACTTTGATCTTTTATGATCTGTATTTTCTCATTTACATTATTCTGCAGGTTAAGACCGCTTTGTGCATTTTCGTAAAGCTGTCTGAAAGAACCTGCCATTTTCTCGATGGAAGTACTTACTGATGAGATATTTCCTATCATTTGCTCAACTGCAGCGCTTGCTTCTGATACACTGTGCCCTTGTCCATCAATCATTCGGTCCAGAGACTCGATGTTTGAGGCAATTTCATTAACAGCCCCAACTGTCTGTTTTACACTCTCTGACTGCAGGTGAATCTGTTCACTGATTGAATCTATGTTTCCTACAATCTGTCCGATGCTTGTACTTGTATCATCTATACTGGCTTTCAGGTCAGAGCCGGTTTCTGTAAGGGTGTGCTTTGAGTTTTTAAGGTCACTCATTATAGCCTGCATTTTTTCGGTAAACTGATTAAAACCTGTACAAACGTCTCCTATTTCATCAGTACTAGTAACTTTAAGCCTTCGTGTTAAATCAGCGTTTCCTGAAGCAATTTCCTGGATTACGTTTCGAACCTTTATTAAAGGTCTTATCATAGCTGATGTAAACAATATGCTTATCACTGATGAAAAGATTAAAGAACCTATTAACATAAATATTACAAAGTATGACGAACTGATTAAAGTTGCAAAGTAAAAATTATAAGGGGCAACACAAAATACTGACCAGTCAAGACCTGGAACTGGTGCATAGGCACTTATCATTTTGTTTTTTGATGCAGGATCTGTAAAGGTTGAAACCCCTGTCTTACCCTGTAAAAGGCTTTCAATTGTGTTTTTAAGCTCTATATTGTCCTGTTCGCTTGTTTTCTGTTCACTTTCGCTTTGATTTGGATTTGCAATAGTCTGTCCTGTTCGAATATTTAATACACTTGGAGCGTAGCCTTGACCTATGTCGATTGTTTTACAAAGCTCTTCAACTGCGTTTCCTATAACGTGCATGATTAAAACACCGGTAATTCTGCCGTCATCCTGTTTTATAGGTACTGCATAGGTTGTGAAAGTACGTTTTGCAATTTCGCTGTAGTATGGATCAACTAAAAAGTCTTCTCCCTTTATTGCCCTTTGAAAGTACTCACGTCCTGAAAGATCAACAAGTCTTCCGTCACGGGTATAGTTCATTCCCTTAGCATCAAGGTAACCAATGTTTTCGTATCTTGAACCCATCCGGGCAACAGCTTCATAAAGAATCTGCTGTTTATCCCACATTGATGTATTTTCATCCTTGATTACACTCATATTTGCATAGGACTTTAGTGCAGCAAACTCTTTTTGATTTGCAGCTCCTATCTGGTTTGCAACATCACTGGTAACTGCTGATATATACTTATTTACGGATTCTGTCAGTGAATCACGGGTTTGTTTTAAGGTTATTGATCCTTGAAAAATAAGGGCTGCAGCAACAATGGCGATAATCATTACTGTAAGCTTAAACTTGAGTGATACTTTCATTTTTTTCATACCCACTATAGCACTCTCCTAAAAACAAAGTTTCAGTATTTCTTAAGCTAATCTTACTTTAATTTTTTTGGCAAATCAAACAATTGCATACTGATAAAACATAAAATTATCTTTATCAACCGAAATTAAAAGATAAAATATACTTGGTGAAATTTTATTTTATAAGGTCCAGGAGAAGCTTGTGTTAAAGAGTGTCAGAGCTAAAATAATTTTTACAGTTATTTCTCTATTAGTGTTTTCAAATGTAGTGCTTTCTTATGTTTCTTATGATTCTTCAAAGGATGAGCTGACAATGCAGGTAAAACAAAATATGGAAAACACTGTCAGGGTAGCTGCAGAACGTATACATAATATAAACAGTGTTGAGCTTAAAATGCTTGATTCCCTTTCAAAGCTTCCTGAAGTATATGGCATTGATTTTGATGATCAAGACTCAATGCGAAAAACCTGGGAGTCAATAACATCAATTTCAAAGGGTAATCCATATTATCTGGGTATGGCAATTTATAATATGAGTGGTATTGGATGGACTACAACGGGAAAGTGGCAGGATCTTCATACCCGTGAGTATCTTGCTCAGGCCTTAAAAGGTAACATTCATATTACTGACCCTGAGTGGAGTAAAGTTAACGGACACTTAAGTACATTTTATTCTTATCCAATAAAAGATCCTTCAGGAAAACAGCAGGGTGTAATAGTTGCAGTTGTAGACAGTCTTGCTCTTTGTAAAACTGTTGCAGATATTACCATTGGTAAAGACAGTCATCCGTTTATATATAATCGTAATAACGGCTTATACATGGCAAGTGAGGACTCTCAGGTTATTATGGACAATAAAAACATAAAAGATGACTGTGATCCTTTATTTTTACCTGTAATAGAAGTAATGAATAAAAAAGGGGATGGCTCTACAGAATATAAGGGAAGTGACGGTGTAAAATATTCAGTTGCCTATACAACTGTCCCTGAACATGAGAACTGGATAGTAGTCTGTAAAACTCCTTCGTCAGATTTTTATTCAGGTCTGCTTATTGTTCTTAATAAACTTATTGCAGTTTCTGTATTCGCTTCCTTACTTGCAATTGCATTATGCAGTGCTCTTATCAGACGTATAATCCGTCCATTGAAAAAGGTTAACAAAAACATAAATGCTATTGCAACGGGTAATGCTGATTTAACCCAACGCATTGATATTATTACAAATGATGAAATTGGTTCTGTTGTAAAAGGCTTTAATATGTTTACCGAAAAACTTATGCATATTGTTTCAGATATTAAAGAATCAAAAGAAAACCTGTCATCCGCTGGAGATATTCTTACTAAAACAATTGATGGTACAAAGCTTGCCATTACCTTAATCAATGAAAACATTAAAAATGTTGAAAACCAGCTTTTAAAGCAAAATGAAGATGTGGACGGAACTGTAAGCTCTGTTAATGATATTTCAGTTGGTATAGACAGTCTTGAAAGTTTGATTGGTGTACAGACTTCTGCTATTACAGAGGCTTCTGCTGCAGTTGAACAAATGCTTGGTAATGTATCTTCGGTAACACTCTCAATTGAAAAAATGGCTGACTCCTTTACTGTTCTTTTAAGAGACTTGCATAATGGAGCTGACAGACAGCACAATGTTACTGAAAAAATCAATCAGATTGTTGAGCAGTCTCAAATGCTTGAGGATGCTAACTCTGTTATTGCATCCATTGCAGAACAGACAAATCTTTTAGCAATGAATGCTGCCATTGAGTCTGCCCATGCAGGAGAAGCCGGAAAAGGTTTTAGTGTTGTAGCTGATGAGATTCGAAAACTGTCTGAAACTTCAACAGCACAGTCTCACAATATTGGCGAGCAGCTGAAAAAGATAAAAGAATCTATTGAAGATGTTATGTCTGACTCAAAAGAGTCTGATGTAGCCTTTCAGGCTGTCAGTGTCAAAATTGATGATACAAATAATCTTGTTCAGGAAATTAAAAATGCTATGCACGAGCAGGCTGAAGGTTCAAGACAGATTAGTTCAACCTTAGGCTCGATGAATGACAGCACTGGAAAAGTAAAGACTGCTTCATCTCAAATGAATACTATAAATGAAAAAATAATGAAGCAGGCGCAAAACTTACAGGAAGCAGCAAGTGTAATGTCCCAAGCTGTAAAACAGATGTCTGAAAAGGCTGAAAGCATAAACAGTACAAGTGTTAATCTGTCTGATATTTCAAGTCAGATTTCTTCAGCGATTGTACAGATAGGTAATGAGATTGATTTGTTTAAGGTGTAATATATAAAAAAAGGCAGGTTTTAAACCTGCCTTTTTAATGCCCGGAAGGAGACTTGAACTCCTACACCCGTGAAGGTTCTAGTACCTGAAACTAGCGTGTCTACCAATTCCACCACCCGGGCAACGATGTGTGACACTATATATTAAATTAACGTGTAAGTCAATGCCTTTACCTTTATTTTCTGATATAAAGATTTAATAATACAATAAAAAACAACAGTGCCAGAAAACTTAGTGCGAACATCCATCCAGGCAGAGCGTCAGTAGATTTCGCAGGGGCCAGAGGAGAAGAATCAATAACACCTGCAAGTCTTTTGCGAGCTCTTCTTGCGGCCTTCTGCTCTTTTTGAGCTATTATACTGATTGTATCTATATGCTTTTTTGATTTTGGCTCTGCATATCCACATCTTGGACATCCATTTTTAAATGTGTTATTTGTTCCTGTTTTTCCGCATTGCGGACATCTTACAGAGCTGAAAAATCTTCCACAATGACGGCACATAGATGCTTTTGCCGGAACTTCAGCTCCACAGTTTTCGCAAAAAAACTTAGCTTTTTTTTCACTCATAATGTGCTCTTAATTTTAAGAATAAGTTTGTTGTCCTTTTTTTGAGCAGTTTCCAGTAAAACTTTTTCTAACTTTTCATTTATCTTTATTGATCCATCAATAATTGTGTATTGTTCGATACCTTTAATGTGGGCAGTTATGTCAGCAGTAAACTCCACAGTATCTCCTGTATAGTTACTGCAATCTCCTGTGATCAAGGCTTTTGTAACAGGATTGAGCATTACAAGAGAACAATTTTGAGCTTTTGTTTCAGCCTTTTCCAGCTGATATGATAAATCAAATTTTTCTCTGATTAAGTCTTCGGTGTTCAGTTCTTCTTCTATTTCACCGCCAATTAAGTCTTCTACTGTAGGAACTTCTTCTTTGTTTTCACCTGATGATTTTAAATCATCCAGTGTAAGAGTGCCTGAGTATATGTCTGTCTTTTTCAGTAAGATTTCGCGAAGGCAGTCCAGGCCTTCAACATCTACTGATTTAAATGTCCCCCTGACATTTAAGGCTTTAGCCTTTTTTTTCTCTTCTTCACTAAAATCGTTACCTGTAAAAAGTATAATTTCAGGAATATATCCTCCAAAGTTTGTTGTACTAAACTGTGCAAGGGTTTTCCAGTGTCTGGGGTAGTCCTGGGTGCTTATTACAATAAGGTGAGGAGATATTTCTTCAATATTGTCCAGTGCCTTAAGGAAATATCTGTAAGTTATAATGTCGTAACCTGCAGATTTAAGCACTGTACCTATGTTGTCTATTACTGTCTGGTTATCTGCAATGAGTAGGGCTTTCATAATTATTCTGTTCCCAGATTTGTTACGCTGTAATCATAAATCTGCCAGATACCGTCTCTCTGTCGCAGTTTATATATATATCGCTTTCTTTCGCTGAAGTTTGGATATTTAAACCATTCTAAAACAGATACTGTACCTTCAGTTTGCGAATAAGATGTATTTTCGATGTAGAACTTTTCAGGAACTGCTACAATCTCAAACTCAATACGGTTTTGCATTAGGTCTGCTCTGTAGCCCTCGTTCATACGTTTTCTTTCATCTGCAGATGCGTTGCGGTACTTTCGGTTTATGTCTGCATTGCGAGTCATCATTTCTTCAAGATCCATGTACAAAAAGTACTGGTCCCACAATGATTTTTGTCTGGCAACAATAGTCTGCTCAATTACTTTGTCTGGAGAAATTGATTCAGGCTTTAATATTGTTGATTTATCTGAGGCCAATGGTATATAAACGCTTGAGGCTGCCCCTGGTGCAGGTCTTACATCCAGGCTTAAACGGTTTGATAGTACTTCAGTATGTTTTGCTCTATACAGCTCTGGATAAAATGACAGCTCAAGATAGTAAATTGAAGGATCTTCAAAGGTAAGATAATCTTTTACATTTTCAGTAAAAGACCATACCTCTCCTGGTTCAAGTGCTATTTCCCTAAAGTATACTGTCTGATTTGTAGAGCGCTTTGTGATAAGAAGGGGAGTCTGGTTTAAAAGTGTATTTTTTAATGTATACGCCCTGAAATCAATACTGAACATTTTATCATCAGCAATTTTAAATCTTAAAGTCTTTGTTCCTTTGTTCATTACTGATACTTCAATATTTATAGGGTTGTCCTTATCATTTCCGGGATAATACATTGTGCGGTCATAAAACTTTAACTGAACAGATGCATCCTCAAAGCCGTCTGAGTTCTGTAGACCAAAGGCTGTCTGTGCAAAAACTGTCAAAACTGATATAATAGCAAGCAGAGTACGTTTCAAATGTGTCTCCTGTGGTGTTTAATGCCTTGATAAGCAATGCACCTTTACAATATGTTTATCGGACGATTTGCATGAAATCATTATTATCAAATTCAATTCAAAGTTTAGTTAGTTCATGGACAACTTTTCAGTCTTCGGTAAAATCTTTATCCCTTTATAACGCAGACGAAGTCAGTTATCCTTGTCAAATTGAAGGTTTACAGGGTGCAAGTGTAAGCTTTTTTATTTCAAGCCTTGTAAATGCGTTGCACAATACTTCATTATCCTGCCTTCAGTATAGCTCAACTGGCCGTTATTCACAACAGAGTAATACAAATGCATTAAATCCTGCTTTTTTTGATTGTGTACTTGTTGTTTCCGGTGACAAGGAAGCCGTTGAATTGCGTTCTGATCTTGAAACATGTTTTGACTCTTCTCTTGTTGAAATTGAAACTTTACCATGGTGGAATCTTGTGCCTTACCGTAGTGCTGCTGTAGGTTCTGCAGTTTTTGGAAAAAGATCTGGTGTTCTTGCTAAAATGGCTTTGCAAAAACGTACTTTTACCCAAAGTACAAAGCCCCGTATTTTTATTGTCAGCCAGAGAGCCCTTCAGACGCCGATTCCTTCACCTGAATATATAAGATCTCTTGTATTCAGTATTTACAGGGGTCAAAACATTAACCCTTCAGATATAGCTCAAAAGCTTACTGATTTAGGTTATACACGAGTTCCAAAGGTAACTGTTCCTGGTGAGTTTACTCTGCGTGGTGAAGTACTGGATATATATGCTCCTGGGGAAGTGATGCCAAGCCGCGTTGTATTTGACTTTGATGCTATTGAACAGATAAAAAGATTTGATACCGAAACTCAATCAACAGTGGATACTTGTGACAATCTTTTGATATATCCAAATAAGGAAATTGTCTGGACAAAAGACTTAATTGAAAAACTTAAAAATGAGTTTGATAAGATTGATAATAAAAATCTTACTTCTACTGATTTTGATAATGATAGTGAAGCAAAGTTTGTACTTACAGATAAGGCTGTAAAAGCTAAGGAAAAACTTTTATCAGATTTAGAAAATTATGGAGTGAGCGAGGGAGAAGAACTTTTTTATTCTGTACTTTTTGACAGGCTTTATACGATCTTAGACTACATAGATGAGTGTACACCTGTTTTTTACCTTGATTATGACAGGCTTAGCAACAGTCATGAAAATGTAGTCAATGAGTATATTGGCATGTTCCGCAGAACTCGGCAGGAGCTACCTGTTTTTCCACCTTCAAAAATGATTATTCCCTTTGAAGAACTTTTTGAAAAGCATAAAAAGCGTATTGTATTTAAAACTTTACACAGTCGCACTGATGAAGAAGAAGAGAAAGATACATCTGTAAACAGTATTGTAATTGAAAGTTCAGCTCCTCACAGTTATTTTGGAAACCTTAATTTTTTACGGGATGAACTTGATGCCATGCAGCTTAATGGTTGGAAAGTATTTATCTTTGCTGATAATGAAAACCAGTCTCTGCGTATAAAAGAGCTTGTTAAAGATTATATAGGTAAGGCTGAAAATGCTGTTGATAAGGTTAAAAAAGCCGGTGCTGCCGGACAGCCATATTATCCTGTAACGGTATTGCCTCTGGCAATAAGTCAGGGATTTAGTATTGATGAGAGCAAAACCTGCGTTATACAGGAAAATGAAATTTTTGGCAGAAGAAAGCATGCTCCTAAAAATCTGCACAAGGTAAAAAGCGAAGCAATTGATACATTTGTGGATCTCAATCCAGGTGACTATGTAGTTCATGTAAATTATGGTATCGGGCGCTTTAAAGGTATACAGCGTGTAAAAGCCATGGGTAATGAACGTGACTTTATTAAGCTTGAGTATGCTGCTGATAAAGATGGGCCAAGCTATGCATTTGTACCTATTGAGCAGGTTAATCTTGTTCAGAGGTATATTGGTAATGAAGGTGAGACTCCTTCCCTTGATACTTTAGGTTCAAAAAGCTGGGAAAACCGCAAAAATAAAGTAAAAAAGGCTGTAGAAGATCTTGCTCAAAAGCTTATTGATTTATATAGCCGCCGTAAAGCTTCAAGAGGATTTCCGTTTCCAAAAGACAGTGAATGGCAGACAGCTTTTGAAGCAGCTTTTCCTTATGAAGATACTGCAGATCAGGTTACTGTAACTCAAGAAATAAAAGAAGATATGGAAAAAGCTGTTCCTATGGACAGGCTTGTCTGTGGGGATGTTGGCTATGGAAAAACAGAAATTGCCATGAGGGCGGCATTTAAGGCTGTTATGGGGGGTAAACAGGTTGCTTTTTAAGCTCCAACTACAATTCTTGCAGAGCAGCACTATGAAAACTGTGTAGAGAGGTTTGCGAACTTTCCTGTGAAAATTGCCCATATGAGTCGTTTTGTAAGTGCTTCTGAACAGAAAAAAGTTTTAAAAGAGCTTAGTGAAGGAGCTGTGGATATTCTTGTAGGTACTCATCGTATCATTCAAAAAGATGTAGTGTTTAAAGACTTGGGTCTTATGATTATTGATGAGGAGCAGAGATTTGGAGTTAAAGATAAAGAAAAACTCAAGACCTTAAAGACAAATATTGATAGTCTTGCAATGAGTGCAACACCTATTCCTCGCACTTTACATATGTCGCTTTTAAAAATACGAGATATGTCTCTTTTAACAACACCGCCTCAACAGCGCAAACCTGTTGAAACTGTTGTTGATGCTTACAGTGAAGAACGTGTTGCTCAGGCTATCAGGCGCGAAGTTGAAAGAGGCGGGCAGGTATTTTTTTTGCATAATAGAGTTGAGACTCTTGAGGAGACCAGGTTAAAACTTATGAGACTCTTGCCTGAAATGATGGTAGATGTTGCTCATGGTCAGATGTCTTCTGAGGAGCTTGATGACATATTCCGTCGCTTTAAGATGGGAGGCTTTCATGTACTTGTTGCAACTACTATTATTGAAAATGGTATTGATATACCAAACGTTAACACTATCATCATTGACAGGGCTGATATGTACGGAGTAAGCCAGCTTTATCAGTTAAGGGGCCGGGTTGGTCGAAGTGACAGAAAAGCTTATGCCTATTTACTGTATCCTGAAAATAAAGCGTTAAGCGAAGTTGCGATGAAAAGGCTTCAGGTTATAAGCGATTTTACAGAACTAGGTTCTGGTTTTAAAATTGCTATGAAAGATATGGAAATTCGCGGAGCAGGAAATCTTTTAGGCCGGGACCAGAGCGGCGAAGTATATAGTGTCGGCTATGATCTTTATGTAAAGCTTTTATCTGATGCAATAAGCCGTCTTTCAAAGGATGACTATAAAGAAGAAAATGAAGTTCTTCTTGAACTTGAGTATACAGGATTTATACCAGACACCTATGTTACAAACCTTCAGACTAAAATGGAAATATACAAAAAGGTTGCAGGTGTTAAAACAAAGAGTGAACTTGATATGCTTTACGGTGAGATTGAAGACAGGTTTGGACCTGTGCCTGATGAGGTTCATAGTCTTTTAAGTCTTGCCGAAGTACGTGTTCTTGCAAGATCTATGAATATCCGTACTCTAAAAGAGAAAAACGGTGAAATTACTGTTGAGTTTAATACAACTACTGATATAAATATTGATAAGCTTTTGCGTGAAATAAGGGAAAGTAACGGAAAAGTAAGAATACAAAATGATAAACCAAATACAATATTTATAAAATCAGGAAAAATCGGCCTTAAGGAAAAAAGTCTATTTTTGAGGGAAGAGCTTGAAAAGCTTGTATAAGTTTTGTTGAAAAAGACATTGATATACTTTAGTTATAAAAAGATGTTATTTGTCTAGTGAAACGCTAAAATATAGTGTAGTATTCAATTATTACCTGGGGATAAGATGACTAACGTAGAACTCGCAGAACTTGCAATTGATTTAAGACTTAAGTACAAACTTGATACTCAGCTGCGCTGGGAAAATAAATATCCGCTTACAGTGTTTAGAAGTCGAGAGTCTAATACTGTGCGTGTGAAATTTGATACAATTCTGAAAACCTATGATATAGCAATTGTAAAAGCTCATCCCAAAGATATGGCTAATGTTGAGGACTATACAGAGTATGTAAAAAAGCTTACTCGAAATGAGCTTATTATACAGATTGTAAAGGTTTTAGGACTTTAGTTTTACTGGTATTCATTTTTTGCTTTCAGTACTTTATCAAATCCTGGGTTAACTGGAGACACGTCGCTTTTCCAGTTAACCCCGTATTTTTTGCAGTGAAGGGTTGAAAGTACCATTTTCCATTCTTCAAGATTATCGCAAAAATCAGATATTACAAAAAGGACATCTTTGTTTTTTAGCTTGTACTTTTGATTTACATAAAAAATCCCCTTTGCAACAAAGGTTCCGCCTCCATAATTGCTTTCAGTTTTTTCACCTAAAGTACCTTCACTTACAAGACGTGTGTTCCATGTTATTGTAACTGTATCCTTAAACTCTTTACCAAAAGATTTAAATGATTCAAGCAGGCTATGTACCAAACGAGGATTTACAGAGCCAGATACATCAAATAAAAGATAAAGGGTAGCCTTTCGGTGTATTATATTGTTTACAGTACGAGGTATTATTATGTCTGTGCTGTATTTTTTCCGGTTGTAATTATATAAAGGGTCCCTTCTGTTTTTTACTGTCTGTGATACAAGTAAAAGCCTTTTTAATCGACGGACCAAATCATTCATATCATCATACTCGTCAAAATCAACACCTTTAACCCCATCATTTGATCTAGTGTATCCGCTCATAGTCTGTGAGCTTTCGTTAAAATCTGAGTTACAGTGATCGCTGGCTATTTCTTTAATTTTTTCGATTTCTTCTTTTGTAAATATACAGTTCTGTTCGGAGGTGTCATCTTCATACAATTGTGGAACAGGTTGTGGCTCTTGGGTGGTATCCTCGTCTCCTTCAGGCTCTGATGTTTTTATGCTTGTATTGTTTTGAGGAGCTTGTTCTGTACCATTTTTTTGTTCAAAGCTTGTTTTTAAGTTTTTTATGAACCTTCGTGGATTAATTAGAATAAGATTTAAGTATTCGTTCCAGTTTAACCCAATGGGAAACCCAAAGTCTTCAGGCCACAATCCTTTTGCATCAGGATTATGTGTGACTGTACTGACAAGACCATTCATATATGCCCATTCGGCTCTTGTGTACATTTTTGAGTTGACTTCAAAGTCCATGACCATATTGTAAATCATGTTTCTAAAGTACTCTAACATGGACTGTGGTGTATCAAATGCATCCTGAACTTTATTATAGGCTGCTGTAATTTTTAGTCTGAGATATTTGTCTGTTCTTATTTCTAGATTTTTTGCATGTCCATATATTATGTGTCCGCATTCATGCATATATAAAAATCTTGCAAGCTCGCTGTTACTGTTGTTTATAAATATACGATATACAGTTCCTACAAGATTTTGAGTACGGGCAAGTGTATATGCAAGGCTTTCACGGTCAAGCTTTGGTGAAGCCTTGATTTCGTGAAGAATCGAGGACATAGATTCTCTTACTAAAAGATATTTTTCTGGTGTCATATTTATTTTGAACTATTTATGTATTCGTCTACAGATATGAACTTAAATCCTCTGTCATACACTAAAATACCTATAACTTCATCATGGCTAATCATGTTTCCAAGATTTGCCTCTAAAAATGTGTATTGGGTTGGTATGAGATAAAAGGCTGGTATTGTACTGTCTTTCTGGTACCTGATGCCAGCCTTTGTAATAACTATCTTTTTATTCTCATTGCGTCGTTTTATATATACGCAGCTTTTAAAAAGCCGGTTTGTCTGTCCAAACTTTTCATTATAATCTATCTTTATATCAAGAATATTACAGTATAATGTGTAATAATTCATACATATTTTTAAAAGAGGCTGTGTAATATTTCGCAATTCATCAAATTTGAGGGTCGAATTATACAGTTCCAGTAATGCATCTAAGTCTGCTATGAACCTTGCAATGTCAGTATCACTTTTACATTTTTCAATTACATTGTTTACTTTAAAGACTTCTCCAGCTTTTTCAATAATCGAAATAAGGTTTGCTAAGTTATCCTGTGGTGTTGTTTCGAGATCTTCCATTGCCATAAGATAGTTATTAACAAGAGAAGCTATGTCATTGCCTGTTTCAAGTTTGCGAGGTTGTGTCGTTTTTTTAGTTTTAATTGACAACACTTTACTCATCTGCTTGTGTATAAAAGAACGGTATGCTTTTTCCTGTTTTTTTTCTTTAAAAGATAAAGAGCCGGCTCCCACAAGCCCGTCTATCATTTTATAAAGTATATCTTCATTATCAATATCAAGTTCTTTATAAGCTTTTAAGACTTTTGAAAGGTAATATAAGGATCTTCCTGATATAAAGTTGTAAACACAGGCACCTGAATCGGTGTATAAACCGTCAAGGCCTGTATTTGAAATATCTATTACGCCAACTGAACTTTCAGGATCTGAGTATTTAATAAATATGTCTTTCCAGGTTTCGGCATACTTTTCGTCAAAACTGTTAATCTGCTCTTGTGTCATCGGTGTGTGTGTATGATATACGCTTTGTATGCCTTTACCTAAAAACTCTTCAACAAGATTTAGTGATGTATAGTTTTCGTTTAGGTTTACAATGGCAAAACGGTTTAATGTTGGTGCCATTATATTCATTATTGAAGGAAGATTTGCTGCATAGTTTGCAGCAGATACAATAATACAGTCTTCAGGAAGAAACTTGCCTGATCCTATGGTTCTGTCAAAAATTAACGATAAAAGAGAGCCCTGGACTGCTTCTGAACATGTTGAAATCTCGTCTATAAATAATAGTGTGGTTATTCCTTTGTCTTTATTCTCAAGTACCCTTGAATACCACTCAGGATTCATATGAGTGAGGTGTGTGCCGCCGTTATTTACCTGATATCCTGATATTTCTTCAGGTGTAAATCGTGAACCTATAAGGGACTCAAGATGCAGGCCGTGCTTTTTTGCATACCTTTTCATTACAGTCGTTTTTCCCAGACCCGGATTTGACATAAATAAAACTGGAACCCCTGATACTTTTGAAATTGATATTGCATCGATAATATTCTGTTCAATACTCATAGAAACTTTATTTTATACTAAAATCATTAAAAGAAACAGTGAAGACTATAGGTATAATTGATATTCGGAAATGCGATGTTTATATGCTATATTGAAGTGTGAAAGTCTTTGTGGTAGGCTTTAGCTTAATAAGTGTTTTATGGGGTTAATATGAATATTAGTAAAAAAATAAAATATGCAGCTGTTCTTTTATTTACAGGTATAATTTTTAGTTCCTGTGCGACTGTAAAAAAAAGTGCTGACGTTAGTGAAAGCTTTAATAAAGCAGGTTATAAAGACGGCTTATATACTGCTGTTTTTACAACTGACAGTGCAATGTTTCACGTAACTGAAGCCCATAAAAATAAAGGTGTTGTAACTGTAAAAAATGGAAAAATGGTTATACATGTAAGTCTTTCAGGGAAAAGCATATTGAACTTGTACAGAGGAAAGGCTATAGATGCGAAAAAAAATAAAAAACAGTGGATTTCTTATGTGAGTGATACTGTAACTTATGATGATGGAACTTCAGAGACTGTAAATGGCTTTGATATTCCGGTTTCATGTATCAATGAAGACTTTGATCTTGCACTTATTGGAAAAAAGGGTATCTGGTATGACCATAAAGTAAGTGTGAGTGATTTGTCCCGCTGTGCTAAAGTAAGGCTTGAAGGTGGATCGGGTAAGGCTAGTATAAAGAGTTTATGTGATGTTACTGAAAAAGACGGAAAAGTTTTTATTACAATTGTGTGGAGTAGTAGTAATTTTGATTATGTAATTTGTGATGGGATTAAATATACCAATGAAAATCATGGAGGGGCATCAACTTTTACAATTCCTGTATCTGATTTTACAAAGCCGTTGAATATAGTTGCTGATACGATTGCTATGGGACGACCTCATGAAATAGATTATACAATTTATTTTGAACAGTGGTGATAAACGGTCTGTATATGAGTATGGGAAAAAAAAGATTTTTGCTGGCGTGTATTTTTTTTGTAACAGATGTATATTTTTCTTTAGCATTAGCCAGAGTTGATTTTAAAAAACTTTCTGCTACTGCTGTTATAAATAATAAATATGCTGACCAGTTTTTAATTACTCAGTATGGTCCATATTATGTAATTGATGTGAAAGATAATGACAGATATATAGTTGTTCCTGAAAAGGAAGCTGTTCCTTATAACTTACCTAAAGATATGATTGTTTTACAGCAGCCTCTGAACAATACTTATCTTGTTTCTTCATCAGTTATGGATTTTGTACAAAAGCTTGACTGCATGGATATGATTAAGTTTTCAGGTGTAAAGGAGAGCGGGTGGTATGTTCCTGAAATAGAAAAAGCAGTTACATCCCATGGAATTAAGTATGCCGGTAAGTATAGTGCTCCTGATTATGAGCTGCTTTTAAGTGAAGATTGTAACTTTTGTGTGCAAAATACAATGATTTATCATAAAAGTGATGTAAAATCAAAGCTTACAGAGCTTGGCATACCTGTTTTTGTTGAAAAATCTTCAAATGAAAGTCACCCTTTAGGTCGTATTGAATGGATTTTGGTGTATGGCTGTCTGTTTAATAAGCTTGATTATGCCCGAAGTTATTTTCAGTCAAGGCTTGATAAAGTGAAGTTTATAGACCAAAGTGAAGATAAAAAAACGACTGTAGCATTTTTTTATATCACTTCAAATAATCTTGTAAATATTCGAAAAGGTAATGATTATATTGCTAAATCTATCGAACTTGCCGGTGGTAAGTACTTGTGTAAGGGGAGTACAGCTGGTGGTAAAAACAGTCAGTCGACTGTTAATATTACTGTTGAAGATTTTTATGAAATGTGTGTAGATGCTGATATACTTATTTACAGTGGTATTGTGGATAATGGTGTAAAGGGGCTTGATGATGTTACTGCAAAAAATCCTTTAATAAAGGATTTTAAAGCATATAAAAATGGTAATGTGTTCATAACTGGACTGGATATGTTTCAGTGTTCAACAGGATTATTTGATTTTATAAGAGACTTAAATAATGTGTTTAACAGTAATTATGAACAGCTTATATATTTAGCACCTCTTAAGTAGATATATGTGGACTGGAAACAGGTATTTTAAATCATTTGTCGTTTTACTTTTTTTACTCTTAATTGCTGTAATTGTAAATTTATCTGCAGGGTCTACTTCAATTAGTTTTTCTAAGATAATATCAGTTATTTTGGGAGATAAAACAGATGTTATGGCCTATAAAATTATCTGGAATATAAGGCTCCCCAGGTTAATGTCTGCCCTGATTTTAGGTGGTGCATTGGCTTTGTCAGGCTTTTTGCTTCAGACTTTTTTTGCTAACCCTATAGCAGGTCCGTATATACTTGGAATTTCTTCCGGGGCAAAACTTTGTGTTGCTCTCTGTTTAATTGCAGTTTCAGGTTTTGGGTTATCAATTAATCCTTTTTATATGGTGGCAGCAGCCTTTTTGGGGGCTATGCTTTCGATGTTTATTGTATTGCTTTTGTCTGTAAAGGTTAATAACATGTCGTCTCTCATTGTATGCGGTATACTTATAGGATATATATGCTCTGCAATAACGGATTTTTGTGTAACTTTTGCCGATGATGCAAATATTGTAAATCTACACAACTGGGCTTTGGGAAGCTTTTCGGGTGCAAATTGGTATAATGTGCGTGTTATGTCGTCTGTTGTTTTTATCTGTGTTTTTATTGCAATTTACATGTCAAAACCTATAGGTGCATTTTTACTAGGTGAAAGCTATGCCAAAAACCTTGGGGTAAATATAAAATTACTGCGAGTTATTCTTATAGTTCTTTCAAGTCTGCTTTCATCCTGTGTAACAGCCTTTGCAGGCCCAATATCTTTTGTAGGTATAGCTGTTCCTCATCTTGTAAAAATGATGGTTAATACAAGTAAACCTATTGTTCTTATTCCTCTTTGCTTTTTGGGGGGCAGTACAATTACAGTACTGTGCGATTGTGTGGCCAGAACTTTATTTGCTCCGATGGAAGTAAGTATAAGTTCTGTAACTGCAGTAATTCTGGTTCCTGTGGTTATTTACATGATGGTAAAAAGAAGTGATTGAAAACTCCATGATAAAGACAGAGCATCTTAGTGCAGGTTATAATAAAAAAATAATTCTCAGTGATGTAAATCTGAATTTAAAAAAGGGTAATGTTGTTACCCTAATAGGACCTAATGGTTCTGGAAAGTCGACTTTATTAAAAACATTATGTGCTCAGATAAAAGCCATAAATGGAAAAGTATGTATAGTCGATAAAGATATTGATAAATATCCAAATTCCTTTATTGCAAAACAAATCGCACTGGTGACTACTGAACGTATAAGACCAGAACTTATGAGCTGTCGTGATGTTATTGCTACAGGCAGATATCCATATACAGGAAAATTTGGTTTTTTGTCAGATACGGACTGGGCAATGGTTTACACTGCTGTAAAGATTACAGGGTGTGAGAGTATTGTTGACAGACAGTTTAATAGTATCAGTGACGGGCAGAGACAGAGAGTTATGCTTGCCCGCTCTATATGTCAGGATACAGATGTGATAGCTTTGGATGAACCTACCTCATATCTAGATATGTATTATAAGATTGAACTGCTGCGAAATATATATAATCTTGCTCATGTACATAATAAACTTATACTGATGAGTTTGCACGAGCTTGATCTTGTAAAATCGGTGTCTGATTTTGTTGTTTGTGTTGATGGGTGTAAAGTTTGTAAAACTGGAACAGTGGATGAAGTTTTTGCAGATGGTTTTATACAAAAACTTTACGGCATAAAAGATGATGAGTTTGACTGTGAAAGTGGCAGGATGATTTTGAAGGTAAAATAATGATTTTTTAATATGTTTGACATATTTCATTATATTCAGTAAACTTAAGCGAAAAGAGGTGTTGATATGGTTTTCCCACTTGAACAGTTAGTTAGATTTAACGAAAACGTTTACGAAATATCAGTAGCAGCAAGCCGTCGTGCTTATCAGATGTCTATGATAAAAGATCCTCAGATTGAGGAGAATGACGGTAAGGTTGTGTCATTGGCTGCAAAGCAGCTTTTTACAAGCCAGGTTCAGTATAGAATCGAAAAGCAATAATTTTGGATTATTCAATTGGTGCTCTTGACCAAAAGGTGCCTTTTGATGATAATAGTAGTACATTTTTACTAAGGAGTGCCATCGTGCCTTGTGGAAAGAAAAGAAAGCGCCAGAAGATGGCGACACATAAGCGCAAGAAGATGCTTAGACGTAACAGGCATAAGTCAAAGTAATAACTATTAACTTCTGGCGATAGTTATTATTATATATGCCAAAAGACCGCGAAAGTTATAAAACTAACGCGGTCTTTTTTTTTCATAAAAAAAAGTATGATAGATGATGGGGGCTTAGTATGATTCTATCAAATATAAAATCACCAAAAGATTTAAAAGATGTTGCAGAATCAAAATTAAGCGTATTAGCTGAAGAGATCCGTAAAAAGATACTTGAAGTCGTTGCTAAAAATGGCGGGCACCTTGCCAGTAACCTTGGAATTGTTGAACTGACTATTGCTTTGCATAGAGTTTTTAATAGTCCAGAGGATGCAATAGTTTTTGATGTTAGTCATCAGTGTTATGCTCATAAACTTTTAACAGGACGCTATGAACAGTTTGATTCATTAAGACAGCATGGCGGGCTTTCAGGTTTTACTCGTCATGATGAAAGTGAACACGATTTTTTTGATAACGGACATGCTTCAACTTCAATTTCTCAGGCATTAGGATTATTATCGGCGTGGGAACAGACTGGTCATAATGGCAAGGTTGTTGCTGTTATAGGGGATGGAGCTTTAACCGGAGGCCTTGCTCTTGAAGCTCTGTGTCATGCAGGTCAGCTCAATAAAAATCTTATTGTAGTATTAAATGATAACCAGATGTCTATTAGTCCCAATACAGGTTCGTTATCAAGATATTTAAGCCGCCTTACTGTAACCGGAACATATCAGAACTTTCGCAATAAAGTAGATCATATTGTAAATAAAATACCGTATGGTGGTCAGCACCTAGGTAAATTAATATTTCGTATAAAACGTAGTATCAAGGGATTATTTTTAACAAATAATCTTTTTGTTGATTTGGGGTTTGAGTATGTCGGTCCGTTAAGTGGACATGATATACATGAGCTTGAACTTGTTTTACGCAGAGCAAAAAGTGTCCCTCGTCCTGTTGTGATTCATATAGTTACAAAAAAAGGAAAAGGGTATTCTCCAGCCGAAGATAATCCTTCCGCTTTTCATGGTGTAGGTCCTTTCCAAATAAGTGATGGTACAGTAGAAAAATTCGATTCGCTAAGTTTTACTCAGTGTTTCAGTGAAAATATCATGGATCTTGCAAAGCTTCATCCAGAGATAAACTGTATTACAGCTGCAATGTCAAAGGGAACTGGACTTGATACATTTGCCCGGCATTATCCACAACGTTTTTTTGATGTTGGCATAGCTGAAGAACATGCTGTTACATTTGCAGCAGGGCTTGCAAAAGGTGGTGTGTTACCTGTAGTTGCAATTTACTCGACTTTTATTCAGCGTGCTATTGATCAGATAATACATGACGTTGCTCTGCCGGGATTGCATGTTATATTTGCATTGGATAGAGCCGGTGTTGTCCCTTCGGATGGTGAAACACATCAAGGTTTGTTTGATATGGCTTTATTGAGGAGCGTTCCGGGGATAAAGATCTTGTCACCTGCTACAGCAATGGAACTTAGACTTGCACTTAATTGGGCTGTCTGTTGTGATGGACCTGTTGTAATAAGGTATCCAAAGCTTGCCTGTCCATCAGAGCTTGAAGTTTTTAATGCTCCTTATATTGAAGGCAGAGGACTTTTGGTAAAAAGCTCAGACTATGACAGTGCCCTAAGCAGTCAGTTTGATGAACCTGATTTAGATAAAAGTAAAATGAAGCTTCTTTTTGTTTGTACTGGTGGTATTTACAGTGAAGTTGTACAGGCTGCGCGTTCTCTTTTAATTAAAGGTGTGAATACTGATATTTACAATATACGATTTGTAAAGCCATTGGATGAAAGTTATTTTTATGAAGTTGCAAAAGACTATGATGGTGTCGTATTTGTTGAAGATGGTGTTATCGATGGCAGCGTAAGTGAATATCTTCAAAATATTTTGTATAAAAATGGATATACATCTTCTGCGGTTAAAGCGTTTGATACAGCTTTTTGCCATCATGGAAGCAGAGCTCAGGTTGTGGAAGAATATTCGATGTCGCCTAGAGATATAGCTTTATGTGCAGAACAGTTAATAAAAAATAGGGACAGAGCATAAGATGAAAGTGTTAAAGTTAAAAAACAGAGAAATAAAAACAAACAGACCAGCTTTTGTAATGGGAATTGTAAATGTTACACCAGATTCATTTTGGTGTGATAGCCGTGGTGGGGTTGATCATGCACTGAAGCTTATAGATGAAGGTGCTGATATTCTCGATCTTGGAGGTGAGTCTACAAGGCCTGGTGCAAAATATGTTAACGAAAGTGAAGAAGTAAGCAGACTTATTCCTGTAATTGAAGGTATACGAAAAAGGTCAGATATACCGATTTCAATTGATACTCGAAAATCTTCAGTTATGAAAAGTTGTCTTTTAAGTGGTGCTGATATTTGTAATGATATTTCTGCCCTTGAAGATGACAGTGAAATGGTGAATATCTGTGCTCAGTTTAAAATCCCTGTAATTTTAATGCACAAACGGGGCACTCCTCAAACTATGCAGTGCAATACAGTTTATTCCGATATATTTGATGAAGTTAACAGCTATCTTGTTGAAAGAGCTTTATATGCAGAACAGCATGGAATAGAAAGTGATAAGATTATCCTTGATCCTGGTGTTGGTTTTGGAAAGGATACTCGTGGAAATTTTAATTTGATTCGTAATTGCGGTAAGCTTGCCAGTGGTAAATATCCTGTACTTATGGCTTTATCTCGAAAAACATGTATAGGAGATGTTACTGGACAAACTGTTGATAAGCGTCTGAGCGGAACATTATGTGCTGATATACTTTCTGTAATACATGGAGCATCAATGATACGAGTTCATGATGTTAGAGAAGCTGTTGATACATTAAATGTGCTAAATGCTGCAGAATATGATATTATATAGCAGATGGTATTAGGAGAGTAAATAGTTTGAATGCATTTGAAAGTCTTTTAAAAGTTTATGATTTTATCAGGCCTGTTTTTGATATAGGAATCATGACTTTTTTACTCTATGAAGCATATGAATTACTTGTAAAAACAAATGCGGTTCAAATTATAAAAGCAGCAGTAATTGTTGCTATTGCTTATGTAATTGCTCTGGTGTTGAACCTTTCAATGCTGTTATGGATATTAAACGTAATAGCACCTGGTCTTGTGATTTGTTTTGCCATTGTGTTTCAGCCTGAACTTCGAAAATTGTTTTTAAAACTTGGGCAAAATGACTGGTTTTCCTTACATACACGTACAAAGCATACTTATGTAGACTCTGTTGTTATTGCAGCTGAGCATCTTTCGAAAATGAAACGAGGAATGCTTGTTGTTTTTATGCGTCATACACGCATGGATGATATAATGGATACTGGAACCAGGCTTAATGCAGATCTTTCGTCTAATTTATTAATTACTATATTTCAATTTAATACTCCATTACATGATGGAGCGGCTTTTATACATGGTGGAAAGCTTATTTCGGCAGGTTGCTTTTTACCTTTAAGTGAGCAGTATGACATACGAAAAACTTTTGGTACAAGACATAGGGCAGCCTTAGGATTAAGTGAAGTAAGTGATGCTGTAGTTCTTGTTGTTTCAGAAGAAAATGGTGCCATGAGTTTAGCTTATGACTCAAGGCTTCATTATGATTTGACACCTGAGCAGCTGACAAAAACTTTAATTAATCTGTTGGGTATTACATCGGATCAAGCAACAATTGAGGATACGGTTGATGAAAGCAAAGAAATTCACTGAGACATTATCAAAGGACTGGCCTGTAAAAGTCGTCTGTTTTGTTATTGCAATATTGCTTTATATGCTGTTTCAGATATCTAGTCTTGACTCAAAATCATTTACAGTTCCATTAAGAACTGTTGCAAAAAATGGCATTGTGGCAGCTGAAAGCTATCCATCTCATATAAAAGTTACATTGCGGGGCAGACCTGAGGATCTAAGCAGACTTCGGGAAACTGATTTTTCTGCATACCTTGATTTAAATTATGTAGCAAAAGAAGGTGTAATTAATTTACCTGTGATGCTTGATTTATCAGAACAGGCAATGCTGATTTCACCACTTGAAGTAAAGGTTTCTCCTGATATAGTTCCCTTAAAAGTTGAAGAACAGATAAAAGCTTTTGTGCCTGTAACACCTTTAGTATCAGGGACTCCAGCCCATGGTTATGATATAAAGGAAGTTCTTGTATCCCCTAAAGAGATTGAAGTATATGGACCTAGATCTATGGTTGAAAACTGTAAAAGATTGCAAACTCAACCTGTTAATATTGGTAGTGCGACACAGTCTGTTTCAAAAACTGTAGGTGTGGAAAATACCGGGTTATATATTAAACCTGTTTCCGCTGAAAAGCTTGTAGTTACTGTTTCGGTGGAAAGATCTACAAGTTCAAAAGTATATGAAAATCTTACTGTTAATCCAATAAATGTTAACAAAAGTCTGATTGTTGAAAAAGTTATTGATAAGGTTTCAGTAAAATTAAATGGTAATACACTTGACCTTGAAAAGTTTATACCTCCTTCTTATATGATTTTGGCTGACTGTAAGGATATTACAGATGAGGGAACTTATGAGGTTCCTATTTCAATATTAGCACCTGAAATTTTTTCGATATCACCAGATGCTCCGGTATCAGTTAAAATAAGTCGGATCGTAGCCATGTCGTTCTGTGA
>JAZUGE010000066.1:0-59241 GCA_045641045.1 Treponema sp. | reverse complement strand
AGTGTAGTTTTTTAACTAAACTAGTGTAGTTTTTTAACTAAACTAGTGTAGTTTTTTAACTAAACTAGTGTAGTTTTTAAAGTAAACTAGTGGAGTTTATGAACTAAACTAGCGGAGTTTATAAACATAAGTCGTAAGGTTTAAAACGATATAGTGTAATTTTTTTTTAAAATTCCCCAAAAAATTGTTTTTTTAAAAAAGTGTGTTATGTTTAAATGTTATGACTATAAAACAAATCGTTATCAGCCTGATAACGGGCATACATTGTGGCAAATAACAGAGGCGAGTAATGATTTGTCGTATATACCAGTAAAAGTGAATATAACAAAAGAAAGTGGAGTAGCATCAACAGGATATGAGCGGAATGTATTATTATCACAGTGACCATTTGGGATGTGCAACAGTACTGACAGACAGCGATGGAGATGTATATCGGCGTATAGAGTACACACCATACGGAGAGTGCTGGGTAGAGATTGAAGCATAGGATTAAAATTATTTACCATACAAGTTTACTGGTAAAGAAATGGATGAAGAGACAGGACTGTACTATTATGGAGCAAGATAAATGGACCCAAAATACAGCCGCTGGCTTAGTACAGATCCTGCATTAGGGGACTATATACCAGGAGCAGGCAAGGGAATCGTAGAAGAATTTGGAAAATTACCTGGCATGGGAGGTGTATTTAATCACATCAATGGTAATTTGTATCACTACGCAGGGAATAATCCGGTTAGGTATATCGATCCGGATGGTGAAACTCCTGCATTTATACCATTTGCTACTCCATCAGAGTTTTTCACTTTTGTGTTTAAGCAGGATGCCGGAGTAAAATATGCAAAAACATTAGAGCAGGCATCAAAAGGTGATGAAGCTGCTAAATATACAATAAATAAAGTTAATACGGAAGTTGCAAAAAATATTGCAGCAGAATCACTTGAAGTTGTAGCAGATACTTCGGCTTTTGTTTCTGATGTAAGTGGAGATTTGGCTTTAGCAGCAGCGTTTATCAGTCCTGCTGAAGCTGGTGGTGCGGAAACTGTAGCTAACATAGCTTCTGTTATTGAAGTAAGTGCTAGAACAGGAAAATCCTTGATTACAGGTGATAAATCTGATAAAAGGGCTGCTATAATTACATCTATTTCTAATGCTGGAGGATTTTTTCTTGGAAACAAAGCAGAAAAAGTGTCAAAAAAAATTATGCAAGAGCCATTTAACAAAGTAATAGGATATGTTTCAAGTGATGTGTATAAAAATTTAGTTAATACTGCTTTTGAAGAGGCTGATAAATGATCTTCATATATGATATAGGATTAATATCTTTTTTTGCATATTTTTTGGGTTACAAATTAGCTTTTATGGCCCTTACATTAAGTACAGTAGTTATATTTATTTATACAATTAAAAACATAGAAGAAGATAGTTCTTCATGGGAACTGCGGAGAAATATAGGAATAATCGGTATATACTGTGTTTTAGCTATTGATTTTTTCTTTTTCAATGCATCATTTTGTGGAAGTTTACATATAAAGCTAAAACCTGAAGGGGGGATTTAGCTTGTACATTTAATAGAGAAGTTGTAGTTTTCAGATGCCTCTGTAAGTTTTGTAGCATAAGTTTCAGTCAATTTGTATTTGAAGCAGCTTTCATTCAGATAAAGGTTGCTATTACTACAGTTGGTGTTTTAATACAAATTGGCATTTGTAGGGGGATAGCAGTTTTTAGCTAAAAATTGGTCATAATTCAGGCTAAAACTGCAAGGTTTTATCTGAAAAAATACAAAACTGCACTTTTTCAGATGAAAATGAAGTGAAATGTGGTTAAAATTTAGTAAAGAGCGGTAAAAAAGAAGCATAAGAACTACAAATGGTAATTTGTATCACTACGCAGGGAATAATCCGGTTAGGTATGTGGATCCGGATGGAAGGATTAATTTCGATACTGTTGTAAAAGGTGTTGATAATATTATTACAGGTATCGGGAAAATGACATCAGGTTCTGCAATCTTTACTGCTTCGGGAGCTGGTGAACTTGTATCTTGTGGAGTTGCTACACCTATTGCAGTTGTAGGTTTATTACTTGGAGGTGGATTAGTTACAAATGGATTTGTACAAACTTCTGTAGGAGTTGCTGAAGTGGTAGCAGGATTTACAGATTGTACTTCAGAGGAAGATAAATGTAAGGATATTCCAAATACATTAAATAGCTCATTTTGTTGTTCTGTAGATATTTTAATTTCATCATTATCAGGTGAAAACTTCACTAAGGGAAATGAAATTGCGACTTGGATCGATAAAAATATTCCTCCAACTACAAGTGTGAAAGAAAATGTTCAAAATTTAATTGTTACACCAATACCTTTATATGAAAAATCACCAAGCTATACAGTAAACAATTATAATGGTAATGGAGAATTATATGAATAGTTTTATTAAAAGTTTTGATGATAATATTTTGCCTATATCAGTATCAATTATTTTATTGCTGATACTACTAGATCAAAAAGCTTATCAAAGAATACAAGCTAATAAAAGATTAAAACTCCTGTGTTACTTATCAATAATACTCTACTATTTTTCTGTTTTATTTGATGTGGTAGTAAAAAGTATTTAATACAAATTGGCATTTGTAGGGGGATAGCAGTTTTTAGCTAAAAAATGGACATAAATCTAGCTAAAACTGTCTTGTTTAGTCTAAAAAAAATGTAAAACAGTACTTTTTACAGATGAAAAGTAACTACCACATTAATGGATTTTGTTCCTGGACCATATAAAATTAATAAAGGTGCAAATCGTTATATTTCATCAGCCACAGGTAAATTTGTCTCAACTACATTAGGAAAACAGGCTGCAATTATTCCTAAGTCATTTGGGTATTGGATTAAATTTTCTTAACACAAAATAAATAAAAATGGAGATATTAATGACTATAAAACTAAATAATACGAATATATCAGATGTACAATTACTAAAAGATTTTATAAAAATCGCTTCTAGTGAATTTGAAATTGAAATTATTCAAAATGATAATGAGTGGTTACAAATTTCATGTGAGAATAATGTTATAGCTGTTGCAGTGAAAGATAAGTTCAAAATTCATTATTACAATAATTTAAAAGAGAATAGATTATATGACGTAATTTATTCCTACTATTCAAATCCTGCTGAGTTTAAGATAAAAGATAAGTTCTTAAATGTACGATTAAATCATCAGTCGTCAAAAAAATCATTCGTGAATTTATTTTTTGCGTTTTTGATAAGTTGCTTTTTGTTAATATTACATAGTGTATTTATAGTTATGAACTCAACAAAGTCTGGTACAGTATTTGAAAAAATTTTTGATTACTATTTCAATACTAGTATAACACCTTATCAGAAGAGTTTACCTATATGTTTTATCATTTTTTTTATCTTTTGTATCATCTATGGTATAAAGTTCTTGATGGAAAAGAGCATTCGAAATAAAAAAAAAGAATTCGCGTAAAAAGTTGAAGTAGATATTATTATATTCACATCAACTGTAACAGATTGGCATTTGTATCACTACGCAGGGCACAATCCAGTCAAGTATATGGACCCGGATGGGCAAAACTGATTGCATCCATTTTTTTTATAAAAAAATAAAAAAAACGTATAAATGCACTTGACGAAAAGTATGATAATTTGTATATTAATCAAGCATTCAGCGATTGAGTGTATGGGCAATTAGCTCAGTAGGTAGAGCAACGCCCTTTTAAGGCGTGGGTCTGCAGTTCGAATCTGCAATTGCTCAAGTAAAAGGCTTCAGGATAATCTGAAGCCTTTTTTTATATTAAGGCTTTAGGCGTTAGCGTGCCTTGACTCGACGTATTCTGCTGCTTAAAAAAAGCAGAGTATTCTTTCATTAAGCTTTCTTTAAGGACATGTATTTTTTTGTTCTTTTTATCAAACATTTATTAAAAATCCTTAAAGGTGCGTAAGTCCAATATTGTATTTTCCATTAAAAGCTTTTATAATTTATTATCAGAAACAGTCTCTAATAAAATAGAGATTAACCTTAGATTTAGGAGAATCCTATGAAATACACTGCAGAAGTGGAACATATGTGTCCACTGGCAAAAGGTGCTTATCACGGACCTGCTCCAATCCCTGAAGAAGGCGAATGGGTACAGGCTAAGAAAGTAGAAGATATTTCTGGTTTTACACACGGTATCGGTTGGTGTGCACCTCAGCAGGGAGCTTGTAAACTCTCTCTTAACGTTAAAAACGGCGTTATTGAAGAAGCTCTTGTTGAAACAATTGGTTGTTCAGGTATGACACACTCAGCTGCTATGGCTAGTGAAATCCTTATCGGAAAAACTATTATCGAAGCATTAAATACTGACCTTGTTTGTGATGCTATTAATACAGCTATGCGCGAACTTTTTATGCAGATTGTTTACGGTCGTACTCAGTCGGCTTATTCAAAAGATGGTCTTAAAGTAGGTGCTTCTCTTGAAGATCTTGGTAAGAACCTTCGTTCACAGGTTGGTACTATGTTTGCTACACGCAAGACAGGTCCTCGTTACCTCGAAATGACAGAAGGTTATGTTGAAACATGTGCAATCGATGCTGATAACCAGATTATCGGTTACAACTGTATTAACTTTGGTAAGCTTATGGATGCTCTTAAAGCTGGTAAACCTGCTGAAGAAGCTATTGCTGGTGCTCGTACACACTATGGTCGTGTAACTGCAGATCAGGGTATGGTAAAACTTATCGACCCTCGTAAAGAGTAGTCGGAATACGGAGGAATAACAATATGTCATTATTTGAAGATTATGAAGGCCGTATCCCACAGGTTAATAAGGCTCTTAAAGAATATGGCTTTGCTGAAGGTGAAGCTGGATTAAACGAAGCTCGCGAGCTTTGTAAAAAGCATGGTTTTGATCCATATGAAACATGTCAGTCTACTCAGCAGATTTGTTTTGAAGATGCTAAGTGGGCATATGTTCTTGGTTCAGCTATTGCAATCAAAAAGGGACAGGCTGCCGGTGGTATTACAGGTAGTGATGCAGCTGCTGCAATTGGTATCGGTTTACAGGCATTCTGTTTACCTGGTTCTGTAGCAGATGACCGTAAGGTTGGTATCGGACACGGTAACCTTGGTGCTCGTCTTCTTTCTGAAGAAACACAGTGTTTCGCATTCCTTGCTGGACACGAGTCATTTGCAGCTGCAGAAGGTGCAATTAAGATCGCTGCTAACGCAAACAAAGTTCGTAAGAACAAGCTTCGCGTTATCCTTAACGGTCTTGGTAAGGATGCTGCTCAGATTATCAGCCGTATTAACGGCTTTACATATGTACAGACTAAGTTTGACTATTTCAACGGAAATGGTACAGACAAGGCTCTTACAATTGTTAAGGAAGTTCCATACGGAAACAATCCTGACCGTCTCATCGTTAAGTGCTATGGTGCTGATGATGTACGTGAAGGTGTTGCAATCATGTGGCACGAGGATGTTGATGTTTCAATCACTGGTAACTCAACAAACCCAACACGTTTCCAGCATCCAGTTGCAGGTACATACAAAAAGGAACGTCTTTTAGCTGGTAAAAACTACTTCTCTGTAGCTTCTGGTGGTGGTACAGGTCGTACTCTTCACCCAGATAACATGGCTGCAGGTCCAGCTTCATACGGCTTTACAGATACTCTTGGTCGTATGCACTCTGATGCACAGTTTGCAGGTTCGTCATCTGTTCCAGCTCACGTTGAAATGATGGGCTTTATGGGAATGGGTAACAATCCAATGGTTGGTTGTACTGTAGCTTGTGCAGTAGCTGTTGCTGAAGGTTTCAAGAAGTAATCAGTATACTGATGTAAAGGCTCTGGGGGGTTACCCCGGGGCTTTTTTTATGATTAGTATTCCCTTAAAAATGGGGAATCAGCTTTATATTTTAAGCTGAAAGTATAAAATCCGAATACTTTAAACATACTTAACTCTTGACTTTTATTTGATTTTTCAAGACTATTATAAAAAAGGGATATGGAAAATAAATTATTAACACTTTCTTATTTAGAAACACTTTCTTCTGCAGATTTAATTGATTTAGCTGATGATTATGGTCTTGATATACCAGATGATTTGAGCAGGCGCTTTATAATTGGCGAATTACTTGAGCTAGCTGAAGAATTAAAGCAGGATCCTTCGGAAGAAGAGATGATTGCAGAAAATGGAGAAGAAGATTTAGATAGTAATACAAATCTTCCTGCTGGTTACAATGAAACTCAAATTGTTGCGATGTTACGTAATCCTGCATGGGTATATGTTTATTGGGATATAAAAGAAGTAACCTTTACGGATGTTACATCAAACCCATCGTTTAATGGTTTTGTTTTAAGAGTTTCGTTCTTCGATGATGAGGTTTCTAATGCTCCAGTTGAGTCATTTGATGTTCAGATAACGCTTCAGGACAGACAGCAGTACATTATGCTTTCACCTGGACGAAAATATTTCCGTGTTGACCTGGTTGCTTTATTTAATGGCAAACCATCTGATAATCTTGCAGTCTCAAAAAAGATTGCTATTCCTTCAGGTTCAAATCTTTTGACTGACTCTTATCCTGGTATGGAACTTGATGTTTCACCTGTAATGGAGTTATCAGGTATCAGATCCTTATTAAAGCGAAATTACGAAAACCATAGACAATCTTTTTCAAATTAAAAAAACTGGAGTGTAAAAATGCAGGAAAAAAACTTAGTTTTAGTTGTCGTAGGACATCAGGGTTACATCTCTCATTCTATAAAAACTGAAAAAGATTATATTGTTGAAAATGATATTCTTTTTAAATCAATATCAGATACATATCTGCCATTGATTAACCTTTTTCATAAACTTGAAGAAGATAACGTAAGCTTTAAAATTGCACTTGTTCTTTCACCTGTATTATGTGAGTTGTTTTCTGATCCTGTAATCCAGGAACAATATATTGAGTGGCTTGATGGACGTATTGCATTAGGTAAAAAAGAGGTAGAACGCTGTAAATATGATGTTCGTCTTCAGGAAAATGCAATCAAATGTCTTAATCAGGCTGAAAAAAACAAGTATGACTTTACAGAGGTTTACAATCAGAACCTTATTAAACAGTTTGCTGAATTTGCAAAAAAAGGTTATATAGAGCTTTTGGCTACCGCTGGTACTTACGGATATTTACCACACTATAAGGATTTAACTGAGGTGTTAAATGCTCAGGTTGAAGTAGGACTTCATTCTCACAGACACTTTTTTGGCAGTATGCCGGAAGGGTTCTGGTTACCTTATATGGGTTATGATAATGGTATTGAAAAGGTTGTACGCTCATACGGCATTAACTATACAATCCTTGATACATCAAGTATCCTTTTTAGTCAGGATACTGTTGATACAGGTATATTTTCACCAGTACGCTGTCGCAATTCTCTTGTAGTGTTTGGTCGTGATCCTGAGACACCTGAAGATATTACAAATGAAGATGACGGCTTTATGTCAGGTGATGTTTATAAAGATCAGGAACGTGATATTGCCTTTGAGCTTCCAAGTGAAAGTCTTACAGATGTATTATCATCATCAGGGGCTCGTGTTTCAACTTTATACAGATACTGGTCAAAAGATAATAAGATTTATGATGAAACTTTAGCTTATGAACAGCTTGTTAAGGATGCACAGAGCTTTGTTACTAAAAAGGCTGAAAAGCTTGAAAAAGCAGCTTCTCTTTTGCCTGAGCAAAATGTTTCGTTAGTTTGTACCATACCTGCTGAGTTACTTGGCAATAAGTGGGCTGAAGGTATAGACTTTTTGGATTATATTTTGCGCAATCCAAGTGGCTATAAGTATACAGGTTGTTCAGATCTTCTTTCAAATCAGTTTACTTTACCTCGTATTACACCTTTCCCTGGTGCTGCATCAGGTTCTGGTTTTGGTGAAGATTTACTTGACAGCACAAATGAATGGATGATTCGTTATATCCGTAAGATGTGTGAGAGAATGGTTGATCTTTCAGGTAGATTTCCTGAGGATACAGGCTTAAAGGTTAGACTTTTGAATCTTGGTGCAAAAGAGCTTTTACTTGCTCAAAGCGGTGAGTGGCCAAGAATGCTCCATGACGGGCAGTATCCTGAGTACGTAACAAAGGTATTTAAGGAAAACGTAAAGGCTTTTACAACTGTGTTTGATTCCCTTGGTTCTAATACTGTAAGTACAGAGTGGCTTACTACTCTTGAAAAGGAACATAAGCTGTTTCCTTGGATTAACTATCGTATTTTTTCTAAAAAAATGTAGTTTTGCTTAGTTAATGACCCCGTATGATTTTATATCATGCAGGGCATTAATTATCTGCTGAGAGACCTGAAGTGCCTGTTTAGCCGGGTCAAAGTTTTTGTCGTATTTTAGCGATTCCTTCCATTCTTCAACAGCTTTTTTTACATTTTCTTCGGTTCCTGTTGCGTATAGCTCTAGTCCTTTCAGATAGTGTTCCTGGGCCATTTGAGTTTTTAAGCCTCTTCCCTTGTCTCCTAATAAAAGTTTTGCACACAGGCTTATATGATTTACTGGGTTAAAGCTTGATGTTAAGTCAAATGTATAGTTTAGAGACATTTTAACTTTTTTTACTTCAAACTCCGAACCTAAGCTTATGCGAGGGTTTGCTCCCTGCAAGGCAAAGCCTGTTTCGATTGAAAAAAATTGTGTGATAATGACCTCACAGCCAGCCCCATAATAGTTTTTAAATTGCTGGCTCAGGTCATAAAGATTAAATGGGTGTTTAGCTTCAATTGAAAAAAGAACAAAACTAAGTGGTTTATATGATAGTCCTGCACTTAATTTTGCAGGCAGCGGATCATCTTTTATAATAGTTTGTCCAAAACCTGTCATGCTGTAACCTATATTAGTGGCCGCAAAACCGATTTTTAAGTTTGGACTTTGATCTCTATAAAACTTTGCTGCGTTAAACTGTAGTATTATTCCTGAATCAGCCATTAAAGCATAAGCTGACTGGCTGAGACCTGAGCCTTTGATTATTGTGTCAGTTCTGTTATCAGCATAATCGGGGATACTTCGCCAGGAATTACGGACTGTTAGCCCTGTTGCTATACCTTTAAAATAGTATCCAGCAAGAAAATTGTATGAAATGTTAAATGCTGCAGATGTTTCACTATAATACGAGCCTGAAAGTTTTGTGCCATAAAGGTTATACTCTGAAAATGGTACGTAAAAGCATTTTATCTGTGCTCCTAATCCAAGATTATCAAAACGGGTTGTGTATGCTAGGGTTTCCATAGCTGAATCTGCAATCCATGAATTATGAAACACTGCGGCCTGAGTTTGTTTTTGTATGCAGCTTGCAGCGGGATTATAGTCAAAAAAGCTTATGTCATCACAGACTCCTGTAAATGCACCTCCAAGACTTTCGGCTCTTCCACCTGACGGAATATTTAGAGATCTGAATGATGTCTGGCCTTCGTTGTTATCTTGATTAGCGTAAAATATATCAGACAAACTGTTTTGACTGTTTGCTAGCTCAAGAGAAAAAAAAGGTGAGCACAGAGAAAATAATATTATAGTCTGTAAAAAAAAATGAGTACAATAAGCTTTTGAACTCGTTCTTTTAAGGAATTTAAAAATCAGACTCATATCTGTCTACTTATTATATAACATTTTATAAGTTAATTAAATTTATATTAAAAATGATATATAATAAATTATATACTTAATTGTATACAAAGCAGGTGTTTGTTATTAACAGTCGTTTACTGTCTTTTTTAATACTTATTTATTTGTCTCTGTTTTTATCTGTATGTAACTTATATGCAGAAGATACTGCTTTGTCCCTTAAAGAAATTGATTTGCTTATTACAAACACTGAATATACAAAAGCCCTTGAAAATCTTACTTTGTACTTAAAGCAAAATCCCGATGATTTTGATAATGCACAAAAGCGGATAAAAAAAATAATTAAGGCCAGACTTGACTTTAATTTAAAGGCAAAAAAGCTTGTATCTATGATGGATGATACTAGTGATGATGAAGATGCTCTTTTGTCTATGGATGATGATAAGATGCAGATAATCACTATGCTTGAATCAAGTGAAGTTGATATGTCAGATGTTGAGTCTGCTTTTACTAATGATGCAAGGCGCTCAATAAGACTTGTATATTATAAAAATAAAATTAATCAGATAATTGCTTCTGGCAATATGCTGTACTCACAAAAACAGTTTTACAAGGGGCTTGAAAAACTTGAAGAAGGTCTGACTTTGAAAAAGTCGAACTCTGATGTTATATTTGATGGACCTGAAGAAAAAGTTATTATGTACAGTCCGGATCTTACAGCTTCTGTTGACTTATGTATAAATAACATAAAAAAATCCTGCAGGAGTTTTGAGCTTCTTTTTAATAATTGCGTAACTTATAGTAATGCTGTTGTTAAGGATGTAAAGGACAAGTCATTTAAAAGTTTTGATACTGATGTAAAAAATCTTGAAGACTGCTTTTATGCCTTTGCAGATGTGCGTAATGAGATAAAAAAATGTCATGATGAGTTGAGTTTACTTGATAAAAGTGTTTTAGCTCAGTTTCCTGCATTAAACGAAACTTCATATATCACGTTTGCATGTGCTGGAGCCAAAAGTATTGCTGCAAGTCTGGACTTGTTTTATTGCGATAACCTTAACATGGTAGTGCAGTCACTAACTGATGCTATAAAAAAGGAATACGAAGTATTTGCTTCGCATATAAATTGTGATGATATATTGACTTATACAGATGAGGGTAAAATATCTGCTAGTCTAAAAAATGCAATAACCTATTGTGACATAGGTGTAAAAGTTCAGTCTCTTTATAATCGTATTGATGTGCAGAGTGCAGATTTTGACAGTATAAAAACTCTTTGTCTTGACAGTGAAAAAACTTTTTCACTTTTAGTAATGATTAATAAAGAAGTTGAGTCTAAGTCATATGATGAAGAGGGGCTTATAAAAGATATTTCGTTTTATCAATCCCATTACGAGTTTTTTTCAAATGCAAAGCTTGGTTATTCGTCTCTATCGTATATACCGATTGTGATAAAAGCTGAAAGTGATTTTTATTATAACGTTGTTGATGCTATATGCAAAAAATCCTTTGAGCTTACACAACAAAGCTGGCTTACACTCTGCTCTTTTTATGATGAGTATGCAGTGAGTTCTTATGATAAATATAAAGAGCTTTACGGTAAAAACCTTTTTGCAAGCGGATGTGGAACAGGCTATTTAGGTTCTGAACATTTTCGGCCTGATATTTCATTTGATAACTCTAAACAGAATATTAGTGAAATTACTGCTGTATGCAATACTCTTATTGGGTATGATAAACGCCTTGTCTATGGAACTGAGTATTGCTCTGATATTGATGAGTATGACGGACATAAAAAAAACATCATTGTTGTCATAAAAGAACTTGAGTCATTAAAAGATTTATATACAAGTCTTACTGTTGATTGTCAAAAGCGTATAAATATAGCTCGGCTAAACTTAAACTCTGCTCGAGATGCTGTTGAGAGATCAAGACAGCAATTAAAAAAAGAGTCTTACGACAGTGCAAGGTCCTTATTGAACAGTGCAGATGAATATTACAGCGAGTCGTTAGCTGTGTTATATGATGAGGCTATTGTTAAAGAAAGAGAAACACTTGTTTCTATTGCCATTGATATTAATAACAAGCAGAGCAAAGTTATTATAGTTCAGGCACAGGAACTTCGTAAAAATGCCTGGACTGCGTATTATGACGGTAATTTTGCACTTGCAAAAAAGTATCTTGAACAGGCTAAGAGTCAGTGGGAAAAGGTTAGTACTACAGAGGACGAGGAAACGGCTTATATTTTAAGTGTTGTTACGGCAGCTTTATCAACTACAATTGGAAGATATTACGAGGGTAAGGACACTATGTTTTCTGAGTTTTCACAGGTGCTAAACCTGTCTTTACAGTATTACAATACTGGGCTTGAGCAAATGAATAGTGGCAATAGGGAAGATGCGTTAAAAACTCTTTCACTTGCAAAGGAAAAGCTTAGAGGCTTACTGCAGTCATATCCTATTAATCATGATGTAAACCATCTTTTACTTTTGATTGAGCAGCTTGAAGATAAAAATGCTTTTGACAAGACTTTTGCAAAAAAAGTTGCTGATGCGAAAAAAAACTACTCGTCATCAAATGCAAAAACAAAGCAGAGAATATATGCTTCTTTGTCTGATTTAAGTGAAATATATCCTGATTATCCTGGTTTAAAGGAACAGCTTCTTGAGGTTGAGTATGATCTTGGCTTAAAGATGAGACCTGTAAAAAAGAGTGAAAGCAATAATGCAATAAAGCTTTATAATGAAGCAGACAAAATTTATGCTAAAGCTGGTGGTAATGAACAGGAACTTAATAAAGCTATCGCAAAGTTGAATGAAGCATTAAAAATTGACCCTCGTAATGGAAAGATATCTGATTTAAAATTGAAGATTCAAAGCCAGATGGGAAGCAGAGCTTCAGATATTTTATCTGCTGAAGATAATGAAGAGTATCTTAGGGCTATTCAGATTTATAGTGAGGGAAATACTCTTGTAGCACAAAGTATGGTTCAGTCGTTGATGGCAAAAGGAAATAATAAGACGAATAAAAAACTTGTTGCTTTAAAAAAGCGTATTGAGGCTTCATTATGAAAAAGTTTTTTTTGTTTTTAGTAGTATTATTGATCTCTGTAAATGTGTTTTGTCAAACTCAGCAGTTTTTTTGGGATGAAAGTGAAGCTATAACAGTTGTGAACTCACAGTTTCCTAAAGTTGTTTGCAATGATAATCAGGCGATATTATTTTTTGAAGAAATTGATGAAAAATCAAATGAAATATGGATTTGCAGTCAGGAAAAAATACCTGACTCGTATAGGTGGTCTGAGACAAAACGTCTTGCCGGTCCATTTAAGTTTTGGGGAAATGTACCGGATATATACTATGCATGTATAAATGATGACGGCACCGTTTTATTTAGTGTATTGTCAGATGATAATGAAGTGTCTGTTTATACAAAAAAGTCTAGTGATTTTGATTTTAAAAACTATAAAATTAGATATCCCAAAAATGAAATTGTCGGACCAAGAGTTTTTAGCCTTTCAAATGGTGGTTTTGTTTTATTTGTTACTGAAAATGTCCGTACAACTATAAAAAACAGTGAAAATGAGAGTTATGAAAAGTTTTCGACACAGATTTTAAGTTCAACTTCGACAGACGGTTATAGCTGGACAGAGTTTTCTGAAGTAAAAGCCTTTAGTAATCTTGTAAATCCTTCTTTACCATATCTTTTGTCATTTAATGGGGAAAGCATTATTGTTGTACAGTCTCAGTTTACATCTGCTGATGGAGAAACTGTTACAAGACAGCTTTATACATCACACTCGTCAGATGACTTAAAAAAACTCAGTACTCCACTTTTAATAAGTGATCATGAAATATTATTAAAGTCAGATAAGGATGATTTTTATTATTATCAAAATCAACGGCCGCTTTTATATAAAGACGACAATAGTATTTATATTACCTGGGAAAAGTCCCCTCTTGCTGTAAATACTTCAGATATAATGTTTGCTCAATTAAATAGCGATGGTGATGTTGTTAAAAACAGCGTAAAAAAACTGAATACTTCAGTCAGTGCAAATGCTCACCGATGTCATCTTTTTTCGATAAATAAAAATTTGTGTGCAGTCTGGTTTGATGACAGAAATGGTAGTGATGATGTATACATGGCTTTAAAAAAAGGAGTTGTGTGGAATGAGATGCAGCTTACTTCTTCGGCAATGGATGCTCAGTTTGTGTTTCCTGTTGTTGAGAAAGCAGGGACTGAACTAAGTCTAATATATCAGCAAAAAAAGAGCCATAATGGGTATCCTGTAATTTATACACTGCAAAAGGATCATACTGTTCAGGTTCCTTCGATAAAGGCAGTTTCATTTAAAAGTGGGCGAAAGTCAACGGCGAGTAAGTATTCTGCAAAAGTTACTTTACCTTATGATAAAAATGGTATAGCTGGATTTTCATATATACTTACTCAGAATCTTGAAGATGAGCCTGATGAAATAATAATGAACTATCGGGATAATTTAAATATTACAGGGCAATCATTAACAGATGGTAAATGGTACTTTAAGGTAAAAGTTTGCGATAATGTAATGAACTGGTCTGAAAGTGCTGTTGTTTCATTTATAAGGGACACGACTCCTCCTGATAAACCTGTTATTGATCCTTTAGCTTTAGATAAGTATGGTTTTTTAAAATCAAATGATTTAAATGTAAAATGGAAACAAAATCCATTGGATAATGATGTTTCAGGTTTTTCCTGGGCATTGAATGGCATTTGTCCTATAGAAAAAAATCTTAATGATACTCCACGTCATCCAATCAGGATGAGTTCATCTTTAATTAATAAAAGTGTAAACAGTCTTTTAGCTCGCAACAAAAATAGGATTGCAAAATCTGGAAAAACTCCCCTGCGTAATATGGGAAAAGTGACCTCAGCTTTTTATGATAATCTTATAAATGGACTGTATGTATTTTCGGTATGTGCTGTAGATGATGCTGGTAACATAAGTCAACCTGCATGTGTAACTTTACTTTTAAATAAATACAGAGCAGAGACTTTGATAGCTGCTGTTTCAAGTGTTGTAGATGACTTTGGTACTATGGATATATCTGTCATAGGCAAGGGGTTTACTTATGATGGAACTGTTTCAGAAATTTATCTTGATAGGGACTGTATAGAGCCTTATGACGTTGTGTTACACATAAAAGATAATGACTACGATGTAAAATCAGATGAGTTTATAAAAGGTATATCTGTTGCTGACCTTGAAGAAGGACTTTACCATGTTGGTCTTTTACATACGGACAGAGGTATCTATTTTGGCAAAAGTACTGTTGATGTAAAAGAATATGGTAATGTAAAAAAGTTTAGCCGCTATGAATATGAGGGACAATGGACTGTTTCGCTTCATAATAAAAGATATGAGATAAATGTATCTGTTATTATGATATTCGTTTTGTGTGCATTGTTTTTGTCTGGCGCTTTTGCCGCTTCCTTAGCGCTTAGTAAAGCAGTAGTTGAAAGTGTTGCAGTTAGTAAAGATGTTAAGCTTTTATTGGAGGGAAAATCAAATATGAGCAGCATAAAAAACAGAGCTAAAGCTGTAGCTTTAACTCATAAAGGACTTGGATTAAGAGTTAAGTTAGTATTCTTTACAGGTATGCTTGTGCTTATGATTGTTTTGCTTGTCTCTTTACCATTAGGTTATTTGATGTCACGAACGCAGGAAAAGACTTTGTCACAAGGACTTTTACAGCGGGTAAATGTATTGATGCAAAGTGTTTCTTCTAGTGTAAAAATATATCTTCCAGCAGAAAACGATACAGAGATAAGTTCACTTCCAAATCAGACTGATGCGTTTGATGATATTATATACGCTACAATAACTGCTCTGCCACGTTCGTCTCAAAATACAAACTTTGATTACATATGGGCGACTAATGATAAAAATATTAAATCAAAAATTGACAGCAATGATTATTTACAGGGTAAAACCCGCTTAACAGGGGATAATATTGCAGAAATAAATGGACGGTTTGAACCGTTAATTAGTGAGATAAATGATAAAGTTAGTGATCTGAATGATCAGGTCAATATGCTTATTGCACAGGCTATGGCAGAACCTGCTTCAGATATGGAGTCATTAAAAGCTTTAGATGATGAGCGAAAGGTTATACAAAGCCGAATTAATAAAGAGCTTGAAATGTTGTCTGATAAAAATACTGTTTCATATCCTGTTTTTGATGAGCTGAATCTTGATCGAAGTTGTACTGAATATACTTTTTATAAGCCTGTGTTTTATAAGCAGCAGAGTACAAAAAATTATGCATGTGCTGTTGTTCTGATGAATGTGTCAACAAAAAATCTTATTGAAACTGTGGATGCAGAGCGAAAACGTATCGTTTTTGTTGCGTTGCTTGTTGCCATTGTTGCTGTTGTAATAGGCTCTATAGGATCTTTGATTGTGTCTACTGTAATTGTTCGTCCTGTGACACGGCTTGTTACCCATGTATCAAAAATCAGTGAAACAAAGAATAAAGAAAAACTGTCTGGTCATGAGATTGAAGTAACAAGTAATGATGAAATAGGGCTTTTATGTGAGACTGTTAATGACATGACAAGGGGGCTTGTAAAGGCTGCTATGGATGAAAAACTTTTAATGGATGGTAAAGTTGTTCAGCAAACCTTTTTACCGTTGTCGTCTGTAAAAGGTGGTAAGGCTACAACTTCTGTCATAAATGATGGCACCCTTAAGTTTTATGGTTATTATGAAGGTGCATCAGGAGTTAGTGGTGACTATTTTGATTATAAAAAACTTGAAAATCCATGGTATGTTGTAATTAAGTGTGATGCTTCTGGACATGGTGTTCCTGCAGCTTTAATTATGACTGTTGTTGCAACATTGTTCCGCAAATATTTTGAGAACTGGACATTCAAGTCTAAAGGGACAAAGCTTGACGTACTTGTAAGACAAATAAATGATTTTATAGAATCGTTAGGATTAAAGGGAAAATTTGCAACATTGCTTGTAGCACTGGTAAACAGTGATACAGGGGATGTATACATGTGTAATGCAGGGGATAATATTGTCCATTACTATGATAGCTTAAAAATGAAGTTTTTGACCTTAACGTTAATGCAGACTCCTGCAGCAGGACCTTTGCCTTCTGATTTGGTTGATATGAAGGGCGGTTTTGGCGTTGAAAAGTTTGTACTAAAAAAGAATGATATTTTATTTTTGTATACTGACGGTATTGAAGAGGCAACCCGTAAGGTCAGAGATAAAAACTTTATGCAGGTAGAAGGTCATGTTGAACTTTTTGAAACAGATCGCATTAAAGACATTATTGAGTGTGTTTTCAGTAAAGCAAAGTATGTCCTAAATAAACTGGATGACCCAATAGATGAGCAATTAGTCTTTGACTTTTCACATTGTGAAGGTACAATTGAAGAAGCAATAACAGCTTTAATATCTGTGGAAAAAGTTTTTAGATTTGTAAAGGATAATGAGTGCAGCGAAAATGATACTGTTGTTGTAGACCGAAAGATAGATGCTTTTTTGAAAAAGTATTTTTCTGGATATGCATATTATTGTAGTGAAACAGTTGATGAAGGTAGTGAAAATTATATAAATTATAGGTACCTGAAAGAGGATGAGCAACTTGATGATTTAACTCTTGTTGCTCTACGACGAATATAAAAAAGGAGAGTATATGGCATTTAAAGATGAACTTAAAAAATATGTAGAGCTCGGACTTACAAAGGGTAAAAAGGCTGCTGCTCAGGCAAAGGATACTGTAAAAGATCTTGGAGAACAGGGGGTTTTGCAAGTTGAAATTAAGCAGCTTGAACACGATATAAAAGAAATTTATAAAAAAATTGGTATGAGCGTTTACGAAAAAGCCTGTAATGGTGATATAGCTTCAATTGAAATTACAGGCAGTGATATTGATGTTTTAGTAAAACAGATTACTGAATTAAAAGAGCAGATTTCAGAACGGGTAGAAAAAATAAAACAGGTTAAAAATAGAAGCTAAAAATTACGGAGCATATTTATGTGGCTATTTTTTGCAGTTGCTTCAGCAGTCTTTGCTTCATTGACTTCGATACTTGCTAAAGTAGGAATTGATGGAGTAGATTCAAATCTTGCAACAGCTATACGGACATGTGTAGTTGTTGTTTTATCATGGCTCATAGTCTTTATAGCTCACTCTCAAAGAGGATTGTTTAATATTAGTGCTAAAAGCTGGATATTTTTGATTTTGTCAGGGATTGCGACAGGACTTTCTTGGTTATGTTATTATAAAGCATTGCAAATGGGTAATGTCAGTAAAATTGTACCGATTGATAAGATGAGTATTGTCTTGACCCTTGTTTTAGCTTTTGTTTTTTTACACGAACAGTTTACTGTAAAAAGTCTAGCTGGTTGTGTTTTTATTGCTGCTGGAACTTTATTAATGGTTTTTTAATTTATATTTGGTATAAAAAACTGTACTTCAAATGAAGTACAGTTTTTTTTGTCAGTAACTATTTGCGACCGATTGAGATGCCTTTTTGTCTTTCAAGACTTGCATCGTGATGAAGGTATGCTGTCATTACAAAGATCATAAGACAAACAACAGCAGCTACGATACCTACAACGTAAGAAATTGTAAGTCCTTGTACACCCTTTGAACCGAAATTGAAACATTCTGGAGCATACATAAGGTATGTAATGCTTACTGCAGACATAAATGTTGCAGGTATTGCACAGAGCCAACAGCGGTTTGGATTTGGTCCGTAGTTTGTTGCAAGATAAACTGCTCCTGCCCAAAGTACAATCATAGCAAGAGTCTGGTTAGACCATGAGAAGTATCTCCAGATGATTGAGTAGTCAACGTTTGTGATAACCCAACCAATGAAGAGTAATGGAACTGCAACTGCAAGACGAACTGGGATCTTCTTTTCATCAAGCTTAAACCAGTCAAATAATGTCATACGAGCTGAGCGGAATGCTGTATCACCTGAAGTAATTGGACATACAATTACACCAAGGATAGCAAGTGTTGCAAACCAGCTAGGTAAAAGGCCTTTACACATTACTGCAACTGAAGCTGATCCACCACCTTTAAGAGCCTTTAATGCTGTAAGTCCTGTTCCGGCACCGTCTTTGTCCCAGAAGAATGCAACTGCAGCAGAAGCCCAGAGGAGTGCAATAATACCTTCAGCAACCATTGCACCGTAGAATATCTTGCGACCTTCTTTTTCACTCTTGATACAGCGAGAAACGATTGGTGACTGTGTAGCATGGAAACCTGAGATTGCACCACAGGCAACTGTAATGAACATTAATGGCCATATTGGTTTAACACCACCAGCAGCAACATCTGGATGAAGGTTTTTAAGAGTCATCTCCATCATTGGACGGGTACCGCTGTTTACAAGAGTTGAAATGCCTACGCCAAGAGCCATAAGAATAAGAAGTACACCAAAAATTGGGTAGAATCTTCCGATAAGCTTATCGATTGGTAAAAGTGTAGCACAGAAATAGTAAAGGATGATTACTACTATCCAAAGCTTTGTTGATAATGCTGGCACGAGTGTATTAAGAAGCTGTGCTGGTCCTGCTGTAAATGCTACACCTACGAAGAGGAGCAGGATTACAGAGAAAATACGCATTACAGTGTGCATGATAGGTCCAAGATACTTACCAGTGACTTCACTGATACTAGCTCCGTCATTGCGTACTGAAAGCATACCTGACATAAAGTCATGTACTGCACCGGCAAGGAGTGTTCCTCCTACAATCCAGATATAAACGCTTGGTCCCCACATTGCACCTGAAATAGCTCCAAATATTGGACCAAGACCGGCAATATTTAAAAGCTGAATCAAAAATGCTTTAGCAGTTGAAATTGGAACATAATCTACACCATCAGGATTTGCCATTGCAGGCGTTGCGTTTTCTGTTGGTGCAAAAACTTTTTCTACTATCTTTCCATAAACAAAATAGCCTATGATTAAGATTAGTAATGCAACAAAGAAAGTTATCATAAGTCCTCCTATATGTAACTTATCAAAATTGCAATATAACTTTTAATTATATTGTAACCTTTCTAAATGATAGTTTAAGTCTTAAAATTCCTGTTGTAAAGGTTTAATAAAAAAAAATGCTAAAATCTCTATATAATATAAATAAATATAAATTATACAAAAGAATATAAGTATAATTTAAGTTTTTTTTTATTAATTGCTGTAAGTGACTATTATAAGGATTATTTATATAATTAGCTTTGCAGAGGATATTTTATGATAAAAGTGTTGATTCAATTGTTTTGTACGTTATTTAAAGTTGGTTTATGTACTTTTGGAGGAGGCATTGCAATGCTTCCGATTCTTGAAACAGAGCTTGTTGAAAAAAGAGGATGGACTACTTCAGAAGAACTTTTGGACTGGTTTGCAATAGGACAGAGTACTCCTGGTATTATTGCAGTTAATGTTTCAACTTTTGTAGGTCATAAAAAAGCTGGTGTTCTTGGAGCGTGTATTGCAACTTTAGGTATGGTTACTCCCTGTCTGATTATAATAACTATCATTGCTTTATGTATAGGAAACTTTGCAGATATTGTTTGGGTTCAAAAAGCAATGATGGGAGTTAATGTTGCCGTTGCAGCTATTTTAACAAGTGCTGTATATAAGTTTGCAAAGAAATCTGTAAAAAACATTGCAGGGGCAGTTTTGTTTGTCATTTCTTTCTTGCTGATTTTTGTATTAAATGTGAACACGATATGGATTATCCTGGGATCGTCAGTAATTGGAGTAATTATTTCAGGGATCAGAGGGGATTATAAAAAGGGAGAAACTAAATAATGACGGAATATATTGTTAATAGTATAAATGCTCATGGAACTGCAGGTTTATTCTGCCTTATTGGTGTTTTTGCATACATAGGTCTTATAACAATTGGCGGTGGTCAAGTTGGTATAACTGTAATGCAACAGGTTATGGTTGATCAGTTTCACCTTTTGGATAATGATAAGTTTTTTAACATGGTAGCTATTTCTGAATCAACACCGGGACCTATTGGTATTAATATGGCAACCTATATTGGAACAGAACTATATGGTGTTTTTGGTGGTGTAATAACTACAATAGGCGAGGTTTTGCCATCGCTTGTTATTATTATTTTAATTGCAAGGTTTTTTGGAAAGTTTTCTGAAAAGGCAGGTGTTAAAGCTGCTTTTTCGACATTAAGACCTGCTGTCTCAGGTGTTATTGCTGTTGCGGCTGGTAAAATAATTATTATTTCATTGATTACAGTGCTGCCACTTTTTGTTGCTTCAGATATTACAACATGGAATAAAGGGCTTGTGGTATCTTTGCCTAATCTTTTGTTTTTTGTCGTTACATTGGTTACTCTGCTAAAGACAAAGGTTCACCCTGTATTTATAGTATTTGCCGGTGCACTGTTTGGCATAGTGTTCTGCTAGCAAAAAAGAGCTGCCCAATATAGAGAATTTTTTGGTAATTGAGTCAAAATATAATATTTAAAGAGGGCAGCTCTGTTTTTTTTATTTTTGTCCTGTTATTTCTAAAGCTTTTTCTTTTATTTTTTCATAAACTGTGCTGGCATCATTTCCATATTCTTTAATGATACGGACAAAGACACTACCTGCAACAACAGCTTCGACGTTATCAGCAAGAGCTTTTGACTGGACTCCATTTGAAATACCAAAACCACCGTATACAAGACTTCCTCCCTGTCCAACTTTTTTTATAAAGTCAATTGTACTTTTGTCTATTGTTGTATCTGTACCTGTGATACCCGTACGTAAGGCAGCATATATATATTTGAATCCTGCGTTTGCCATTTTATTGAGTCGTTCTTCACTCATGCTTGGGGCTGCTACGGGAATATTTTCCATGTCGTTTTCTTTGCATGCCTGAGTAAGACCTTCATCAAAATCAAATGGCAAATCAGGAATAATCATACCTTTTACACCGCACTGCGAAGCTCTTTTACAAAACTCTTTGACACCAGGTGTATAGATAAGGGAGCCATAGCTCATTAAATAAATAGGAACGAGAGGAAATGCATCGTGGATTTTTTTTATAAGATTTAAACCATCTTGTGTTTTATAGTTTCTACTTAGTACTTCAGTACATGCACTTTGTATTGCTGGACCGTCTGCACTTGGGTCGCTGAAAGGTAGTTGAATTTCAAGAATATCAGCTCCACCTTCAATCAAAGCTTTTGCTACTGTAAAAGAAATTTCATCAGTTGTATATCCTGCAATAAGATGACTCATAAGTTTTATTTTTTTTGACATATGTATTCCTTCTATTTGTTCATGATTTTTGCTTCGTGTATATCTTTACTATCATTTAAGCGCTCAAGCTCACTTATTAAAAATTGTTTCCACTCATCAGGTCTAAATACTGGACAAGTAATAAAGATATCTTTATCACCTCTGCCGCTCATATTGATAATAATTGATTTATTCTTTGGAAGAGTAGGGGCAAGTTTTATTGCTTCTGCTCCAGCATGTGCGCTTTCCATTGCAAAAAGTACACCTTCGTTTTTAGCAAAAAACTTTACAGCTTCAAGAGCTTCTTTATCTAATGCTGAAGTAAACTCAATTCTTCCTTTTTTACCAAGTGAGGCAAGTTGTGGTCCAATACCACAATAATCAAGTCCTGCACTGATTGATCTTGTGGGAAGAGCCTGTCCGTCTTCATCTAACAAAAATCTTGATTTATATCCTTGCAAAATACCGTCACGGCTAGCATTGCCTGTCATTCTGCTCGCATTTTCTCCAATGCCAGGTCCAATGCCACCTGCTTCAACACCTATTAAACGAGGTTTGTCTTCATCGATAAATGGTGCAAAAAATCCAATTGAGTTAGAACCTCCTCCAACGCAGGCAATTAATGCTTCAACATCAAGTTTTTTTTCGTGAGCTTGTTTTTTTACTTCTTTACCGATTACGCTTTGAAACTCTCTGACCATATCAGGAAATGGAGCAGGACCTAATGCTGAGCCTAAAACATAGTGTGTTGTATCAGGATTTGCAGCCCAGTCGCGCATTGCTTCGTTTACGGCATCCTTGAGTGTTCTGCTTCCTGATGTTACTGCATGTACTTTAGCTCCATACATTTCCATTGCGGCAACATTTGGCTGTTGGCGTCGTACGTCAACTTCGCCCATATAAACAGTACAATCAAGTCCAAGTTTTGCACAAGCAGCTGCTGTTGCAACACCGTGTTGCCCTGCACCAGTTTCTGCAATGATTCTTTTTTTTCCCATTCTTTTTGCTAACAGACATTGTCCGATTGCATTGTTTATTTTATGTGCCCCTGTATTGGCAAGTCCCTCAAGTTTAATATATATTTGTGCGCCACCTAAAAGCTTTGTTGCTGTTTCAGCAAAAAGTAACGGTGTTTCACGACCAATATAGTCCTTTTGTATAATTTCGAGTTCTTTTACGAATGCTTCATCATTCATAGCTTCCCTAAAAGCAATTTCAAGCTCATCTAATGGTCTTCGTAATACTTCAGCAACGTATTTGCCACCAAATTCATCAAAAAATCCGTTATTCGACTGTGCCATATATTTATCCTCTTAATTTTTCAAAAAACATTTTTATCTTGCAGTGATCTTTTATACCAGGTTCCTTTTCGAGTCTGGAGCTTAAATCAATGAGTTCTGGGTTATAATCATCAATTATTTGCTGTACGTTATCAGCACTGATACCTCCAGCCAGCCAAAGTTTTGATATGGAACTTGCTTTTAGTACAAGTTCTCTATCAATTGTTTTACCTGTACCACCGATTTTATCTCCACTTCTGGCATCTATTAGAACTCGTGGCTGTCCGTCTTTTACATACTGATGCAACGTTTCCAAATCGTTTTGATTAGTCAGGTTTATTGCTCCGTATCTTGGTATATCAAAATACTCGCTCTCATCTATGAATGGGACTTGCTGTGTATGAAACTGTATTGCATCAAGATATCCCTGTCTGACAAGTTCGAAAGCCTGTTGTGCCATTTTATCATCTTTATCTACAATTACACCTGTCATTTTACATTTAATTTTGGGACGTATTTGTTTTATAAAGTCTTTATTTGTACATCTTTTACTTTTGTCCCAAAAAATAAAACCTAAAATATCGGCTCCACATTCCTGACAAAGGAGAGCATCTTCTTCATTTGTGATTCCGCATATTTTTACCACAGGCTTTTTATTTTTGCTCTTTGCAATGGCTGCAAAGTCATTCCAAAAGCGTCCTGCGTTATTTAAGTCCGTTCTTATAAAAGCATTTGTAAAATCTTTTGCTCTTTCTGGATTTTTTGCAGCAGCTTCACCTAAAAGTATTGCATCAAATCCCATTGCCCCTGCCAAAGCTGCTGAATGTGGCGTTAATATTCCACTTTCAAAGGTGACTCTAGTATCAGTTGAAAGAGATTTTATACAGGACAACATTTGAGACGGAATCAGCGTATCAATAGAAAAATCCTTTAAATCCCGTGAATTGACCCCACAAAGAATGTATCGATGATCTATGCTCTCCATTATATGTTTTAGCTTTTGTATATCCTCTTCTTTTCGTACTTCGACTAAGGCGGAGATTCCAAGTGACTGACATTTTTTTGCCATACTTACAATTTTATCTGTATCAAGAATGCGTGCTATTAATAGAACAGCATCAGCGCCTGCTCTGTATGCAATTTCGATTTCTTCTTCTGTAAGTAAAAAATCTTTTCGCAAAACTGCAGGTCCCTGTTTACCTGTGTTTTTTTCATAGTCATCAACTGCTTTACAGACGTTCATAAGATCTAACAATGAACCTTTAAAAAAGTTTTCTTCAGTAAGGCAACTTATTGCACTTGCGCCAGCTTCACTGTATGTGTATGCCGTTTTGTAAGAGTCTAGATCAGGTGCTATATCTCCTTTGCTTGGTGAAGCTCTTTTTACTTCGAGTATTACTCCTTTTCTTTGTAAAAATGGATGTATTGCTCTCTGCCTTTTTACAGGTATATCATAGCCAAAGGAATATCCTTTTTCGGCTATGATTTTACTTCGGCCTTGAATAATTGTGCTTAAAATATCTTTATTTTTATTAGGCTGACAGTTCATTTGAAACCTGCTGTATTTGTGTAAGTTTTGCAAGTACTTTACCTGAGTCTATTGCATCAATAGCCATTGCATAGCCTTCCTTTAATGTGTGTACTTTTCCACCAAGGTACAAAACTGCTGCTGTGTTAAGGCATACAGCACATTTAATTGTTTTACGACCTTTTCCTGTAAGTATATCCATGGCAAGTTGAGCGTTTTCTTTACCAGACCCTCCTTCAAGTTCCTCTTCATCACAGCCTTCAATACCAAAATCAGCAGGATTGATGACATATTTATTTTCGCGTCCTTTTTCGTCAATCTGATATACATATGTAGGTTCTACAGGGCTGATTTCATCATAGCCGTCTTTTGAACATATAACCATTACTCGCTTTGCCCCTAAGGCCTTTGCAGCATGTGCATAGTCTTCAAGAAGATCTGGAGTGTATACCCCTAAAACTTCATATTCAGCTCCGGCTGGATTTAAGAGAGGTCCTAAAATGTTCATAATAGTTTTTACGCCAAGTGCTTTGCGTACAGGAGCTGCAAAACGCATTGCTGAGTGATATACAGGAGCCATCAAAAACCCAAAGTTTGTCCTTTTTACAAGCTCTGCCGTTTTTGATGGATCTGCCATTATATTGATACCAAGATTTTCGTAAAAGTCTGCAGAACCAGACTTTGAGGATACCGCTCTGTTTCCGTGCTTTGCCATAGGCTGTCCACAGCTAGCTGCAACAAGTGCTGATAAACTGGAAATGTTAAAACTGCCTTTTCCATCTCCTCCTGTTCCTACTATTTCAGCAAGGCCTGTTGAGTCATATGGAAAACACTTTTTTTTACGCAAAAGAACCTTTGCACATCCAATCATTTCACTTGTTGCAGGTCCTTTGCATGCCATACCCATAAGCATAGCTGCAGTTACTTTTTCGTCTAATGTACCATCTGTAAGGTACTCCATAAACAAAGCAGCCTGATCTTCAGATAAATCTTTATGAGCCATAAGCTGATTTAATAATGCTGATACTGGTAAATTCTCTCGACGATAATTAAGAAAAGCTTTAAAAAGTTCATCGCCCTTATCAGAAGCGATACTTTCTGGATGAAATTGAACACCTTCGATTTCAAGTGTTTTATGACGTATTCCCATAATATCACCATCCATGGCTCTTGCTGTTACTTCAAAGTCAGTACTTAAAGATGCTTCTTCGATCACAAGTGAATGGTATCGTGTAAAACTGCCTTTTTTCCCAATAATACGGAAAAGGCCTTTTCCGTCAGTATTCATTTCCTCTACAATTCCGTGACGTATATTTTTTGCTCCTACAATGTTTGCTCCAAACGCATATCCTATAGACTGATGTCCAAGACAGATACCTAAGATAGGAACTTTACCTGCAAAAAATTTTATTGCTTCAACAGAAATTCCTGCTGTAGAGGGAGAGCCTGGCCCTGGACCTACAATAAGGTGAGTTGGTTTTGCCTGCTCGATATCACTGATTGAGCATTCTTCTGATCTAAAAACTTTTACTTCCTGGCCACTTACTCTTTCTAATGATTGAACAATGTTAAATGTGAATGAATCTTTGTTATCAATAAATGCTATCATAATTTTCCTCTCTTTGATTTTTTTTCTGCTTATCTATTTTTTTGTTCCCTCAAGAACAGCCTTCAATGCTCCAAGTTTTTCATTTGTTTCTTCCCATTCACGGTCTGGATCTGAGTCGTAAACAATACCTCCGCCGGCCTGTAGTGACCATGTTTTTCCTTGTTTGAGTGCGCATCGAATGGCTATACAAAAATCTAAATCCCCATTGCTTTGTATGTATCCTACAGCACCTGCATAAAAACGGCGTTTTGTTTTTTCAAGTTGACTTAAAATTTGAATTGCATTAATTTTTGGGGCTCCGCTAACAGTACCTGCAGGAAAAGCAGCCCTTAATACCTGTATCTGCTTGAAGTCTTTTTTTACTTTTCCTTGCACATCGCTAACTATATGCATTACATGGCTAAAAAGCTCTACATCCATAAAGCGGGCAACATTTACACTTCCGTTTTCACATACTCTGCCTAAATCGTTACGAGCTAAATCAACAAGCATAAGATGCTCAGCTTTTTCTTTTTCATTGTTAATGAGTTCCTGCTTCAAAAGTTCATCTTCAGCATTGTTTTTTCCTCTTCGTCTTGTACCGGCAATAGGTCTTATAGAGGCAATACCATCTCTCACTCTGACAAGACTTTCAGGTGAAGATCCGATAAGCTGTCGTTCGCCAAAGTCAAGATATAATAAATAAGGAGATGGATTTACAGAGCGGAGTCGCCTGTATATTTCAAGTGCACTGTTACCACACTCAAGCTGTAATCGTCTTGAAGGAACTGCCTGCAATAAATCTCCTGCAACAATACGTTTTTTTAACTCAATTACTTTTTCTTTGTATTCTTCTTCACTGCGTTTTAAGTCAGTGATTGTTTTAACTTCCTGTGCTTGTTCAGGCGGCTCAAGATAGCTAAAGTCCATATCGTTTAGACGGCGTTTTAGCTTTTCAACAGCAGCATCCAAATCAATCTGATGTTCGTTGTAGTTCAATGCAAATACATGAAGTTTTTCAGTAAAATGATCAAAAATAATGTATAAATGACCTGCAATAAACTCACTTTCAGGGATATGAAGCTCATCTGTTTGAGGAGCTAATGTTATCGTGTCACATCTAGCACAAAACTCATAGCTTAAATAGCCCAGGCCAGAAGCTGGTACCGGAATCGAGTTTGGAACTAATGAGCCGTCTTCAGTCTTTATGTGTGACAAATCATTTTGCTGTGCAATATACAAAAGCGCATCAAGAATATCAGGTGTATGTAAGACACGGCTTCCTGGTGCAATAGTTTCACCAGTTTCGTTTTTTCCATTGAAGGGTAATCTTCTTCCATCAATAATAAAGGCAATACCCTCATCATCCTGGATAATGTGAAAGGCTTCCTCTGTCATTAAGATTGAGTAGCGTTCTTTGCCTCTGGCAAAACTTGCACTTTCAAGTATTGCTTTTGCTCCTATCTTTCGTGCTAAAGAGAAAGGTGTATATCGGTCGCATGGAAGTGAAAAATAAATCGAATCTGTTCGTGCTGACATTTTTAATCTCCTGATTTTTATATGTTACTGTTAGGAGTAACATATAAATAATATAGCAGTGGAATTTGTTACTGTCAACAGTAACGTTAAACATTTTTAATAATTTGATTATAGCTAAAATTAGGTATATAATTTCGTTTATGCAGGATAAAACAATAGCTACAACAAGTCCTGTTGGGCATCACCTTGAAAAGATTGGTGAAATACAGCAGGCATCATATTTAATATTTAACAGTAAAAAAATAAGTCTCGTGGCAAAACTGACTATTGGACGTTCAACAGAAAGCGACATTGTAATCGATAATAAGCTTGTAAGTCGTACTCATGCTTGTATACAAAAAATCAGAGATGCGTATTTCTTAAAAGACGAAAATAGCACTAATGGAACATACCTTAATGGAAAAAAAATACCGGCTGAAAAATATATCAGGTTAAATCCTGGTGATAAAATAACAGTTGGTTCAGTTAATCTGTCTATATCGTAAGGATATATATAGTTTGCAAAAAATACGTCTCCCAAACCATGATGATTTACTCTTATTGACGGATAAATGTATTTCGATTCTTGAAAACGAAGATTGTTCGTACAGAGAGCAGTCTGGTGGTTTATTAGATTTTACTAATAAAGAAAAAAAGCCTTTGATAATTATTCCGGATCTTCATGGACGATGGTATTTTATTGATGATTTATTGAAGTTAAATTTGAAAAATACCAAGGCTTGTGTTCCCTATACAGTAAAGGATGCCCTCGAAAAAGGTGTGATACGTGTTGTTTGTTTAGGTGATATATTTCACTCTGAAGCAAGAGAAAAAAAAAGATGGTTTACTTCGTATGCTAAGTTCAAAAAGGGAAATTATACCTCAAGAGCTATGAAATATGAGATGGGCGAAAATCTTACACTACTGACGATGATACTTAAGCTCAAAACTAAATATCCTGAATGCTTTCATATTTTAAAAGGAAATCATGAAAACATTTTGAATGTAAATGATGGTGGAGACCACGCATTTTATAAGTATGCAGATGAAGGAAACATGGTAAAAGCTTTTATGCACATCTACTATGGGGATGCATTGCCTCACCTCATCAGCTGTTTTGAGCATGCACTGCCTGTTGCTGCATGTTTTGAAAATTGTGTTGTTTCACACGCAGAGCCTGTTTGTACATTTACACGAGAACAGATAATAAAAAAAAGCCCGGATGTAATTGAAGGCTTAACGTGGACTTGTAATGGGCAAGCTCAAAATGGCAGTGTATATCACACAATGATTAATCTTATCGGAAACGAAAATACTCAGTCTGCAAAGTGGTTTACAGGACATAGAGCTATAAAAAATGACTTTGCTTTTCGGCAAAATGGAAAACTTGTACAGATTCATAATCCTTCACAGGAAAATGTTGTTATACTTGGAAAGAGTTCTGTATTTAATGCAGAAACCGATATCATTCATTTAAAATAATCATTTAATCTGAGGTTTTATATGGCAGAACAAATACCAGAAAGTATTGGAAAGTATAAAATTGTTGAACTTGTGGCTCAGGGAGGAATGGGCTGCGTATATAAGGCTGTTCATCCCTCATTAAAACGAAATGTAATAATAAAAAAACTTACCATACGTAATAATTCAATTGTAAAAGAACGATTTAAGCGTGAAGCACAAATCTTGCTTGATATGCAGAGCCCATACATAGTTCACTTGTTTGATTACTTTATAGAAGGATCAAGTCATTACATTGTTGAAGAATATGTTGATGGCATGTCGTTATCCGATTTATTAAAAAAACAGATTGTACTTGGTACGCAGCTGTCTCTTTTAATTGTGCAGGATGCTTTACTTGCCCTTAAATTTGCCCATTCAAAGGGTATTGTTCATAGAGACATTAAGCCAGGTAATATTTTAATTTCAAAGCGCGCTGGAATCAAACTTTGTGATTTTGGTATTGCTTCCAGTGATAGTCTTATCGAGTTAAATGAGGGCAATGGCTCTAAATCAAAAGAAGCTGTTGCTGATGATTCGTTAACACAGATAGGAACCACACTGGGAACTCCAGCCTACATGTCTCCTGAACAGATAACAGATTCACGTAATGTGGATAACAGAGCTGATATATACTCAATCGGTGTAATGCTTTATGAACTTATAACAGGCTCAAAACCTTTTCCGTCAAATTTATCAAAAGATACCCTTTCAAAAATAAAAAAAGCAAAGTATGTAAGCCCTCGAAAAATAGATAAGACAATACCAAAGTCTGTTGAGCATATGATAAAGGTCATGCTCAAAGCAAATCCTTCAAAGCGATATCAGAGTGTTGATCCTATATTAAAGATAATAAAGCGCAACCTGCAAAAGTTTGATCAGCACGATATAAGGTATGCTCTGGCGCAATCAGTGGTTTATAAAAAGCAGTTTGATATCCCTGCTTTTGAACCTAAAAAAAATCCTTTCATAAAAATTGCAAAAATATGCGGCGTATTTTGTCTTTTGGCTATTATCATGGGAAGTGCCTGGTATTATGGATTTATACATAGGACTGTGTTACGCAAATGGTATACACCTGTAAGTGTAAGCATGCAGCTGCCTGTAAACGGAAGTGTAAAATCCGATTTGCCTGTAAGAGCATTCTTTTTCATTGATGATAATAACGAAATACCTGAGGTTGCAAATACACGCCGTGTGTTAAAAAAGATAAACGAAAATAAAATGTATAACCTTTACGGGGCAAAAACCGTATTTTTAAAGCATGGAAATTATAGGCTAAAAGTAGCAGTTGGGCCTTACGTAATATGGAAGACCTTTAATACAGATGAGCAACAAATAACAATCTCTCTTGAGTCGTTAAGACGTGAGTCAAGAACACTGTCAGTTAAAAGCAGTGCATATGACTCAAAGACATTAGAAGATATAAGTTCAAGACAAAAGCTTAGCATCCTCTACAAAAATAAGTGGACAGATATAAAAAACGTACCAGCTGAGTCTTTAAAGACAGGAACCGTATGGAAGATAAAATCTGAAGCTGAAGGTTATGCAGAGAGGCAGTTTAGCTTAAGAATTGACTGGTATCAGGATACTTTGATAATTGAAACTGCTATGGACAGGCTGTAGTATTTCGGTTTTTTAATTGCCGTTTGTTTATATTATTATTATATTACAGAATATGACTATGAATGATAAAGAAAATAACAATAATGATGATTTAGAGACTAAGAGTGGGGACGAAATCCTCGAAGCTCAGAAAGATTCAGATAATAATAGCGAGATAAATACAGTTTCAGAAGATAAATCAGAGTCTGAAAGTGATGAAGAAACAAAATCTGAAGCAGAAGATGCAGAGGATAATGTAATCCAGATTGATGTAGAAAAAAATCTTGTTACAATGGAGCAGATGCTGCCATCTAAGCTGCGCATAGTAAATCTCGTAGGAAGCATAGTATATCCAGGTGTATTTACACCATTTATATTCAGCGACCCTATTGATGTGCGTACTATACAGCAGGCATGCGATGATGACGGATACATAGGACTTTTGCTTAAAAAAACTGATTCGAAAAAAACAACCATGGATGATATGTATACAGTTGGTGTTGTCGGAAAGGTTTTGAAAAAGATAAGGATGCCAGAAGGTGGCCTTAATGTATTTATTTCAACTATAAAGAGATTTAAAGTGGACAAAGTTTTGAACAGCTTTGATCCCATGGTAGCTTCTGTAAAATATCTTGATGATGAAGAATCTGATTCATTTGAAGTAAAAGCTTTAACACGTTCATTAATCAGTGAAATGAAGGAAATATGTGACGGTAATCCTCTTATTTCAGAAGAAATGCGCGTTAACCTTGTTAATATTAAAGATAGTGGTAAGATTACAGACTTTATTGCCTCTGTGATTAACATGTCAAGTGAAGAGGCTCAGTCTATTCTTGAACTTACAAATGTAAGACGACGCATAACAAAGCTTTTAGTTTTTATAAAGCGCGAGCAGGAACTTACCCGCTTACAAAAACGAATACAAAATGATTTAAACGAAAAGATTGAAAAAAATCAGCGCGAATATTTTTTACGTGAGGAAATGAAGGTAATTATGGACGAGCTTGGAGAAGGCGAGTCCGGAAAAAACAGTGAGTACAATAAGTTTAAAGATAAAATTGACATGATAAATGTTCCTGAAGATGTAGAGGATGCGATGTATGAAGAACTTGAAAAGTTTTCACTCATGGATCCTAGTTCATCTGAGTATTTTATATCCCGCAACTATCTTGAACTTATCACATCGTTACCTTGGAACAGTTTAGATAACGAAAGCTATAATTTAAGTCATGCCTATAAAGTGCTTGAAAAAGATCATTATGGACTTGATGATGTAAAAAAGCGCATTATGGAATATCTTGCCATACGTAAATTAAAAAATGATAACAAGGGATCTATTATTATTCTTGTAGGACCTCCTGGAGTTGGTAAAACAAGTATAGGACACTCTATTGCAAAAGCAATGAATAAACCTTTTTATCGTTTCAGCGTAGGTGGCGTGAGAGATGAGGCTGAAATAAGAGGTCACAGACGTACTTATGTTGGTGCTATGCCTGGAAAAATTATACAGGGATTAAAGATTACAAAATCAAAGAGTCCTGTATTTATGATAGACGAAATCGATAAGATGGGCTCTTCATATTCAGGAGGAGACCCTGCATCAGCACTTCTTGAAGTATTGGACCCAGAACAGAACGTTACGTTCCGTGATACGTATCTTGATTTGCCATTTGACGTTTCAAATGTATTTTTCATTTTGACGGCAAACTCTCTGGATAAAATACCAGAGCCACTGCTTGACCGAGCCGAAATTATTTCGCTTTCAGGATACATTGACCAAGAAAAACTTGAGATTGCAAAAAAATATCTCATACCTAAAAATCTTGAAAAAAATGGTCTTGGTAAGGCACAGGTAAAGTACACAAAAGCAGCTTTATTACGCATTTCACAGGAGTATGCCCGTGAAGCCGGTGTACGTAACTATGAAAAGTGTCTTGATAAAATACATCGAAAGCTTGTTACTCAGTTTTTGACAGGTATACCAGCTGATATCAAAAAACTGTCTGATTATAAGATTTTAGAAAAAGATGATATGTTGACCGATATTAAGGAGCAGGTATTTACAATTGATGCACCAGATCTTGATAAATATCTTGGTAAACCTGTCTTTGATGAAAGTCACATTAAAAAGGCAGATGTACCAGGTTCATGTATTGGACTTGCCTGGACAAGTATGGGTGGAGACACTCTTTTAATTGAATCTATTTCATTTCAGAGCGAAAAGGGTGGCTTGCTTCTTACGGGGCAGATGGGAGATGTAATGAAAGAAAGTGCACAAATTGCAATGAACTGGGTAAAACAATACGCAATTGAGCACAAAATTAAATCACCAAGCTGGTTTGAACGCAATACGATACACCTTCATATACCAGAGGGTGCAACACCAAAAGATGGTCCAAGTGCCGGCATTACAATGGCTACAACCTTTATGTCGCTTTTAACCGGCAGGTGTGTTAAACCAAATGTTGCAATGACTGGTGAACTAGATTTGACCGGCCATGTTATGGAAATCGGTGGTCTGCGCGAAAAAACAGTTGCCGCCAAACGTAACGGTATTAAAACAATTTTTATACCTAAAGCTAACGAAAAAGATCTTGATGACATACCAGATCATGTAAAGAGTGGTATAAAGTTTATACCAGTTTCTCATGCTATGGAAGTTTTGAGCCAGGTTTATCAGGCTCCTGTAAAAAAATCTTTGGATGAAGATTACGGCTTTTAAGTTTAAAAATTAAGTGATATAGTGTGGGCTAATATGAACAGTTTGATAAGATTCATAAAGGCCCACACTGTTTTTGTGGTATCCTTTCTTTTTGCATTAATAAGTGTGTTTTTTAATGCACCTTCGAAACAATATTTTAGTTTTATAGACTTTAATACTCTTTGTATTTTATTTTCACTTATGGCTGTTGTAGGAGCTCTTGAAAGCTGCGGAGTATTTGTTTCGTTTGCTTCATTTATCCTTTCGCGAGTTTCGTCTTTAAAAATTCTTTGTGCAGTACTTGTTTATCTGTGCTTTTTCTGGAGTATGTTTATAACAAATGATGTAGCATTGATTACATTTGTACCCTTTGCAATAATGCTTTTGCACAACCAGAAGAATGTTCCTGTATGGATTTTGTGTTATGTAGTTGTTTTGCAGACAATAGCAGCTAACACAGGCAGTATGCTGACTCCAACAGGTAACCCCCAGAACCTTTTTTTATTTGAACAAAGCGGATTTACTTTGACTTCATTTATTTTGCTGCTATTGCCATATACCCTTTTTTGTGCAGCAGGACTGGGGCTTTGTATCTTGATTATCCCTGATAAAAAACTCAATAAATCAATGAACAGCGGTTTTGGAAGCCGTAACACAAAGGCTTACAGCAATATGACTTTATATAAGATTTTGTATGCAGTTTTGTTTATTCTGTGTCTTTTATCGGTGGCAAAAATTATACCAAAGCCTGCTCTTGCTGTAGTAGTATTAATTTTGTTTATTGTTTTAGACCGTAAAATTTTATTAAAGGTTGATTATTATTTATTATTCACTTTCGTGTTCTTTTTTATATTTACCGGAAATCTGCAGAGTATAAGTTTTGTAAAGAGTTTTTTACAAAACTGTATGGCAGGCCACGAGTTTATTGTTTCTGTAGCAGCAAGTCAGGTTATAAGTAATGTGCCTGCAACCTTAATGCTTTATAATTTTACAGACAACATTACCGAGCTGCTTTTTGGCGTAAACGTAGGAGGGCTTGGAACCCTTGTTGCAAGCCTTGCAAGCTTAATAAGCTTTAACATATACACAACAAAAACAGGTAAAGCAGGTTTGTTTATGTTGTACTTTACCGGAATGAATGTTTTATTTTTAGCACTACTTATCACTTTTAAGTTATTTGCAGGAGCATTATTTATATGAGTCAACCATTTTTATACAGTCTCATTGATAAGGCAGATTACGATTATCACATGATAAATGACGGGGACAAAATACTTATTGGAGCCTCAGGAGGTAAGGACAGTACAGCATTAATCGAGTACTTTACAAACCGCCAGAAACGCAAGACAAGTAATTTTACGTTTACAGCATTAAATATAAAGTCAGATTTTGCTAGTGCAATACCTCAGCAGATTGTTGAGCTTTTTGACAGATGGGGCTGTGATTATAAATCAATAGATGTAGATATTCTAAAAAGGGTAAAGCCTGGCTTTAAAATGAGCTGTTACTGGTGTTCGACACAAAGACGTACAGAGCTTTTAAGATATGCACTTGCAAACGGTTACAATAAAATCGCTTTAGGACATCATAAAGATGATATTTTGGAGACAGTTATCATGAATGCCCTCAATCAGGGGGTTTTGAGGGCTATGCCTCCTGTAATACAGTATGAAAAATATCCACTGCACGTTATAAGACCGTTATGTTATGCAACAGAGGATATTATCATAGATCATGCCAAAGAGGGCGGATATTTAGGTTTTACATGTACATGTAACTATCAGCAGAACAGTGACCGAAAAATTGCAAAGCAAAAGCTTGCTATGTTGTGTGAAGGAGTTCCAAAGGGGAGGGACCATTTATTTTCTGCTTTAAAAAACATTGAAAAAGATTATCTGGTGTAGTGGCTAGACGTTAATTTTTTGACACCAAGGTAATAAAAGTGATATATTTCTGTATTTTTGTAAAAAAACGACAGATTTATAAAAAAAAACGTTGCGTTATTCTACAAAGTGACCTTAATATAATAATAACAGAGAATTATATTAGGAGGACAACTACATAACAAAAAGAAAAGGATTTATGTAGCATATCAAAAATGACAAAATACGTTTATTTTTTTGGAAACGGAGACGCTGAAGGCGATGAAAGCATGAGAGCTGAACTTGGTGGTAAAGGTGCAAACCTTGCACAGATGGCAAAAGCTCCATTAAGTCTCCCTGTTCCAGCTGGCTTTACAATCTCAACAGATGTATGACAGGAATATTACAAAAACAACAGAAACTATCCAGAATCTTTAGCCAGTGAAGTAGATACATACCTTGCAAAGCTCGAACAGACAATGGGCAAAAAGCTTGGGGACGAAAGTGATCCTCTTCTTGTATCAGTCAGATCAGGAGCTGCAATTTCAATGCCTGGTATGATGGATACAATTCTTAATCTTGGTCTTAACGATAAAGCTGTTCTTGGTCTTGCTGCAAAAACAGGTAACGAGCGTTTTGCCTGGGATGCATACCGCAGATTTATTCAGATGTACGGTGATGTTGCAATGGGTGTTGACCATGATAACTTTGAAAAAATCATTGATGAAGTAAAGTCACACCGTGGTATCAAGCAGGATACAGATCTTACTACTGAAGAACTTAAAGAAATCGTAACAAAATATAAGGAGATGTATAAAAATGCATCTTCAGATCGTAAACCAGCAGGTGAAGAGTTTCCTCAGGATGCAAAAAAGCAGATGTGGGGAGCAATTGGTGCTGTATTTGGCTCATGGAACAACCCTCGTGCTATAAAATACCGCAAGCTCAATAATATTAAAGAAGGTGCCCTCAAAGGTACAGCTGTAACAGTTATGGCAATGGTATTTGGTAATAAGGGTGAGACATCTGGTACAGGTGTATGTTTTAGCCGTGATCCATCAACTGGTGAAAATGTATTTATGGGCGAGTATCTTATGAATGCACAGGGTGAAGATGTTGTTGCCGGTATCCGTACACCTCAAAAGCTTGCTCAGCTTGAAAAGACAAATAAAACAATTTATGACGAACTTTGCAAAATTCGTGACCGTCTCGAAAAGCATTATCACGATATGCAGGATATGGAGTTTACTGTTGAAGAAGGTAAGCTTTATATGCTTCAGTGCCGTAACGGTAAGCGTACAGGGGCTGCAGCTGTTAAGATGGCTGTTGATATGGTTGGCGAAGGCCTTATTACAAAGGAACAGGCTTTACTGCGCGTAGAACCAACTCAGCTCAATCAGCTTTTGTTACCACAGCTTGATGCCAGTGCTGTAAAAAACGCAATTGAAATTGCTGCAGGCTTAAATGCTTCACCAGGAGCAGGTTGTGGTCAGATTGTATTCACAGCGGACGAAGCTGAACAGTGGGCAAAGGATGGTAAAAAAGTTCTTTTAGTTCGTAAAGAAACTTCTCCTGATGATATTGCTGGTATGGCAGTAGCTCAGGGTATATTAACATCAACTGGTGGACGTACTTCACATGCTGCAGTTGTAGCTCGTGGTATGGGTACACCTTGTGTATGTGGATGTGCAGATGTTACTTTCCCAGACAGCCAGTCTATCAGTGTTAACGGAAAAGTATATAAAAAGGGTGACTACCTCACTATTGACGGTGCAACAGGTAAGGTTTACGAAGGTCAGGTTGCAGTAAAACCAGCTGCAATTTCAGGGGATCTTGAAACATTCCTTGGTTGGGCTGATGAAGTACGTAATGAGTCTGTACGCACAACTGCATCTGGTAAAACAGTAAAGGGCTTTAATGTACTTGCAAACGGTGATACTCCAAAAAATGCAGAAGACGCATTCCGCTTTGGAGCTATGGGTATTGGTCTTTGCCGTACAGAACATATGTTCTTTGATGAACCAAAGCTTACAGCGTTCCAGAAGATGATTATCAGTGATGATACACAGTCTCGTAAAGAAAACCTTGCAAAGATTCTTCCTTATCAGCAGAAGGACTTTTACGAAATTATCAAGACTATGGAAGGTCGTCCTGTAACTATCCGTTTGCTTGACCCACCACTTAATGAGTTTATCCAGGCTGAAAGCGAAGCTCTTCTTACTTCACTTGCCGAAAAACTTTCAGTTGATAAGGCAACACTTGCTCAAAAGGTTTCAGCCCTTGATGAACACAATCCAATGCTTGGACACCGTGGATGTCGTCTTGCAATTACTTATCCTGAAATCTATGAAATGCAGGTTGAAGCAATTGCCCGTGCAACTTCACTTCTTGATAAAGAAGGTGTAAAGCATGATGTTCGTATCATGATTCCTAATGTTGTTACATATAAAGAAGTTGAACAGATCCGTTCTCAGGCAGAAGAAGTAATTGCTAGTGTAAATAAAGAGTGTGGTACAAATCTTAAGTTCCAGATTGGTTCTATGGTTGAGTTCCCTCGCACAGCTCTTTCTGCTGATAAGGTTGCAAAAGTTGCTGACTTCTTCTCATTTGGTTCAAACGACCTTACTCAGACAACATTCGGCTTTAGCCGTGATGACTATGGTAAGTTTATTAATTCTTATCTTGACCAGAGAGTTTTAGAGGATGATCCTTTTGCAACTCTTGATGAAGATGGTCCTGGAGCTTTAATGGAAATTGCCGAAGCTAAAGGCCGCTCTGTTAAGAGTGACTTACACCTTGGTATTTGTGGTGAGCATGGTGGAGACCCTGCTTCAATAGCATTGTGCTATAAGCTTGGTCTTAACTATGTTTCATGTTCTCCATTCCGTGTTCCACTTGCTCGTCTTGCAGGTGCTCAGGCTGTAATTAAAAGTAAGTAATAGTCAAGAATAACTAAAATATGGCTGCATGCTTTATATAGGCGTGCAGCTTTTTTTTTGAAAAAACTTAATTTGACCAATTTTTTATTTTAGAAACACAGTAATTCATACCCTTGTGGACTACAGTTCATAATCCACTGGATTACGGAGTGTAGTCCACTGGATTACAGAGTGTAGTCCACTTGATTATGAAGTGTAGTCCGTGCAGTTTTTAAATTAAACCCGTGCATTTTTTTAACTAAACTAGTGTAGTTTTTAAACTAAATCAGTGTAGTTTTTAAACTAAACTAGTGCAGTTTTTAAAGTAAACTAGTGCAGTTTAGAAACATAATCCGTAAGGTTTAAAACGATATAGTGTAATTTTTTTTAAAAAATTCCCCAAAAAATTGTTTTTTTAAAAAAGTGCGTTATGTTTAAATGTATGACTATAAAACAAATTGTTATCAGCCTGATAACGGGCATAGTATTAGTTTCTTGTAATCTTGAGTCATCATCGACACTTGTATCAAAACAAACAGAATCGATTTTTATAGAGGAGACCTCAGATTTATTTAGCAGTTTAGAAGGCACAGGTAAGATTGTGTTTACGACTAACGAAACAAAGTATTTAAGTAGTAATGGGTATACATTGTGGCAAATAACAGCGACAAGTAATGATTTGTCGTATATACCAGTAAAAGTGAATATAACAAAAGAAAGTGGAGTAGCATCAACAGGATATGGAGTAATATTTTGCGAACAGGAAAATGTTGATGATAAAGGTGAAAAACATAATTATTTTATGACGGTCCTGATAAATACAGAACAGCAGTATATCATCGGAAAAGTGTGTGACGGAGTATTTACGACAGTAAATCAGTGGACAAAAAGTACATATTTAAAAAATGGCTATGGCTTTTCAAATCAAGTACAGGTAACACATAACGAAGGTGTATTTACACTGTATTTTAATGGAATGAAAGAAACAGAATTTGTAGATTCAGTAAGTCCAGTATTAACAGGGGGAAACAACGGATATGCAGTTGTAGTTTCGCCATATGAAAATTTTCCTGATACATATTTAAAAGTAATATTTGAGGAATAAAAAATGAAAAGGTTAGTGAGCATCGTAGTAGCACAGTTGTATATAATTTTTTTAATTCCGCAGGTTGTATTGGCAGAGGCCAGTGAGACGGTAAAGCTGTATATAACAAAAGAAAATGAGAGTGTTATAACTGAATGTAAATCTGCAATAATAACAAAAGAAAAAGGCGGTGTAATAGAACTTGGCGAAGCCAGTATTTTAATACCAGCTGGAGCCCTGGATAAGGACACAGAAATAAGTATATCACGATTAAAAAAAGTGCAAAGTACAGGTGAAACACTGTGTAATGTGACGACAGGCAGCGGGGGATACCGTTTTTTGCCAGCAGGACAAAAATTTTCAAAGGAAGTCTTAATTACTTTACCGTACAGTAAGGCATTAAATGTAAATCAATCCAGCATAAAAGATTTATATACATATTTTTATAGCGAAGACGAAAAACGCTGGATACAGCTGGAGCGAGAGTCAATAAATACAGAGCAGGGTCTGGTAACAAGTAAAAGTACTCATTTTACCGATATGATAAATGCAACTTTAACATTACCAGAAGCTGCAAGTCCCCTAAATTTTAATATAAATAGCATAAAAAATCTTGAAGCAGCAAATCCTGGAAATGGGGTAATACAGATAAAAAATCCAGAGGGAAATCAAAACGGAGATGCAAATTTTAGCTTTGAGCTGCCAGTACCAAATGGGCGAAGAGGCATGCAGCCGCAGCTTATATTAAGCTACTCAAGTAGCGGTGGTAATGGTCTAATGGGAAAAGGCTTTGATATAAACTATGGCAGCTTGATAACAACAGATACTCGACATGGTTTACCACAATATGATGGTAATGACACATATGTAAAAGACGGAATTTTATTGCAAAAAGATAATGAAAAAGGCAGTGTCACTATATATAAACCGTTAAAAGAAAATGCCTTTGAAAGGATAGAACGATATACAGAGGGACAAAATGTATATAATTGGGTTGTAACAGATAGAAGCGGGAAAAAAAGCTACTATGGACAAAGCGATAACTCAAAATTGTACGGAAAATCAACATCCCAAACATTTACATGGTTACTTGAAAAACAGACAGATACGTACGGCAATACAATAAGATATAGCTATAACAGAATAAATGATGAAACCGATGGCTCAGTAAATGTGTATGTAAGTCAGATAAACTATACAGGTTTTGGAGATGAAAAAGGATATTATGATATTGATTTTGATTATGAAGAAAGGACAGATATAAGAACAGAAGGCAGGGGAAAGTTTTTAACAAAAACCACAAAACGGTTAAAAAGCATAACAACAAAATATGGTGAAAATATAATCCGAAGCTATGAGTTTAACTACAAAGAAGGGCTGGCAGGAGTATCATTGTTAACAGAGTTTACTGTTAAAAACAGCGAAAGTGACAGCTATAGTTATTGTTTTGAGTATGAACAGTTGCCAGAGCAGCTATTTTCAGATCCAGTATTACTTGAAGGAGCAGGAGCAATATCAGTAAGTAATTCAGTAAGTACAGGATCAAGTGTAAATATGTCAGCAGGAGGAGGAGTCGGATACTCTGTTGTAGACGTAAGGGCAACAGTAGGAAAAAACGCTTCAAGCTCAAGCGGGTACAGCTATAGTGATAATATTTTACTTGATATAAATGGAGACGGAAAAGCAGACCGGGTATTTATAAAAGACGGAAACTTATGTGCATATCTGGCTGTAGGCGAAGGAGAAGATATAATTTATGATGCGCCGTCAGACAGTAATAGCGGTACACTATACAGTTCGGAAATAAAGACAGTAAACGGCACAGCGTGTACTGATTATACTTTTAGTGAGTTTGACAATAGTGTAACAAGTACACGTACAAACGGCTGGTCTGCGTATGCAGGTGTAGGTGTAAAAGTAAAAGTAGTTGATACAAGCTTGGGAGCATCGTACTCAAAAACAAAGCAAAACGGAACATCGTATACGACATGTACTTTTGCAGATGTGGATAATGATGGACTTTTGGATGTGCTTGAAACAGGCAAAAGTTATTACTTACGTAATACAGGTATATCAGGGAGCAAAATACAGTTTTTAAAAATAAACCTTTTAATCGATAATGAAGAGAGTGCAATAAGTGATTCAGCAAGTATAAGTGCGGAAGAAGCAAAGGAAGAGCTGGCTGACTATAAAGATACATATTATACACAGACTCCTTTCAGAGCATGGAGAGCACCTTATGATGGAGAAGTATCTATCGACTGTAGTTCAATAACAAAATCAGAAACCGATAACAGTGAGTACCGTATTTATTATGGCAGTGAAAACGCATATCAAAGAACAGTTAATAAAAAAGATGTAGAGAGCGACAATTATTTTTATTTTGTGTCAGGACTAAAAAATGAAAGCAGCAGTGGCAATATTTTTGATGAGTATGATACACCTGAAAAACAAGATATAGAGTGGAACATAAGTATAAAATATGTAACAGTAAAACCATTTAAAAGCAGGTTAGAGCCAGTTATATTTTTCCCAGAAGAAAAAATAATTATCACAGATTGTTCAACAATTGAAGTTAGTGCCGAAGTCAATATAGGAGTACTAGCTGCAATATATGACTGTGTAACAGAGAGTGATAATGACTGTAATAATTTAACATATACATATACATTAAAAGAAGACTGGCAAACAACAGATAGTATTACGAAAGAAGATCGTATAGCGGGGTGTGCAGAACTAATTAATCAAGGACTTTTTGTTGCAACAAATTATACTGAAAGTCAGTTTTATTTATTGCTAAAAAAACTTGCGGATTATGAAAGTAAAACAAATACATATGATGAAGACGATAAAGAGGATGAAGAATATGAACTTGAGTCAGATACATTTGAACGTATAAAAAACTTTGCAGATAATTTTTATTATGATAGTGAAAGCTTATTATATAAACTTGAAATAGACGATATAACAGCGTTTTATAAAAAGTATTTTGAAGCAATAAAAGGCAGTTGCAGTGCAGCACTGTCAAATTATGATTTTATCATCAACGAAGATACAACTATAACTCCAGTATGGAACGGTGAAACTCCTGTTTATTATGTATATGGCAATGACAGTATATGCAATGAGCGGGTAACAAGTGAAGGGGTATATGCTCAGGGCAGTATGTACAGCAATGACAGCGGTGACAGTATATTTTACCTTGATGATATAAATACAGGAAACGGGTATGAGAGCTTAAAAATAAACCTTACAACAAAGGATATTTTGATAAATGATGCAATAGATACATCATATACGGCCACTTTTAAAAAGAGCGGCAGCAGTATAAAAGTTTCAGTTACGTATGATAAAAAAATAATAATGAATTATGAGTACTCATTGTTAAATCATAGGGCAGGAGAGCTTACAGAAACTGAGTATAATAAAATAAAGAAAATAGTCAGTGCAGACTTGATAAAGTACAAAACAATTGATGATGAGTACTGGAGCGGCAGTAACTTATCAGAAGATGAGATAAATGCTAAAAAAGCATTACTTGTAAGTAAAGGAATAAGTACAGAAGCAGCAGCAGCCTTTATAAGTATTGTTTATAAAAAAGAGACGACAGTAAAAACCGTAACTTCTGAAAATAGTGCAGTAACTCAGACAGTCACTATAATTACATATACACGTAATGAAAGCATAGCAGATGAGGATATGGAGAGTGCGCAAAAAATATTAGACAGCTATGCAGAAAACTGTTTCCATTTTACAATTATAATGGAACAATATATACCCTGACAGACTACTGGAAGACAGAATATAGTGACGAAACATTTGTAAAAGGAAATGGCTGTAATGATTACAATGCATACAAAGCCTTAAACAGCAGACTGGTATCACTGTGCGACGAGTATAATCTTTTGTCATATAAGGGAAAAGCACTTAGATTAGAGTATCTTGAAGAAGGTGTATATAATGTAGAAAGTGCTAAAAATCTGTCTAATTTTGATATCTTTATACTGGTAGATAACGTAATTACAAAAGGACAAGGAGCAGAGATAAAAGTTAAGTGGGACTCAGCAGAGGATTTTGATATAGAAGATAAAACAGAATCCATAACCCTTGATTTAGCTAAGATAAATGTAGAGGGGGCAAATGAGTCCTATAATGTAACAATAGGAACATCAAGTTGTGAAGAGTTATCAGTGCAGCGTGAAATCGAAGTAAATACAAAGGAAAAACTCTATGGAGGAGTAAATAACTGGTACTACGGAATCTATAATGGTGATTTACCTGAAGAAGGTATAAGTGTTGAAAGTTTACTGTCTGTAGATACAGATAGTTACGATAAAAATAGTACAGTAAGCAAAAACATAACAGTAGATACAAGTAAACTTGACGAAAAAGGCTCATCGAGTGGAGACAATATATGTTACACTTTGCCTGTAAAAAATATAAAGTATGAAACACAGACAGAGAGTGACGAAGTATCAGATAAAGATATTTATCCAATAGCTTATGAAGCAGAGACAGGTGAGTTATTTGACTTAAGTGAACGAAAAACACTGATAGGAGTAGTAGCATCGGTTGCCAGTGCTGATGAAGTAAAATATTATGCACCGTTTATTACAGGAGACTATATACATGCAAGCAGAGCTGGAGGACCAGCATATAATAATCTGAAAGCAGTTTTAATAGAGGAATCAGGAGCTGTAAAAGGATCTGTATTTAATTTACCAAAAGTCCGAAAAAACTCATCAAGTGGTAAAGATGAAGTAGTGTCTGTTAATGCAGGACTTTCTCTGCCATCAAATAAAGATTCAAATGATTCATCAGGCAATAAAGGTGGGACAGGTAGCAGTAGTAGCAGCGAAGCGACAAATACAGAAGATGATAAAAAAGATAAAAATAAATTTAATATGGGCGTATCAATTGGCGGAAACAAAGGTAAAAACAGTACAAGCAATTACATGCTTCAGTCAATTCAGGATATAAACGGAGACGGAACACCAGATATATTACAGTACGGTTCAAATGGAATGACTGTATATGAGTCAAAACTTGCGTATAGCGATGTAACAAATGAAGAATCCCGTACAGTAGAGTTTAAAAGTGAAGCAACTAAATATGCAGGAATCACATATTTAAGTGAGAGCTATAGTGACAGTGATGTAAAGGGAGCATCAATGTCAGCACAAGGTGGTATAGTATTGACACCTAACTCATCAAAAAGGCCATCATGTAGTTTTTCAGCATCACTGTCAGGTAGTGTAGGAGGCGGCAGCAGTTATAGTGAGACGTTAACAAAGCAGTTAAAAGGTTTTGTTGACATAAACGGCGACGGCTTACCAGATTATTTTAGTAACGGAGCATTTTATTATAATACAGGCGACTCGTTTAATAAAAATACAGAGGCATTTTATAATCAGCTTTCGTATCTGTCAAAAAATGAAAATATATCGGTAAGCAATAACACAAGCTTAGGCAGTGCAAGTTCATTAGGAGAGAGTTTAAAATCAGGAGTATCTGTAAGCGGTAGTTTCAGTAACTCATACTCGGCCGGTAATACAACATATACATTAATGGATATAAACGGAGACGGATTACAGGATTTAATAACAGGATATACATACTCAAACAAGGTTTTTACTTTGACGGTAAAATATAATCAAGGAAACAGCTTTGGAGAAGAATGTGTTTTAACATTGCCAAAATGGGACGTGGATTTGAGTGCATTTGTGCAAGGCGAAGACGGAGAGATTGAAACAGATTTTATAAAGTCAGTACCAATTATCGGAAAGAGTCTTGCAAGAAAAATATCAAATAAAGACTATGCTGCATCAAACAGATTTAACGGAGAGACATATATAGAGGCTCTGATAAACAGTATAGATTATACATCAAATTATACGGCAGGTTTTGGTGGTAATGTTGGAGTAAACATAAATAAAAGTTTCAGCCCTATTGTAATACCGATAACAATAAACGTTACAGTGGACAGCGGAGCAGGAGTTAACGGAAACACATCTATAACAGGAACCGACGTAAGGTTTACAGATATAAACGGAGACGGACTTGTAGATCATGTATTGAGAGTGCCAGGAGTATGTACGTATGTAAAGTACAACCGAATGGGACGATACGGATTATTAAGGTGTGTAAAATATCCAAATGGCGGAGAGTGCAATATAGAGTACACCTATATGGGTGGAACTGAAAAAATGCCGCAGTCAAAATATGTAATGAGCAGTGTAACTGTAAGCGATGGCTGTGATGAAAAGACAGAGTTAAATCATGGCAGTCATAGTTATACAACTACATATTTGTATGAAGGCGGATATTATGACAGATATGTAAAAGACTTTTACGGATTTAGTAAGGTTGTTACAAATACTCCAGAGTGCGATGGCGAGTATGTTAAAACAGTGACACATTATGATAACAGTGCATATTACACAAAGGGCGGTGTATTAAATGTAGAACAGTATAAAGTAGATACATTTGAAAATAGTGAAGTTTTAATAGGACAAAATGAAACAGAATATAAATATATAAGTACATTAACAGATGGGACAAAGGTAAACGGAATATTACCAGAAAGAGTGACATCTAAAAACTATTCACTTACAGGAAGTGGAAAATATAATGGATTAAAGACTGAATATACATATGATTCATATGGAAACGTAACAAGTTTAACTGAATCAGTAATATCAGATGGTGAAGTAACTACAGGAGACGTATTTGCGCAGTTCACATATAAAAAGGATACAGGTGCATATATAGTAAGTTTACCTGAAAGTATAACTGTCTATGAAGGAAATGACACAGCAGGTAAACTATTGCGAAAAAGAACAGGCAGGTATAACAGTCAGGGTTCAATGATAGAGTTAAATCAGTATTATGACTTAACAGGATTCACAAGTCATGTATTTGCATATGATGATTACGGTAATATGATAAGTTTTACTTATCCCAAAAAGAGTAATGACACTAGTGGAGCAGTTATAAAGTACACATATGACAAAAACGGCAGATTTATAAATAAGATAAGTCAAAGTGGTTGTAATACATCAGTTTATGAAAGCAGTACTGAGTGGGATGAAATATACGGAACAAAGGTAAGCGAAACAGATATAAACGGAAACAGTATAATATATACATATGATGACTGGCAGCGATTAAGGACAGTAAAAACAGGATACGACAGTCAGGTACCTGCGGTAGAGTTTATATACGGCACCTTTGGAAGTAAATACTGGACAGCAGTAACTAAAAACAAAGTATCATTTGATGATAGTGACTCGACATATATTACAACAGTAATACAGACAGACGGGTTAAACCGCGTAATAAGGACAGCAAAAACAGGTGTTGTATACGATAAGGCAACAAAAACAAAGCAAAAGGGATGGAACGTAAGCGGAGATATAATATATGACGCAAAAGGAAGGGTCGAGAGAGAATATCAGACCTATTTTGATGATGGTGAAGACAGTGCAATAAATGTGTATGAGACAGCCGTAATGGCAGGAACAGACTGTAATGAACAGATAAATCTGACACACTCGCAGTATTATACGACAAAAAAGTATGATGCACTTGACCGCGTAGTAAAAATGACATTACCAGATGGCAGCGAACAGATAAACGAGTATGAAATAGATGGAGAGTTAAATATAGTAAAGGCAACGGATCCATTGAAAAATATGAGCCGACAGGTAAGTGATGTAAGAGGAAATATAGTAAGTATAAGTAAATATGAAGGGACAGGTGAAAACAGTCTTTTGACTGTTGACTATCAGTACAATGTAATGGGAGAGATGCTGAAGGCAACAGATATGGCACAAAAAGAAATAACTGTAACATATGACCTTTTAGGAAGACGAACCACCCTTGAAAGTGTGGATGGTGGCAAAAAAAATTACAGTTATGATGAGTGTTCAAACTTATTATGGGAAGACAACCCTGTATTACGTAATAAAGGTCAGCGAATCTACTATTACTACGACGGCTTAAACAGGTTAACAAAAATTGATTATCCTGAAAGTACAGATACAGAGTATGAGTACGGAACTGAAAAAGATAAGGGTATAAACGGAGCTGGTAAGATAATAAAGGTAAGTGATGAGAGCGGAACAATTGAGTATGAGTATGGACTTTTAGGTGAGACAACAAGTGAAAAGCGAACGTTAAAAGTACATAACAACAGCAGTATGACAGAGCTTACCCAGAGTATGAGTTATGTAAGTGATTATCTTGGGCGAATGCAAAACATAACATACCCGGATGGTGAAATTGTAACATATGGATATGATGATGGCGGACAGGTATGCAGTGTACATGGTCAAAATGAAAAATATGGATTTGATTATGATTATGTAAGTGATATCGGATATGACGAAGCCGGTCAAAGGGTATATATAAAATACGGAAACGGAGTTGAAACAGATTATGTATACAATCCAGAGAGAAGATGGCTTGACAGTATTAATACATCAAATTTAAGCGGACTTGTGATACAAAATATTGGGTACAGTTTTGATAAGGTAGGTAACATAACCGGATATGAAAATAACTGCAGTAAGTGGAGTGTAAAACAAAACTATACATATGACAGTTTGTATCAGCTGATAAGCGCAAGCGGCAAAACAAGTTATGATCAGTACAGGACAGGTGATGCGGATTATACAAGTAAATACAAACAGGACTTTACATTTGACAGTTGTTTGCGAATGACTGCAAAAGTGTCTGAAGAAGTAACAAATCCAAATCAGACAATAGGCTCAGCGTTAAATTACAGTCTGGACTATGAGTATGATACAAATTACGAAAACCGTCTGGTAAGGGCAGGAAACCGATATTATCAATATGATGATAATGGAAATGTAATACTGGAAAGGGATGGAGTAATAAGTGAGGAAGGTGAAGGACAGACAGTAAGATATACAAAGTCTGAACAGCAGGAAGGTTTGAGCAGTGTAGATTATGGCTGGGGTTTATATCAGGACGATAAAAAGACAAGTATAAAAGGAGATGGATATAAGCGAAGCTATGTATGGAATGAACGAAATTTAATGACAGTAAGTACGGATAACACAACAACAGTGCATTATCTGTATGGAGCAGACGGGCAGCGAAGCAATAAATATACGACAAAAAGTGAAACATTGTATTATAATACGATGTGGAGTATACGAAGTGATGCAAATATAAATGCCCAGACAGGTAAAAATATATACCTTGGAGAGACGCGTATAGTGACAAAGTTAAACAGTTTACAAAACGGAACCTATGGTCAGGATATGAGCGGAATGTATTATTATCACAGTGACCATCTGGGAAGTGCAACAGTACTGACAGACAGCGATGGAGATGTATATCAGCGTATAGAGTACACACCATACGGAGAGTGCTGGGTAGAGACAGAGGCAGAAGATTTAAACTATTTACCATACAAGTTTACTGGTAAAGAAATGGATGAAGAGACAGGACTGTACTATTATGGAGCAAGATATATGGATCCGATATACAGCCGCTGGCTTAGTACAGATCCTGCAATAGGGGACTATATACCAGGAGCAGGCAAGGGTACCGCAGAAGAATTTGGAAAATTACCTGGCATGGGAGGTGTATTTAATCACATCAATGGTAATTTGTATCACTACGCGGGCAACAATCCGGTTAGGTATGTGGATCCGGATGGACGATTTGAAATAGATGAAGAAAATAAAACTGCAATAGCAGAGTTAAATGATTCTAAAGATATGAAGGCCATAGAAAAGTTTTATAAAAGTCATGATGATTATACAATTTATGGATTAAATAAGAATGGAGATGGATTACAGTTTAAATCTTTAGACGGATTAAAGTCGTATAACAAAAGTCATACATCAAAAAAGAATGAGGAAAAATTTGAAAATATTATTTCTACATTAGGAAATTGCACGTTTATTGTGTCCGAAATAGGTAAAAATGCAGCTCAATTAGGTGAAATATCGAACAGTTTTGGAAAGATATCTGCTGCATTAGGTGTTGTTTCGACAGGTATAGATGTCAAACAAATGTACGATAATCCAAGTTACTCTAATGCTATAGATGTTTTAATTGATGCAACTGGATTTATACCAGGTGCTGGTCCTTATATAAGTGTTAGTTTGGCTGAAACAAAAAAAGGAGTAAGTTTTGCATCTATGCAATTAGCCAAATACAATGAATACATGGAAACATCATTATTAAATAATTTTTCATCCTTTTTATTTGGAGTGAGGTTAAAATAGACTATGAGAATCAATCCAAGATTGGGGACTGGAATAATAGGGATAATTTTGATAGGTTTGATGCTTCTCGTTTCAAAAATATTCCATGTTGATTTAGATGATATTGAGATATTTGCATGCATAATACTATTTGTTTTATCTATCATTGTTTATACACTAATAGAAAAATATAATGAAAAGGATAATTAAGTTTATTATAAAAAATATCTGTTAAAAGTCTGATACACATTTAACGACAATTGTCCTTAACGAACAACCAATAATTGCGGAATAGCCCCAATGCAATGAATGTGTTTCTGTTTTGAATATAATAGCTATGAACGCAGACAGAAAGTCTACTGTAAAGCTGATAAACGATTGCTGAAAACAACTATACACTTTCATTTATATATAGTTGTTTTCAGAGTAAATTTTACTCCCACAAATTGGCATTTGTGGGATTCAGAACTGTCTTTTTTACCTTTTTTTCCCGAATTTTAACAGATTTTTCACATAATTTTCATGCTGAAGAAAGCTGTTGTTAATTTTTTTCTCGGAATAAAGGCATTTTAAACAAGATTTCAGTTAAAAACAGAACTCCTTCCTCCCCTCAAATTCCTACAAATGCCAATTTGTGGGAAGTAGAAACCTCTTAAACAAAAAATAAAATATTTGCTTTATAATAAGCAGAAGGACAATATCTATTGCAAGAGACAGGCCCTCTCTTATTCCGTAATCGTACTGCCCTTTGCAGCTTAAACTAGCATTTTTTGTGTCTACTATATTGCCCTAGGTCCATTCGACCATTATACAAAAAAACGATCAAAAACGTTCGCCTTTAGGTAAAGAAGCAATAGGGTATATTAACGAGATACATGTATCGTCGTACTTTGTTCCCTTATATACAGACTTTATCTTAAATCGAAATACAGATTCATTAGCATTAATACTTTTTGAAAGTTTTATTATTTGAAAATCCTTTACATCCTTCAGCGTTCCTTTTATAACAGACTCGATAGCTGGAGAACTTAATTCAAACTCTTTGACACGGTTATTCTTTTCAAATAAGGACAAATTTTCAAATGAAACATAACCATTTAATATAGCAAACCCTTCAATTAAACAGGATTCTGTTGTATTTTTTACTGTAAACTCAATCCACTCATCAATTCCATCATCTGATTTTCCCTCAACCCATGGTTTGAGTTTGTTATCTCCTTGCAGAATAAAAAACTGTCCATCATAACATAATTCTCCTTCTGTCAAAAACGAACTCGTTTTAATTGCACTTATAAAAACATCTTTATCATCGTAAATAAATACAGAACTTTCTCTTGGTTTAAAAATCAGTCTGTCGCCATCAAATAAAAATAATCTGCGATCTAAGGTTAGACCGCACAGTTTTTTTCTAAACTTAAAGCCACTATTTGAAACAAAGTTAATATAGTTTATTCCATTAATTGTGATTACATAATATTTTCCCCTCTCGAGATAAGTAGTTCCCCCGTAAATTAACCTGTCTGTACCTACATAATTAAATATATAGTCATCATTTAACATGTCACTTGAAAACTCATAATTTGTGTCTTTAAAATAATAAGTCGACATATTATTATCAGAAATGTTAAGGGGGGAAGAAATACATCCACTGTATGAACCTTCACAAATTTCGGCACTTAAAACGCTCATACTAAAAAATAAAATGAAAAACCAATTTTTTTTCTTCATAACATCACTCCACAATGTCTAGTTTATAACTATCACCTAACTTTACACCTAAACTTGATAGTTCATCGTTTAGTTTATCGAAGGCAGCATCTGGAAAAACTTGGCATCCTAGGCTCCATCCAGAAGTCAATATTTTATCTCTCTTTGAATATGAATGTACCAAAAATCCCCAAGAAGCCTTTATACCTTTTTCAGTAAATCCTGGTAATGTGTTTTTTGTACTTGTTATTATATGTGCATCTTTATAACTAGTTGTTCCAGTTGTTCTTTGTGCTTTATAAGTCCCAACAGGCAGAGTAGCATTTGGATTATTACGGTCAGAATAATCCGGTTCACTTCTTTGATCTTCTGTTTTTTGATTACCAGCTTTCATATTCTTTTCACTTTGAATACCAGTGAATGTAGAAACTTTTTGATTTCCAATTTTCAAATAAGCAACATCATTACAATTTGAAGTTATTGGATTTCGTGCGACTTCAACCGAAACCCTATCCTTTAAATCCATAGTATGCTTTTCGATGACTGGTTGCTCATTTATGTCGTTGCATATAATTTCTGCCCTTCCATCCGGGTCGATATACTTAATCGGATTATTCCCCGCGTAGTGGTACAAATTACCATTTGTAGTTCTTATGCTGCCTTTTACCTCACTTTTATAAATTTTAACAGGTTTTCGCATTATTTTCATGCTAAAGAAAGCTTTTATTGAATTTTTTCTTGGTATAAAGCTTTTTTTACAAAATTTTTTTGACCAGATTTAAAAATGAAAAAAGTCATTAATTACATTGTCTATAGTTTTGGTTTTTAATAGTATTTACCAAATAAAAGTTAAAAAAGCAGAGGTAAATATGAATCTAGATATTATGAACAAAATTAGGACAAAAATGAAAGATGTTTTATGTACAGAGCATATGCAGAAGCTGGAAGAAGCTTTTACCGAAATTCAAGAAGACTTAAATCAAAATGGGCTGCGGGAAAAGAAAAACTTAGTCAAACAGTTTATAAGTGCAAAAAAGGTTGAAGGATGTTCAAAAAGAACCGAAGAGTACTACCTGTCAACTTTAACATTTTTTGAAAAACATATCAAAAATGATATATGCAGTGTAACAACATCAGCAATACGCGAGTACTTGATAAATTATCAAAAGATAAACAATTGTTCTAACGTTACTTTAGACACAGTACGTCGAATCCTTTCAACTTTTTATAAATGGCTCGAAGAAGAAGATTATATTATAAAAAGTCCAATGAAACGTATTCATAAAATCAAAACTCCTGTCATGTTAAAATCAGCATTATCAGATGAACAAATTGAATTAATACGAAAGGCTGCTAACGATAATAAAAGAAACTTAGCTATTATAGATATGTTTTTGTCCTCAGGGATAAAAATAAGGCCCTGTTTATTACTTCGCGAAAACGAAGCAATAAACAGGGCCTTATGCAAGACTCTCAGTTAACTCGATTGAAAAAATAATTAGAGATTTAGGTAAATATACAGATATTGAAAATGTTCATCCTCATCGTTTCAGACGAACTATGGCAACCCGTGCCATTGATAAAGGTATGCCAATAGAGCAGGTACAGGTTTTACTGGGACACACAAAAATAGACACAACTTTGCGATATGCCAATGTTCAGCAGTCTAATGTTAAATTTTCACATCAAAAATTTATCTGCTGATGTTAGTTTTATAAATAGTGACAAAATGAAAAAAAATACAAAAAAAATCAAATTTTTTATATTTTTTCGTGAAATGTCATTATGTGTGCGTTATAGTTATGAGTGTAAATATTTTGTTATAAAAGTATGCATAATTTTGATCTGATGAATCTTGAAAAAATTATTGTCCTGTTAGGATTTGGTATTCCTATAGTTGTGGATGATGTTCACAACTATAAGATTTCAAATTCGTTTGTAGTGTCTTATTTATTATTTTGCACGGTAATGATGGTTTCAGACTGTCGTGAACAGATTGTCTCAAACTTTTTTTGTGCTGTTGCATTTTTTTTGATTTTGGTTTGCATAAAGTTTATAACACATGCGTTTGGAGCAGGAGATATAAAATACATTACTGTCAATACGTTTTGCTTTGGCTATTTTGTATCTGTGTTTGCACTTTTAGTAGCATCTATATTTGCTATGGCTTTTATGTTTTTTGCTAAAAAAACAAAACAAAAAATTGCATTTGCTCCTTTTATTTTAACTGGATTTTTCATTTGTTCAGTGCTCAGGTGGTTTATAGCATGATAAAGCGATGCGTCATATTATTTTTTATTTTATTGATATTTTCGCCTGTATATAGTCAGTCAAAAGATGAAGAGCAAAATCTTATAACCTTAGATTTTCGTAATCAAAAAGTAACAGATATAATTATGTCTTTGTCTGAGTTATGTGGTAAATCTGTCTCAATGGACGAAACTGTAAAAGGAACAGCTACTTTTCATTTTGAAAATGTAAGTTTTGATACAGCATTGCAATCATTTGCAAAAAAGTATTCGCTATATGTTACGAAAGTAGATGATGTATATAACATATCAAAGGTAAATATAACATATGAAGATGGAGCCTGTAATGTAAATGCTGAAAATGTAATGGTAGAACCTTTGATAAAAGCTCTGTCAAAGGAAACTGATTGTACGATTCTTTATGATATTCTGCCTTCTGTTGATATTTCGTTACGGTTAAAAAATTGTAGTATCGAAGAAGTGTTGAACCTTGTTTTAACAAAGTTACCAGGCTTTTCGCTAGAAATTGTTGGAAAAGGTTATTACTTAACAAAAAGCTCGTCGCGTACAACAACCAGAAATATAGATGATTTTACAATAAATACAAAAGATGGTTTATTTTCAATTAGATTAAAAAAGGCAAGCTTAGCAGGTGTCATTGACCAGCTGTTTAAAAAGGGTGGACATGAATATTCGTTATTAAATAAAAACTCTGTAACTCTCGAAAATCTGTTTTATGAAAATAAAAACTTTGATGATTTACTGCATTTAATTATGGAACAGTCTAACAGTGATTATGTTGTTATAAACAATATTTACTACATTTTGGAGATACAGCGTAAAGACGTTTTAAAAAATTTAAAAGAAACAAAAGTTATACCTTTAAAAAATATAAGTGTAGATTTATTACAATCTCTTTTTCCTTCTGAGTTAAATGCTGCTGCTTTTGTAAAATCAGATAAAGATTCAAATGCAGTTTTTGTTACAGGTACTAATGACGAAATTGCACCTATATTAAAGTTTATTGAGACAGTTGATGTTGCCAGTGTAGATAGGTATCACAGGGTTTTTACACTAGTGAACATAAATGTAAAAGATGCACTAGCTTTGATTCCTCAATCTTTGTTTTATACAACACCTGTTGTTTCTCCAAATGGCGAGTCGTTTATTGCTTTGGTAAATAAACAAACTGAAGAACAAATTGAAAAATACATTTCGCTGATTGATAAAAAAAGTTCTGTAAAACCTGTAAGACTTCGCTTTATTAGGAGTGATGATTTATTAAAATATCTGCCTCCTTCAGTAAGTGCTGATAATATTTCTGTTACTACCGACAGTTCCTTAATTTTTTTTAAGGGTAGAGAAGAGTCCTATAATAATTTTTTGAAAGAGCTACGGTTAATTGATCAGCCTAAACAGCAAATTAGATATCAGCTTTTAGTGATTCAGCATCAGAAAACTGATGGGATAAACTGGACACCTTCTTTTTCATTTACTAATACGGCTGCTACTCAATCTGCAACCACATTTGATTATACAACTACATTATCAAGTCTTTTAAATGTTGATTTTGATGTAATTTCGCAGTTTGGACATCAGTTTGCATCAAATTTAAATTATGAGCTAAGTGCAGGTGTTGCTCATGTATTAGCAGATACAACCTTAAACGGCATATCAGGAGAGGCTATTTCATTTTCAAATACAAACACATATAGATATAGGGATATTATTGTTGATAATGACGGAGATATATATTCAAGTACAACAAGAGAGATTTCGAGTGGTTTAGTTTTGTCAATAAATGGCTGGGTGTCTGGTGATAATATGATAACTGTAAATGTTGATGCACAGGTATCAAAGCAAGGTTCAGCTGAGACAAGCAGTAGCAGTACTACAGAGACAACAAATCCTCCTTCAACATCTGAAAAAAAGGTATCCACAAATGTCAGGACTAAAACAGGATCACCTGTTATTATAAGCGGTTTATTACAGACTGAAACTGATGATACAACAAAAAAGATACCGCTATTTAGTTCCATACCATTGGTGGGAAGACTTTTTAAAACTGTTGTAAAATCTACCGCAGAGACTGAGTTATCAATTTATCTTGTTCCTTTTGTTGAACCCAGTGGTAACAATGAAGTTGACTATAATATAAAAACAAGGCTTTTGTATCAAAAGTATATTGGTGGAGCATTGCAAAATGAAGACTAGTGCTTTTGATATAGCTGGCTATAGTAATTATCGCGACTGTGTAAATCAATATAGCGACTCGTATATAAAAAATGCTTGTGCTGTAAAAGTTTCAGAAGATGATAGCAATGTCTGTGTTGCTGTAGCTTTGTCACATAGCGAGGATTCGATTTCATATCTGACAGGATTTCATCTGCCTAAAAAAACTGAGTTTATCATTGTTAAGGATGAAGACTTTTTAGAGTTTGTCGGTAATTTTGTAGATTTAGCTGTTAAAACAAGTCGGCAACCGGTTTTATCCGATGGATTTAAAATAGACAATATTTCTCAGTCTTCGCAGGTTATCAATATAATTAATTCAATATTTATTGAGGCTATAAAAAGGAATGCTTCTGATATACACATTCAGCCTGAGTGTGACGAAATCCGGGTACGATTTCGTATTGACGGGGTTTTAAATACAGTAAAGACACTAGATTTTTCATTAGCAGACAGTATTACTAGTCGTATTAAAGTTATGGCTAATCTAAATATTATGGAAACCCGATTGCCGCAAGATGGTAGGTTGCAGGTTAGTGTCAGTAATAAAAAACTTTCGTTTCGAGTTTCAATTGTACCAGTGTTTTATGGTGAGTCTATTGTTTTAAGATTGTTTAACTCTAATTCAGTTATATGTGATTTAGATAGTCTTGGCATGTCTAATGATAACCTAAAGTCTATAAAGACAATTTCACATATTTCAAATGGCTTGATTCTTGTTACAGGGCCAACAGGTTCAGGTAAGTCAACAACTTTACACTCAATATTAAACTCAATGAATAAGGATGAATTAAAAATCGTCACAGTTGAAGATCCTGTTGAACAGTCAATTTATGGTATTGATCAGATACAAGTAAATGAAAGTGCTGGCCTAAGTTTTGAAAATATATTAAGGAGACTTCTGAGACAAGATCCTGATGTAATAATGGTTGGTGAAGTGAGAGATACTCAAACTGCACAACTTGCCGTTAGGGCAGCTCTTACCGGTCATTTAATTTTAACTACACTTCATACAAATGACAGTATATCGGCTGTTACCAGATTAAAAAATATGGGTATAGAAAGCTTTTTGATTTCATCTGTGTTAAGATACTCAATGGCTCAACGACTTGTTCGAAGACTTTGTCCTTTGTGCTCAAAAAAAATCAATGTAACAGATGAGACTAAAAATATCTGTCAAAAATATGGTCTATCTATTGATTTTGAAAAAAAAGCTGTAGGATGTCCAGATTGTAATTTTACAGGGTATAAAGGAAGACTTGCTGTAACTGAAGTTTTTGAAATTGATGATGAAATAAAACAGATTATTGAGTCTGAGTCATGTGACACTTCATTAAATAGATATCTTTTAAGCAAAGGATTTACGAATCTTACTGTGGATGCTTTGAAAAAGGTTATAGCCTTTGAAACTTCATTTGAAGAGCTTAAAAGAGAGGGGGTGTTATGAGTTTTACATATAAGTGTGTAGTTTACATCCATAATAAAAAACAGATTTTATTTGAACAGGCAGAGTCCGATAGCGAATTAATATCAAAATACAGTGAAGGCGATAAAACTTTAGTATCATATAAAATTGTTTCATCTGTTGCAAAAATCTGCAAAAAACCTGTTCATAAGCGCAATACAATTATCTTTACTGAAACTTTAAGCACTTTGCTTAACTCAGGCCTGTCTGTAACGGAGGCCCTCGATGTAGCTGAAAGAATAAATAAAAACAAGCAGCTAAGCTTACTATGCATGGATTTAAAAAAATCTCTCGAAAAAGGATCTCATTTATATGAATCTTTATTGCCTTATAAATCTTCTTTTTCAGATTTGTATATTGATTTAATAAAAATAGGTGAGTTATCTGGAGCTGTAAAAGAGATATTTGCTAAACTTACCAGTTATCTAAAAATAAAGAGAGATATCAGACAAAAACTGATACAGTCATTGACCTATCCTTTGATAATACTTTTTACGGCAATTTTAGTTGTTATAACGATGATTGTATTTGTTTATCCTAAGTTAAAGATTGTTTTTGATGTTTTTTTAGAAAACTCTCAAAAATTATCTCATAATATCGAGCAGTTATATGGATCAATAACAATAGTACTAGTCTGTTTGTCGTTAATGTTTGTCACAAGTCTTTTACTTATATTATGTTATTTTACTTTTGAAAAGATGTCTTTTTATATTGATAAGCTATTGCTTAAGATACCGTATGTGGGGGCATTGGTAAAAACTTGCTGTTGTGATGATTTTACTTTTGCAACTGAGTTACTTACAGGATCGGGGATGAGTGTGGTTAAGGCTATGCAGACTGCAGCAACCATTGTTTTTAATAGAGAGTTTAAAAATTGTATACAAACTGTATGTGATGATATTAGTGAAGGTGAGGCTATTGCTTTTGCTTTTAGTAAACATAAGTGTTTTCCGGATTACTTTGTTACTTGGATAGGTATAGGCGAAGCAACAGGTTGTGTTGAAAATACTTTTCATCAAATACATGATTATTATAGTAAGGAAAAGCTTAATATAATTACATCTTTACTTACTGAAGCTGAACCTGTTTTTATTTTATTAACAGGTATTATGATTTTTATTCTTGTTTTTAATTTTGTTTTACCTATTTTTTCATTATTGGGGGAACTATGAATCTAAAAAAAATATTTAAAGAACTGCAAAATGAAGAAGGCTGGTCTTTTATGGAGACTTTAATTGTTATTGCCGTCGTAATGGTTTTAACAGCCTCTGTTGGCTTTATGGCTGTAGGTAGTCTTGAAAAGGCCCGCGTTGCTGCTTCAAAAACTCAGATTGATAGTTTTTGTGTTGCTCTTGAAGCCTATTATATTGATTGTGGAAATTATCCCACTGAAGAGCAGGGGCTTGGTGCATTACGAAAAAAGCCTGATATAGAGCCTGTAAGTGATAACTGGAGTGGGCCATACATGTATAAAAATACTCCAAAGGATCCCTGGGGCAATGATTATGTATATGTAATTGATGAAAGTATTGATAATCCATATGGCATAATCTGTTATGGAGCTGATGGTAAAGAAGGTGGCGAAGGTAAAAATGCTGATATTACTTCATGGGAAAACTAGTATATGTTGTTAAAAACTTTAGTCGTAATGGCGGTTAGTATTTTATGTATGAGTTGTATAATGGCTTCATATGCAGTTTGTTTAAAACGCGCTTCACAAAGTACAGATACTGTCTTAAATGTGATACAAAGTAAAAACTCTCTAAAAACATATGAATATAACTGAGTTGCTTATATCTGTTTTGCTGTTTGCATTTATATGTGCAGGTTCATTAACCTGCGTATCTGTTTTTAATAAAAGTTGTCTATATTTGAAAGATGCAAATG
>JAZUGE010000065.1:0-52316 GCA_045641045.1 Treponema sp. | reverse complement strand
AATAACTCTGGATGAGATGCTTCAAGAGCCTGGTAAAACTGAGACGGAAGGCTAAAATCGGCAACCTCAAACCCCTGACTTGTAAGAGAATATTTAATAAGCTTACGGATGTTATCATCATCCTCAAGAATATAAATCATGATTTAGTTATATACCAAATTTGTAAAATTGAAACGGTAGAATTGTTAAGAATATGTAAAATTGATTTTATTCTGTATATACACACATAAATTCGTGGTCCCACAGACAATAAACATAAAATATATTTTGAAGAGAAAAAAATATTTCAGAAATATTCTTTAATAGCAGTGCAGTTATAAAAATGTTTTTTTTGTTGCCTATTATTGTTTTTGACTCCAAACTATAAGTATGAAAACTGTACCATTAGGATCAACAAAGCAAACAGTTCCATCTGTTATTGTCGGCTGCATGAGATTTAATACCCTCTCTTACAGTGAAATAAACACCTTTATTCATCAATCACATGAATATGGGGCAAACTTTTTCGATCATGCCGACATATATGGCGACGGTCAAAGTGAAGAACTTTTTGGCAAGGCTTTTAGTACTGACAAAAGCTTAAAAAGACAAGACTTTACAATACAGTCAAAGTGCGGCATCAACAAAAACGCACAAACTCCTCATTACAACTTTTCAAAACAATATATAATCAACGCAGTCGAAGGCAGCTTAAAACGACTTCAAACAGACTACCTTGATATCCTTTTATTACACAGACCAGATGCATTGTGTGACCCAGAAGAAGTTGCCTCAGCTTTTGATGAGCTTAAGACCTCAGGTAAAGTACTGAACTTTGGAGTATCAAATCACAGTCCGATGCAAATTGAACTATTAAAAAAATATCTAAAGCAGGACCTTATAATAAACCAGCTGCAGTTTAGTATCCCAGTATCCAACATGATAGCTTCAGGACTCGAAGTAAACATGACAAGCCCGGGTTCCATTAACAGAGACGGTAGTATTCTTGATTACTGCAGGTTAAAGGACATTACAATACAAGCCTGGTCACCATTTCAGATGCCTCAGTGGCAAGGGTGTTTTTTTGACAATCCCCAGTATAAAAAACTCAACGATGATTTACAGGAACTTGCACAAGTATATGACACAACTCCAACTGCAATTGCTACCTCATGGATTACTACTCACCCCGCTCAAATGCAGGTAATTGCCGGAACAACAAAAATATCAAGACTCTTGCAAATAATAAAGGGCAGTACAATTAAGCTTACTCATGAACAATGGTATAAGCTCTATTTAGCAGCAGGTCACATTTTACCATAGGAAACATATATGAAGTGCTATCTTTTACTGTGGAATCCAGATTGCAATACCTACAAACTTTCAGATCACAGTCAGCTTGTTGATGACTTAATCAACAATGGACAGGACTTTGAAATATCCTGGCAGCTCAAACACTGGCAGGATGCCCACAAGGGCGACATGTTTATATTGCTGCAATGCAATACTGCAAATGACGGCATAGCAATGATAGGTAAGTTTGACAGCGAGCCTTACGAACAAAAAAACAATAAAACAGGTAAAAATGTTCATAAAGTCAACCTGCATATACTGTCAGCCTTTGACCGCACCCCACAGTCTAAAATACTTGTTACCTTTCAACTTAAAGAAGAGTTTTCGCAAATAAACTGGAAAGAAGGTCCTGAAGATGAGTTATTAGAGATGTTTACTGCTGACAAACTATGTCTGCGTATAATTGACGAAATGCAAGCTCGTGACATGTGGAACGACTCTACCTTTGGAGACTTTTTTAATATCCAGACTTTTAAACACATATAAAAAAACACCAGAAAAGTTAAACTTATTCATTCAGACTTTTCTGGTGTATTTAATACGCATGCTACAAAATGTCCATTACATCATGTAAGTTTTTTACAGTGTATTTTGGCACAACTTCACCACTTAAGCTTTCGTTTTTTGGATTATACCAGCAAGTATCAATTGAGCAGTTTACACCGCCTTTAATATCACTTGTCAGCGAATCCCCGATTATCAGAGCCGTTGATAAATCAGTAATACCTGAAGTTTTTATAACCTTATCAAAAAATTTCCAGTCAGGTTTTTCATAGCCTACATCTTCTGAAATAAAAATGTAGTCAAATATCTTATCTAAACCTGAGCGGTTAAGCTTTTTATCCTGAGCATCTTTTGTTCCGTTTGTTACAGCAATAAGAACATATTGATCCTTTAACGATAAAAGAATTTCTTTAGAATTATCACAAAAGGCTATAGTATCCCCTAAAGATAACTGATAATCACTGTTAAAATCAGAGGCGATGCTACTGTCAAAGCCTTCGGTTTCAAAAAACTCTTTGAACCTGCCCACTAAGATTTCACTTTTTGTCATTTGGCCGCACTCTAAGGCACGCCAGTATTTTTTATTTATTGCCGAGTATCTTTCAACCATCTGGTCACTGCAGTCACCAAGCCCATATTTTACAAAAAGCTTTTTAATACCATCCCTTTCACTTGCAGCAAAATCAAGGACAGTGCCATCAATATCCCACAATAAATATTTATATTTACTCATTTTAACCTATTGTTCTTCATCTTTAGCCCATTCTAGAGCCTGACTAACGGCCTTATGCCACCTTTTTACCTTATAACTCCGCTCTTTTTCACTGATACTTGGAGTAAAGGACTGGTCAATGCTCCAATTACTGATAACATCGTCAATACCGTTCCAATAACCTACTGCAAGACCTGCAAGATAAGCAGCACCCATAGCAGTAGTCTCAACACAGCTAGGCCTGTTAACAGGAGCATCTGATATATCGGCTTGCATCTGCATTAAAAGATTATTATGACTTGCCCCTCCGTCGACTTTAAGAGCAGATAATTCTATACCACTATCAGCTTTCATAGCCTGGATAACATCATTTGCCTGAAAAGCCAGGGACTCAAGGGTAGCCCTGATTATATGATATTTATTCGTACCTCGTGTAAGCCCTACAATAGTACCCCGAGCATATTGATCCCAATAAGGAGCACCTAAACCAGTAAAGGCAGGCACTACATAACAGCCGTTAGTATCACTTACCTTACCTGCCATATATTCACTGTCAAGGGAAGCATCTATAAAACCAAGCTCATCTCTAAGCCATTGGATAGCAGCTCCTGCAATAAACACAGAGCCTTCAAGGGCATAGCTGACCTTACCGTTTAATCCCCAGGCAATAGTTGTAATAAGCTTATTATTTGAAAAAACAGGCTTATCACCAGTATTCATCAACAAAAAGCAGCCTGTACCGTATGTATTTTTAACTTCGCCCTCTTTAAAACAGGTTTGTCCAAACAAAGCACACTGCTGATCCCCTGCTGCCCCTGCAATAGGGATTGGACCTCCAAAAAACTCTGCCTTTGTGTAACCATACAATTGTGAAGACTGAACAGCTTTAGGAAGCATAGCTTTTGGAATATCAAGTTCCTTTAAGATTTCATCATCCCACTGTAAAGTGTTAATATTAAAAAGCATTGTACGGGAAGCATTTGAATAGTCAGTTATATGAACTTCGCCCTTTGTAAGGTTCCAGATAAGCCAGGTTTCAACGGTGCCAAACAAAAGCTCGCCCTTTTCGGCACGTTCTCTGGCTCCGTTTACATTATCAAGAATCCACTTTAGCTTTGTACCTGAAAAATAAGCATCAATTATAAGACCTGTTTTTTTACGAAATACTTCTGTTAAGCCCTTAGCTTTTAACTCGTCACAATACTCGGATGTACGGCGGCACTGCCATACAATAGCATTGTGTACAGGCTTACCAGTCTTTTTATCCCAGACAATTGTTGTTTCCCGTTGATTTGTTATACCGATTGCGGCAATATCGCCAGCCTTTGCATTTAAGTTTGCAACAGCCTGCTGGGCAACTTCAATCATTGTTGCCCAAATTTCATCAGGATTATGCTCAACCCAGCCTGCCTTAGGATAATGCTGGGTGAACTCCTTTTGTGCTACAGAACAGATTTCACCTTTTTGATTAAACAGAATACATCTGTTACTAGTTGTTCCGGCATCAAAAGCCATCACATATTTTGGCATATAAAACTCCGTTTTGAAATAAAGACATTACATATATTATACCTTGTATATTCAAAACGGCTATGTTTTTTTTGCAAAAAAGCTTATGCGATGATACCTTCGTATGTGTAACCAGCTTCAGCTACAGCACCTTTAATAAGAGCTTCATCAACATCCTTTGAAGTCTCAATTGTAACAAGGTTTTCATCATGATTAGCTGTTGCACATACAACACCGTCAATAGCTTCAAGAGCCTTCTTAACATGAGCTTCGCAATGAGCACACATCATACCTTTAACTGTAATCTTCATTTCGTTACCATCCTTATCATTAAGATTATCGTTGTTTATTAAAAAATCCTTTTTTAAAGGATTATTAATTGCTTTATCCTTTTTATCAGTGTTAACATTTATAAAGTTCAATCTCAAGGCATTTGTCACTACACAAAAACTTGAAAGCCCCATTGCAGCCGCACCAAACATAGGATTTAGTGACCAGCCCAAAAGCTTTACAAACACACCTGCTGCCAAAGGGATACCTATCAGATTGTAAAAAAAAGCCCAGAATAAGTTTTCGTGTATATTTTTTATTGTTGAACGGCTTATACGAATTGCCCTCACAACATCAAATAAACTGTTTTTCATTAAAACAACATCGGCACTATCAATGGCAATGTCTGTCCCTGCTCCTACTGCAATACCTGTATCAGCAAGGGTTAAGGCCGGAGCATCATTAATACCATCTCCAGCCATTGCAACGTTTCCCTTTTCTTTTAATGAACGTATTACCTTTTCTTTACCATCAGGCTTAACACCACTTATGACCTCATCAACACCAACCTGTTTTGCTATTGCATTAGCAGTGACAGCGTTGTCCCCTGTAAGCATAACAGTATATATACCAAGCTTTTTTAAAGCCTTCACAGCCTTTTCAGAGTCCTGTTTTATCGTATCAGAAACAGCAATTACCCCTAAAACCTTTGTCTCACAGGCAAATAAAACAGGAGTTTTACCTTCACCTGAAAGCTTTTGCATTTTTTCCTTTAAAGCCTCACTTACTTTGCCACCCTTACCTGATATAAAGTCATGGTTTCCGCCATACACTTTTTTTTCATCAATAAAGGCCATTAATCCGTTACCAGCAACTGCTTCAAAGCCTTCAGCAGATAAAAGCTTTATATTTTTACTGTTGCCATAATGTGTAACAGCCTTTGAGATAGGATGCTCACTTTTTGCTTCAAGAGCAAAGGCCGTTTGTAAAAGATAATCTTCACTTACGTTTTCAGCGCAGATAACATCAGTAACCTGCATGACACCTGTTGTTATAGTACCAGTTTTATCCAGGGCAATAATCTGAGTTTTGCCCAAATTTTCAAGAGATGAAGCATTTTTATATAAAACTCCATTTTTAGCTCCAACCCCATTACCAACCATAATAGCAACTGGAGTAGCAAGCCCTAAACTGCATGGACAGCTTATTACAAGTACTGCAACGGCACGACTGATTACATAACCAAAGTCTTCGCCAATTAAAAGCCAGACAATAAAAGTTATAAGGGAGATACCTATTACCACAGGAACAAAAACACCTGAAACCTTGTCAGCAATTTTTGCAATAGGAGCTTTTGTGCCGGCAGCATCACTTACCATCTGGATAATACCGGCTAACGTAGTGTCTTCACCTACTCGTGTCGCTTCACAAACTAAAAACCCAGATGTATTAATTGTTGCAGCACTTACTTCGTCTCCAGCTTTTTTATCAACAGGCACACTTTCACCTGTCAAAGCAGACTCATTTACAGCACTTTCACCTTCAATAACAACTCCATCCACTGCAAACTTTTCGCCAGGGCGAACAACAAACCTGTCCCCTTTTTTAACCTTTTCTACAGAGACAACAGTTTCTTTACCGTCTATTAACAGTGTTGCAGTTTCAGGAGCAAGGTTCATCAAAGCTTTTAATGCATTTGTAGTCTTACCTTTAGAATAGGACTCCAATGTTTTACCAACGGTTATTAAAGTTAAAATCATTGCGCTGGACTCAAAATAAAATTGATTCATATAATATGAAATCAAAGCTTTGTCTTCAGCAAGGACTGCTGAACTTAAAGCAAAAAGTACAAACACACTGTAAATAAATGATGAGAAGGAACCTAAAGCTACAAGGGTATCCATATTAGGAGAGCGGTGAATCAAACCTTTAAAGCCACTTATAAAAAACTTTTGGTTAATAATCATTACTATTGCCGAAAGCAACAGCTCATAAAGCCCCACAGATACAGGGTTACCCCTCATAAAAGGTGGCAGGGGTAAATTCCACATCATATGTCCCATTGAGACATACATTAAAGGGAGCAATATTATAAAAGAATATACTAGACGCTTTTTTAGTTTTGGCGTTTCAGTATCTTCAAGGGAGTCTGTATTTTTTGAATTTGATTTTTCAGTACCCTTCTGTTTTAGTGATGCACCATAGCCGGCATCCTTTACAGCCTTAATAATATCTTTTGATAACGCAGAACCTTCAACCCCCATTGAGTTTGTCAAAAGGTTTACTGCGCAGCTTTTTACACCTTCTACCGAGTTAACTGCTTTTTCGACTCTGGCAACACAAGCAGCACAGCTCATGCCAGTAACATTATATTGTTCCATTAGCGCCTCTTATTTCATCATTTTTTGTAAGGTACTTACAAGCTCATCAATAACTTCGTCATTACCCTTACGAATATTATCAGCAACGCAGGTTTTCATATGATTTGTTAAAAGGACTTTGTTAAAGCTGTTTAGTGCCGAAGTAATTGCTGATACCTGTATCAAAATATCTGTACAGTACGAGCCGCTTTCAACCATATTTTCAACACCACGCACTTGACCTTCGATGCGCTTTAAGCGGTTTAATAAGTCCTTATACTCTTTTTCGTCCCTGTTCTTGTGCTTATTTGAACAATTTGGACAACTTACTTCGCTCTGGTCTGAACTAGTCATATGTGTATAAAACCTCTTTGCTTTGATTACCCCCATGGGGTATTTTTGTTTAAAATATACCCTCCCAGGGTATATGTCAATAATAATGATACAAATTCTCAATTCGATAAAAAAATATTATTTATCACCAAGCAGGCCTCTATAGACAACATTTCATTTGCAGTTTAATGTGGGTTGAGGATTCAGCAGAGGCGATTATTTCAAAATGGTAAATCATAACTACAATATTAAAAAAATCCTTATTCTTTTAAACGAAAACTGTATAATAGCCAGATACTATCCACTGATTCAGTACAAGCAAAAGCTAGTTGATTTTTTTATTTCCAGCGGAATCGAAACCAGAGATCATTGTTTACAGCTTTCAGACACACAGCTTTATGAAGCAGGGTTACCAGACTCACAAACTATTTCTTTATTTCGTCATTTTTTAAAACTTTATGATTATAAAGGAAAGGGAATAAAAGACATTTCTGATACAGAAAACCGTTCCCAGGAAGAGATACAAAGTCTTTTAGAGCTCATGCATTTACCTGGTGTAAAAAATATTAGAGCAAATCTTTATTACCATTGTGGACTAAAAAGCCTGCAGGATTTTGCTAATGCTGAAGCACAGGCATTGCAGGATAAAATTGCATCTGTAATCAGGGAAGAAGTTTTAGAGTATTCTTGTCCTTTGTTAAAGGAGCTTCGAACACAGATTGCTGTAGCAAAAGCCCTTGTTGAATAAAGCAATAAATAGTCCCATCTGGTAGGCTTTACTGATAAAATTATCTTTATAAGCTTATGTAACCTAAAGAAAAACACAATAAAACAAGCGAAAAACTTAACAAAATCAGTCGATTAGTCCTTTATTTTTCGCCTAAAAGCCCTGCGGTACAGATGCAGTCTGATAGCACTACAGTACCTGTCTTAAAGACGGACAAAAGCTGTAACAGCTTAAGACAGGTACTGTCTGCTTCTTTTACAGTGCCTGTAGTGATCAAAGACAGCTCCTGTCGTAGTATTCTTAAAATAAGATAAACTTTATTGCATCGCTGAAAAAAACTCAGTTGCCCGCAGGAAAATATTTTATATTCCGACAGATGAGGCTTTGTTGTGTTACTGATTTTAATTAGAAAACAAATTAAAGAAGAGATGGAGCTGATGGGACTTGAACCCACTACCTTTTGAATGCCATTCAAACGCTCTAGCCAGGTGAGCTACAGCCCCGATTTATTATATTATAACAGATGGTTATATTTTTACCAACCATTATAATATCGTTTTTAATTGCTTTACCTGCAATAAAATGATACACTCCTTTTCACTATGGCAAATGTAAAAGCAAGTACTGAATACAAGCGTGAGCACAAAGCTGACTATGGTCACGAAAAGCTTGAAATTTTATATGAAGATCAGTGGATAGTTATCGTTAATAAACCAACTGGTATGCTTAGTGTACCATATCCAGGAAGCAAAGCTCGGACAGCACAGAGTGTTCTTGAAGAAATGCTCCGCAAAAGCGGAAGCGCAAAGCACAAACCTTATGTTGTTCACAGACTTGACCGTGACACAAGCGGTGTAATGATGTTTGCTATGACAGAGGCTGCTCAAAAAAAGATTATGGACAGCTGGCATCAAATGGTTACTGAACGTCTTTACCATGCTGTTGCTGAAAATCCAAGAGACAAATCAAAAATGCTTCCTCCATCAGGTTTAATTGATGATCCTCTGGCTTTTAACAGCCATAATATTGGTTTTGTTCCTAAAGCAGATGATAAACCTTCAAAGAGCGCTAAAGGCGAAAATGCAGACAGCATTTACGGACGAAACCTTGAAGGTCATGGGGATAACTTAAAGTTTAAGACAGTGGCTGCCCGTACAAACTACACAATTGTTGAAAAAGGTCCAACTCATACTCTTTTTGAGCTTTCTCTTGATACTGGTAAAAAAAATCAGATTCGTGCACATCTGTCATCAAAGGGGTACCCTTTAGCTGGTGACGAAAATTACCGCGCTCATACTGATTATTTTGGTCGCCTTTGTCTCCATGCCAGAACCCTTGAGTTTGTGCATCCATTTACAGGTAAAGAGATGAAATTTGAGGTTCCGGAAGATCCTCAATGGCTTGAATACGTAAAAAAAGGCGACTTTAAGCCTAGAACTCCTGTATGGGAAAAAGAGTTTAAAAGCCAGCGGTCTGCAAAAAAAGCAAAGGCTGATGACATTGATTTAGGTCAAAAGCGTTTAAGCCGCAAGGACAAAGCCCACATGAACTTTATCCAGCAGGGTAAAGCACACAGATAAAAACAAAAGCTGTTCTTAAGTTCGTGAAGAGCACTTCGAAAACTTGTGAACAGCTTTTTTTATAGCGGTTGTAACACTTTTTAGTTCGTATAACCGGACATCATCTACCAGGTAATCACACCTTCCAAAGCTTTAACAAAAGACTCTAAGCCTGTTTTATCTTCTTCTGTAAAACGAGCAAGCAGAGGACTGTCTATATCTAAAACTGCTGCAACTTCACTGCCTTTGTGAACAGGAACAACAATCTCAGAGTTTGATGCTGAGTCACAGGCAATGTGCCCTGCAAACTGATGAACATCTTTTACAAGCTGAGTTTTGTCCTGTGCAACTGCAGTACCACATACACCTTTGCCGACGTTAATGCGAACACAGGCAACTTTACCCTGAAAAGGACCTAACATTAACGAACCTTTATCCATAATATAAAATCCTGCCCAGTTAAGATCAGGTAATGCTTCATTTATTAATGCACTGGCATTAGACATAAGAGGGATATAATTTGTATCAATATCGGCTAATGATAAAAGCTGTTGTTTTAATAAATCGTAATCAACCATATAATCGTTCCTTAAAGCTATTTTCGCATACTGGCATTGAATACAAATATCCTTGAGCAGTTTTGCAGCCTGCACTCAACAAAAGTTCTGCCTGAAGTTTTGTTTCAACACCTTCACAAATGACATTACTGCCTAAATCATTAATTAATAAAACTAAATTTTTTATAAGTGCATAGTTTGTACTGCACTCATTGCTTACATCTACTAAAAATGATTTATCGAGCTTTATCATATCGGCTTTAAGGTTCTTTATCAACGATAAAGATGAGTAACCGGTTCCAAAATCATCTATTGAAACGCTTATACCGTATCTATGCAAACTCTCCACTGCCTCACACAATATTTCTACATCTTCATAGCCAATTGATTCTGTAAGCTCAATTTCAATAAGGGATGGATCAACACCGCATTCTTTTACGATATTAATAACATTTGCAGCAAAATCAGGTGATTTTATGTTTAACCGTGAAAAATTAGTCGAGATCTTTACAGGTGTCAAACCAAATGCCTTCCAGCTTTTCAGATCATTACAGACCTTGCGCAAAACATAGTAATCAAGCTTTTGTATTAAGCCTTCAACCTCGAGAATTGAAATAAACTCCTCAGGCAAAGCAAGCATACCATCCTTATTCCATCGCACAAGAGCTTCGGCACCAATAGTTTTATTTGTAGCTATATCAACTTTTGGCTGATAATACACAACAAACTCTTCAGCTTTAAGAGCTGAATCAAACTGGCTTACTATTTTTTTGCTGTTAATAATAGACTCAAGCATTGAAGGTACAAAACGAACTACATCTGCTGTCTTTGTACGACGGGCTACATTACAGGCGATTGTAGTTGAGTTCATTACAATACTTACATTGTCTTTATTTTGTATGTCATAAACACCACATCTGGCAGCTATTACTATTGTAGTTAAGTTGCCATCAATATTTACCACTACAGGTACACCTGACAAAAGATTTAAGATATCCTTCTCCCGCTCTTTTTTGTAAAGAACGATAAAATTGTCTCCACCAAGACGGGCTATGATTTCACCTTTAGAAAGGTTTGACTTCATTATCTTTGAATATTCTTTTATTACATCATCACCTACAGGAGCTCCGTACTTTGTATTAATATATTTAAAACCTTTTATATTAACAAAAGCGGCTGAATACTTTTTAAGCTCTCCTGACAGCTGTAAGTATGTACAATATGAAAAAAAAGTCTGATCATTTGGAAGTTTAGATAAGCTGTCTTTACCAATTTTTTTTTCAAATCGATAAAAATCGGCAAAAAGCACATATGCAAGAATAACACAAACGATATATAAGGTATTACGATAACTTATTGTATTTTTACCAGCTTCTACAACCAAAACTGCTACGCAGAAAAGGCAAAATAATATATTTAATACTTCATATACAGGAAGCTGAAGTTGTTTACGTTTTTTCATGGTGGCCATATTATCGCATAACATATTTTAAGACAATTTATTTTTTTTCATTTCACATGAAGTTTTTTATATTAAAAGCTTAACCTGCCTGACAAGGTTAAACCTTGTCAGGCAGGCCTATATACATGACTATTCTTGTGAAGTTACTTCTTTATAAAAGTCTGTATAGTCTTTACGACCTTCTTTAGTAAACTGTATTGCAGTACGAGGGTGCTGATTTAATATACCAGTGAGAAGGTACTGTATATCATATCCCCATACAACACCAGTTTCTTTCATTGGAGTAATATGTTCTTCAATAAACTTAAGAACAGGGTAAATATTAAACTTTGGATTACGTAAAAAGCCGAGAAGCAGTTCCATAGCACAGTTACCGGCACCTCTACCCATAGATGCGTATGTAGCATCAAGGTAATCAACACCATCTCCAACAGCTTCAACTGTATTTGCAAAAGCAAGCTGCTGATTGTTGTGAGCGTGAATACCAAGTTTTTTATTGTATTTTGAAGCAAATTCACCATATAAGTGTGAAATACGGGCAACTTGTTCTGGGTAAAGGGAACCATAACTGTCAACAATGTATATTACATCAACAGGTGATTTACCTAGCTCGTCTAAAGCAATCTTAATGTCAGATTCCTGGGCATTAGAAATTGCCATAATATTACAGCTTACTTCATATCCCTTCTTTTTTGAGTCCTCAATCATTTCAAGAGCACCAGGAATCTGATGCAGATAGGTTGCAACACGTACTAAATCTATAGGGCTGTTTGCTTTATCTACTATGTCAGTTTTATAGTCACATCGTCCGACATCTGCCATTACTGCAATTTTAAGGTCTGTATTGTTATCACCAATAATGCTGCGTATATAATCATCGTTACTGAACTTACTTGGTCCATACTTATTTACATCAAACATATCCTTTGAAGCTTTGTATCCAAATTCCATGTAATCAACACCAGCTTTAACATTAGCTTCATAAAGGGCTTTTGCAAAACCATCAGGAAAGAAAAAATCATTTACAAGCCCACCATCTCTTAATGTGGCGTCTACAACTTTTACTCCAGGTCTGTAACCTAATAAATTCGAAAGTTCTTTCATCTTTCATTGACCTCACTTTAACAATATTGCAATTCTATATTATTAATAAATAAATTCATAGGTTTTTGAAAAAAAAACATCAACAAAATAAAAGAATATTAAAAATATTTGTAATAGCCTATTAAAAAAAAACCGCTAGAACACTCTAGCGGTAAAAAAAGGGGAGGAATTATTTTTTATGCTTTAAGCGCACTGTATTTCAATTTTACGTGGCTCAACAGCTGGCTTTCGTGGGATATTTACTGTAAGAACACCATTTTTAAAGCCGGCATTGATTTTTTCACCATCAATATCCTGTGGTAATGTGAACTTACGGCTAAAGTCTGTATGATGTCTTTCGCGTAACAAGAACTGAGGTTTTTCATAATCAGTCTGAGTTTCCATTTCACCTGTTTTTTTCTCAGCTTCTTCTGTTTTTGGCTTTGAAGAAACTGTAAGTACGCGGCCATTCAGCTCAAGGTTAATGCTATTTTCACTGCGACCTGGTAAATCCATCATTAGTGTGTACGAGTCCTTATTCTGGATAACATCTACATCTGGTACAGCACAATTAGGTGTGTACATTGAAGGTAAATCAGAACCAAAAAAATCGTTAAAAAGTGAAAGTGTATTCATAGTGTGCCTCCTGCGGCTAAATAAATTAAAGTTTTATATCTGTTCTTTACAGAACAGATATCAGATTTATTTATCTGACACTATAAATATAGCAAGTACCGTGCCAACTTTTTTTTTGGATTTTTTTTATCGTTTTTTTTCTACTTTAACGCCTATATTCTTTGGATGTAACAATTTTACCCATATGATGTGAGTCATTTTTACCCACGTATCCACTGAGGATAATAAAAAAGAGGGGCAATGTGCCCCTCTTTTACAAAGCTATAAACTATAAATGTGCAATCTCTTCGATTAACTTAAGGGGAGTTACCCCCCACTGGCTGTTACATTTTTTTGCAACCTTTGATAGAGCTAAGCTTGCTGTACAACAGGCATCTCTACCTGTATAGTTTTGAGCAAGCAACGCTCCTGTAAGACCGGCAAGTACGTCTCCGCTACCTGCTTTTGCAAGACTAACATCCCCTGTATCATTAATATAAACTTCAGTCATCTCATCGTCATCGTCATCGCAGTCAGAAGAAAAATCAGCACCGATTACAGTGTTAGCTCCCTTTGCCATAACTGTGATATGATTAAAATTTGAACACAAATCCCGAACGATACTAAAACGTTCGCGGATACAGTCATCAATTCTAAGGGCAGCACCATGAACAAGCTCAACAAGCTTCTGGAGTTCGCCAGGATGAGGTGTCAAAACAATGTTTTTAAGATTAATTGATTCATCATTGAGTAAATCAATAAGCTGAGAATAATAAAATATATCTGCATCAAAAACTACTTTAACATTATTATGCTGTCGAATGAAATCAAACACATAATCAACCAGAGCATCATTATTTCGTCCTAAGCCTGGGCCAAAGACAATTGCAGAGGCATCTTCCCCTATAGACCGGCTTACCATAAGCTCAGGATTTGATACGGAAATGTAATCAAGAGTACCGTCTGACAGAGGATTAAATACAGTAACCTTACCACAGCCAAAGTTTAATGCAGCTTTTGCAGCTATAATTGCAGCCCCGCTTTTTTCACCACAGGCAACATATACATGACCATATGAACCTTTATGACTGTTTTCTTCAGTACGATAAGGCAGGCGTATATCTGATTCTTCAAGTAAGAATGTATCAGGTATAGTACCAAAAGCATACTTTACTTCAGGAACTCCTAAATCAGATACTTTTATACTGCCACAAAAGTCTTTATTATAATCAACAAACTGACACTGCTTTAAAGATCCCATTGCCACTGTGATATCAGCTTTTAAAATAGGCTTGCTATAGCCATCAAGACTCATACCACTTGGAAGATCACAGGCAATAACAACAGGCTTAGTAAAATCACTTAAAAATGTCAAAGCTTTAAAAGCCGGAGAGTCTTCTTTTATCTCTCCCTTAAAGCCAGAGCCATAAATACAATCAACTATTATATCTATATCTAACGCCTTGTTTCTAACGCCATTAAAATCAATCATCTGTGCAAAGGAACCTTTACGCATTCTTTCTTTTTGTACAACGCACATATGAGACTGAGGCTTTTCTACTTCAAATACGTAAACATTGCAGTCTAATGATATAAGACGAGCCAGGGCATAACCATCAGCTCCATTGTCTCCCTTACCACAAAGAATCAATACATTATTTTTATTAAAAACAGTATTTGATTTTTTACACTTTACTGATAAAACTGCATCCCGCAATCCCATTGCAGCATGTTCCATCATAATATCTTCAGATAGACCTATATTTTCGCAGCAACTTTTGTCTAACTGTTTAGATTCATAAAAAACACTTTTCACTTTTTAATTCTCCTTTTTTATGACCATAGAATATCTCTATTGACTGTTGTATAAAACATGTGGCGTACCTGATCACGATTTTTTGTCTGTGCAAGTATCCACATAAGTTTTGTGACACAGGCTTCAAGAGTCATATCATAAGCCTCAATCAAACCAAACTCACTCTTGATACCTTTTCCCACTTCATAGACAGTCATGTTACTGCCTTCCTGCGGTACCTGTGTTGTCATAACGACGATTTTGCCTTTATTTCGCCACTTTGCTATCGCATTATAAAACTCACTGTTACCGTAATTTGGTAATCCCCCTACACCAAAGGCTTCAATTATTACTCCGTCATACTTGTCAGCCATAAGCTCAAGTAAATCTGGAGACATACCAGGTATCAGTTTTAATAAAGCAATGTCCGAATTAATATTATTATAAAATTTTACTACCTTATCTTTGTTATGCTGCTTATCATCTATATAAAAAATAACCCGTTCATCCTGAACTGTAGCTATATAGGGAAAGTTTATGCTTGAAAATGCATTATAGCTATGGGTTCTCTCTTTTTTACCTCTAGTCCCACAAATTACTTTTCCGTCAAACACTATGTTAACACCATAGCATCTGTCATCACAAGCAATACGCAAGCTGTCAAAAAGATTTGTACGGGCATCAGTAACATCCATATCAATAGGCTTTTGTGCCCCGGTAATAATTATAGGTTTTATAGAGTCTTGAACAAGATAACTTAGAGCAGCAGCAGTATATGCAAGAGTATCTGTACCATGTGTGATTACAAAGCCGTCATACTCTGCATAATTTTTATTGATACACTGTGCGATTAAAAGCCAGTTTTTTCCCTGCATATTTGTACTGTCAATGTTCATCAGCTGTATGGCATCAACATTACAAAACGCTTTTGATGACGGAACATAACTCAAAAGCTCTTCAGAAGTAAGAACCGGAGTCAATCCCCCGGCACTACGCTTACAGGCTATTGTTCCACCTGTTGCAATCAGTAAAATCTTTTTTATATTCATTAGCCGACCATTTATATTAAATTACTTTTTTATCTAACCATCTTGTACCGGCAAAACGCAAGCCAAACATCAGGCTGCGGCATACCCAGTCAAGATACATACCAATCCATACACCATAAAGAGCAAGACTCTTATTAGCACTGTGGCTCATTATCCAGTATGAAATGACATAACTGAACACAACTCTAAATGCCCACATACTTACATTGCTGACAATCATTGTATACTTTGCATCCCCTGCAGCACGCAAGATATTTGGCATTGTAAAACTCAATGGCCAGAAAAATATATTTGCAATCATACAAGTTCGCACAACACCAATAGCAAGCCTCTTTGAAGGTATTGTCAGATTAAATACCTGAACTATGTATGGACAAGCTGCAAATATTAATGCACTTAACACAAACATTGCCGCAAAGGTTACAAGCATAAGACGCAGACCATAGGATTTTGCCTGTTTTTTTTCACCGGCTCCAATACACTGACCAACAACTGTAACAGAGGCAAGTCCGATTGCATTGCCAGGTACATTTGCAAAACCACAGATTGTATTTGCAATGGCATTTGCAGCAATAGCTATTGTACCAAAGCTGGACATAAAAGACTGCACAAGTATTTTACCTATATGAAAAACACTGTTTTCAATTCCGCTTGGAACTCCAATCTTTAATATGCGCAAAACCATAGCGCTGTTCCACTCAAAATGCCATATCCTATCAAGGTATATTACATTTTTTTTCTTGTTACAGAGCAGTATCACCATAACAACAGCAGCAATAACACGACTCAAAAATGTTGCCAGGGCAGCCCCCGTAACTCCAATTTTTAAGCCATAAATAAACAGCGCATTTCCGGCAATGTTTATAAAGTTCATTACAAGACTAACCTTTAAGCTTAGCTTACTGTTACCCATTGAACGATATAAAGCTGCACATCCATTATACACCGCTAAGAACGGAAATGATAACAATATCCACACGAAATATGTAAGGGCATTGTTCATTACGTTGAACTCGATTTTACCAAATACAAGATTAAGTATCTGCCTACGTAGCGGCATACACACAGCAATTATTATTAATCCAGCTAAAACACCAAGATTTAAAAGCTGTTTTGCAGCCTGGCGGGCAAGCTTTTCATCCTTATGACCTAAATACTGACTGCTTACAACAGCGCCACCTGTTGTAAAAGCAGCAAAAAGCTGTATCATAAGCTGACTGAACTGATCAATAAGGCTTACACCTGACACACCAGCTTCGCCAATGGATGATACCATAATTGTATCACAGGCCCCTATTGTCATTGCCAGAAACTGCTCCGCAACAAGAGGCATTATAAGCTTACCTAAATATTGATTTGAAAATAAAGGTTTCGAAGTAACTGATTGCTCTACCATTTAAATAATTGTACCTTGAGGTATTGTTTTATCCGACAGTAGTGTAACATCAATTCGATTAAATGGGATATTGATACCGGTGTCATTACAAACTTTTATTATATTTTTTATTACATCGCTTCGTGTTTGTATCAGATCCTGCCTTTCAAACCAAACAGCAAGGCAAATCTTTATACCGCTGTCACAAAACTCTGTAAAATACACCTTTGGCTCATAATCTTTTTTGTTTATTACGGTAGGGCACATTTCAGGAACTTTGCTTATAACTTCAACTACTTTGTTAAGATCACTGCCGTAATCAACACAAAACTCAGTTACATGACGCCGGTATTTGTAGGTGCAAAAGTTTTTTAGTTTATTATTTAATATGGAAGAATTAGGTATACGTATAAGCTGGTTGTCTGGAGTATGAATCTTTACGCACAACATACTGATTGAGTCTACAGTACCAGATATTCCGTCAATTTCAATAAAATCACCAATCTTCATTGTCTTTTCGGTTAATACAAAAAGACCACTTATAAGATTACTTACTGAAGTCTGGGCTGCAAAACCAATTGCAACTCCGGCGATTCCGGCAGCTCCCCATATTGCACTAAGGTTAACACCAAAAAGCCCAAGTATGTACATAACCAAAAGTGCATAAAAAGTATACTTAATTCCACTGCTGATTAAATTAACAGTGGTTTTCTTCAGTTTTGGCGAAAGATTAAGGACTATAAGCTTTTTTAAAACACGGTAAACGACATAGAAGATAATTATCGTTACAAGACTAACCAATACTTTAATAAGGTTTGTCCATGTAATTAATGAGCTTAAATCATCTACATGCAAAATACTTTTTGTTTCTTTGACAACATCTAACACAGTCGAAGCAGCTTCATTCAATTTTTAATTCTCCATTATAAATCAATTATAAGTCATTATGCTTACATAAATCATTAATTATACAATTATCACATTTTGGACATCTGGCGGTACAAGTATACCTGCCATGGAGTAATATCCAGTGATGAGCATGATTCATGTATTTATCAGGAATACGCTCTGCAAGACTTTGTTCAACCTGTATCGGTGTTGTCCCCTGAGCAAAACCAATTTTTGGTGCAACCCGGAGTATATGAGTGTCTACCGGCATTGTCGGCATACCCCACACTACATTTAATACAACATTTGCAGTTTTTCGACCAACCCCTGGCAAAGTCATAAGGGCGTCTCTGTCTTTTGGAACTTCGCCGTTAAAATCTGACAAAAGCTTTTTACTTAGTTCAATTACATGAGCCGATTTATTTTTATACAGTCCAATAGTCTTTATATACGGGATAAGACCGTCCTGTCCAAGGGCAACCATTTTTTGCGGAGTGTCAGCAACTTTATAAAGCTCTTTTGTAGCTTTATTAACACTTTTATCTGTAGCCTGTGCCGAGAGAACTGTACTAACAAGAAGAGTATAAGGACTCACCCAATCCAGCTCCGATTTTGGATCTGGATTAAGTGCCTTAAAGCGTTCCAAAGCGATAATTAATTCGTCTCTGGAAAGCAGTTTAATTTGTTGAGTCAATTAACTGGTTTTACTTGATAGCCTTTTTAAGAGCTTCAACTTTGTCTGTCTTTTCCCAGTTGAACTCATTACGACCAAAGTGACCGTATGCTGCTGTTGCTGCATAAATTGGCTTTTTAAGATCGAGAGTCTTGATGATACCTGCAGGTGTACAGTCAAAAACCTGTTTTACTGCTTCACTGATAGCAAAGTCAGATACTTTACCTGTACCAAATGTATCAACCATGATTGATACAGGGAACGGTACACCAATTGCATATGCAAGCTGTACTTCACAGCGGTCTGCAAGCCCTGCAGCTACGACATTTTTTGCAATGTAGCGGCCCATGTATGCAGCTGAACGGTCAACTTTACTTGGGTCTTTTCCACTAAATGCACCGCCACCATGACGTCCCATACCACCGTATGTATCTACTATGATTTTTCGTCCTGTAAGACCTGTATCTCCAAATGGACCACCAATTACAAAGCGTCCTGTTGGGTTAATAAAAAACTTTGTCTTATCGTCTAAAAGACCTGTATCTTTAAGCTCTGGTTTGATTATCTGTTCAATAAGAGCTTCCTTAATGTTTTCGTACGAAATTTCAGGATTATGCTGATGGCTGATAACTACTGTATCTATATGAACAGGCTTGTGTCCTTCATACTCGATTGTTACCTGGCTTTTTGAGTCAGGTCTAAGCCATGTTAATGGGCCTTCCTTACGAAGCTTTGTTGCTCTAAGAAGAAGCTTATGTGCATACATTACAGGAGCTGGCATAAGCTCAGGAGTTTCGTTACAGGCAAAACCAAACATAAGCCCCTGGTCTCCGGCACCCTGTTGTCCTTCATACTCATCAAGGCTCTTTTCACCACGAGTACCAACAACACCCTGGTTAATATCAGGTGACTGTGCGTGAATCATGTTTGATACACCCATTGAGTCACAGTCAAGACCATAGTCAGCATCTGTGTAACCTATATTTCGAGCCACGTCTCTGGCAACCTGCTGAACATCTACATATGTATTTGTTGTAATTTCTCCACCGACAAGAACAAAGCCTGTTGTCGCAAAAGTCTCACAAGCAACATGACTATTAGGATCATCTTTGAGACAAGCATCAAGAACAGCATCTGATATCTGGTCACAAAGCTTATCAGGATGACCTTCACTAACAGATTCTGATGTAAAAAGATAGTGTCCTGCTTCCATTTTATTAATCCTCTCTTAAAAAAATTATTGAGTTAAACTGAAAATTCTCTATACAATTTTAGTTCTATTATAGTATACTATAGGTAGTAAATTAGCAACTAATATTATTTTGTTATCAACTTGCAAAATAGGAGAAGTGTATCATGCCAATTAAAAAGAAATTTTCAGCAGACAAAAAAACATGTTCAGTTACTTTCACTGTTGAAAGTGAAGCTACTTTAGGGGCTCAGACAATTAACCTTGCCGGTGACTTTAACAGCTGGAGCAGCAAAGAGACACCACTTAAACAGGCTAAAGACGGTTCATTTTCAGTTACCCTTGATTTGGAAGCAGGCAAAGAATATCAGTTCAGATATCTCTTAGACGGCAGCAGATGGGAAAACGACTGGAAAGCTGATAAATACATTCCTGCACCATTCAGTGCAACAGATAATAGTGTTGTAATCTGTATTCCAGGTCCTGAGTCAGAAGAAAAGCCTAAAAAAAGCACAGCAAAAAAATCAACTGCTAAAAAGACTAAGTAAATAGACTTAATTCGAAATATTAGCTTTTATCAACAAAAAAGCCCTCTTAACTGAAAGCATTTCATGTTAAGAGGGCTTTATATTTACATATTATGGAGAACCTCCCGAGGCTTAGAGCCATTTTGTGGTCCTACGATACCACGGGCTTCCATTTCTTCAACAAGACGGGCAGCTCTATTATATCCTATCTTTAATCTGCGCTGAATATAACTTGCACTTGCCTTACCTGCCTGCATTACAATTTCAAGAGCCTGATCATACAATGGGTCTTCACCGTCCCCGAACAAACCAGGACCAGCTTCATCATCATCTTCATCATCAATAAATATTTCGTCATCAATATAGTCAGGCTCACCAAAGCGTTTTACATATTCTACAACACTTTCCACTTCATTATCACTGACAAGAGCTCCCTGGATACGAATTGGGAATGGATCTGTTGCACTTGAGTAAAGCATATCACCTTTACCTAAAAGTTTTTCAGCTCCCATCTGGTCAAGAATAATGCGGCTATCTACTTTACTTGCAACCATAAATGCAATACGGCTAGGTATGTTTGACTTTAATAATCCTGTGATTACATCAGTACTAGGTCTCTGAGTTGCTAATACAATATGCATACCTACAGCACGGCACATTGCAAGCAGACGGGCTAACGTACCCTCAAGCTCTTTACCCGTAGTTGCCATTAAGTCAGCAAATTCATCAATAATTACAACAATATAAGGGAGCTTTTGAGTTGCAATGTGCCGCTCTTCAATACGTTTGTTGTAACTTACAATATCACGACACTGCATACCATCTAAAAGTGCATAACGACGCTCCATCTCACACAGACAATACTGGATCGATTGATATGCTTTTTTAGGCTCTGTAATAACCGGCACCAAAAGATGTGGTATATCATTGTAAAGCTTTAACTCAACAACCTTTGGGTCAATCAAAATCATTTTTACTTCGTTTGGACTGCGGTTATAAAGAATAGACAAAATCATGCTGTTAACACAAACTGACTTACCGGCACCAGTTGCACCGGCAATAAGCATATGAGGCGTCTTTGCAAGATCAATTATCTGAGCATCACCGTTGATATCCTTACCAAGTATTACAGGTATCTGCATATTTTTAAACTGAGGCTTATCAAGCTCAACTAGTTCTCTAAAGCTTACAATAGATCTTTTTTTGTTTGGGATTTCAACACCTACAGCCTGTTTTCCTGGTATTGGCGCTACAATACGTACACTTGACGCAGCAAGACGTAAAGCAATGTTATCCTGCAATGCAACAATTCTGTTCAACATAACACCAGGTGCAGGTAAAATTTCAAACATTGTAACAACAGGTCCCTTACGAATACCTGTAACCTGGGCTTCGATCTTAAACTCTTTAAGAGTTTCTTCAAGATCACGACCAGCCTGCTTTGTCTCCTCGTCAATAACCCAATAGTTTCCGTCTGAATATGTATTTAAAAGATCAGTAGGTATCAAATAAGGACCCTTTATACGTTCAGGAACCTGTTTTGTCTCTGTGATCACAGGCTCTTGTAAAACCTTTGTCTGCTCTATACTAGTTTTTGTAGGCTGCAAATATCCATCTGAAGTAATCGCAGGAGAATCATTATCCGTAGTTTCTTCTATTATAGTTCCATTTGCATCCACTACAGGAGGTGCAGTTGGGTCGAACTCATAATCATTTTCAAACTCATCTTCAGCTTCTTCATTTTCAAAGGAATCATCTTCAATAACTTCATCTTCATCCTTTAACTGCAAAAGCTCTTCATCGGACAACTCGTCCATTGTATCAAGATTATCAAATTCGTCTTCAGATTCTTCACTGTAATCTGTTGTATACTGATAATCAGGTCTGTCCCCTTCATTAAATGAGTTTTCAAAGTTTTCCATCTCATCTAAGATTTCCTGATTTTCCTCATCAGAATATTCTTCATCACTAATATCTCTGTTTTCATCTTCAAAAGCTGCAATAGGATCAAAATCTTCACCAATATTTTCGATATCATCAAAAGGTTCGCTATCTTCAACTGGCTGTACATCGACAACTGACGGTACGGATTTTTCAACAGGCTGTGGAGCATATTCAAAATCATCAATCTCATCTATTAGAGGTTCACTTTCAGCTATATCTTCATTTGTAGTATTATCATTTTCTCTAGCTTCTTCATCCTCAAAAGAGTCAAGCTCTTCAAGAGCTTCTGGAGGCAATGTTACCGATACATTTTCATTATAATGTGGGACATCACTTTCATCTTCCTCATTGATAAACTCCTGTAAAGGAGTTTCTTCCTTTTGCAGTGCAGAATATTGCTCATCATCATCAATCTGCTCATCTGCTACGGGCAAAACGTCATTGTCAGTTATATCATCGACAGCAATGTCTTCAATTTCATCTGCATCATCTTTTTTAACTTCATCAAAAATGTGAGCAAAAGGATTTTCGCCTGTAACTATAGGTGTAGGTTCAAAGGAAACAGATTGAATTTCATCATCATTTTCAACAGTTACGTCACTATCCAGTGACATATCAAGGGCTGGTTCTGTAAAGTCTTCTTCTAAAGACTCTTGCAAAGATGTAACTTCTTCAGCTGGCTGTTCATCATCTGATACAGGTTCAGAAGTTTTTATCTGTGTAAAATCTCTGTCAAAAAAGTTTTGATGTTCAACATTAAACTTAAGATCAATATAGTCCCCTGCGATAAAAAAAAGCAGATACTCAGCAGCTATAACAAGACCACCTGTTAATAATGCACAAATGATTTTAAGAGTTTTGAGATTATCAAAAGGTGTTGCAATAACCATACGGCAAAAATGCTCAACAGCGTTTAAGGTAAAAAATGGTATGATTGAGCACATTAATATAAAGCCGTTTGAAAACTTCCATTTCTGGCCAAAAGCCTGTATTGAAGCAGCAATCAAAAATGCCGGTACGAGTATAGAACAAAATCCATAAATACTTGTAAGCATTTTTCCTGTCTCGTAAAGGATTGTACTTTGAACTCTACCGCCAAAATCTAAAGCACTTACCATAATTGCAATGGTAAAGAAAGCTGCAAGTGCTAAAAGAACAGCTCCACATATAACTGATGGTCGTATTTTATTCTTCATTATTTTATCCTGATTTAGTAAAGTTCAGCAGAGGTGCATTAACTATTATAAAACATAAAATAAGTTTAATCTAAACAATTTATCTATTTAATTATCGGTTTGCAAAAAAAATTATTTAGATTAGCATTTTCGACTCACTCATATCTTTTCATAGCCTTATGGACTGCAAATTAAAAAAAAGAGCAAATTTTACAAAAAAACTACAGAAATATCAGCATTATTTTTAATAATTTAATCTCTATGAAACCGATTACTGATATTTTTTTAACGAATTTTTATAAAACAAAGTGTGTTTTTATAATTTATTGCTAATAGTTATGTTTGTACAAATTTGATGTCGTAATTATCCAAGCATTTTTGACATTACATATAGATAATAGCAACCGTGGGGAGAACACAAAAAAAAGGAGACTCATTTTTATGAAAGTATCTACAATTTTTAAAGCATCTGCTATTGCCGTAGCAGCTGCAATGTTTGTATCGTGTGCAGCAGTTTCATCTGACGAAACTGTAAATACAGACGAAAGCCGTGCAACAACCACAACTGTAACAACAGCCAGTGCTCTTGCAACTGCAATCAACAACGCAAGTGCCGGTCAGACAATTAAGCTTGGTGCAAACATTAAGCTTACATCTCAGTTACAGCTTTTAAAAAGCGGTACATCAAGCAGCAAAATCAATTTTAACGGTAACGGATACACATTGGACTGTTCAGGTATTTCATCTGGATGGGGTGTAAAGGTAAATGGTTCTTACTGGAACATCACAAACCTCACTGTAACAAAAGCTCCTGACTGTGGTATGGTTTTCCAGAGCGGCGGAAACAACTACATCGCTTACTGTAAGTTTACATACAATGGTGACTCAGGTTTACAGATCTACAACAGCGCTCATGACAACTATGTTTACAAATGTGAATCATATTACAACTATGACTCAGACAATGGTGGTGAGGATGCTGACGGTTTTGCTTGTAAACTTTCAGGCGGAAAAAACAACAAATACTATGGCTGTATTGCAAAATACAACTCTGATGACGGCTGGGACCTTTACTCACAGCCATACACTGTAACTATGGAAAGCTGCGAAGCTTCGTACAACGGATACCGCAACTCAAGCCTTACAACTACAGCTAACGGTGACGGTAACGGCTTTAAGCTCGGTTCAAAGTATGCAAACGTATCACACACTGTAAAAAACTGTACTGCAACATATAACCTTGCAAGCGGTTTTGACGGCAATGGTAATACAGCTTCAATGAACGTTTCTGGCTGTACTTCAAAAAATAACAAAAAGTACCAGTGGTACCGCATCACAGGTATTTCAAATCAGTAAATAATTTATCTACCCAGTGTTAAAATAAGTGCGTTATAAAAGCACTGGGTAGCTTTGACTATGGTTCTCCCCTCCTCAACATTTTTTTACTAGATTATTCTACTAAGGAAAAAGCTCATATGAAAAAATACTATTAGCTTTAATTGTATTAGCTTTTTTTATGACCGGATGTTCAAATCTTACTGAAATAAAAATATCCGGTTCCTCTGCAACGACTATTTCGTCAGATAAAAGCACTGAACTTGCTTTATATGCAGCAATTAATAACTATACGGCAACAGAATCTGAGATGGAAAATAGTTTATTAAATATCTTATATGCAAACACCTTACCAACAAAGGCAAGCGTTACAACTAATCCATACACCATCAGCTTAAAAAAAACAGATTCTATTAGTTTTAAAAACTCATTAGCCGAAAATAGAAACGCTGTAACTGATGAATATGATTCTGTCCCTTTATATCTTTACACTGTGACAAATATTGACAATGGAGCAGAAGGATTTGCTATTACTACTACAGATAGAAGAATTGGTCTTGTTTTAGCTGTAGCAGAAGAAGGTGAATTAACAGATGATGATGAATTGACAAGTTATATTCTTGAAAGAATTACAGATTATATTGATTATACTTCATCTATTTGGAATTCATTAAGTACTACACAGATTAACAATGCAAAGAGTGCCTACGCATCATATGGTGAAAGTTCAGATTATACTTTTAGTGATTTTACTTATAATAGTGGAAACGAAAGTATAATATTACCAACAAAATGGAATCAGACTACGCCATTCAATGATGTTATAAATGCAATAAAAAATGACGGAAGCACATATCTTTCTGGTTGCGGTCCAATTGCTATGGCACAAATTTTCACAAAAGTAAGACCTTTTAATTCTTGCTCTGTATCAGGATATGAAGATGTAATTTACGAATGGGATAAAATGCTTGTTACAAATGGCTGGTTCACTTCAAACACAAGTAATCACTATGCATTTGGTTCTTATTATTCCGATACAGTAAAAAAAGAAGTTGCTGCACTTGTTTATGAAATAGGATCTGGTATGAATGCTTCATTCGGCACAGAAGGAACAGGAGTTTACGACTCTGATGTAAAATCTTATCTTTCAAATAATAGCATTTCTTTCTCATATGATAATTATAATTATGATAATGTAGTCAAATCAATTGATAACGGAAGTCCTGTTTATTTGTCAGGGTATGCAAAGAAAAAGGTTACAAAGAAGAAGATTCTTGGTATTACTTATTCAACAAGTACCTCATACAGCGACGGGCATGCCTTTGTTGCTGATGGTTATGCAAATTACTCATGCAATGTAACAGATTCTGATAATAATATAACTTCAATTACAACAGACTTTGTACATATAAATTTTGGATGGCAGGATGGAAGTAAGGATGGATTCTACCTATCAGAGATATTTAACTCAAATAACGCTCCATTAAGTGACAATGACCGTTCTTCTACAACATATGGCAGTTCTGGTTATTATCAGTATCAACTCAATACTTTTTATAACATAGGGAAATAAATGAAAAAAATAATTACATTACTTTTATTATACACAAGTCTATTATCATTCTATTCTTGCAGTAATCAGGATGAAGCTTCTTCAACTCATAACGAATACAGAGAAAGTGAGGAAGCTGTCTGCTTTGACTACGACATTAAAACAGAATGTGCAGATTTAACATATGAGGAAAACATGTCTGCTGTTGATTTTACGCTTTCAACAAACAACGGAACATGTAATATTCTCACTTGCAATGATAACGTATATTATTATGCAGATGCAAAGTCATGTGCTATAAACGCACTTGAAATCAAAGGTAGAAGTACAGGTTGTATAACTCTGAATGTTCAATGCTCAGCAACACTATACATCTTTACTTCAATTACATCTGAGAGTTCTGATGTAATTGAAGTAAAGCATAATGACACCGTAATATCAGAAACAAAAAGCTCAACTGACTCTTGCTTTACATATGCTTTGCCAGAAGGTGTAAGCACAATTTCTGTACCAGGTGAAAATAGTATTCTGATTTATCGCATACTTTATATGTAGAAAAAGCAAAAAGCCTTTTTTGTGCAGTAAACACAAAAAAGGCTATATTTATTATAAGGATTTACCGGCAAGCTCTCTGGCTGATACTCCCTGTTTATTTACAAGATCAGGATTTGCCCCGTACTTAACTAAAAGCTTTGCAAGAGACAGCTGATTTGTGTACACAGCATACATTAACGCTGTATCTCCGTTACTGTCCTGCAGGTTTATATCAGCTCCGCCTTTAACTAAAAACTTTACGGCATTTTTATTACCCGCTGATACTGCTGAAATTAAAGGTGTCATATCCCCTTTATTAAAAACATCAGGATTTGCTCCATGCGATAACAGCAGCTGAACACTTTTTGCATTATCTGATATACAGGCATAATCAAGTGCTGTTAAACCTTCGCCACTTACAGTATTTACCTCAGCTCCATTATCAAGTAAAAGACTGACTGCTTTAACAAAACCTGACCTCGCAGCATACATAAGAGGTGTAACCTTATCCTTACGCAGATAATTAACACTGCCTCCCATCAAAATCACCTGCTTTAAAAGCTCTGCATCATTTTCATACAGAGCTGCCATGACAACACCGTCAGGATGATTTACGTTGTTATTATAAAAAATAACCGGATCAGTCCTTTTACATGTGTTAAATAACAGACACAAAAGGATTACCATAAGAGTTTTAAACTTTTTACACATGTGTTTTAGTATACCATACATTCTTGTTTTTTTATAAATCTATGAGTTATACTAAAAACCATGGGAAGTAACGTTAAACGATTTGGTATCCTCACATCCGGCGGTGATGCACCTGGCTTAAATGCAGCAATAAGGGCTGTTTGCCGTACAGCTATGATACAGTACAATATGCAGGCAATCGGTATTCAAAACGGATACAGAGGACTTATCGAAGACTCGTGTTTTCCCATTACGGCAGAACATGTTTCAGGAATCCTCACAAGAGGCGGTACAATACTTGGAACATCCAGGGAAAAACCATTTAAACACCCCGAAGTCAATTCAGAAACAGGACTTTTACCTGTTGAAGCAATCATAAAAACATATAAAAAATGGGACATGGATGCCCTTGTCTGCCTTGGCGGCAACGGGACAAATACTACGGCAAGTCTTTTAGCAAAAGAAGGCCTTAACGTTATAGGGCTTCCAAAAACTATAGATAATGATATTGTTAAAACTGATATTACCTTTGGTTTTCATACAGCAATGGATGTAGCAACTGAAGCTATTGACCGCATACACACAACAGCCCATAGCCACAGCCGCATTATGGTTATTGAAGTAATGGGCCACAAGGCTGGCTGGCTGGGATTATACTCAGGGATAGCAGGTGGAGCTGACGTTATATTATTACCAGAGATTCCTTATGACATTGATAAGATAGCACAGTACATAGGACAGCGAAGGGATGCTGGTAAAGAGTTTAGCATTGTTGTGGTTGCCGAAGGAGCTTTAAGTAAAGATGAGGCATTGCTCACAAAAAAAGAGCTAAAACGCAGACGAGCAGCCATGCAATACTCAATCGCGTATAGAGTTGCCCATGAACTTGAACAGGCTACAGGTCTTGTATCCAGAGTTACAGTATTGGGTTACTTGCAAAGAGGAGGTACCCCTTCTCCTTATGACAGGGTACTTGCCACTCAGTACGGAGTTGCAGCTGCTCATTTTTTAAATGAACAAAACTTTGGAAAACTAGTTGCAATTCAAAATAACGAGATTGTTGCGGTTCCCCTTGAGGATGTTGCCGGTCAGGTAAAAAACATTACCCCAGATAACGAAATGATAAAAGCCGGCAGAGGTTTAGGTACCTGTTTTGGCGACTAATAATATACATTCATTTAAGTGCCACTTTTGCCAATGGTGTAACGGAACCGGATGTATTGGACAGCTTCCGGGCATGGGTGGCGTCAACCGTAACGAAAACTTCAGGCTAAATTGTGACGGGTGGGAAGTTTGCCGTAAAGCTCTTCCTGATATTTACCACGACTTTATCACAAGTGGCAGTGCACAAAACAATATTAAAATCAGACTTGCTCCTATAACAGGGGCCGTTGAAAATATCGGTTACTCAAATGAAAGACAGTATTATTATGACATGGTTTCAGCATGTCATAAAGCGAATCTTCCTATAAGCATTGGAGATGGTGTACCTGATATAAAGTTGCAATATGGTATCGAGGCAGTAAAAGAATGCAGAGAAAAAGCTGCAGTGTTCATAAAACCATATCCTAATGAAATTATTTTTGAGCGATTAAACTGGTGCAATGATATTGCAGAGTATATTGGTATCGACATTGATTCATACCAGATAAAGACAATGAAAAATCTGGTCAGTCTTGAAAAAAAGACTTCAAGTCAGCTTTTACAGATAAAAAAGAAAGCAAAAGTTCCTTTTGTTTTAAAAGGAATATACACAGCAAGAGACATTGAACTTATAAAAACAGTTAAGCCTGATATTCTTTACGTTTCAAACCATGGGGGACGTATTGAAACAGTAACAGGTAGTACTGCCGAGTTTTTAATGCTGCACAGACATGTTCTTGAAAGCTGTTGTGGCAAAATATGGATTGATGGCGGTATACGAACAAAAGCTGATGTAATGACTGCCATGTGTCTTGGGGCAGATACAGTCCTTGCTGGCAGACCATTTATCTCTGCTTTGTGCAAAGACGGGGAGAAAGGTATTTTTCAAAAAGTCCATGAACTTACGGATTAAGGTACTATAAGTATTATTTTCAGGATAAAAAATCATTATTAGTATTGAAATAACTTGTAATACAAATGTCTTTTATACAATAATCTAACTATGAAAAAAAGGTATCTGTATTTATTTAATACTGTGTTCACAACAATGACAATTTTCCTCGTTATATTACTGTACAATGTACAGACTAAACGTGTAAAAGACTCTGTCATTACAGGTTTTAACAATTCTGTTGAGTCGATTAAAACAATAATAAACAACTACTTTGACCAAAATCAGACTGTATGTAAAAGCTGGGCAAAGTACTTAAACATTACTCCCCACTCATACAGTCAGGCAGTTGAGTTTTTAAAAAACAGCAGCATTGACGATTGTGAAATACAGCTTGTAGATATATCGACAGGTGAAGCCTATTCTGTTATTTCAGATCAAAAATATAAATACACCGACAGAGAAGCTGTTTTTTTATCAAATGGCTTTATTGAACTGTGTGAAAAAGACCGTGGTGGACAACATATTCTTACTGATATAAAAAACAGCTATACTATGTTGCCTTCAATAGCCTTTGCAGAATTAGTAACTCTATACGACAGCTTAAACTCAACTAAAGATTACCTGCTCTTAAAAATTGAGACACTTGATAAGCTAAGAACCTATTGGGTTTTTCCGTTGGGATATGAGCAGGCCCAGCTTTTAATAACAACTGAAACAACAGACTACATTTTTAGCTCTTCTTTATTCAAATACAAAAACTTTAGTAAATACGTAGGGAGTTTTAACAATCTCGATTACTCACAGCAGCAAAACCTTGTTGCCCAAATGAACTACAAGGGAAGCGGAAGCCTGACTTTTAAAAATTCTTTCGGAGATACAGGATACTTTTACTACACAAAGCAGTCAGATACAGGACGTTTTGTTATTGGATATATACCTGAAAAATGTTTTGTACCTATAAAATCTGACTTATATACAATATCCATAATAATCGAAGCTTTTTTAGTTATGTTTGTTATTAATGGGTATTACATTCTCAAGGTAAACAAAGAACTGATTAAATCAAATAATATGATTCAAAGCGAGAATAAAGAAAAAACTATTTTTCTGACTTCACTTAGCCATAACTTGCGTACTCCATTAAATGCAATTACAGGCTTAACTGATATAGCAGAACACTCAATAGATGACAGTACTGCAGTGAAAGAATGTCTGAAAAAAATAAATGCCTCATCAAAACATATAATAAACTTAATGAGTGATATTCTTGATATATCTAATGTAGAGCAAGGTATCCTTTCTCTTAATCCAGAAGCTATAAATCTGTCTGTTTTTTTTAAGGATATACTCTCTGTCGCTTCCCCTCTTTACTCACAAAAAAAACAGATTTTTTCAGTTCATCTGCATAGTATTATCTGCGAGTGTGTTTACTCTGATTCACTAAGGCTTTATCAGGCATTTATAAATGTACTTGAAAATGCCATCAAGTTTACACACGAAAAAGGCTCCATCACAGTTGATTTAATTCAGGAGCAGGGTTCATCAGAAGATTTTATTAAACTTACATATATTGTAACTGACAATGGTCCTGGTATAAGTCGAGATTTTTTACAAAGCATATATGATTCATTTGATTACAAAGATAACAACCGCTCATCATATGACTTAAGCATTGGACTCGGTCTTACTCTTACAAAACGAATCATCGATACCATGAATGGTACTATGAAAATTGAGTCAGAACTAAAAAAAGGAACGACTGTTACAATCGAACTAGAGCTGCAAAAAGTTTATAAAATGCAAAACAATTTATCCTTACCTCAGGTAAATGTTTTATTAATTGATAAAGACATACAGGTTTTGGAGTCGGCACAAAAGATGCTTCAATCCATGGAAATTAGTGCTGATACTTGTAATATTGCCACAACAGCAATTGAATTGATTGCAAAAAACAAAACAGAAGGTAAAAACTACAAGGTTATAATTATGGATTGGGATATGCCTGTTATTGGCGGCAAAGAGCTGACTGAGCAGATAAAAAAAGTCAGTGGTCCTGATACAGCAATTATTGTTGCATCTGCATACGACACCACTAAAATAAAGTTTAGTGAAAACATTTCAGACATATCTGCTTTTATCCAAAAACCTATGTTTAAGAGCAGCCTTTATCAGGTAATCGTCAATACTATAAGTCACAAATCCTCCGAAAAGCTTACAAACGAAAATACAAAAGACTTAAAGGGACTAAATGTACTTATAGCCGAAGATGATGACTTAAACTGGGAAATTATGGAGCGAATGCTCAAGTTTCATCACATAAATGCTGAAAGAGCTAAAAATGGCCTTGAGTGCGTTAATATACTGCATAACTCACCATTGGATAAGTATACCCTTATATTTATGGATGTTCAGATGCCTGTAATGAACGGTCTTGAAGCTGCTCAAAAAATCAGAAACAGTGAAATTAGGGAAATTTCATCCATACCAATTATAGCTGTTACTGCCGATGCATACACAGATGATATAAACGAGTGCCTCAAAGCAGGTATGAATGGTCATATTGCAAAACCTATTGATATACACATTGTCATTGAGCAAATACGCAAGGCAAAGCTGACTAACACGTAAGGGACGCTAGTGATAAAACATGTTATAATTTACAACGATGAATACTGATAAAGTAAAAAAACAGATTATTGAAATTACAAAAAATATTTCATTTATAAAATCAACAAAGGAACCGTTAAGTGCAGATGTTGCATTTATTAGGGACGGAGAGACAACCTGGATATATGACTGTGGAGCAGATGATTATTCGGCTGAAGTGATAAATAACATAGCAGGACAAAAAAATGTAGTCCTATCACATTTTCATCCAGATCATACACAAAACATAAACAGGATTACATACAATAAAGTATTTGGAGGCAAACATACAGCACAATACTTTAACGTAACAGATATAGTTACACAAACTATAGAAACAGGGAATGTGCAGCTTATTCCGTTACAAAGCTCCCATGCAAAGGGCTGTCTTTTATTAAAAGCTGGTGATTATCTGTTTTTAGGAGATGCAACATATGCAGCACATAAGAATGGGAGAAGATGCTACAATGTCCAAAAACTTAAACAGACACTGGATACATTAAAAAGTATTGATGCAAGTTTTTTTTGTTTAAGCCATGACAGATGCTTTGTAAGACCTAAGCAAAGTTTAATTCTTTTGCTGGAGCATATATACTATGCAAAGACACCAGACGAGCATAACTGGATTTATCTGTAGCTTTGATGCTTTTTTACCGAAAGTTTAATTAGTGGAGACTAGTATGAAAATTAATTCAACCACAAAAATACTGACAGCATTTTCTATTATTGCACTAATTGCTACAAGCTGTTTTTTACAAAACTCTGATGACGACCAATATATTGCTGCCCCAACTGTCGAGACAAGCTCAACTGCTGTCTGTACAATTGGCTTTTCATATTATACAGGAATGAAATATGCTAACATCATTCGTCAGTCATCTTCTGACCGAAACTTTTCAGGGGCTGTTACTACTGAAAATATTGGACAAATTGTTCCTGCTGATAAAATAAGTGATACAACAACATTTATCTTTGCTGACAAATATACAGATTCATCAAAATACTATCGCTATTATATACGATACTGTACCGGCGCTGCATATTATAAGTCAAAGGTAAGTCAGGTTATTAGTACAACAGGTAGTTCAGGAGAAGCTGACATACAAACCACACCAGTTGAACTTACATTCCATAATAATCTTAACAAAGAATCTTATGAACTGGCACTGGACACACCTACTGATTTGCCGCCTGATCCAAGTGATCCGACAAAGACAAAGTTTTCAAGTCTTGCTGTAATCATTTCAAGCAGTACAATTTCACAACCGTTTCAAATCGGAAGCCCTGCAACAGGCACAACACAAGTAGCAGCACAATCTGTTAATCTTCAAAATATTTTGCCCGAATCTTATCTTGGCGATGATTTATCCTTTGTAGGTGTAATAGCAATTTTAACACCTGATGATACTAAAAACGATGACTTGTATACAACTTTTTATTGGTCAAAGCCTCTTTTAGCTGAAGATGGAGCAACAAAAACTGTTTTACACATTTCAAACACCAATAAATCAAATACTACAACATCTGGTGTTGATAACAGCAAGTTTATTGTACCTCCAAAAACAAATCCAACAAATATTTTGGATTACGGACGTAGTGTCTTACAGGCAAAGGCAAACGATAAGATTTATATGGATATAAGTCTATAAAAAAACTCCAGACTATCTGAAGCATACTTTATAAGTAGACTTCAAGCCTGGAGTTTTTTTGATAAATAATCTTACTTTTATTTATTTACAAGTAATCCGTCTATCACAAGATTTATTATATTATGCATATCGCTTGTATCATCACAGTCTAAAATTGCAATATGAAAAATTGCAGTCTCAATCTGACCGTAAAGCAAGTCATTTATATCTTTTACAGATGCTTTCTTAAACTCACCTTCATTGATACCACGGATAATAATAGTGTTAAGTAAATGCTTAACTCTCAGTATTCTTCGTCTAACTCGCTCACCAGGTTTTATACCACTTTTTTGAAGTGAAATAAGATATGGTAAAAGTGTATGAAACAATGATGACTTTAATCCACATTGATCAATTATCCATATCATTACCTTTCTCAAGCATTGTTCAGCACTGAGAGTTTCGTCATTAATCATTTCCTGAAGCATATTTTCAACAGCCATTGTCAGTTGCTTTATACTCCAGATAAAGATTTCACGTTTATTTTTAAAATAGATATATAATGTTGTTCTGGTAATGCCACAGGCATCAGCAATCTTTTGAAAAGTTACATCTTCATACCCTTCACGGCAGAAGAGCTCAAGAGATTTTTCGAGAATCTCATGTCTGCGTTTATCATGTTCAACAATAATAGCCATTTTTAGTACATCTCCGATCCGTTTGAATCATTTTTTGCTGCAAAACGTCTTTCTCTATTATCAGCTTTTCTCTGCTTGTATGAGCGCTCTGGTTTACGTTTAGACCTGCCCTCTGCACGTGGTTTTTTTGCTTTTTCAGTACCATTGTACATATAGAATGTAGTATCAAGGTTACCAGCTTTTAAGCTCTTAAGAATGCTTGCATATCTTCCGACGCACTCCTGAAACCTTTTGTGAGAGGTAATAACGCCAACTTCCCAGCCCTTAAAGTCCTCAAAGAGACTTGCCATCGATTTGTATACCTCTTCAGCCTGGCTTTCATCACCAAGTCGCTCACCATAAGGAGGATTACATATTATAAGACCAGACTCAAATGGAGCCTGTATATCTCTAAAGTCAGAAACCTCAAAATCAGGACGAGGAATACGGTCATCCTTACCAATAAGCTGTAAAGCACGGCCGGCCATTACACATGCATGTTCTGCATTAAGTCTTGATCTTTCAATAGCCTGAGGATCAATATCAGTTCCTGTAATACGGCACTCTACATCTGTTCGTATTTTTTCAGCTTCAGCCCTTTTTATCTCTAAAGCTCTGCGACTATCAAATATAGGAAGATTTTCTAAAGCAAAACGACGTCCAAAACCAGGAGCAACATTGTGTGCGTAAAGACAAGCTTCAATTGGCAATGTACCTGAACCACAGAAAGGATCATGCAAAGGAGTTTTACGTCTCCACATCATAAGCTGAAGCATTACAGCTGCAGTTGTCTCTCGTAATGGTGCCATACCACCATCTGTACGATAGCCTCTTTTATGTAAAGGTAAACCGCTTAAATCAAGTAAAATCATTGCTTTATCTTCGTCAAGATAAACACGAACATCACTTTCTTCACCACTTTCAGGCAAAGTTGACATATGCCAAACGTCGCCAAGCTTTTTATAAATGGCTTTTTGTACCATTCCCTGAATTGAGTGCTCTGAGTTTAACTTTGATTTATACGAGCGAACTTTATCAACTACAATGCGTGAATCTTTACGCAAAAAGTCCTGCCACTGGATAGAGTATACTCCATCAAAAAGCTGGTCAAAATCTTCAGCTTTGTACTCTGCCATAAGAAGATAAACACGGTCAGCTGTTCTTAAACAAAGATTTGTACGAAATAACGCATCGTCATCACCTGTAAAAACAACACGACCAGGTGCATTAGAAACAAGCTTATAGCCTAAAAGCTTTATTTCGTTACCAAGAATCTTTTCAGCGCCAATTGCGCATAATGCTACTAGTGTATTCATATGGGCAATTTAACACTTTTACAATTTTTGTACAATTGCCCATGAAATATATAATTAAGAATTATACAGAAGAAAAATCAGTAAGTGCTATCGAGTATTTTTAAATTCTTCTATATCAACCATCTCAGCACGAACAAGATCATAATGTTTGTTAAAAGCGTTATCCAGGAAAGCCTGTGCATTTTCAAACTCATCTGCCTGGCTAACTTTTGTAACAACAAACTCATTACCACTTGTCTCAATAGTCCAGCTGCCTATATAAACGGCTTTTGCTTTTTTAGGTAAAACACAAGCCTTGCCTATTGGTAAATTCATATGCATTCTGTTATCACCAAAAAACTCAAATGGAACTCTATCTAAGCAGAACATTTCATTAATTTCAGATCTGTCATAGGTTGCAATAAAGTAATCGCCATTTACATAAATTGTCTTTTGCTCTTTATAGAATTTGGTAATTTCATTGTAATCTGTCCGAGCACTGTCTACAAGACCTCTATCAGCCTGCAAATAACTCTGCAAACTATTTGATTCTATCTTATATCTGTCACCTTCATCTTTGTTTATATCTTCAAGATTACGGGCAGCACATACAAAATCAAGATTCTGAGAAGCTTTTACTGTTAAGCGGCCAATTATAGTTACATCACCAAATCCAGGCTTTTTATAATTCTTTCCGTTGCGATAAGTAGCAAGCCCTGTTGCATTTGCAAAAGTTGCTGCCATAAAAAACATAATTACTGATAAAAAAAGCTTATTTTTCATTTGCAATCTTCTCCTGTCTTGCTGTAATAACATCCTGCCATGAAGTACCTGCATAAAGCTTTGAAGCTAGTGCAAGACATTTTTTTTCACCAGATTCAGCAGACCAGCCAACAAGCCATAAATTACTAATGAGCTTGTAATCTACTAATGAAGTTCCACTTGTATTTAAACCTGCAAAAAGACCTAAATAATAAAGACCTGGCTCTTTAGGAACATTGATCACATTGTATGGAGTATTTAAGTCGCTGTAGACCTTTGATTTCCCATTTGCAGAAGTCTCATAGGCAATACGATATGTTGAGCCCGGAACCAGTGGTTTTGTTACAAAATATGTACCAACACCCTTTGACCTAAGTTCCTGAAAATCAGCTGGATAAGCTTCATCAATTTGACCAATACCCATACTTGCATCACCAACAGTTGCAAGCATAATAACTACCGAGTTTTCTGGAGTCATTTTCTCGCAGGATGCAGAATAATCAATTGCTGTTTTTTTTGTTGAAACACAACCTGTAAAAAGCATACATACAGCAAATAACATTAAAAACTTTCTCATTTTAAAAGTCCCCCAATTGTGTTGAAGCATAAAAATGCTTTATGTTTTATAAACTCAGCTTAAAATATATTTGCTGAGTAGTTAACTTTATGCTGCTTATGTCATTTTCAATATCAGACAATACATATGACTTTTTCAGAATTGATAAACCAAGACCATACTTTATACCCGAGTCACTATTTTTTAATACTTCTACACCACCACCGTAGTAACCTGAAATAAGCTTAGTATCACTATCATAACCAATATCAATACCAAACCCTGCCTTACATACTGCAGCTACAGTTATTGTTGTAAAACTTAATGGTAATCGTGCATCAAGCTCTGCTCCAAACATATTAAAGCTGTTGCCGAGGAGTTTACCATGCTCATAGTTAAGGCCAATACCGCCCACACTGTCCCAAAATGTCCATATAATCAAATTTGCATAAAAAGAATTATTTAAGGCATCATCACCGTTAAACTCATAGCCAAGATTTATGCTCATAAAATCATTTAAATCAAACCCGTCAAAAGCAAATGAAACATCCTTCTTTACAGTTTTACCCTGTGACTCAGCAGCAGCTTTTTTTGCATTACCTTTACTAGCCTTTTCATATGCTGCACTGTTCAGTCTCCAGATACCATGCTCGCTTACCCAGGTAGTTACAACAACATTACTGTCATCATTATCATTTGCCTTAACTGTGTATCCGTTTTTTTCAGCAGCAGGTGCCTGTGGTACAAAACAGTCAGCATCACTATCCTTTGTACTGAACTTAATCCACATTTGATATGCTTCAGCATAACGTAAACCTTCAACAGGAGAGTATGCAAACTCCTCTACTATACGGTTACGAACAGCTGTTGGGGATGAACGAAGAATACTTTCAAAACTCTTTTTGCCTTTTTTGCTTGCGCTATCAAAGGATATGTACTTCGCAATACTTGTGAAATCGTTTTCTTTATCATTTAATGCATCAAAGTATTTTGAAGCCTTATCCTGTACTGCAGTTTCGTCGTCTACAGGATTTACAGAGCGGTGAATCATTTCTTTGATTAATGCAGCAGGGATAGCATAGTTTGTACTTTGTCTTGAGCGAGCTTTCCATGTGTTAATACCTGCTACAGCAAAACCGATTTCATTATCAGCTTTCACTAAAAGTGGCCCACCTGAGTTACCACTGTCAATTTCAGCTGAATGCTGAATAAGAGTACTGATTGAAGGGTCTAAAAGTTCCTTGATCCGTGTTTTTGAGTTAGTTACAGTACCATAACTAAGCTGCCATACAGGGTCATTACCAAGTCCAGGAAAGCCTGCTGACCAGACATCATTACCGTCATTTAAGGGACTGTCTGCAAAGCTAAGTCCTTTTTTAAATGGATTAGAACCGTCTGAAAACTTTAAAACTGCAATATCAATATCATCATCGGTTGCTACAACAACAAGTCCTTCAAACTTTTTGTATGAACCGTCTTCCTGCTCAAACTCAATTGTTGCAGAACTTGCCTGTGAAACTACATGTCTGTTTGTAATAATGTAGTTAGCACCGTCTTCATCAACATAAACAAAACCAGACCCAAAACCACCCTTTAAATATGCATCTACGTATTTTGCATATGTAAAATATCCGGCATTTTGAAGATCTTCCTTATACTCAGTTAATAAATTAATTACACCAGGAAAATACTGTTCCCTTACAATACCAACATAAGATTTAATTTGAGCATTTGCTGTACCGCAAGTTAATAACAATAAGGCAATTAAAAGATTTTTAACAGAACAAATACGCGACATTATAATATCCTAAATAAATGACTAATTTGGTATAAGCTTGGTAGCTTTATAGTTTCTTAATATAAAACTGGATAACAAGCATTTATAAATTTCAGATATTTTGGAATAATTAAAATTAATTTAATATGTAACAAAGAGATAGCACTAACAGCTGCAAAGAAGTCATAAGGTAAAAAAGCATCAACCTATATTTTGCCAAACAGTTTTTTTCACTCATAATCTCGTCTTTAAGCAGCTGTTTCGTACTTAAAAAGAATAGTAATTAAAGGGCGCAGCCTCTAAAGTCTGCAATTGTTTTATAACCCTTACGAGCCATAAATTCTTTCAGGCCTTTTACTATGTTAACCATAACATGTGGATCTGCAAATGTTGCAGCACCAACCTGTACACTATGTGCACCAGCCATAATAAACTCAACAGCATCCTGCCATGTAGCAATACCACCAAGACCAATTACAGGTATCCGTTCTCCTTCAGGAAGCTTATTCATAGCCTGGCACACATCATAAACCATGCGCAAAGCAATTGGTTTAACTGCAGGACCTGAAAAACCTGCTCTGATATTATCAAAAACAGGACGACCGGTCTCAATGTTAATTGCAGTAGCCTGAAATGTGTTTACAAGACTTATTGCATCAGCCCCAGCTTTTACAACAGCCATAGCAACACCAATTAAATCAGGAGCATTTGGACTAAGCTTTACAATCAAAGGCTTTGTAATAACCTTACGAACTGCCTCTACAACAGTTGCTGCTGCAGTACAGTCCATACCAAAAGCCATACCGCCTGCTTTAACATTAGGACAGCTGATATTAAGTTCAATAACAGGCACTTCAGTCTGTTCTAAAAGCTCAGCACCTTTTACATATCCTTCAAGACTTGAACCTGAAAGGTTTGCAATCGTAACAGGCTTGAGCTTAAGCATACCTTGCATTTCATTGTCGATAAAGTGCTGAATACCAGGGTTTTCAAGACCAATACTATTGATTAAACCACCTGTTGTCTCAACAAGACGTATACCAGTGTTACCTGGTTTTGGCTCTAAAGTAAGTCCCTTTGAACAAATACCGCCAAGCTCATTAACATCAAATGTTGATGCATATTCTGTACCATATCCAAAGGTTCCGCTGGCTGCAATCACAGGGTTCGAAAACTTAACACCCTTCAGCTCTACAGACAAATCAACTTCGTCCTGCTTTAAAGCGGCATTGCGTGGACCAAAAGTCATAGGTCCAAAGTCCAGTATTTTTGCATCAAATACAGGACCATCTTTACAACAGCGCTTATTTCCTTCAGTTGTTTTTATTGTACAGCCAAGACAAGCCCCAAGACCACATGCCATTTTGCTTTCAAGACTCAAATAACATTTTACACCTGCAGCATCACAAATCTGCTTAACATAGGCAAGCATTGGAGTAGGCCCACAGGCATATACTACGTCATACTCACTAACTTTATCCTGTGTAAGAGCTGCACTAAGCATACCCTTTATACCAATGGAACCATCATCAGTTGTAATATATAAATTAGCAGCATCTACATGTTCAAGACCGTACGACCCTGATTTAAATGCTGCATAAAAATCATAGGATTTACTGTCTAAAGTTGAAGCAAAGCCTGCAACTGGAGCAACACCAACACCACCACCAATAATACAAACCTTTTTATCCTTTGCAGGAACCTCAAAATAGTTTCCCAAAGGTCCTATTAAGTCTACTTCGTCTTCTTTACGTAAGTTACAAAGCTCAATAGTTCCTTTACCTTTTTTTAAGACAACAAACTCAAGCTTTAATTGCTGTGTGTCCGTTGCAGCAGATGAAGCATATAAGCTTATAGGCCGGCACAGCAAAACACCACTTTTTTTACTGCGAATCATGTAAAACTGACCGGCTCTTGGCTTAACATCAGTTTTATTGTTATCTCGATCTACTTCAACACAAATTTTATAAACGCTGCCATCAGGCTTTGCACCTTCTACAACTCCACAGTCTGTAACATAACCTGAGCAGTAAACTGGCAGTGAAGCTCCTGAACAATCCTTTACATCAGTCATTGTTTTGTCCTACAGTCCAAGTTCTTTTTTTGCATTTAACAAATCAGCTTTACTTGCAAGAGCAGCTTTAGCTGCAGCATCCGCAACATCTTTTAAACACAAAGTTCCTTCACTAATTTTTGTCTGTAACTCAGTATCTTTTTTCCATGCACAAAGAATACCACGGCTTGAGTTTACAGTACCGCCAGCCTTATCAAGCAATGTTGCAGCAATACGTGCAGCCCCACCCTGTGCACCATAACCAGGAATAAGGAAGAATATATCTGGATAGGCATCACGTAATGCACGGGCATCACTTTCTTCAGTACAGCCAACAACTGCACCAACTGGTGAACAAGTCTGGTCTGGATAATAAGTTTTAAACTCTTCACTGATTCGCTTAAGTTCACAGCCAACTCTGTCTAAAACAGCCCCGCCAGCTTTAACTTCCTGTTTTTCAATATCAACCATACCAGGATTTGATGTACGTAAAAGAACAAAAGAACCTTTTGGTGTCTTGTCTTCAGCAGGTTTTGAGTATTCAGTAAATGGTTTTAATGTATCAAAGCCCATATAAGGATTAATTGTGATGATATCTGTTTCAAAATCTCCGCTGAAATGAGCACGAGCATATGCTTTTGCTGTATCTGCAATGTCCCCGCGCTTAATATCACTGATTACTACAAGACCTGCGTCCTTAACAGCTTTTATTGTTTCAACATAAGCTTTAAGACCTTCAATACCCATTGCCTCATAATAAGCAATCTGTACCTTACAGCAGCAGGCAGACTTATCGGCAGCAATTCGTTTTATAATCTCTTTATTATAAGCAAGAATCGCTTCTGCTGGTGAGCCAAATACTTTTAAGATTGACTCTGGTAAATAAGATGGATCTGTATCAAGTCCAACACAAAGTGGTCCGTTTTTAACGGCTGCATCCTGCAGTAATTCCATATAATGTTTCATAGTTTTAATCCTTAATGGGTCATTTTAACAGACTGAACAAAAGTAATAAAGTATGACTAAAAATAAAAAATCATTAAGACTTTTGCTCAACTAAAGACTTACTTTCCGATTTTATATTCTATATAGAGAGGTACAGACCACTCCCATTTATAGTCATCTTTTGTAATCTGTCTGTTTGCAAAGTCCACTCCGCAAGACACGATATAGTCCCCCTTTGTAATCCAGGCTCTAGGGTAAAACTCAAAACTACGGCGACTATTATTACTGTTACTACTATCCAATGCCCCGTAGTAAAATACTCTTGGTTTAAATGAAAGAGGGCCTGCTACAGGTATTAAAAGCTGAGCTCCTGCATACAAAGGTATCATATCTCCGTCAATTGAATGACCGGCCTCTCCTTCAGCCATAAGCTGAACAGGACCAAAATTATTTCGCCAGTTAATAGATACAAACTGACATTTTTTCAAATCTGAGTTTCCATAGTTTGCAACATTTTTAAATGTTGAGCTTGCAACATATGGCTCAGCGTTATATGAGTAAGAAGCTGTTAATGCAACCTTTGTAATAAATCCACTAAGTCTTGGAGTATAATAAACTGATACAGTTTCAGCAAAATCATCATCACGAGTAGTAACCTTAGACTTACTGTCAGTTGTCTTTGTTTTTGTATATAAAACACTGGCTCCAGCTTTTACCGGAACAGCTTTATTTATTGATGCAAAATCATAAGACACCGCACCGTTAAGACCAAAACTTGACTCATAAGTAACATAGCTTTCTGTTACAGGAAGAGCTAATCCCAAAGTAAAACCATTAAGTTCTGACTTTACGCCAAAACCTGTTTTACCCCAGCGGCTTGCACCTGTATAAATCTCTGCAAGCTGAAAAAAATTACCAGGTAAATAATACGAGTATAGCTTTCCCCCTGAAACTTCAAGAGTTTTATCACCAAAAGGACGATATCTGATATACGCCTTTTTTATATCCATTTTTTGAGCAGCTGTATCAGGATCGTCTGTTGCCTGACTGCGATAGTATATCTTACCTGCTGCGGTAATTTTTTCGTTAGATAATGCAAAATCACCTACAGCATATGCGCCACCAAACTCCTTTGTCTGTTCGCCTTTTTTTATATCAAGTGAACTTTGAACAGGTGTTATGCCAAAAGTAATATTACCTTTTGACTCAAACTCAGCAGCAAATGAGCTGACTGTAAAAAATGCAAGTGTAAAAATAGTAAATGTTAATTTGTTCATGGCAAGTATTATATAAAACTATCTTCCATTATAAAACAGCTAATTATGTACAAAAATTCATTTTAGGCCGATACTAGATATTATGGATAGTAAGTTCTTAAAAAGAGTATGCACAAGTATCGTTTTTATCGCTTTATGTGCACACAACATTTATGCAGAAGTTTCACAGATGAGTCCTTCAGAGTCTGTTGCCGCCAGAAATAAAATGGTTGCATACAGTAAGCAGTTTATAGGCTGCCCATATGTATCAGGAGCTACAGGGCCAGATGCATTTGACTGCTCTGGTTTTATATATGCTGTATCAAGCCAGTCTATCGGGATTCAGCTGCCACGCACCACAAAAGCAATGTATGACTTTGTACAAATTACATCAGACAGCCAGAAAGAAGCCGGTGACCTAGTATTTTTTAAGACCACAGGCTCAGGTGATGTATCTCATGTTGGACTGTATATTGGCAATAACCAGTTTATACACTGTGCCAGTGATGGTCCAAACACAGGTGTTATTGTTTCATCACTAAAAGAAGCTTATTGGAAAGGCAAGTATTACCAGAGTGGACGTTTTATTTCTCCCTCGCAGCAAGGGGTTTTGGAAGCCCCTGTATCAGATGATGAAATAAAAACAGTTTCAACACCTAAAAAAGCACAGGCAAAACCTGCTGCTAAAAAAACACCATCAAAACGAAAATCAAACTCTGACTTTTTATCAAAAGTTGTAGTGGATGGAACCCTTGCTTTAGACTGGAACTTATTTACACCAGACTACTTCAGACTTGTATTCCGCGGAGTAGACACAATGTTTAATGCAAGATACTCAAAATCAACATGTCAGCCGGGGGTCGGTGCTGGTTTTAAATGGGACAGCGGTACAGGTGTTGTTCAATTACCAATTGTTGCAAGCTTTACTGTAACTGACTATTTCAGACTTTATGCAGGTCCTGTAATCACCCTAGGAACCCCATATACCCCAGGTCGCGATGAAGACAAAATACAGGCAGGAGTATTCCCTGGTATCCTTGGAGTTACATGGAATACCCCAGGTATAAAAGCCGGTCTTACTGAAATATCGTTCTCACAGGATATACACTACTCTGTATACAATAAAACAAACGGTTCTGCTTTATCCCCTGTAAAGAGTTTATCAAGCGGCTTAGTATTTTCAACAGGTGTTAGAGTTACATTACCTTTAAATAAAGTTTTATAATATGGTAAAAAAAAATATATTGCTGTTCATTTTCATGGGCAGCTGTTTTTTAATATTTACATCCTGCAGTTCAAAACTAACTCTTATTGCACAACAATCAGGGGGTGCGACCCTTGCTTTTTCAAGTAACTTAAACTCGCAAACTGCAGCTAATATAAAAGCTTTAACAGGTGCAAGTGAAAATGCCCCACTAATTGAGCAGGGTGATCTGGTAAAGCTTTTAAAAGATATCGGCGGCTTTAGTATTAAAACCGAAGTTAGTGACGATGACCGTTTTAATGGCGATTGTTACTTTCCGGACTTTGACTCAGGTGTTTTTAAGGCTGTAAATATAATAAAAATAAATGACAACACCATTACTTTAACTATGGGACCAGAGCAGTTGAGCAGTATATATAATCAGCTGACTGAAGAAACACAATCATACTTTGATATGTTTATGGCCCCATCTCTCACTGGTGAAAAACTAAACCTTGCAGAGTACAGAGCCTTGTTAAGCAGTGTTTACGGACCTAAAATTGCAGCAGAATTTTGCGATGGTCCAATTGAAATAACTCTTGTATCGCCTGATGGAACAAAGACTTCAGCTGTAAAATTAACTTTAGGAGAGCTTATGACTCTCACAAAAGAAAAATCCTGGTCAGTGACCTGGTAAAATACAAAAAAAAGCTGCACAAGGGTGAAGCACACTTCATTACCCTATGCAGCTTTTTTCACTTATTTATGAACCACCTTTGAAAAATAATCTTCATCAGTCATTTTTGCACTTTTTACAGCATCTAAAATAGCTTCACTAAAGACCTTTGCAGCAAGCATACCTACCATGCTAATGTCAGCAGTTACCTGTTCACCAGTGCTAAAAGCATAAATTGTATCTCCATCAGCCATGGTACCAACAGGATTAATACAACGGGCCATACCACTGCGAGCCATTGAAGCAATTTTATTCATCTCAGGTTGTGTAAACTTTGCATTTGTAAATACAGCCCCAATAGTTGTATTTCCTAAAGATTTTTTTTCAAACTCTTCATAATACTTACAAAGTTCTTCTTCAATATCTAAAAAAGCAGTACGTTCTTTATTTTTGACACCTGCAATCTTTTTTCCTGTGTGATAATCAAAAACATCACCAAAAGCATTTACGACAACAAGAGCACCTATTTTAAGCTTACCAACCTGTATTGCATAGTACCCTATACCAGCCTTATCTGCCTGCTCCAGGCGGTGAACTTTACCTACAGTAGCTCCAGTACCGGCTCCCACATTACCGCTTATAGGCTCCTTACCGCTTTCACTGTCCAGACATGCCTTATATGCAATATCAGCGTCTGGTCTTTGACCGTGTCCTGCAGGTAAATCAAAAATATCACTCTGACACACCAGTGGTATTACCATATTGCCAAGCTTAAAGCCTATACCACGCTCTTCAAGGTAGCGCATTACACCGCCTGCAGCATCAAGAGAGTAAGCACTACCACCGCTAAAAAGCACAGCGTTAAGGTCATGAGGATTAGATAAAGGATCTAAGAGCATGCTTTCTCTGCAGGCTGCTCCACCACCACTTATATCAATACCACCACGGTTGTAGCCATCAAATATTACAACAGTACAGCCAGAACATCCGTTTTCAGTCTGAGCATTACCAATACGAAACCCGCCGACTTCAGTTACAGGTATACGTTTATATTCCATATATAATTCCGTCCAAAATCTTTGCAGCAACTTCTTCCTTTGTTAATAAAGGAAGCTCACAAACCTTATCTTTTGTAATAAGGGTTACCACATTTGTATCCCCTGCAAAACCTGCACCCTGAACCTTTAAATTATTAGCAACAACCATATCAAGATTTTTTTTCGAAAGTTTTGCTTTTGAGTTTTCAAGCATGTTCTCAGTTTCCATACTAAAACCGCATAAAAACTGACCTTCCTTTTTATGGTCTCCAAGAAACTTTAAAATATCATCTGTACGCTCTAAAGCTATTGCAGCATCCCCATCCATTTTTTTGATTTTTTGATCACTAACCGCTTTAGGTCTGTAATCAGCCACTGCAGCAGCTTTTATTATTATGTCACAATCAGCACTGTTTAAAGTCACTGCATCAAACATTTGTTTTGCACTCTTTATGTTTATAGTTTTTACAAACAAAGGCTTTTGTAAAGACACAGGACCACTCACTAAAGTTACATCAGCACCTCGCTCAGAGGCTACCTTTGCCAGAGCATATCCCATTTTACCTGAAGAATGATTTGTTATGTATCTTACTGGGTCGATGGATTCCTGGGTGGGTCCTGCAGTAATTAAAACCTTTTTACCTGCAAGGTCTTTTTTATATCGTATTTCATTTACAATATACTCAAAGATATGTTCACTTTCAGCCATTTTTCCCCTGCCAGTATCTCCACAGGCAAGATAGCCTTCAGCAGGTTCGATCATCTTATATCCATAAGACAGACACTTTTTTATATTATCCTGAGTTACAGGATTATCATACATTGCAGTGTTCATTGCAGGAGCAAAAAGCTTTGGACCTCCGAAGGCTACAAAAGTTGTAGAAAGCATATCATCACATATACCATTTGCCATTTTTGCAATTACATTTGCAGTTGCAGGAGCAACAACAAATATATCAGCCTTTTTAGCAAGAGCAACATGATGCACATCATATTCAAAATTACGGTCAAAAGTATCTATATAACATTTATGATGTGTTAATGTTTCAAATGTTATAGGATTAATTATATTAATTGCATGACTGCTCATCACTACATGAACATCGGCATGGGCCTTAACCAGCATGCTGGCAAGAGAAGCAGCTTTATAAGCAGCAATGCTGCCTGTTACACCTAAAATTACAGTTTTTCCTTTAAGCATATTTTGATTTTAGCCCATAAATATTAAGAGGCGCAATATATTATCAGTTATCCCACTGAGTCTGATTCAGACTTTTTGTATTTTTCTGTGGCATTTTTGGATAAAATTACAAAAAATTAGCAAGGTTTTGACAAATTTAGTTTAATTTTATTAGTTTTAATTTAAGACTTGGGTTTATACTTAAAATATATAAAAACTATTTTAAGGAGAATCATCTATGAGCGAGGAACTTACAGAACCTCAGAAAGAAATCAACGAGCTTGTTGCTAAAGCACAAAAAGCTCTTGAGGAGTACGCTTCTTTTAACCAGGAACAAATTGACTACATCGTTGCAAAAGCCAGCGTAGCAGCCCTTGATCAGCACGGATCCCTTGCAAAGCTTGCTGTCGAAGAAACCGGACGTGGTGTATTTGAAGATAAAGCTACAAAAAACCTTTTTGCTTGCGAATACGTTGTAAACAATATGCGTCATTTAAAGACAGTTGGTATTGTTGAAGATGATGATGTTACAGGAATTGTTAAAATAGCAGAACCAGTAGGTGTTGTTGCAGGTCTTACTCCAGTTACAAACCCTACATCAACAGCAATATTCAAATCTCTTATCTGTCTTAAGACACGTAACCCAATTATATTTTCATTCCACCCAAGTGCAATCAAATGTTCAATTGCAGCAGCAAAAGTTGTTTATGATGCAGCAGTTGCAGCTGGTGCTCCAAAAAACTGTATCCAGTGGATTGAAGAACCATCTATGGAAAAAACAAGCCTGCTCATTGGCAATGACGGGGTTGCAACAATTCTTGCAACAGGTGGTAATGCAATGGTTAGGGCAGCTTACTCACAGGGTAAACCAGCTCTTGGTGTAGGTGCCGGAAACGTTCCTGCATATGTTGAAAAAACATGTAACCTTAAACAGGCTGTAAATGACATTGTAATGTCAAAAGCCTTTGATAATGGTATGATTTGTGCTTCAGAACAGTCTGCTATTATTGATAAAGAAATTTATGACCAGGCTCTCAACACATTTAAGGAATACCGTGCATACCTGTGTAGTGCAAAGGAAAAGAAGCTCCTTGAAAAATACATGTTCGGTGTTGAAGATGACCCATCTGTTGCAAAACTTAATCCTGTTGTAGTAGGTATGGCTCCAAAAGTTCTTGCTAAAAATGCAGGCTTTGATATCCCTGACCGCACAAGCATTATCCTTGCAGAGTGTAAAGACATTGGACCAAAAGAGTGTCTCACCCGTGAAAAGCTTTCACCAGTATTAGCAGTAGTAAAAGCTTCAAATACAGAGGACGGACTTAAAAAAGCAAAGGCAAGTGTTGAGTTTAACGGTCTTGGACACTCAGCTGCAATACATACAACAAACAAGGCTCTCGCTGAAAAGTTTGGTGATATTGTTCCTGCAATCCGTGTAATATGGAACTCACCATCTACATTTGGTGGTATCGGAAATGTTTACAACTCATTCTTACCATCCCTTACTTTAGGTTGTGGTTCGTATGGCCACAACTCAACAGATGATAACGTAAGTGCAATTAATCTTTTAAACATCAAAAAGCTTGGCAGGAGACGCAATAACATGCAGTGGTTTAAGGTTCCATCTAAGATTTACTTTGAAAGAGACTCTATTGAGTACCTCCATCAGATGCATGAAATGCACAAGGTTATGATTGTAACAGACCGCTCAATGGTTGATTTAGGCTTTGTTGATAAAGTTACAGATCAGTTAAAACTCCGTCGCGAACCTGTTCAGTATCAGCTTTTCTGTGATGTTGAACCTGATCCAAGTATCCAGACAGTTCGTAAGGGCGTTGAGCTCATGAAAGCTTTTAACCCTGATACAATCATCGCATTAGGTGGTGGATCTAGCATGGACTGTGCAAAGGGTATGTGGCTGTTCTACGAAAACCCTGATGTAGACTTTAATGACTTAAAGCAAAAGTTTATGGATATCCGTAAGCGTGCATTCCGCTATCCAGAACTTGGTAAAAAGGCAAGTCTTGTTTGTATCCCTACAACATCTGGTACAGGTAGCGAAGTTACACCATTTGCTGTTATCTCTGATAAAGTAGAGCATAAAAAGTATCCATTGACTGATTATTCTCTTACACCAACAATCGCAATTATTGACCCAACATTTACAATGAGCCTGCCTAAAAAGATTGTTGCAGATACAGGTATGGATGTACTTACTCATGCAACTGAAGCCTATGTATCAACATTAGCAAACGACTTTACAGACGGTTTGTGTATACAGGCAATCAAGATGGTATTTAAGTATCTTGAACGCAGCTACAATAACGGTGCAGATGATCCTGAAGCAAAGGAAAAGATGCACAATGCATCATGTCTTGCCGGTATGGCATTTGCAAACGCATTCCTCGGTATGAACCACTCAATGGCACACAAGATTGGCGGTGAGTTCCATGTACCTCACGGAAGAGCTAATGCAATACTTTTACCATATACAATCCGCTATAACGGTACACAGCCAGACAAGTTAAGCACATGGCCTAAATACAACTACTTTAAGGCTGCAGAGCGTTATGCAGAACTTGCACGTATGCTGGGCTTACCTGCAAAGACTGTTGAAGAAGGCGTTGAGTCTTATGCAAAAGCTTGCGGTGAATTAGGTAAGAGACTTGGCATTGCAATGAATTTCCAAAGTCAGGGGCTTGATGAAAAGGAGTACCTTGCATCCCTTGATAAGCTTGCATTCCTTGCTTATGAAGACCAGTGTTCTCCTGCAAATCCAAGAGTACCACTTGTTGATGACATGAAGCAGATATTAAAAGATGCATACTACAACAAAGAGTTTTTAGACTAAATTAGATTAATTTAGCTACTTTTTAACAAAGAGGGTAATTTAGTGTTAAAGATAACATTAAGTTGCCCTTTTTTGTTCTTGACACCAATATAAAGTATGAGAATAATTTATATAAGATAACCTTAATGGAGGAATAAATGAAAAAGTTAGGAATACTTATTTCATTATTGTTTGTACTTGTTTTTTCTGTTGCTGCAGAGCGCGGAAAAGTAACAGTAATTTACACAAATGACGTGCATACTTACATTGCTAACACTGTAAAAAATGCAGAAGGACAGAAGGTTCCTGGTAACACATACGGTTCAGTTGCCGCTATGAAAAAGGACCTTGCAGCAGCAGGCGAAAACGTAATTCTTGTTGATGCCGGTGACTTTGCTCAGGGTACAGCTTACGGCGCAATGGACGAAGGTGCAAGCATTGTTAAGTTTATGAACGCTGCAGGCTACCAGCTTGCAACACTTGGTAACCATGAGTTTGATTATGGCTCAAAGCGTGCATTTGCCCTCATGAAAGAAGCTAAGTTCCCATTTGTTTCATGTAACTTTTATCAGGTAAAAAACGGTAAAACAGTTTTACCTTCATATAAAGTATTTAAGTTTGGCAAAACAAAGGTTGCTTTTGTAGGTATCTCAACTCCAGAAACATTTACAAAGTCTACTCCAGCATACTTTATGGACGACAAAATGGAAAACTTCGTTTATAAGTTCTACGCTGGCACAGACGGAAAAGAACTTTATGATGCTGTACAGAAGGCTATCAACGAAGCTTCAAAAAAAGCTGATTATGTAATTGCACTTGGTCACATGGGTGATGATCCAGCATCAACACCATGGACTTCAGTTGAAATCATTAAAAATACAAAAGGGCTCGATGCATTTATCGATGGTCACTCACACTCAACAAACGAGTGCACAATCGTAAAAGATGCTGAAGGCAAAGATGTTGTTCTTACTCAGACAGGTTCATACCTTGCAAACATCGGTAAGATGACATTAAACGATAAGGACATTAAGACAGAGCTTGTTAAGAGTTACGAAAACCGTGATGAAGCTATTGATGCTATGACACAGGCTTGGGCAAAAGATGTTGATGCTCGTCTTAACGAAGTAATTGCCGTAGCAGACAATGGTCTTTACATCAATGACCCAGCAAACCCAAAAACTCGTCTTATCCGTAAGCAGGAAACTAACCTCGGAAACTTTGTTCCTGATGGAGTTTACTGGTACTTTAACGAAGTTGAAAAGCTTAACTGTGATGTAGCATATGCAAACGGCGGTGGTATCCGTGTTGATACACCAGCAGGTGACATCAGCTACAACTCTCTTAAAAAGATTCAGCCATTTGGTAACGTAATCTGTCTCGTTGAGCTTTCAGGTCAGCAGTTACTTGATGCCTTTGAATGGGGTGCTCGCAATGCCGGCAGCGGTGAAAACGGCGGATTCTTCCAGACAGCAGGTGCTAAATATACAATCGATACAAGCATTAAGAGCACAGTACAGTCTACAGCAGAAGGATTATGGTGTGGTAAACCAACAGGTGAATACCGTGTTAAAGATGTAGAGATTTACAACAGAGCAACAGGCGCATATGAACCAATAGACCTTAACAAGACATACACTCTCGGTGGTGTAAACTACATGCTTCGCAGCATGGGTGATGGTTATGGTATGATGAAGGATGTTAAGCTTGTAAAAGACTATGTTGGTGAAGATTACCTCATCAGTGCTGCTTATGCAAAAGCATTTGGCGGACACATCAACAATGCTTCAGCTCCTGTAAAGGCTTATAAAAACTACCTCTTCGATTACGAAAACGTAAACGGTTCAGGTCGTATCTTAATCAAATAAGGTAATAGATTTTTATCTATCCAAACAAAAGCTCCAGTTCATAATTGAGCTGGAGCTTTTTTATTTATGATAGCGAAATAAGATTATTAAAGTATTTATCACCGCTTTTTACAAGTTCGTCATAGTATTTGTACGTAAACGTAAATTTAATTTGCGGATA
>JAZUGE010000064.1:0-25329 GCA_045641045.1 Treponema sp. | reverse complement strand
GCTGACTAGCTTTTCTATCTCTAGTAGGGGCAATAGGACTTGAACCTATGACATACGGAATATGAGTCCGGTGTTCTACCAGCTGGACTATGCCCCCAATCGACTTTGATAATATATCAAATATTTAAAACCATTGCAAGTACAAAAATGCTATTTTTTTAATTTTTTCTTTTTTTATGCACTTTCATGCTGTAATTCAGAAGCGTAGCTTTCGAGCTCATCCATAGGAATGTGATAAGCTCGAGAAATTTGTTCTAATGAAAAAAAACTATTCAGAATAAGATTTACAATATTGCTATATCTTTTTGCACTATATCCTTTTCTATCGCAATTCTCTTCTCTAGACACCAATCCCCGGCTCCTTTACTGTATTCAGTACAAGCTAAAGATTACAGACTATTTTTATTTAAGTCTTCAATTTTGTTACATATAACATCAATTTATATATAACAGAGTTTTGAAACATGTTGTTATTTTTAGAAATTTTTTTTCCAAACACACTGACAAAGAAACTATTTTAAGTTATAATTAAGATATTAGGAGATTAAAACTATGGAAGAATTCTTAAAACGCTTATCATTAATCAAAGAAGAAGAGATTAAAGACTTTGAGTTCATGGGCGCTGTTACTTTTTTAATTTCATCATTAAACTAGTCGATCCGTCCATACCCTAATTACTTAAAACAAATAAAAAAGTCTATACAAATGGGCTGCAGTTTTTTTGACTGCGGCCTTAATTTTTTTTACGTTATTTATTTTTTTTCATGATTGATATATAACTTTTTATCATGCAATTTATACGACAGTTTTGTATTATCATAATAATTTCATTCTTTGGAGAAGTACTTAATAAAATACTCCATTTACCAATTCCGGCAAGCATTTACGGGCTTGTTCTTATGTTTACAGCTTTAAAGTTAAAACTTTTTCCTCTATCAAAGGTCAAGCAGACAAGTGGATTTTTAATCGATATAATGCCTTTACTCTTTGTTCCACCAGGAGTTGGTATATTAACAAGTACAGATATTATAAAACAGTATTGGTGGCAGTTTATTGTTATCGCAGTCCTTACAACAATAATAACCATGGGAGTTACTGGTGTAACTACACAGTGGATAATAAATCACAAGGAAAAAAAAGATGACTGATTATATTACTTATTCAACTTACTTTTCTATTTTGCTTACACTAATATCGTATGAAGCAGGTCTTTTACTAAAAAAAAGGTTCAATACACCTTTTTTTAACCCAATGCTTATTTCAATGCTTATATCCATCAGTTTTGTTTCTATATTTAAAATTGATATAAATAAGTATAATGAAGCTTCAAAAATATATACATACCTTCTTACCCCCGCGACAGTTTGTCTTGCAATACCACTTTATGAACAGTATGAAAAACTCAGAAAAAACTATATCGCAATATTGGGAGGTATTATCGCTGGTACTGTTACATGCATGACATTAGTTTTTGTACTATGTCTTCTGTTTAAAATATCACACAACGAATATGTTTCTCTATTACCCAAATCTATTACTACAGCTATAGGCATAGTCATTTCTGAAGAGTATGGAGGAATACCTGCTATCACAGTTGCAATGATTGTTATCACAGGCATCATTGGCAATGTATTTGCCGACGTAATATTAAAGATTTTTGGAGTAAAAAACAGCATTGCAAAAGGTGTTGCAATAGGAACATCAAGCCATGCACTCGGTACAACAAAAGCAATTGAACTGGGAGAAGTTGAAGGAGCCATGTCAGGACTATCGATTGCCGTCGCGGGATTATTAACAGTTATATTATTTTCATTTTATACAATACTACTATAAAACTAACTCTGACCATTCAGCCACGAAATAACCTTTTGCCGGCAGTCATTTACTTCGCTTCCTTTTACTTCAAGAGCAACTCCAAACTGTGCTTTTGGACACTCTCTGCGGATATCAACCAAAGATGTGCCAAAGCCAGAGCCCTCATGTGTAGTAAAAGGAATTATTTTTTTTCCAGAAAAATCCATTGCCTCAAGAAAAGTATACACAGGCATTGGCATAGTAGACCACCAGCAAGGATATCCAATAAATATCGTGTCATATGGAGTAATATCAGGAAGCACACCTTTCAAAGAAGGTCTGACATTTAAACTTTTATGCTGAGCTGCAACATCACAACAATCTTTATAATCGAACGGATAATCCTTTAAAGGCTCAATCTGATAAAGCTCACCGCCAGTACAATCTTTGATAATCTGAGCTACAACTGCTGTATTACCTTTTTCAAGATTTTTTATCTTACCATCAACAAAATTCTGACCTATATGCGAGTAATATACAATAAAGGACTTCATTCAAATACCCTCTTGTTTTTCAGTGTATATGAAGTATCACAACATGTCCAATAATAATATATTTATACATTAAATTTGCTTTTTCACCTGAGCAGGATTCCCAGCAACAAGAACATTAGCAGGGACATCTTCGATAACAACAGATCCAGCTGCAACACAAGAGTTTTTACCAATAGTAACTCCTGGAGTGATTATACTTCCACTACCTATCCAGACGTTATCTTCAATAAAAATCGGACTTGGAAAAACAGTTCTGCGAGTACTACTTGCAAGATCATGATTTAGGGTCGTCAAAATTACATTATGGCCTATCTGTACATTATCACCAATAGTAATCCCCCCCTGATCTTGAAAATTACAGCATGAGTTTATAAAAACGCCCTTACCGATTTTTATATTTTTTCCACAATCCGTATAAAACGGCGGATGTAATTTAAAATATTCTACTTTTTTTCCAATTAATTGAGAGAATAATTGATTTACCTGCTTCGGTGTATGATAGGCAGAATTAAGTTCAAAAGTAATTTTCATTGCTTCTTCACTTAAATAAGAACTAAAACGGATTTCCCGTGAGTTTTCGGCCATTGGTGTATGAACCTCCATAGCCTGTAAAAACTCATCTAAATACTTTTTTACTTCATCAGTCATACAAAGCCTATGCCTGTACTCCACCCTGACTTAACTGAAGATACATCTGATCTGCAAGACCAAAACCTGCATTTTTAGTCATTGTAGTAGCATACTCATCATAAAGCATATCTTCATACATATTTTTAGCAAAACTCTCTTTTGAGTCTGCTTTCATCACAGTTTTTCGCATTGAAGACATCATCATTTTTACAAAATAAGACTCCATCTCCAAAGATTTTTCGTATAAAGCACTTGTTTTATCTATTGTTTTGCCATTAAGTTTTCCAGCTTGATTTGCAGCAGCACCTTGAGGCAGAGCATTTTTTGCAGCATCCCCTTTAAAAGAACCTGCAAAACCAGATGAATAATCTCCGTAAAGGCGACCGGAAGCAACAACCTGACTTGATGCAATATTTTTTCCAGCATCACTATCATCAGTAAGCTTTTTCACAAGAGCATCAAACTTACCCTTTTCTTCTGAAAATCTTGCACTTTGTAAAGAAGAGCTACCTGGTATAATTGAACTGAAACCGCCTATTGTATTCATACCTACCTCAATGCACTAATTAGCGTTTTAAGTTTGCAGCTGTACTTAACATACTGTCTGTTGTCTGTATTGCTTTGCTGTTAAACTCATACGCTCTTTGAGCTACAATCATCTGAACCATTTCATTAACAACACTAACATTACTCATTTCTACAAACTTATGTTTGGTAACACCAAAGCCTTCAAAACCTGGTCTACCTGCAACAGCTTGACCAGATGCGCTTGTTACCTTATACAAGTTGTCACCAGCAGCTTCGAGGCCTGCGTTATTTGGAAACCTATAAAGTTCAATCTGAGCTACATCAACTGGATCATCCTGTCCAAAAATCTTAACAGTAACTCTACCATCATCACTTACACTAAGACTATGAATATCAAAACCTTCAGGCATAATAACTTCAGGCATTACACGTAATCCATTTGAAGTAACCAGCTGTCCGTTCATATCAATCTTAAACGAACCATCTCTTGTATAAGCATAAGATCCATCGTACTGCTGAACTCTAAAAAAACCATCACCAACAACAGCAAAGTCTGTATCAACACCAGTATTCTGTAATGATCCCTGACTGAAAATGCGTTGTGTTGAAGCAACTTTTACACCTGTACCCTGCTGAATTCCAACAGGAGTTACTGTATCTTCTGTTGCCGGTGTACCTGCAAGTTTTACAGTTTGATACATAAGATCTTCAAACTCAACACGCTGCTGCTTAAAACCTGTTGTGTTAACATTTGAAAGGTTATTAGAGATTGCATCAATATTTGACTGTTGTCCGTTCATTCCGGTTGCTGCTGTCCAAAGACTACGTACCATAAATATCTATTCCTCAAAAAGATTAAACTTCTGTATTAATATTGTCGGCTCATTTCATAAGACTATTAATGTGAAAGTGCAACTTTATTCCAAAGTGTACTCATCATACTGTCTTCACTCTGAATTGTTTTTTGATTAGCCTCATAAGCCCTGTTTACTTCAATCATCTTAACCATTTCATTTACAACATTTACATTACTTGTTTCCATGTAACCCTGCAGTAACTGAGGTCTTTCCTTTCCTTCAGCTATATAAGCCTCACCCGAAATATCATTTGACGACCAAAGACTGTTGCCCATTTTTTGTAAATAACGTTCATTATCAAATCTTACAATTTTTATACGGTCAATTTCTTCTCCATCAAGAGTTGTAATTATACCATCTTCGTTAATTGTAATTTTTGAGTCCTCTACATAAATGGGACCCTTTTCACCAAGTAAAGGATAGCCATCTTTTGTCTCAAGAACACCTTCTTTACCAATTAAAAAATTACCGTTACGAGTATATCTTTCACCTGAGGGCGTCATCACGGCAATAAAACCTTCACCATTTAAAGCTATGTCTGTATTTGAATTTGTGGAACGGAAAGAACCTTGTTCAAACTCTGTAAAGTTTTCATTAGTTTCAACACCTAAACCAAGTTTTCCAATTACGGGGGCAACATCAGCAGAGCCAAAAGGAGTTTTATACACACCATCAGCCTCAGTACGTCTAATCAGCAGCTCTGAAAAAGACTTACTTACAGCTACATCTCTTTTGTAACCTGCTGTATCAACATTTGCAAGATTATTAGATATTACATCAAGTCTATTCTGCTGGGCATTCATCCCGCTTGAACCAATATACCAGCCTCTAATCATTTCCACACCCCTAAATTAATTAAACTCAGATACATAAAATTTATCGGACAATTTAAAAACTGGTTTAGATAAAATTTATTTGTCTTTTATATAAACCCACTTTATAATTTCACATAGAGAATGGGAGAATTATGGGTATAGAAAAATGTGTGCAAAAACTGATGTTTTTTCGTTTAAAAATAAAAAAGTAATTATCACTACAATCTTTGTATTTAGTATTAATGCCTTAATCTTTGCAAACCAACTTGTTACCTCAGATAGTGGACCTAATAATGCCTTTGTTTTCATTATTTTGTCATTTTCAGTAGCTTTCTTGTTTGTTCTTTTTTTAATAAATTTCAAAGCAAATAATGATTTAAAAAAAATTATAAATACAGATGAGATAACTGGATTTCCCAAAAAAGATGTCTTTGTAAAAGAAGTATCAAAGCTCTTAAAGAAAGCCTCTAAAAATGAATATACACTTTTATCAATAGATATAGAAAACTTCAGGTACATTACAGCATCCATTGACATCGAAACAAGTAATAGTGTACTTAAATGTTTCGCTGAACACTTTAAAAAAGTTGCTCCAGAACAATCCTTAGCATGCCGTAACTACATGGATAATTTTTATATTCTGCTAAAAGGTTATGGAGAGGCACTCATTGAAGAATATACAATAATGATATGTGATCTAGATAAAGAAATGTCACATATTTTACCAAAACACTATAAGATAAATTTTAGTGTGGGGGCCTACACAATAAGTGAGCCATCTATTCCTGTTGAACATATGCTTGTAAAAGTAAATACTGCACGTTCGTTAGGAAAACGGAGTTTCATACCAGAGCGAGTTTCGTTTTATTCTGAAAAAATGGATATCGATACAGAAAATGAACGTGAAATAAGCTTTGATATGAACAGAGCCTTTGAAGAACATGAGTTTGAAGTATATTATCAGCCTAAATACAGACTTTCAGACGATATGCCAACTGGTGCAGAAGCATTGATAAGATGGAATCATAACAAAAAAGGTTTACTCCATCCTTCAGCTTTTGTTCCGTTATTTGAAAAAAACGGTTTTATCAAAAATATCGACAAACTTGTCTTTACAACTGTCTGTAAATTTCTGGATAAATGGAATAAATCATTTGAAAATGAAGAAGAGATAATACCTTTAACTTTATCATGTAACTTATCAAGAGCAGTCTTATATGACAAAAATGTAGCAGCTGAGTATAAAAAAATCGCATCTGAGTATAAGATTTCGCCTTGTAAAATCGAGATTGAACTTACAGAAAGTCTTATGATGGACAACAAAGACAGATTATTAAAAGCAATGAATGAGATACATAATGCAGGCTTTAACATATCAGTAGACGATTTTGGTTCAGGTTTTTCATCACTTAGCCTTTTAAAAGATATACCGGCAAATGTAATAAAGTTAGATAAAGAGTTTTTAAATACAGATAGAACAAATCTCAAGGAAAAAATAATTGTAAACTCAGTTATTAACATGGCAAAAGAACTTAATATTACAACTGTTGCAGAGGGGGTTGAAGAAAAAGCACAGCTGGACCAGTTGAAGGAAATGGGCTGCGATATAGTACAGGGGTTTTATTATGCAAAACCAATGCCTGAGGCCGAATACTACAACTTATTAAATAAAAAGCTTGGATAACATTTGCTAATCTTGATTTATTGATTTATAATGAAATATAAGCTTAAATTAAGTTTCTATTTTATTTAAGAATTAAATTAAAGGAGTTTATTTATGAAAGAAAATTCAGAGCCAAGAGTCCTTGCAATTATTCTTGGTGGAGGCAAAGGAACTCGTCTTTACCCACTTACAAAGGAACGATCAAAGCCAGCTGTTCCATTTGGGGGAAAATATCGTATCGTAGACATTCCTATTTCAAACTGTATAAATTCAGGCTATCGTAAAATATACCTTTTAACACAGTTTAACAGTGCTTCACTTCATCTTCACATAACAAACTCGTACAATTTTGACCGTTTTAGCAGAGGATTTGTTGAAATTCTTGCAGCCGAACAGACTCTTGAACACTCAGGATGGTATGAAGGAACAGCAGATGCAGTTCGCAAAAACTTTACACACTTTAAGCAACAGAATCCTACACATTATATAATCCTTTCTGGTGACCAGTTATACAGAATGGATTTAAAAAAGTTTATGGACAGCCACATTAAATCAGGGGCTGACATAACAATCGCTACAACAGCTGTTAATAGACGTGATGCATCAGGCTTTGGTATCATGAAAATTGACTCTAACAATAAAATTACAGCCTTCCAGGAAAAGCCAGCAAAAGACCTTGATATCTCTGACTGGAAAATCCCTGAAAATGCTCGTGGTGACTTACCTGAAGAAAAAGAATACCTTGCATCAATGGGTATCTATATCTTTAATGCAAAGACAATGGAAGAAGCCCTTGATAACGACTTCAAAGACTTTGGTAAAGAAATAATCCCTATGAATATCAAGAGTAAAAAAGTAAATTCTTATATATTTGACGGATATTGGGAAGACATTGGTACTATCAGAAGTTTTTACGAAGCAACTCTTGATCTTACAAACTATGATCCATCATTTAACTTTTACGATGAAGATGAACCTATTTACACACACATGCGTAATCTTCCTCCATCAAAAATTAATGATGCCGTTATTGAAAACAGCCTTACTTCGGAAGGATGCGTAATATCAAAATGTAAGCTCAACAGATCAGTAATAGGTGTTCGTTCAATTATCGAAACAGGCACAGAGCTTGATGGTGTTATTACAATGGGTGCTGACTTTTACGAAAACGCAGACCAAAAGGAAGAAAACAAAGAAAAGGGCATCCCAAATTTAGGTATAGGAAAGAACTGTAAAATTGCACAGACAATTATAGATAAAAACTCACACATCGGAGATAATTGCCAGATCAACGTAAGTGGTAAAAAATACCCAGATGGTGATCATGGCCTGTTCTATAGTGCAGACGGTATTATAGTTATCCGTAAGGGTGCAATTATTCCAGACGGAACAGTAATTTAACATACAATTTACTATATCACAATAGGAACATATTATGCCGGAATCTATTTATGATAAGTTGGGTGAATACTTAAGTCAAACGTTAGATTCCGGTTTTTTTTCATCCGAAATGAAAAATAAAAATGTGTCTTCCAACGATAAGTTATCGCCTGCCGAACAACAAGTAATAAAACTAAAAAGGACTACAACACAGCAAAAAGCAGCCCTAAAAGCCATGGACTTAGATGAAAGCTATACATATGACCAGGCATTAAACACATACAACAGTTTAAAAAAGCAAAATCCAGCAAACAAAATGCTGGATATATACTTCGCTATAATTAAAGAGTGGTATGAACAATAGTACTAAAGCTCATCTTCACTTTCCATACCATACTCCTGAAGTTTTCGGTGTAAGGTTTTTCGGCCGATACCAAGAACATCTGCCGTTTTGCTTTTATTACCTTTATTTACCGCCAAATTTTGCTGAATTATTATTTTTTCAGCTTCATCAAGAGTTATCCCTACAGGAATAGCAATACTGTCATCTTTTGAAAAATTACTTACCGATGGTGGTAAATCATCTAAAGTAATTTCATCTCCACTTGCCATCACAACACTACTTTGAACACAATTCTGAAGTTCACGAATATTACCTGGCCAGCTATACTGATAAATTGCAGATCTGGCGCGAGTATCAATACCCTTTATTGTTTTGTTGTTTTCTTTTGCATACACATCGATAAAATGATTTATCAATAAAGGAATATCATCCTTTCTCTCTCGCAGAGGAGGAACCTTTATATTAATTACGTTCAGACGATAGTACAAATCTTCACGAAACCTGCCGGCTTTTACTTCTTCTGCAAGATTTTTATTTGTAGCAGCAATTACACGAACATCAACCTCTATAGTCTGCTCACCACCAACGCGTTCAAACTTACGTTCCTGTAAAACCCTTAAAAGTTTCACTTGAACTGCCTGATTAATTTCTCCAATTTCATCCAAAAAGATGGTACCACCATGAGCAAGTTCAAAACGACCTTTATGAAGACCTTCTGCTCCTGTAAAGGCACCTTTTTCATGCCCAAACAGTTCACTTTCAAGCAATGTTTCACTTAAAGCAGCACAATGAACTTTTATAAAGGAGTTATCCTTACGAGATGACAATGTGTGTAAAGCATTAGCAACCATTTCTTTACCTACACCACTTTCACCAGTAATTAATACACTAGCTTTAGTATCACTAACTTTGCGTATTAATGTCATAACCTTTTGCATTTCTGCACTTTTTCCGATTATATCGCTAGCTTTTTTATTTGAGTCAACTTCCTGTAAAAGCTGTTGATGCTGTAAACTTAATTCACGACTTTGTAATGCTCGTTTCACAATAAGTTCAAGCTGTTCAAGATTCAATGGTTTAGTTAAAAAGTCATAAGCACCATCATGCATAGCCTTGACTGCAGCATCAATTGATCCATGTCCAGTTAGAACAATTACAGGTATACCTGGATTTTCAGCTGTTACACGCTTTAAAACTTCTTCGCCTGAAATACCATTCATACGTAAATCTGTAATTACAAGATCGATATCGCCTTTTGCTATATACTCAAGACCTTCTTTACCGCTAGAAGCAAGCTTGACATTATATCCATCCATCTCAAAATCAGCAGCAAGACCTTCTCTGATATTTTTTTCATCATCTATTATTAAAAGAGTAAATTTCATCTTGTTTGGTCCTCACAATCTTTATGAGTTAAAAGCCTTTTATTAACCTGTGGAACTGGCAAAGTAATTGTAAATAAAGTACCGTCTCCCAAAGAAGATTTTACAACAATATCACCAGAGAACTCTTTTATGATTTTATATACCATTGCCATACCAAGACCCGTTCCATTAGCCTTTGTTGTGTAATATGGTTCAAATATTCTTGATACAGTTTCTTCACTCATGCCACAACCATTATCACAAAAATAAAGTACAAACTGATCATCTTTTATTTCAGTTTTAATAATGAGCTTTCCTAAAGAAGAATTTCCAAATCTTTCTTCAATTGCAGCTATAGAGTTTTGAGCCAGATTTACAATGACTTCCCTAAAAAGTTTTTCATCCAATAATAGTCTAGGACATTTTTCACACAAATTGTAATCTATTTCTATATGTTTTTCTGTAAACTCTGGTGTAATAAATGAAATAAACTGACTTAAAAGTTTATTCGGATCAGTCAGAGTCATCTGAGTCGAAATAGGTCTTACAGCCATCAAAAAATCAACTACAATCTTATTAAGACGGTCTATTTCCTGATTAACGACAGACAAATAGTCTTCCATAAACTTTTTATCAGGTAGTCCACCATCGCCATCCCTCTTTTTTTTGATAGCTTTTTGCATTAACTGAATATGAATACTGATTGCTCCCAAAGGGTTTTTTATTTCATGAGCAACGGAGGCTGCAATATTTGTCAAACTAGCCATTGTTTCCATGCGGTGTAGCAAAATATCTTGATTACGTTTTGCAGTAACATCTTCAATTAATATAATAGAACCGGCCACATCTTTATTCTTTAGCAGAGGAGACACAGCTATATCAATAAATCTTACAGAGCCTCCCGATGTTGACAGAGTATACTCATCCCGAACATTTGTTTTATTATTTTGATTACAATCTCGCAAAAAAAACTGAATATCTTCATCTTCAATAAATTTCCAGACAGGCATATTCTCATTTTTTGGATCTCTAATTGAACTTTTTATTGGGATAAAACGTTCAGCAGCCTTATTCAGCGTAATTAAATGCCAGTCATTATCTACTACAATAAGCCCTGTAAACAGAGACTGAAAAATACTATCATAGGTATCATTTTTATCCAAAAAATTATTGATCAGCTTTTCAATCTGATTTTCTGAAAGCTTTGAAAGCTTTTTAAACACTCGTTTTGAAAATTCAGGCATTACAAATCCTTATTATATCTCTACTCAATTTTTCCAGAGCACTCTGACAGGTTTGATTATAGACAGTAACATTATTATAGGCCTCCCTAACAGCACCAACTATTTTATAAGACTTTTCGGCGTCTGAAGGTGATAAATGGTCTGCACATAACAATTTTACAATCTCATTAAAAAATAACTTTAACAAAACTCTTGGGTCAAAGCCATTACAAGATTTTACGATATACTCAATGTCATCAAAACGTTTTGCGCTGACAGCTTTACAAAAGCTTTCAGCACTTTCCAGTATGACATCTTGTCCAACTGGTAAAAAAGACTGCAAAAAAGAGTCGATAGTCTGATCCTTATGCTTTTCATCATGAAACACCCTCTGGATTACTTCAGACTGCTGCGGTAAAGAACGCTCATTAAATGTATAAGTCCTAACCCTTGATAAAATTGTTGGCATAACAGCACCTCTGCGAGATGTCGTTAATATAAACACAGTATCTTCAGGAGGTTCTTCAAGAATTTTTAGCATAGCGTTACGAACACTTTCAAGCATACGGTCAGCATTTTCAATAATCAAAACCTTTTTTCCTTCAGGACTTTTCATGTGGGCCCATGAAGATGCCTTTCTCATCTGACTGACAGGTATAGAATCATACATAAACGAACTTTCAAGCTTTGCAGTCAGCTTTACAAGTTCACTACATATTTTTTCAAGTCTTACGTATTCAGGAAGAGTTTTTTCTGGACTAATTAGCTCAAGCTGCTCATCTATTCCCTGAATTAAAGGTGAAATTTTAGAAACCTTATCATCATTTTCCCATAAAATCTGGCTAAAGCGCATTGTAAGCTTTCGAACAGCCCGTATAAAAAGGTATCTAGTTGCATTAATATACTTTTCATTATTAATAGCTGCCTGTAAAAACGTTTTTTCGCTAGCTAATATTTCAAGAGAACAATCGCGGGGACCTGATAATAAAATATTTTGATTAACAAGTTCCTTGTTTTTTTTACATGCAGGACACTCACAAAGCCAATGTCCTCTCTGTTTATATACGTTATTGCCGGTACAGGACAAAATACGTGCAATTTCAAGGGCACAAGTAAGTTTTCCGCTGGCAACAGGTCCTGATAAAAGGATTGCCCCAGGAAGTCTATTACTGACAATATCTTCCCTTATAAGATGTGAAGCACTTTGATATAAAAGATTATCAAACATTTACGAAAGATACCCTCCCACACTGCTCACAGGCTTAGACAAAAACGAACCAAGATATTTCCAGAACAACGAATCTCTTGTAACTATATCAAGCTCAAACCAAGGTTGAGCTTTTATGATAATAAGGATAATACACACGACAACTAAACCTTCTGCAATGCCGAGTAAAAACCCCAACGCCCTGTCAAGGCTACGAAACACTTCACCACTAAATATAGAGTTAACAATTATCTCTATAATTTTTATGGCTAAATAAGCAGCAATAAATATAAGGACGGACGCAAGCATAATAGCTGCTATCTGATTTTTTACTACAGGCTCAATGAATGGAGACAACTTTGATGTAAAAATAATTGCACACAATATTCCGCAGGCAAATGAACCTTTACCAAAAACTTCTCTTATGAAACCTTTATAGCATGCACTAAATGTAAAAACAATTACTACTATAAAAAAAACAACATCAATAAACGAAACACTCATATACTATAAACTCTCATATATTAACTGAGCTATTTTAAGAGCAGGCCTGTTACCACTAGACAAAGCCTTTGAATTAGCAGCAAACTCTGCTCTAAACTGCTCATTCTTCATTTTAGTTAAAGCTTCAATCAGACGCTCACTATCAGCATTTTTTCCCTCAAGAACAATGGCAGCTCTTTTTTCTTCAAAATATCTTGCATTATCAACCTGATCTCCACGGGTACCTTCTCCGCACAATGGAACAAGCACTAAAGGTTTTCCAGCTACAGAGCACTCCCAGATAGAGTTTGCACCAGCTCGTGATAAAACAATATCACAACCTTTTATTACATCACACATTTCACTATAAATAAAATCATATGGATAATAATTATGATGCTCTACAGGAATAATGTTTTTATCTTTTTTTCCGCATTGATGAACAACAACAAAGTTTTCAGTAAGAAAATCAATATTTTTTATAATAAGCTCATTAATTTGATGTGCACCTAAACTTCCGCCCAAAACTAAAAGAACAGGCTTTGATAAATCAGCATCTTTACCCGTAAATAAAAAATTTCTGCCCTTTTCCCCATCTGCTGTATAAAACACAGGTCGTATAGGATTTCCAGTTACAACAGTCTTCGTTTGAAGCTTTTTTGCAATATATTTTTTTGTATCTTCATATGATAAAAGAATTTTTGAAGCAAACCGACTATTTATACGAGTAGCCAAGCCTGGCGTAAAATCACATTCGTGAGTATAAACAGGTATCCGTAAAAAATGTGCAGCAGCACAAGGAGTAACACTGACAAAGCCACCTTTACTAAACACAATTGCAGGCTTTAATTTGAGTAGTAAAAAATACGAACATACTAAACCTGCAAAGATTTTAAATAAATCCACAAAATTCTTTATTGAAAAATACCGTCTCAATTTACCGGATGGGATTCCATAAAAAGCATCGACAGAGCCGCTTTTTGTCACTATATCCTTATCCATACCAGTATTATTACCAAACCATATTATTTTAACTTCACGGTTTTGATTGTTAAATAGATTTCTTAATTCATCAGCAATGGCAAGCCCTGGATATATATGTCCCCCAGTACCACCACCTGCAAAAACAATTGTAATTTTTTTCATGTGTATCATTATGACACACCTACGACAAAAAGAAAAGACATCAATTTTACATAGACTTTTAAAGTCCCCTTCAATATAATTATTTACTATGACAGATACGTTTCCAAACTGGACAGAATACGATGATTGGCTCATTGCAAATTATGACAAATACTCCATATACAAGCTTGAGGATAATAACGGTTCAATAACAATTGAGTATGTGGAAAAAAGTGAATTTAACGAGCTTAAGAAACAAAAGGAAAATGAAGAGCAAAAAAAGGCAAAAGGACAATGATATATGAGTGAAAAACGAATGTCTGATGTTATATCCAGTTTTCAAAAAAAACTAAAAAGGTTTTCTCAGACTGAGAATAATGTCCAAAATTACACCCATTCCTCCTTAAATGATTTGCAGCAAAAGATTGTTCAAAATGAAAAAGACTTTGAAACAAATGTAATTTCAACATATAACATGTACAGATCTCCATTTGAAGTTTTGGGCAAGCAATCTCTGCGGGCCCAGTCAATAACAGAAGATGAAAATGAACTATATAAGGCTTATACAATTTTCAAGGCAATAGTAAAAATAAATCAAGAGCTTGGTGACAGTAATACAAGGCTATCATCATATAAAATTACAACACCACTTGTAAATAAAAGTGCCTATACACAGGGAGCAACTTTTATTTACCTTCAAGCGTATTTAATGTTTCAAAAAGACTGTTCAGACTACGTTCCAAGCTTTGAAATCGATACAAATGAAAAATACAACTTAATTTTTACTAAAACCGATTCATATAAGTTTACCCCACAAGCTAAAGAAATACTGGCATGCATCAAGAAAAATTTTTACAGTTAACACTATATTTGCGAAAAAAAGAAAAAGGTCGTATACTTAAGCAGTTATGACAGATTTGATAGGCTTTAAGAAATTTTATCCCAATTATTTTTCCTTTCTGGTAAATGGAGCAATGGTTCTTTTAATTGGAGCCATCTTACCTTTTTTAATCCAGGAAGCCCATTTAAGCTATACTGTAGCAGGCTCACTGCTATCTGCATTCGCAATTGGAAACTTTTTAGCAAGTTTCATAAACCCATTTTTATCAAAAAAAATAGGACGTAAAGCTTCAATAGTTTTAACATCAACATTCTTACCAGTTGTTTTATTTAGCCTAACTTATTTACCACCTGTATGGCTGATGACAGCCTTATTTGTCTTACTTGGCATAGGTCGTGGTGCGTACAGTATCATAAATAATGCCTACATAAACGAAAACTCACAGGGAAGCCCATTTGCCTTAAATATTCTGCACATGATTTTTGCCGTTGGAGCTTTCGCAGCTCCAATGATTATGTCTCTTTTTATGAAAGCCGGATATACATGGCGGGCAATAACTTATGTTTTAGGTGCATGTTCAATTATTTCAATATGCCTTCTCTTTAAACTGAACCTCACACAGAACTACAATAAACCAAGTACAAACAAAGCCAATCTGTTTACCGATAGACCATTTTTCAAACAAACAGTCTTTTGGATATCAGGCCTAATTTTGTTTTTTTATCTAGGTCTCGAAAACTGTGTTAACGGATGGTTTGTTACATACTTAAAAAATACAAACATTATGTCCCAGTTATTTGCAAACTCTCTTGTCTCATTTACATGGCTTGCTGTCTTACTTGGACGACTTTTTACAGCAATAATATCAACAAGAGTAAAAAAACAACTCATTATTTTGGTTGATTGCATTGCTACCGCAGTATTTTTCATCATGCTTATAGCAACCCAAAGCCTTATATTAATTACTATAAGTATCATTGGTTTAGGATTCTTTTTTGCAGGTATATATGCAACAACTGTAGCAAACGCACACAAGGCAATCAGAGGCTCTGACCTCGGAACATCTATGCTTCTTGCAATTGCAGCTTTAGGCGGCATCATTACCCCTCAGATAGTAGGCTCTGTTGCAGACAAAATCGGTTTAACTGGAGCTATCAGTATTTTAACAGTAAATGTAGTAGCCATGATTGTTTTATCTGCCGTAAATGTGCTATCAAACAAAAATAATTAATAAAAGTAGCAAAAACAGATTCTAACAGAATATTAAATGATTTACTCTGAATATAGACTTATAATAAAAGTGTATATTCGGGGGTAGAGTATGTCTGATTTAGCTTCAGTAGGCATTTCGCAAAGTGAGTTAGATAAACTTTTTGGAGGTAGTGCATCACTTTTAAGCAAAGCTCAAAAGATAGTAGATGCAAACGCTTCTAACAAAAAAGGTCCTCGTAACTCACTTGACGTATTATCAGAGTACGTAAAAAGCGGTTATATGATGTCTCTTGCCCAGATATTAATTTACCTTGATAAAAATGTTGCAGATGAGCTTTTAAAAGACTTTACAGACTCACAAAAATCTCGCATAAAAATAATGATGCTCAAACTCAAGTGTAATGATCCAGATGTTATAGGTGAAGTAAAACATGCCCTTATTACACAGATGAGATTTGAAGATATAATCATATTAGAAGACTCTGAAATACAAAAGCTTTTATTTAAGTTAGATAAATCAGAGCTGGCCATAGCCTTGTCATCGTCAGATGATGAATTAAAAGAAAAATTTACTAGTAATATGGTTCCAAAAGAGCTCCAGACCTTTGAAACAGAACAAAAAAAACTTAAAAATGTTCACCCAAAGGATATAAAAATTGCTCAACAAAATATTATTTCCCTTATCCACCGACTGGCAAATGACGGTGGAATAAATGTAAAATTCTAAACTGCTATTAATCGATTTTGCTAATTTTTACATTTCGCTTTACAAAACCAGGTATATCCTTAGACCTGCAAATTGGCTTTTTAGCCGCAATGACGAGATTATTCAACGTAAAATTCGATAACTCATACTGCGACTTATCAATCTTAACATTAAAAAACTTATCGCATTTTATATCACAGTTGCTCATCGAAATATGGTCACAATATGACAAAGGAGGTAGAGTATGACCTTTTAGATCAAAAAATTGCGTCCATGGATAAACTGTAATAAAATTATCAACCTTACCACTAATATTATTTATGCTAACATATTCATAATGCTGAGGGGTATCTGGTCTCATTTTTAACCATAAAAGGTTAAAGCCTTCTTTTACCTTGATATTTTCCATGATTATGTTTTTGCAATGAATAGATTCAGAACCTAAAGTCAAACAGCCATGACAAAATCCATATTCACAATTAGAAATTATAATACGCTCATTACTACCATTGGTCTTATCTTTATCTGCATCAACACCTTTTCCACCTTTCAGTGCAACAGCATCATCATTAACTTCCATATAACAGCTGTCAATAAGCACATCGTGACAGGCATCAATATCAATGGCATCAGTACTAGGTGACTTTACAGGAAAAGCAGGACTTAAAATTTTACAGTCGATAAATTTTACAAAAGAAGACCTATAAATGTGGTTAGTCCAAAAATGAGAGTTTTGCATTGTAATGCCTTTTATAAATACATTTCTACAGTTTGAAATATATACTAATCGAGGCCTCTGCTCATCCTTGTTTGTACAATCAGGATTCCATGATCTTCGAAGCCAAAAAGCTTTCCAACTTTTTAAACCGTTACCATCAATTGTACCTTTACCTGTGATACTAAATCCATCTATACCATCTGCATTTATTAATGCAGCAAAATACTTTACAGACTCACCTTCAATACGAGTTTGTACCACAGGATAATCGCATATATCATCACTCCCCTTTAATACCCCACCATCTTCTATAAAAAGATTTACATTTTGCTTAAAAAATATTGAACCTGTAAAATATGTTCCATGAGGAACCACAATAGTTCCTCCTCCGTTGGTGGCACATAAATCAATAAGAGACTGAAAAGCTTTTGTATAAATAGCACCATCATCTTTTATACCATAATCCGTAATTACATATTCAGGACCAGACTTAATATTTGTATCTTTATCTAAATAGTAAAACCAACTGTCAATTAATGTACCATCAGGAAAATAAACACTTTTACTCATGAAAAAATTATAACATAGTTTTTTTTGTTGAAAAGCATTTATTTTTGATTGATTTTCTTTGCCTAATTAAAAAAAAACAGTTATGTTTATAATATCTTTAAAACAGGAGAACATTAATGAGTAAAGGACTTAAAAAATTTGTGCCTTCAATTATTTTTTTACTATTAATTGCATTGGTTGCAATTAATTCTGCTGCTGTAGTAGCACCAACAGAACGAGGTATTCAGGTTACATTAGGACAGGTAACAGGAGACGTACTTGGTCCAGGTCTTCATTTTCATGCACCATTTGTAAGCACAATAAAAAAATATTCAATAGTTCCAAAGGGAATGAGTGCAAACTTTTCTGTAGGAAAAGATGGAGCTATTACAAAGGACATGCAGACAGTAGGCTCTCAGGTTACTGTTTTTTACCGCTACAATACAGACAAAATTATGGATGCTGTAACAAAGTATAATGATTCTATACTTGAAAACGCAATTACAAGAAGCCTTGTTGCATCTGTAAAGGAATCAGTAGGTAAATACTCAATATATGAGCTTGTTGAAAACCAGGATAAGATTACTGGCGATGTTGCTACAAGTCTATCATTGCGACTTGAAGCATATCCTATCGAAGTAACACAGTTAACAATATCAAACTGGGACTGGAGCGAAGATTTCGATCGCCAGATTAAGGAAACAATGAACAGAACTCAGCAGGTTCGTCAGGCTGAGCAGGATTTAAAACTTGCCGAAACAAATGCTCAAAAACAGGTTGCTGAAGCTGAAGCCGCAAAAAAAGCTGCAGAACAGACAGCTGAAGCAGATCTCATAAAAGCTCAAAAAGCTGCAGATGCCAAAAGAGCTGAAGCAGATGCCCTGGCTTACTATAATGCAAAGGTTGCTCAAAACCAGTCAATCGAAATCAAGCTCAAGGAGCTTGAAATTGAACTCGAAAAAGCAAAGAGATGGGACGGTAGACAGGTTCCTGAATATGTACCATTAACAGCAGCAGGCGGTATTGTAAATTTGCCTGAGGCAAAAAGATAAAACTAACAAATCACATACGGACTTCATCTTAACTGAAGTCCGTTTTTTTATCCCCTGTCTCCAGTATAATTTGCCACACGATTTTGAATCAATTTAATCTGATAACATGAATCTAACTCAATTAAGTCGTTTACAAGTTCAAAACAATAAAACACATCTTCAATACCAGAATAAAAAACAAGTGTATTATACTCACTTTCAATATGTATATTGCTGTCTGAGATATACTTTATAAACGAAAACTCATCATCATTCTCGTTAATTTCAAAGGGCGTTATGCATGCAGAATACTCATCATTCCATAATACATAATTTGAGTTATCGCCTTTTGCATAAAATGCCAATGTTGAGTAATCACACATATCAACCTTTAGCATATGACTACCATCGATGAAAAAGTTTCCATTTGTGAACTGCATATACGGGAACGTTATAGCATCATTATTTTTTACATATGTACACGAAGTTTTTTTACCAGTAGCACTATCATATTCGTAAATTTCATCAATATTACTTATCACATCAGCAATATGTTCTCTTATTAAAACACCAGAAACCAGATCATAGTCATAGCATATTTTATTTCCAAGATGATCTGAGTAACTAAACATTTTACCAGAAGATTTGTAAAAACAACCACGACCTGTAATTGCATTGGACTCATCAAAGCTTATAACTTCAATAGTGTCTATTGTTTCACTTAATGTAATATAACCTTCAACAACAGGATTTTTTATCATATTATCAGAAATCTGTCCTATAACAAGATCTTTAGAGTGACCGTACATAACATTATCTGATATGGAAAAAAATACTTCACCAGACTCATCATAGAGAACTATATCATCAATGGCAAAAACAGAGGTACAAAACAGCATTGAAAACACAACTAAAAAAATATTTTTAACAAGCCTATTCATTACTTATGAGTATGAAATACACAGTTCTTTTTTGAAAGGTAATATTTTGTTTTATAACAACCGATATATAAAGTATATGAATTACAGAGAGAGAATAAATAATTACGCTTTAAAACTAGATGGCTCAAACGATATATATATATTAAACAAAATATATAGCTTTATCTTATCATTCATAGCTAGACATCCAGGTATATACCAGCTGAACAAAAATTATTTCGACAAATCAATTCAGAAACTAAGTCAGGAAAAAATTGATAAAACTGTTCTAAGAGATTTAATTTACAACAAATTATACTTTTTGATATACGAAGATAAATACATAATCTTTCAAACATTCAGCTTAAAAGATGCGGTTAAAGCAGTAATAACAGGTTTACTAAACAATAAAAAATTTAAGCTTGTCAGAGGGCTTACAAAATGCAGCAGACTGTTAAATAAAGAACCAGAACAAATCATGCAGTCCTTTATTAACAGTACAAGTAAACATACAGTATAAAAAACTTAATACTGTATTACATAACAGGTGTCTGTGAGACAGAATGAACTAACAGGCTTCCACTGCCAGATCCCCTTGAAAAACCAATAATGATATTTTCACCAACGTTAACTGGCTCTGTTTCAAAATCAACCTTCTGGACAACATTCAATGCCTTTGAAATATCTCCAAGATCTTTTACAGCAATGATTTTACCAACTTCATCTGTAATTAATATCCAATATGATAAATGAGGATTATCAAGCATTTTTTTTGCTGGATTAATACTGTAGTTAACAGTTATGATTTCTTTTCCAGACTGAGGAGTTGCAACCTTAATATAGTTTGTTAACCTTTTTGTATCTCCAACCTTAGGAACAATACTTGCAGTTGTACCGTCTATATTTGTAGCAGACACAATAGAATCAACCCTATCATTATTTAACTTAACAGCCATCTTATTAGGGGCAGTTACAATCGCACCTTTTCCACCCCATATAGAATATGAACCTGCTGCAGTAATTTTTGATGAACCTGCTAAAGACATTGAATCTAACTCATTAGCAGTAATACTAGATGCCTTATATACATCAGCATTAAAAACCTCTGCAAAACATAGACCACAAACTGTTAACAATGCTATTTGTAAAAACAGCATAAATATACTTTTTTTCATTATAAACCTCATATTTTTACAATAAGTATATGATAACTTCGGTTACTAGTTTTTTGCAAACAAGATTTTGGAATAAAACGTTCATATTAATTTACTTACAGATATAAGTTTAAAATAAAAAAATATTTCTAAAACATCCATATACGTTATAGATAACTTACTGTTATACAATTAAATCAATTAGTCACTTATCCGATAACTATTTAATGGAGGTCAATATGATCGATAAAATAATACTGATTTTTTTTGCGCTCTCATTTTACATAATTTTTTGTAAACTGTTTTTTTCAGAAAGAACTTAATATTTGTTTGACGTAAATAAAAAGCTGTTATAACATAATAACAACAAAAAATGTAGATGAGGTGCTTATGATATTGGACTCTATAATTGTAATTACGTTTGCAGCAGTAGTCTATTTCTCAGCTATGAGAGCTAAACTTATTTGATAATAAAAGGTGCTATCCATAAACTAATAAAATGATAATCTGTTAAACTGTTAGTTTAAAAACAAAAAAAGCTAAAGCAACACTGCTTTAGCTTTATAACCTGCCAGCGGTTGGAATCGGACCAACGACACGCAGATTTTCAGTCTGCTGCTCTACCAACTGAGCTACACCGGCATGTCTAACTGACTCTGATAATATACATTTTTATAGAAAAAATGTCAATAAGTATCATAAAAAAATTGTTATTTTTTTTCAATCAGACCTTTTTCCAAATATCAATGAACTCTAGCATATACTGCTGAACATCACAAAAATACTTTTTTTGCAGTTTGCATGCATTTACACCTATATATCTAAAATGCCAGCTTTCCCATCTGTAGCCTGTTATATCTTCATAGTTTTTAGGAAATGATAAAGACCAACCGTATTTAGCTCCATTATTGTACATCCACTGCCCCATTTTTGTATCAGCAAAATCATCTGTAATACTACCAAAATCAATAGCAGATCCAAGCTGATGCTGACTTGTCCCAGGCCTTGCACTTTCACGCTCCGCTTCTTCAAGCCCATCAATAGCAACCCATCTCTGAAAAAGTTTATCTTGATACGAGTATGAACGATATGTTGAACTGACTAAAAGTCTGACACCGTCTTCCAAAGCTGCCTTAGCCATAATATCAAGAGCTTTAGCAACATCAGGTCTTAAAGATAAATCGTTTCGGTTAATCGAATACAAATCATTCTTTTTTAATGCAATCAGATCCTTAGGAATATATGTAGAATCAACGCTATGCTTTTTATCAATAAGATAATAAAGATTTAAGTCATCGCTACGATATTTTCCCTCATCATTAAGAACAACCTGTAAATCTTTGACAAATTGTTCTTTATCACTAATTACAATCTCTTTCTGAGCTCTCAGACTCATCTTTGACATCACAAAATCAACTTTTTTTTCATTTTGACCTTGTGCATATAAGCTGTTAAACAAAAAAACTGAAGAAATTAAAATAAGAATTTTTTTCATATTAAATAGTATATCACTAACTCAAATTAGAATAAATCCTGTTTATATGGAAGCTTAACAACTACTTTCTTAACAAAGGATATTTCATTAACACAAATATTTGGCATATGGCCATCTTTTGGATTAAAAATAATCATCTCACCAGCTTTTACAAGGTGATCTATACCACTTATGCACGGTTTGTAAAAAACTATATCCCTTTCAGATATATATTCACCATCTTTTTCAAGTTCTGAAACAGGAGTAACACACATAAGTTCCTGCCCCTCAAGAATAATCTGAATATCTATGTACTTATAATGCGATTCCCAGACACATTCTTTACGAATTTTAGTGTTATAACAGTGAACTTGAACCTGTATATCTTCTCCAATATTATACTTTCCAGGTGCAAGATTATTATTTATCACTTCATTAATTACGTAGTCATACGCCTTTGGTGACAGCTCGTTTAAATAGGCATAGTCCATTATATCACCTCAGTCATAATTGATAGTTTGATTTCTAGAGACAATACAGTTGCATCAGCAACATATCCTGAAGCATAACCTTGTGCAAATGAACTTAAAGAGTCTTGAGCAAAAGCTTTTATAACAACTGAATAAACACCCTCATCTAGTGCATCAAAAATAATAGTCTGTCCAGCATCAGCCTGTATAACTTTTGAAGCATTTTGCTCAGAAAAACTTGTTAGTGTATACTCTCCTTCACACAAAAAAACTTTATAATATGATACATCTTCTGAAGTTTTAGCATCAGGATCCGTTGATATAATTGTAGTTGTACCACCAGTGCTTACAGCTCTGCAGCAAGTACCTGGTAAAACTATACTGATACAGCCACCATGAGATCCATCATATAAAGTACAGGAGAAAACACAAAAAATAAGGCATAATGATAAAAATAATATCCGTAGTTTCATGTAGAGTACCTCATCTGATTATAACATCAGTGAATGACTTATATTCATACAGCAAGATTTTTATAACACTTTATTAGAATTATATGACTATTCACACACTTAACAACTCAATACTGCATCTTTGCTTTACTGCATATTTCGCGCCAGTATTTTGAAAAGTAAAACAAAGTCATACTACAAAGCCCAAATACAAAGCTTAAAGGTATTGCAGCCATTACATAATATCCATCAAAAAATTTAAGAATAACCCAGGCACCAGGAATACGCACAGCCCATAAGGTTAAAAGGTTAACAATTGTACTATACTTAACTTTTCCCAGACCATTTGAAACTTTTAACATGGAATCAAAGATTGCATAACACCAGCTAAAAGGAATCACAACCTTAACATAATGAATAGCATTACTTATAACTTCAGGATCACTGGTAAATAATCGGACAATTAACGGACTAAAAATAAGCATCAGCATATTACCACAAAACGCAAATAAACCATTCATTAAAGGTATTTGTATACCTCCTCTCTTTATGCGGTCATACCTCTGCGCACCATAGTTTTGAGCTGTAAATGTACTTGCACCTTGGGCAAAAGCGACAACAGCAATAGTTGATAATCCAATAAGCTTTGAACCTATTGTACAGCCTGCAATAAAGTTTGCTCCCTGACTGTTTATAAACGCCTGCATAAAGGTATGCCCAAAAGAATATAATGAACTGTTTAAGCCAAGTGGCAACCCAATCTTTATAATCTGCCTCAGTAATTTGCGGTCCAACGAACAGGGAAGCACTGTAAAGCACACAGAAGGATAATGTTTTTTAATATAGATGATTGATAAAATCCATGACGAATAAGTTGCTATACTTGTTGCCAGAGCAACTCCAAATACATTCATATGCAATATAGCAACAAAAAACACATCTAAAAAAACATTAATAAAGCAGCTGGAGAGCAAAAAAATTAAAGAAGACTGGCTATCCCCCATTCCACGTAAAATACCGGCATTGAGGTTATATCCCATTAAACCTAATGTACTTGACAGGACAAGACGTATATAAGTATTAGCAAGTGGCAAAGTATCTTCAGGAACCTGCATTAATCTTAATATAAATGGACAAAAAAACAGACCTATTACGGTTAATGGAAGAGCGGTTAAATATAAAAAACTAACTGCGGTACTACATAGATGTTTTACAAGGTCTAAATCTCTTTTACCTGTAGCCTGTGCAATTAATATGGAAACACCACCTCCAATACCTAAAAAAACACATAATAAAATTTCAATTGGTTGAGCACTTGTACCCACTGCAGCAATTGATTTTGCACCACAGAAATTTCCAACAACAATTGTGTCTACAAGGCTATAAAAGTTTTGTAAAATCGCACCAAGACATAAAGGTAATGCAAACAAAATAGTCAGTTTTGCAATAGATCCTTGAGTCATATCTATTTTATGATTTGCCATAATCCAATTATACATATATAAATGTAGATAATCAGAACATATTTTGATTTATAAAGGAATAATTGTGCATTTTTTGCAAATAATAAGCATTTATAATAAGTGTTTAAAAAGAAAAAAGCCAGCGCTCCGTTTTTGCAGGGGCAAAAACGAGACTCGCTCAAATTGCTCGCTAACTCGCAATTTGCCGGCATAAATGCCGTCGCTCCCTATCTACTTTCCCGCTAAGATCTGACGTAAAATGCGTTTAAAAAGAAAAAAGCCAGCAGCTATCTACTTTCCCGCTAAAGCAGTATCATCGACGTTAGAGAGCTTGACTTCCGTGTTCGGAATGGGAACGGGTATTGCCTCTCCA
>JAZUGE010000063.1:0-14577 GCA_045641045.1 Treponema sp. | reverse complement strand
TAAGTTTGTTAGTGTGTCGCTGTTTAGCGGCGACGTTGATTAATATATATCACTCGCAAAAAAATTGCAATAGTAACCATTGCTTTTTTTGCATTTTTTTTTAATATTTTTTTGTTTTTTTTTATTTTTCTTCTGCAATGAGACTTTTTGGTAAGACAACAGGATATTTTTGGTAAGACAACAAGATGTTCTTGGTAAGAAAACATGATGTTTTTGGTAAGACAACAAGATATTCTTGGTAAGACAATAAGATGTTCTTGGTAAGACAACAGGATATTCTTGGTAAGACAATAAGATGTTTTTGGTAAGAAGATTTTCTTTATTGTACAACACAGACATTTAAGGCTGTTGTAAGTTTTACAATCTTTAAGCAATCAGGTTTATATCGTAATCTTTCAAATAAAAGTTTGAAAATAATTATGTAAAAGACGTAATAATACAAAAGCAAAAAAGGTTTATCAAGCATTTACATAAGGACATAAAGGTATCGATATGAAAAAAAGTACATTCCTTTTATTATTGGGAACATCTTTATTATTTTGGAGCTGCTCTCAAATTACAGATTCACAGACAATTCAAAAGACTGAAGATGAAGCCCAACAGACAGCCAGTTCAACAAAACAGGATAGTAAAAGTACAAGTTCTACTGAAGAAGAATCAAAAAGCTTAATTACATCAACTTTTTCATTTAATGCCGATAATTTGAGCGAAGATTCTTACACAAGTAACTTTACACTAGGTAACTACACAGTTTATGCAACTTCAGCTAAAAGTGTATCGGTGGCATCTTCATCTCAGACATTTGGTTCAAAAACATTCAGTAAGGCATTAAACTTAAGCGGAAAAGGATCAGTATTAGACTACAGATGTATTAGCTTTGAAACAACAGGAGAAGCAACTGTATCAGTCTACGCATCAGGAGCAGAAGACCGCCCGCTTGCCCTCTATAAAAGTGACGGAGAGCTTGTTACAAGTTTCAATACTTCTTCATCAATTGCTTTATATGAGTTTAATGTAACCGAAAGCGGTACTTACTGCCTTATGTCACAGGACTCAGGCATAAAAATCTACTGTATTGAAACAGCAGTGAGCACAACAGACATTTCTTCCGGAAACGAAACTACACAAGAGCCTTCAAGCGCAGACAGCTCTTTATATATAAAAATAAGTGACACTCCTACAGGATATGCAAGTATAACAACTCCTTCTAAAAGTATAACTGTATCAAACAGGTCAGACTTTATAAAATATGCCACAGAAGGAGAATACATCGTTTATGTAGACGGTATGATTGACCTTTCAAACGGCTACTTACCTGAAAGTGCCGGTGGCTCAAATACAAATCTTGACTCATTAGTAAACAGTAATACTTCAGGAGCATACACAACATACGATTCTTTTAAAGAAGCTTATGCAAAAAGCTGTATAACATCAACAAATGATAAATCATCATCAAGCCCCGAAAGCTCATTAGGTTCATATTTATGGGCATGTAACAGTGCTTACGGAAACATCATAAAAGTAAATATAGCATCAAATACTCAAATCATAGGTTTAACACAACAGTCTGGTATTAAAGGTGGTATGCTAAATATCTCAAGCGTATCAAATGTAGCTGTACGTAATATGATTATACAGGATGCCTATGATCCGTTCCCACATCATGAGAAAGATGATGGCTACAATGCACAATGGGACTGTATCGTAATACAGGGAACTTCAAGCAACATATGAATTGATCACTGCACATTAAGAGACACAATGACTCTTTCTTATGTATCTACAGGTGGCAGTACTTCAGAAAAATGGCAGACTTATGACGGATTATGTGACATAAAAAACTCAGTTAAAAATATTGTTGTAAGCTGGTGTAAATTCGAAGAGCATGACAAAACAATGCTTATAGGTTCAAGCGACTCAGACGGTTCAAACGAGACAAGAACAGTTACACTGCACCACAATTATTTTTATAACTGCGGTCAAAGACTGCCTATGGTTCGTAACACAAAGCTTCATATGTTCAACAATTACTTTGATGCATCTTCTCCACACTACACTCAGCAGTACGCTGTGGGCGTACGTAAAAACTCTCTTATCGTAGCCGAAGGAAACTACTTTGGCTCAGGTATCGCATACAGCTTTAATAACAGCGACGGCTCTTTATACTTAAGTGAAAACACCGATGAGTCGACAAAAGGTGTAAACTCAACTGTATCTTCAGTAATGCCTTTTACACCTTCTGAATCATACTCATACACACTTGATACGGCCTCTGCTGCTAAAACAAATGCTTTATCATACGCAGGTCCACTTTCATTGAGTGTAAATCAATAAAAACAACAAAGCCAATGTATAAGTCTTTTATACATTGGCAGTACCTTACTCTGCTATATTAAACCTTAAACTTATTTAGTTCAGAAGAAACACGACCTATTGAATCACTGTTTTCAGTTGCTTTATTATTAACTCGCTGCATAGCATTATTTATATCTGAGATACCTGTTGTCATTTCGTTCATACTGCCGGAGATTTCTTGAGTAACAGAAGCAAGTTTATTCATTTCAACAATGATCTCCTTACCACCTCTTTCCATTATTTCAGCACCCTGCTTTACTTCGTCAGTTATGTTTGTAATGTCATGCATAGCATTTAAAATCTGCTGGCTTCCTGCATTTTGCTCATCCATAGCAGACTTAATTACACTCTCCTGCTGATTTACCTTTTGGGTATTTTCAAATATCAGATTAAACTGACTTTGTATCTCCTTTGAAGAAGATGCAACAGACGAAATTAAATCCTTCAGTTCAATTAATGCATCACTTATGCGTTTACCCTGTGCAGAAGAATCTACGGCAAGCTTACGTATTTCATCAGCTACAACACTAAAACCTTTACCAACATCCCCTGCATGGGCTGCTTCAATTGCAGCGTTCATAGCTAAAAGGTTTGTCTGACTTGCAATATTTTGTATGACAGTAGATGCTTCCATAAGCCCTTCTGAATCACTGACAATTTTGTCAATCAATTCTACAACCTTATTTAAAACCGTACGTCCATTCTCAGCTGAAGAGGCAAGATCATTTACAGATTTAGAGTTTTTATCAAGTACATCTGTTACAGACCGTATATTTGCAACCATCTGCTCAATTGCACTGGAAGACTGGCTTACACTTGTAACCTGCTCATCAATATTATTTTTAAGCTTGGTAATGTTTTCAGAAATCTGCTGTATTGTTGCACTTGTTTCTTCCACACCTGCAGATTGATTAATAACCTCACCTTGTATTGAACTTACGTTCGAAGATATTTCATTGATAGCACTTGCAGTCTCTGCCATATCATGAGACAGATCCGAAGCGACACTTGTCATAACATGAGTTTCACCAAGAATACTTTTTACAGTATTGTTGATTTTTTCAAAGGTCTTATTAAAATATTTTGCTAAAAGTGTTGTTTCATCGTTTCCCCGTAGTTCAAGTCTTTGGGTAAGATCACCTTCGCCTTCAGAAATATCTTTTAGCATATTAACAGTATATTTTAAAGGCTGTACAATCTTTTTTCCCATAAAAAAGGAAAGGACAAGATTAAATAAAGCAGCTAGAATTACCCCAGCTACAACTGTGTATAAAACAGCATTATCTGATTTGTATACAACCCTTTCAGGAATACATACAAGGTAGTCACCCTCAAAATACGCACTGTTTGACGGCCAGGTCCAGATTTCGTAAGGCTCATTATCTAAAACAGTTGTGTACCACTTATCATCACCATGCTTATAGTCTTTAAGAACATCGATTCCGCATTCCTGAATCTTTTTAAACTCAGTAGATTTATCAAAATAGTTAACGATTACCTGTCCATTTTTATCAACAAAAATATAATACTCGTTTTCATTTGAGTTTTTATCGAAAGTGGCACTTACAAGTTCTTCAAAATAATCAATATTTACATCAACAGAAATTACACCACGAGGCTTACCGTTAATATCATTAAAGTATAAAGAACATACTATAGCTCTATATCCTGCTGAAGCAACATAAGCATCAGAGATATTAACTTTGCCGTTTTTTGCTTTAGCACTTTTATACCAGGAGCGTACACGGCTATCATAATTATTTGAACGAGGTTCCTCAGGGTATCTGACAAATGCACCATTTGACTCTAATGCTACTGAAATACCTATGATACCGTCATTTTTTTCAACAAAGATTTTTTCAAGATTGTAGACCTGTTTTTCATATTCTGAAAAGTTTTCATAAACCATCTTAACTTTTCCGCTAGGATCACTTTTATCTACATAACTTGTAATACTGTCATCATCCAGTTTTATTAAATCGATACCGGCAAAGGTTTCGGTTATCGATTCAATATTCTTTAAGTATGTATCTATGGCTTTATCAGTTACAGCCATAACGTTTTCAATTTTATCATCATAGTTTTTTTCTTGTACATAAGATACTTTTGAAAAAGTAACATAACCAACAATTACAAGAGCAGCAACAGAGACACTTGTCATCAAAAGCATTATTTTTATACCAATTGATAAAATTTTATCTGTCTTATCCTGCTTATTCTGACGAAAACTCATATATAAACTCCTCTGACACAGTATCTAGTACTCAATTTATCACAGTTTTCCAGATAAGGATAAAACAAACTGTTTTATACAATACTAATATAACCTTTTATAAAAAAATACCGTCAGTAGTTTTTGTGAAAAGCCTTTCATAAAAACTGCTGACGGCAAAACTCTCTCTATTATATAATTCTTACTTATGATTCTTTATTGTTTTACCTGCAATCACTGTTATCAAAAACGTAAAAACCATATCAGGCAGTGTATTACCAGTTATCAAGTCATAATTCATTAAAACCCGGTAAGTAATAAAACCAATACACCATATCAGCATTTTTAATATATCGACATTCTTTTCGCTACTGTCTTTATTCACAACAAAATAATCAGCAATTTGAATTGCAATCATTGGAGCAAATACAGAACCAATTAAATACAAAAAGTCTGTAATATTATCCATAGGAAAAACTACAGCACCTATAGTTCCAAGTAAAGCAACTGCTATAGCTGTATACTTTTCAGATAACTTTGGAAGCACTGTTTTACATGATAAACCGGCACTGTATGCATCAAGAAAAGTTGTAGTTACTGTAGAAAGAATTACAATTACTAAGGCAGCACTACCAAGACCTGATTTTACCATAATTGAAGCTATATCACTCTCACCTGTGATTATTGAAGAGCCCATACCTATTATATACATCCAGCATGAAACCATTCCATATATCAATGTTGAAGCAAGAGTTGCCTCAAAAGGTTTTTCGGCTTCTTTTGTATAGTCACTGATTAAAGGAAGCCATGATAAAGGCATAGCAACAGCAAGCTCAACAGCTCCTCCAAAAGTCATAGCCTCACCAACCATTGGAGATACAACTCCACGATAAGTAAATATTACTCTGCACATCACAACAGTCAGGATAAAAAGAGCTGTCATGGCTATTGTATTAAACTTACCAAGATTTGTTATACCAATTACAATCCACAAAATAATAAGAGCACCAATTACAAAGGCCCAGAACCAGTCTCCTAAAGCAAATATGCCGTTTACGGAAAGAGCTCCATCATAAATCATAATACCGGTCCATCCCACAAGCTGAAGCACATTTAAAAGAGCAAAAAACTTAGCACCGATTTTACCAAAGCTGTATTTAGTTGAATCCATTGCACTTTTTTTTGAAAGTGCACCTATAAAACCTGCAAAAAACAATAATACACAACCAATTATATGACCAAGTAAAATTGTGATAATACCGTTTTTAAATCCTAAAGGTGCATAATATGTACCTGTTAAAATCTCTGCAATTGATACCCCTGCACCAAACCAGATCAGAGCGTTACTAAATATACTTGTCTTACTTTTTTCCATAATAAAATGATTCCTAATTTTTTATTTTGTAGTGAGAACCCAGTTATGAGCCATCGGGCCTGAACCTTTGCCTAAATCAAGCATTGCTTCAAGCGCTCCTGATATATAGGCTTTTGAAAGTTTTACTGATTCTTTAAGGCTCATACCTTTTGCAAGATATGAAGCTATAGCACTAGATAAGGTACAACCTGTGCCATGTGTATTACTATTATTTATACGTTTACCAGTAAACCAAACCCCTTCATTACCGTCAAAAAGGTAGTCATTAGCATCATTTAAGCTGTGTCCACCTTTAATTAAAACTGCACAATTATACTTTTTATTTATCTCAAAAGCAGCTTTTTCCATATCTGAAGAAGAAGATATTTTAGATCCAAATAAGACCTCGCTTTCAGGGATATTTGGAGTAATAACTTTAGCTAGTGGAAGCAGCTGTTTTTTTAATGTATCTATAGCATCATCTGATATAAGCTTTGCGCCGCTTGTTGCAACCATTACGGGATCGACGACTACGTTTTTTAAGCCATAAGTGTTGATAGAGTCTGCAATCACTTTTATGAGGGATGATGACGAAACCATACCTGTTTTTACAGCATCCGGAAAAATATCGGTTACGACAGTTTTTATCTGTTCAGTTAAAAACTCAGGTGTAACTTCCATAATATCTGTGACGCCGGTGGTATTTTGAGCAGTTAAGGCAGTTATGGCACTCATGGCATATACACCATTACATGTCATTGTCTTAATGTCTGCTTGTATTCCGGCGCCTCCGCACGAGTCGCTTCCAGCGATTGTCAATGCAGTTTTCATTTTTGTCTCCTTTTCCTCAGGCGGTGCCCTCAAGAGGAATAAAAAAAAGCTGAAGAGCCACATATGGTCTTCAGCTTGATTATCACAAGTTATATATTCCCTACGCTGGCATTATCCATATCAGGTACGGTCGAAGCGAAGAAGCTTCCTCTCAGCCGCTTATGGGCAGCTCCCGGATGTCGTTGTTTATGTTATATAATTTTAAATAATTTTAATCAATAGAAACTTTCACTCTTTATCTTTATTTAAAATTATACTAAACTCAAAGTACAAATTGCATGGGTACTATTCTTTTGTATAAAGAATAGTTGAGAAATACCATTTGAACCTGTCAGTTAACACTGTGGTAGGGAGCAACTTTTATACTTGCAAATTACAGCCTGCCTTAAAGTGTAATCACTTTGGGGCAGGCTTTTTTTATGCAAAACTAAAAAAAAGGATATTGTATGCGTAAAGACGAACTAAAAAAAAAGATGATTGAGGCTGTAAAAAAAGTTAGAGAAACACATCCTTTAGCACCATCAATTACAAATACTGTAACTGTAAACCTTGTGGCTAATGCCCAAATTGCCTGTGGCGGAAGTGCTGCTATGGTATACCTGCCTGACGAAGGAGAATGCATAGCCCAAATAGGAGGAGCAGTTTATCTTAATATGGGCACTCTTTTTCCTGTGTACGAGCAGACACTCCCCCGCACATGTAAAAAACTTTATGAACTGAAAAAAAACTGGGTATTAGATCCTGTTGGACTAGGTATTGGTTCATTACGAACAAAGCTTATTAGTGATATGAAGAGTTACCCACCTTCAATTATTCGTGGAAACGCCAGTGAAATTATTGCCGTAGCTAAACTCTGGAACCTGGAGGAAGTTAATCAGTCAACAGGTCCTATAGGGGTTGATTCAGTTGACAGTGTAGACAGCGCCGAAAAAGCTGCCTGTGCATTAGCTATGTTTACAAAAGGGGCCGTTGCTGTAAGCGGCAAAACGGATCTTATAACAGATGGTAAAACAGTTGTAAGGTCAAAGGGCGGTTCACATTTTATGGAAAAAATCACTGGAGCCGGATGCTCGTTAGGTGGTGTATGCGCTGTATATGCAAGCGTTACAGATCCGTTTACAGCAGCCTTAACTGCCTGTCAGCATTATAACCTTGCTGGTAGCCGTGCTGAAAAAACAAGTAATGCCCCTGCATCATTCCAGGTAAACTTTATTGATCAGCTTTATCTATCTAAAGCTGAAGAAATTGCTTCAAATGATTTTACAGTAAAAGAAGTATAAGAAGGAGAAAAAAATGAATACATTAATTGCAGTTGCTATTGCACCTTTTGGCGTTGGAGATGAGCTTGCTTCAGATGTTGCAGAAGTGGTGAAAGTAATACGTGAGTCTGGCTTAAAAAACCGCACATACTCCATGTTTACAGAAATTGAAGGAGAGTGGGACGCAGTTATGAAAGTCGTAAAGGATGCAACTTTTGTACTTACCCAGAAAGGAATCCGAACAGAAGTAATTATGAAGATGGATATAAGACCTGGATATGAAAACATGATGGACGAAAAGCTTAACCGTATGGAAGCAAAAATAAAGGATTCTAAATAGTATGAACAAATGTGATGTAAGTGCGTACCTGATTGTCGGAAGAGAAAACACTAACGGTCGACCAGTAGCTTCAATTATTAGAGATGCTGTAAAAGCCGGTTTTACTTTTGTACAGATTAGATCAAAGGAAGAATCAGCCCGTGAAATGATTGAAGACTGTGAAGAAGCAGCTAAAGTTTTAAAAGAATTAAAAAAAGAAAATGAGGTTACTTTAGTTGTTAATGACAGACTGGATGTTATCCTTGCCGCAAGAGAAAAAGGGATAAAAGTTGACGGCATACATGTAGGACAGTCAGATATTCCTGTTGATGTATGCCGTAAGTATCTTGGTAAAGATGCAGTCATTGGATTGAGCGCACCAACAAAAGACTTGATTGATTATGTTAAAAACTATGATGTAAAAGATATTGATTACTTTGGAGCAGGTCCTGTGCATGAAACTGCAACAAAACCTGATTGTGGCAGAGATGAAACTGGACACGTCATTACCAAAACATTTGAAGAACTTAAGACTTTAGCACAAGTCAGTCCAATACCTGTTGTTGTTGGGGGTGGAGTAAAAGTAAATGACATTAAACCTTTAAAACAATCTGGTATAGACGGTTTTTTTGTCATCAGTGCAGTTACACTCTCTCCAGACCCTTACAACGCTGCCCTTGCTCTTACTGAGCAATGGAAATACATCGAGACAAGACTCGCAAGCACCTAAAGCCTTGTCCTATACGTTTTTTAGGATTTGCGGTAAACCCTTAAAAAAAAGCTCTCTTTTTACAAAGAGAGCTTTTTCGTATTTTTATCTGTAAACTAATCTAGAACTTAATTTTACGATCTGAACCTTTGTACATCTCAGCTCTTAATGAGCGAATCTGATCATCAGCCATATAATCATCAAAGTTCATCATACGGTCAATTACACCGTTTGGAGTAATTTCAATAATGCGGTTTGCAACAGTTGAGATAAACTCATGGTCGTGTGATGTAAAGAGAATTACACCAGGGAAAGCTACAAGCGCCTGGTTTAAACTTTCAATTGCTTCAAGATCAAGATGGTTAGTTGGATCATCCATGATAAGAATATTTGCACCACTTAACATCATCTTTGAAAGCATACAACGAACTTTTTCACCACCTGAAAGAACCTTTACTCTCTTAAGCGACTCATCACCTGTAAAGAGCATACGACCTAAAAATCCACGTACATATGCATCATCCTGTTCCTTTGAATACTGCTTAAGCCAGTCAGTAATTGTATAATCATTATCAAAATATTTATTGTTATCACGGCCAAGATATGTAAAACTTGTTGTCTGTCCCCAGAAGTACTCACCACTTTCAGCCTTCTTTTCACCTGCAATAATATCCATAAATGCTGAAACAGAGTTATGCTCAACACCAACAAATGCGATTTTATCAGTACGGTTAACCTTGAGACTAAAGTCTTTCAAAAGCTGTACACCATCTTCGTCTTTGATGTTAAGGTTACGAGCTTCAAGTACATTGTTACCAATATCTCTGTCGCTTTTAAAGTGTACATATGGGAACTTACGGCTTGTAACAGGCAATGAGTCAAGCTCAAGTTTTTCCAAAACCTTTTTACGGCTGGTAGCCTGCTTAGATTTTGCTGCATTTGAAGCAAAGCGCTGGATAAATTCACGTAAATCCTTAGCTTTATCTTCATTCTTCTTCTGCTGATCCTTTGCCTGTTTCTGTAAAATCTGACTCATCTGATACCAGAAATCGTAGTTACCTGCAAACTGAGTAATCTTACCATAGTCAATATCACAAGTTACTGTACATACTGTATTTAAGAAGTGACGGTCGTGGGAAACAACAATAACTGTATTTGGGAACTCAAGCAAAAAGTCTTCAAGCCAGTTGATTGACTCAAGATCAAGACCGTTTGTAGGTTCATCCAAAAGAAGAATCTCAGGGTTACCAAACAGAGCCTGAGCCAAAAGAACACGAACTTTCTGGCTTTCATCAAGTTCACTCATCATTTTATCATGGAACTTTTCTTCAAGACCAAGACCTGAAAGCATCTGCTCAATCTGGTTTTCAGACTCGTATCCGCCAAGTTCACCGTACAAAGCTTCAAGCTCAGCACTTTTTATACCGTCTTCTTCAGTAAAGTCTTCCTTAGCATAAATCTCATCACGAGCCTTCGAGCACTCGTAAAGCTTTGGATAACCAACTAAAACTGTATCCTTTACTGAATATGAATCAAAAGCAAAGTGGTCCTGCTTTAAGATAGCCATTCGTTCACCAGGTGTTATGATAATATCACCTGTATCGTGTTCAATCTCACCACTGAGAACTTTCAAGAAAGTAGACTTACCTGCACCGTTAGCACCGATAATACCGTAACAGTTTCCAGGAGTAAACTTTAAGTTTACATCTTTAAAAAGTGGCTTTTCACTAAAGTGAAGACTTACATCTGATACTGTAATCAATTTAGACCCCTATTATTTAGTTTCCCTTTGTAAACAGAGACTTAATCTTTGCAAAAAGTCCCTTCTTAGCTTTATTATCCTTTGCAGGTTCCTTAACCTTCGAAGGATTTTGTGTAACGTTCTTATTTTTACTTTTTGAGAATGCTTTTGTATTTTTAGCATTATGACTCTTAGTTTTTAACGCCTGACTGCCGTACCTTTCTTTATAGTACTTCATGCGCTCTTCATAGGACAATGATGAAATATTATCAAGCTCCTCGCGAGACATACGCTTTGTTTCATTCTTTGTCTTATTACTGTTCTTTTTAGAAGAAGATTTTTCGCCATATCGTTTTTTAGAGCCGATACTACCTTTATCTTTTTTATCAGACCTGCGTCCATTACGCTTTTCGCTCTTGCCCTTACCAGAGTGTTCATTGTCTTCCTTCCACTCCTGGGTACGAATATAAACACCAGAACTTTTATCTTCACCATAGTCTTCATCAAGAGCAACACGGCTAGGAATTTGCTTTTCAATGTAACGCTCAATTGGAACAAGGGAGTATACATCCTGTTCAGAGCAAAAAGTATATGCTTTACCAGACTTTCCGGCTCTGGCTGTACGACCAATACGATGCACATAGTTTTCAGCCTCGTTTGGTAAGTCATAATTTACGACCATAGCAAGATCATTAACATCAATACCACGAGCAGCTACATCTGTTGCAACAAGACACTTTACCTTTCCAGACTTAAAGGAGTTCATAATCTTTAAGCGTTTTGACTGAGGTAAATCACCAATGATGAACTCTGTTTCAATACCATTAAGCTGCAGTCTTTTTGCTAAAACCTCACACATTCGTTTTGTGTTACAGAATATAATACAACTTTGAGGGTTTTCACGTGATAAAATGCCAGTCAAAAGCTTGAGCTTTGAGTCACTTGATACATGAATAAGTTCTTGATCAATTTCATCAACTGTAATGTTTTCCGCTTCAATAGTTACTTCTTTTGCATCTTTTGTGTACTCCCATGCAAGGTTTTTTACATACGAATTGAGAGTCGCACTAAAAAGCATTGTCTGGCGATTTTCGCTTAAAGGTAATACTTTTATAAGCTTGCGTAAATCAGGATAAAACCCCATATCAAACATACGGTCAGCTTCATCAATCGCTAAAAAAGCAACCTGACTTAAATCCATATTGCGACCTTCGTTAAGGTCAATAACACGTCCTGGAGTTCCAATGATAATATCAACGCCTTTTTTAAGGGTTTCAATCTGCTTTTCGTAACCTACTCCACCATAAAACGAAGCAACCTTTAAGCCTGTATATTTACCAAGCTTACAGGCTTCATCCTGTACCTGAACTGCAAGCTCACGGGTAGGAACCATGATTAATGCCTTTTTACCTTTGTTAGCTTCGTTTGATAACAATTCCTGCATAATCGAAACAAGATAAGCTGCAGTTTTACCTGTACCAGTCTGTGACTGTACATAAAGATCAGAGCCATCAAGAGAAACATTAAGAACTTGTTCCTGTACAGGTGTACAAGTAACATAACCTGCTTCAGCAAGCCCTTTTGCAAGCTCTGCATTAAGATTTAACTGTGAATAATCCATAAGAAAAATATATCCGTATATATAAAAAAAATATTATCAAAAAAGAAAAGATAAATTAGTATAATCTTTTTTGAAAATCATGTATAGTGTTGTCAAATGGAAGAAAATACAGCAAACAAAAACCAGTACCAGGCACAGCTTTTTGGAAACAGACTCTCAAAAAAATATAAGCAGCTGAGAAAATGGGCCCGCAGAGAGCGTGTTACCTGTTATCGCCTTTATGACAGAGATATTCCAGAAGTGCCTTTAGCAGCAGATTTATACGAATTTTTACCACCTTATATTGATACTAAGCTTGAAGCCGCAAACTTTATGCGAGAGATTGATGCACAAATTGCAGCAAATAATCTTCAGGCAGCTAAAGAAAGCCAATCTCGTAAGTACCTGCATTTGTACCTTTATGAGCGTCCATACGAAAAAGATGAAAAAGAAGAAGAAGAATGGATGCAGACAATGGCACAAAAAGCCAGTGAAGTTTTAGAGATTCCTTTTGATCATGTAATCACTAAACTTAGAAAAAAACAAAAGGGCGAAAACCAGTACGAAAAAATCGAAGCCAAAAAACAGATTACTGGTATTGCCCAGGAATCTGGACAGCTTTTTAACATAAACTTAAGCGATTATCTTGATACAGGATTGTTTTTAGATCATAGACCTTTACGCAACATTGTAAGGCAGAGCTGTGCAGGCAAGTCTGTCTTAAACCTGTTTTGTTATACAGGTTCGTTTTCTGTATATGCTGCAGAAGGCAAAGCCAGCCGCGTTGAGTCAGTAGATTTAAGTAATACATACATAGCATGGGCAAAGCGTAACCTTGAGTTAAACGGCTTTACAGATCCTGATAAGTATGTTTTTACCAGAGGTGACGTTATTGGATTTTTAAATCAAAAAAATGCTGAAGTTAAAAATCCAATGGGTACAAACCGTTATGATGTAATAGTACTGGATCCTCCGACATTTTCAAACTCAAAAAACACTGAGAGCACTTTAGACATAAACAGAGACTGGAGTAATCTTGTTACAAAGTGTCTAAATCTTTTAAACGAACGTGGGATACTTTATTTTTCAACAAACAGCCGCCGTTTGAGTTTTGACAGGTCACTCATTCCACAAGCTACAGCAAATGGTGCAGTAGTAAGTGTAACAGATATTACAGAGGAAACTTTAGGCGAAGACTACAAAGGCACAAAGATGCACCGCTGCTGGAAGCTTGAAACAGGCAAAGTAGCAAGATAAAAGACTGCACAACTACATTAGCATAAAGTGTGCCCAAAAGGTTGAAAATATTTTTTTGAGGTACACTTTGCTCTGCATCACCTGATTTTTAATAAAACTTAAACTCAACGCTAAAACTAAGACCTGAAATTATAAAGTTTTTCAACATATCCCCAGTTCTACCCTTTTTTATATAATTATTAACCAGAGAAGAAACCTTTGATGATCTTACCGCGATTGTATCTGATGTCTGCTGCTTTGCTTCAGCTATAATGTTGTAATCTGTTAATAGTTTAGTAAGTCTAAAAGTAGGCTCGACATGATTTTTTATACCAAAATTGTATTTTAAAGTTACATTACACATCCATATATAAAAATCACTAAAGTCCGGAAGCTCATATACACTTTCTGTATAACCAGAAGGCGTATCAGATTCTGTAAGCTTTGTATAGTAATCATATCCGGCATTATATTTAAAGCTTGAAGCAAATAAATATATAAAATCCAGAGCAACACCTACATACCTTGATTTATAATCAAAATTAAAACCTGCACCACAAAGTTTTATTGATCCATCAGCAAAAAAATCGTAATAAAAAGGTACGTACTTACGCAGCACAGTTGGATTAATAAAACCTGACACATCAAAATTAAGAAAAGCAAAAGCACCAAACAAAGTTAAAGAAGTTTTAGTATCAGCCTTATCAAAAACTATAGAGCTTTGCACAAGCGAACCAAAAAAATTAAAATGAGATGAACCCGCATTAAACTCGTAGTTATTATCTATATTAAAATCTAGATTAGCAAAAAAAGGGCTTATTGAAAGCCCTAGTGGCATTTTTATATCGATTTTAGTGCCATAAAATATAAAATCATCAAGCTTAACATCTACATCATTAAGCTGTTTTTTTCTCTTATAAAAATAGATATTACCAGTATCAAAAAAAATATTTCCATATAT
>JAZUGE010000062.1:0-23024 GCA_045641045.1 Treponema sp. | reverse complement strand
AATGGGACAACGGCTATCTTGTTGTTACTAAAAAGAACATTGGTAAATCAGAACAGGAAGATTATATAGATTTGCAGCCCATTCTTGAGAATCTCTATATGGATCCGGAAAAATTCTATCATCCTATAAAAAAAGTGGAGGTCAAATATGTCTGAAGAGAAAATTACAGAAATTGCCGAGAAAGCAAATATGATTATTACACGCGAATCAATCCACATTTTTCTAGTTTAAAAAAGAGTTCACTCACTCATGCGAAGGAGTCCGATTTAATTACTCTTTATCGTATTCGACAAGTAAAATCTGGAAGTCGGACATATTTTGCTTTGTTCTTCAACTTGCAGGTTTCGGTACAAATGCTGAAAAAAACTCGCTCATATTTTAGGAAGATACTTAAATATCTCCCTCATTTTTTAGGAAAAAATTGCAAAAAGTCGCTCATTTTTTAGGAAACTGTGATACACTCCAATTATGTATTTAAGACGAAAAATAGACAGTTTTCTCAGTGAATGGAAAAAAACAGTAGACCGAAAACCTTTGATTGTTAAAGGTGCCCGTCAGGTAGGGAAAACTGCCTCAATTGAAAAGTTTGCAGAAAATTATGAAAATTTCATAGAAATAAATTTTGCTATTGAAGATAAATATAAAACGATTTGTGAAGATGGCTATGATGTTCAGAGTATTATAAAAAATATTTCACGAATAGATCCTTCAAAGAAAATTGTTGAAAAAAAGACATTGATTCTTTTTGATGAAATTCAAGATTATCCAGAAATTGCAACTTCATTAAAAGCATTTTGTATTGATAAACGATTTGATGTTATTTGCTCAGGTTCTATGTTAGGAATTAATTATAAAAAAATTCAGAGTAACAGTGTGGGATATAAATCTGAGTATGAAATGCAGTCTATGGATTTTGAAGAATTCTTTTGGGCAAAGGGGTATGAAAATGATGTGATTGAAGAATTGCTTTCTCACATGATTTCTGATACCGCCTTTAATCAGACAATAATTTCTGCATTCAGTTCATTGTATATGGATTATTGTATTCTTGGAGGAATGCCTGCAGTTGTCCACTCTTATATTGAAAAAGGAACATTTGAAGGTACTTTGGCATTGCAAAAAGAACTTCTTAACGATTACAAAGAAGACATAAAAAAATATGTCCAAGGAATAGATAAAACCAGAGTGTTGAATGTATTCAATCATGTTCCAGTACAGCTTGCAAAAGAGAATAAGAAATTTCAGATTTCTAAGGTTGCCAGCGGTGCAAAGTTTAAAGATTATTGGGGTTGTATTGAATGGCTGAATGATGCCGGAATGATAAATATTTGTTACTGCCTGCATACTGCTGATTTGCCTCTGCAGGGAAATTATGATGAGAATAAATATAAAATTTATTTTAAGGATACAGGACTTTTGATTGCAAATCTTGATGAAGAGTCCCAAGACGATCTACGGGTAAACAAAAATATGAATGTCTATAAGGGTGCCTTATACGAAAATATTGCAGCGGAAAGTTTGAGCAAACAGGGATACAACCTGTATTACTATAAAAAGGAGAATTCAACTCTTGAACAGGATTTTTTTGTGAGAACTAAAAAATCACTTGTTCCAGTTGAAATAAAATCAACGAACGGAACTGCAAAATCTCTTCGTACATTGATTAGCAGTGATAAATATCCTGATATTACAACTGGTATAAAGTTTATAAATGGAAATGTTGGTTTTGAAAACAATATTCATACATTTCCATATTTCTGTGAGTTCTTGTTAAAACGGTATCTGGCTGAAGTTGATTTTTAAAGATATCTTCTACTTAGTTTTTTTTGTTTTTTACAAAAAGTGTTTTTATGCTATCATAAAAAAATGTTTAAGCGATTACTATGTACTTTAGTTTTGATGTGCCCTTTGTCTGCTTTGTTTTGTAATGATATTACAAACGAAAAAGTCTTAGATATTTTTATAAAATCCTACCCGGACCTTAGTTTTACCACCGGCTTTGATAAAAGCAAAAACACTGCAAAAGTCACTGTTCAAATGAACGATACCTTAAACAACGGTCACATACTGTCAAAAGACTTTTACCTTGCAGAAGGTAAGCTTTTATCTTCAGACGGGCTTTGGGATAAAGAAAACTTTTGGCCAATGCTTTATGACTATCCTAAAAAGCTTTTAGATCCTGCTGACTTTACCAGGGAACAAAAGGAACGTATGAAAATTATTGGCAGTGACGAAAGCCGTAAAAACAGTGCCGGAAGCCCTCAGTTCTTTTTTGACTTTATTTATAGCGCCGAAAGTGAACAGGTTATTACAAAGCATATAAAATCAATTTATTTTTTTGGTAAAACCACTCGGGTGCATGAGCGTATTGTACCTGCCTTAAAAAGAGTAGACAGTAAAGTTCAATCACTTGCCCGCACCGATAAAGAAGTTGCTTTATTTTTACAGAGCTTAAAAAGCTGTGATGCGTTTTACTGGCGGCGCATACGGGGCACAAACCGTATGTCGTTTCACAGCTATGGCATTGCCATTGATTTGATACCACGCTCCTATGGCGGCAAGTATGTATTTTGGAGCTGGACAAAAGACCAGAGACCAGATGACTGGATGCTTGTTCCTTTAAGCCGCAGGTGGATGCCGCCGCAAAGTGTAATTGATGCCTTTGAAAGTGAAGGCTTTATCTGGGGCGGCAAGTGGGGTGTATGGGACAACATGCACTTTGAGTACCACCCTGAGCTTTTAATGTTTAACGGCTACAGATAAAAATGCCTAAAACGAAATTATTTCGTCAAAACACTGTATTGCAAAGTTATCAGTCATACCTGAGATATATTCTATAACACATTTTTGATACGACTCATCATCAAAAATGTCAAATACCACCGGTATGTCATAATGAAGCTTTTTGCGCCTGTCAGTGTCACCTAAAGGAGCATAGTTTGTATACCTAATAAGCCAGTCTTCAAAGGTTTTTTCAAGTTCTGGGTATGAAGCCATATGCAGCGGAAACCTGCCGTTTTTAGCATAGACTTGAGTACGCATTAATGTGCGGTAAATAGTTTCAATTACATTTTGTGCGTATCTTCCAAACTCAAGCAGCCGCCAGTGATTATATATATTTGAAAAGCTGAACTCTTTAAGTTCCTTTATAAAGCGGTAGTACTGATGGCTGAAGCATAAACCGTCCTGAGGGGAAGACTGCTGGCAAAGATCAACAATCATATCATTGATTAAAACTGTTGTATTAACAGCCCTGCCTGATCTGTGGGTTAATGGATTGCCGTTTTTTGAGTATCCTAAAGTGCTCATAACAATTTCGCGCAGCTGACGGTAAGAGCCCATGTCCAAAAGGTGATATGTACGGGCGTCTTCAATATCACGGCCTAAAAATGCAATTTTATCACTGATTTTAACAACGCAGCCTTCCCAGGTATATGGCTGAATAATACCAGGTCTTTTTATGTCATAAAGATTAATAGCTTCGTTCCTAGGTTTTATACCCTGCTGGTCGATCTCGCCACAATGACAGATAAGTCCATCCCTTACAGCATATGTAAGGTTTAAAGGCTTTTTAATACCGTTAGGATCGTCTAAGGTTTCGATATAATCGGCAAAAAACAAAGAGTTTCGCTCATGCCAGAACTTTTTAGGAGCATTAGCACCTGTCTTTTGCTCCATAAGGCTGTTAAGTATATCTTCACCTGTGTGGCCAAAGGGTGCGTGTCCAATATCATGGCCTATGGCAATGGCACGGGTTAAGTTTGTGTTTAATCCTAAGTAACCTGCAATAGTTTCGGCAACACTTGCAACATGTCCTACGTGCTCCATGCGGGTACATACGTGGTCATTTTGAGGTGCAAAAAATACCTGGGTCTTATGCTTTAGCCTTCGGTATGCCTGACTGTGCAAAAGACGTGTATAGTCCCTTTCAAAGTCGCTTCGTATGCTGTTACCTCTGTTGTATATTTCTATTTCACGTTTGCAGGCCGTTTCCCATTTTCGGTTTAAGGGTGTCATGCTCTGGTTTATAAATGAGTTTTGCATTAGTTGTTTTCTCCAAGATGTTTAAAAAAACTGTGGGCAAAAGGTATTGATACAAGGGCTGTTAAAAGATCACTTATAGCCTGGGCACTTTGCACACCTTTGAGTCCAAAAAACTTTGGCAAAATAATGATTAACGGGATAAAAAACAGTCCCTGTCTACAGGATGACAGTATTGTTGCCTGCTTTGCTTTACCTGTTGTCTGTAAAAGCATATTTGAGCTGAATATAAACGAGTGTAAAACCATAGGAATCGCCTGCAGCCGCATGGCGAGCTTTCCGGCTTCAATAACAAGGATGTCATCTCTAAAAAGAGACAAAACCTGTGGGGCAAAAATAAATAAAAATACTGACAAAATAAACATGATTAAAGCCGTACTTTTTAGTAAGAATGAATATGCCTGTCTTACTCTTGCATAAAGCTTAGCCCCGTAGTTCATTGCACACACAGGCTGAAAACCCTGTCCCAGTCCCAGCGAAATGGACATTAAAAACATAAATACTCTTGTTGTAATTGACATACCTGCAACTGCAGCATCTCCGTAGATCCCTGAGGCAACATTGAGACAGATAGCTGCAATACATCCCATGCCTTGTCTGAACAGGCTTGGTAAACCATTTTTTACAATGTTTGTGTATACATTAATTTTTTTTGCAATGAACTTAACTGAAAGCTGTGTAGTAGCTTTGTGTCTGATAAACATTGAAAGGAGTATACAGAACGAAACAATTTGAGAGCATAAAGTTGCAATGGCAGCCCCTGAAATACCCATGTTAAAGACAAAAATAAAAAGAGGGTCTAAGGCTATGTTTAATATACCCCCTGTTGCAAGTCCTATCATAGATAAAGCTGCTTTGCCCTGAAATCTCAACTGGTTGTTCATTACAAAGGATGAAATCATAAAAGGGGCTGCCAGAAATATGTACTGGCCGTATGCTTTTGCAAAAGGTAAAATTGTAGGAGTTGAGCCAAGATTTGTAATTATAAAATCCTGAAAAGCAATGCCTGTAAAAGTTATAATGAGTCCTATTGTTATTGCCATAAAAAAGGCTGTTGACGAAAACTCATTGGCTTTTTGTATATCCTTAGCTCCAAGACTTCGGCTCATAAGGGAGCCTGATCCCATGCCGATAGTAAAGCCAAAAGCCTGAATCAAAGCCATAAGTGAAAAAATAATTCCTACAGCCCCTGATGCACTGGTTCCAAGCTGGGATACGAAGAATGTGTCTGCAATGTTATATATTGCTGTAATAAGCATGCTGAAAATAGTAGGTACCGCCATCTTTAGTATAAGGGGACCTACGGGGGTAGTTGTCATTTTTATATAAGTTTTGTTTTGATTTTGTTTTAAAACACTGTCTGTCTGGTTCATAAAAAATATTTTAGCTTTTTTGTCTGATTTGTAAAACTTTAAATGTATCCTTTTTGTCTCAATTTCGTTTTATAAGTGATATATCAATTATTTAATCAATGCGCGCAAATTAAAAACTTTGATTTCATAGAGGAAAAAGATGAAAATTAAAACTTCTGCTCAAAAGTTTGCGGCTGCTTTAAGTCTTGCAGCCCTTTGTACAACAAGTAGTCTTGCTCAAGATATATCAGAGCAAAAAATGAATGATTATGGTGCAGTTCCTGAAGAAATAAGTCCTGTCCTAAAAGGTGAAACGGTCATAACAGAAGATAAAACCTTGAGTGGAAAGACTCTTACATCTTCAAAAGCTGATATAAGTGTTATTTTAATTAAAGATGGTGCAAAAGCTGAGTTATTAAAATCGATAATACAAAAACAAGACGGGGACACATCAAATGACGATGAAAGTAATTTTTACGGTCTAAATGCTGCAATAGTTGTTAAAGATGGTTCAGCCCTTACTGTTACTGATGTGACAATTACTTCGGATGCACAGGGCAGTAATGCAGTGTTTAGTACAGGTGAAGGTTCTGTTGTTTACATAAAGGGTATAAAGGTTGATACGGCAAAAGACTCAAGCCGTGGTTTAGATGCAACTTATGGCGGATATATAAGTGCGCAGAATGTTGAGATTGTAACCCAGGGTATGCACAGTGCTTCATTTGCTACAGACAGGGGAGAAGGTACTGTAATTGTAAATGGCGGTACTGCTTTAACTAAAGGCGAAGGATCTCCTGTAATATATTCTACAGGGGACATAAGGGTAAAAAACTTAAAGGGCGAAGCCTTAGCATCTCAAATTGCAGTAATTGAAGGCAAAAACTCAGTTGTCATTGAAAACTCAAGCCTGACAGGCGGCAGTACAGGTAGGGATGAAGTTAAAAGCGCTGTAATGATTTATCAGAGTATGAGTGGGGATGCTGTAAGTGGCTGCGGGACTTTAACTGTAAAAAAATCGACACTAAAAGGCAAAGGTGAAGGTCCGTTTTTTTATGTTACTAATACAAATGCTAAAATTGATATCAGTGAAACAAAAATCATAAATCCTTCAAATGTACTTATGCAGGTGTCTGGTAATACAAGCAGCCGTGGCTGGGGCCGGCACGGAAAAAACGGCGGAAAAGTTGATTTTAGTTTTACGAAACAGAGCCTTGAAGGGGATATTATTGTTGATGAAATCAGTAGTCTTAACTTTAATGTTTTGAGCGGAGCAAAGTTCAAAGGTAAAATCAACAGTGCAAATGAAGGTAATGTAAATATTAGTTTATCAAAAGACGGTAGTCTTGAGCTTACAGGGGATTGTTACTTTAACGAAGTAACTTTTGAGGATGAGTCCTACAAAAATATTAAAACAAACGGATACACCCTTTATTATAATAAAAATAGCGGCAAAAACTTATATCTCCATGGGCACTCTATTGTGCTAAAAGATGGAGGACGTATTGCTCCATACAGCAAAAATATAAACACAAGGACAAAAGCTGATAACAGTAAAGGTATGTCGCAAAAAGGCCATCCAATGGGCAAAGATATGGTAAAGATTTCAGGAGTTATATCTGTAACTGACATGTCAAAAAATACAGTTGTACTTACAGACAGTGAAGGTGTGAGCTACGAACTTGCAGTAATGGATAAACCTGGAAAGCCTTTTGAAGGCAATGGCGGTAATATGATGGGTGGTCCTATGGATAAAAATATGGATAAGCCTATGGGCCAAAAGGCTCCCCCTAAAATGATGACGATAAAAGACTTACTTGCATTAGACGGTAAGACTGTTACGGTTTCAGGCGTTTTAATTGAAAATAAAATCTTTGTATTTAATGCAGAATAATTTACATTAGTGATATTAACTTAAATAACAGACTTTGCTTTAAAAAGAGGCTGAGTCTGTTTTTTTGTATTTTACCCCCTGTCCGCTGCATTTTGTCTTAGAGCCCTTTTGTTTTTTGTTTGTTATAAACTATGATAAGTGTGACAGGAGATTTTTATGAAAAAGTGTTTTGTGATTTTATGTTTATTTATGGGCTCTTATCTTTTTGCCAGTGATATTACTGTTTCAATTGGGGCCGGAAACCATTTTAAGCAAAAACGTAATCCCCAGATTGCAGTATGGCTTGAAAGCACTGACGGTACGTACATAAAAACTTTGTATGTAACAAAGTCTGCAGCATTAAAAAAATGGATATTCAGTCCTAAAGGCGGCAGACCTGAAAGTTTACCAGTGTGGTATAGCGCAAGTAATGGGAATGTAAGTGAAGATGGTTTTGATGCTGTAACAGGAGCAACACCGAAGGGTGGACTTGTATTTAATACTGAGATAGATGATGGTAAAGACTATGTAATTATGGCAGAGCTTAACAACAGCTTTGACTATAACGATTACTACACAAAAAAGACTAGCGGTGTTAATGGTCAGCCTTCAGTTGTATACAGTGCTTTATTACCAGCAAACTTTAGTGACGAAATTAAGCTTAATCTTACAGGATGCGGCAGTGTTGACGGTAGTGACGGAGCTATACAGCAGATAAGTCATTTAACTACAGCGTTAGAACTTGTTGATTGTATTGCAGTGATTAAGAAATAAAAAAACAAGGCTCCGTTACGGTAACACCGCAAGGAGCCTTGCCGTCCAGTAAACTGGACATCGGAGAGAGTTTATCAGCTTTTTTACAAGCTGGTATAAATATAGCACTTCACTTCCAAAATGTCCATTAAAGTAAACTTAATTATAGTGTTTTTTTTGTTTTTTCTATAAAAAAAACACTTTATTTAGTGCTTTGCCTGTATTATAGCCGTTTAACAGAATCGAACTGTTGACCTGCTCTTTACGAGGGAGCTGCTCTACCATCTGAGCTAAAACGGCATTTTATGTAAAAATATCAGTAAAACTTGTAATAGTCAAGGTTATTATAAATCAGGTTAAAGTTTAAAATAAGTCAATGATAAAGCGACTGTTTATGAAAAATAAAGACAAATTTTTATGCTAAAAATAACTAGAAATTTTATAACAATTCTTTATATACTACTGTTCCTCAGTAACAACAGTTATTGAATTTATGTTTATTTAGTCTTAAAAAGACAATGTAAGTAGGTTTTATGAAAAGAATTGTTCTTGAATTAACAATGCTTTTCGGCCTTATGATTAGTCTTTCAAGCTGCGGCTTGTCAGATCTACATAAGTCCGGGACCTATTCCATCACAGGTACTATTACAACCATTAGTGGTACCGCTGTGGACAGTAACGTTATTTCCGGTGTCAGTATTAGTGCAGGATCTAAAAATACGACATCTGGTTCTGACGGAAGTTACACAATTAATGGATTAGGTCGTAGTTCAGTTAGCGTCAGTGCAAAAAAGACAGGTTACACTTTGATACCTGCTTTTGAAAATACTGGCGAGGGTACGACAGGCTCCTATATAAACGTAGGACAAGTCGCAGATCACGGTGTTGTATACAATGCCAACTTTATAGCTGTTAAGGCTGACTCACTGGCTATCTCTGATATACAGGGGAGTTCTCTCACAAGTCCTTTAACAGGGTGTGAAGTTACTGTTAAAGGTGTTGTAACAATGGTTTGCCATAAATCGCCAAACTTTTTGTATGATACAACATCATTAGACGGCAGCAACGTTGCTCAGTACGTAGGTGAAGACGGATTTTATATCGAAGCTCTTCCTGACCAGCGTGACTATACAGGTAAAAAATCAAACGGTATTTTTATTGATACACACGACTCAAGCTTTGATGAATCAAAGTGGATTTCTTCATGCCCTACAGATTTGCAGGCTGGAGACGTTGTAATAGTAAAAGGTTGTGTTGCCGAAACTCGTAAAATGGACCGCTTTGGTTCAAGCACAGGTAACCTTACCCGCACTGTAATAAAAGCTGAAAACGCATATCATTATACAAAAAACGGTACAAATGTTACTGCCGGATATCCTTTAGGGGTACTCCTTACATACAGTCAGGCAAAAGCTGACTCATATATTGCAAATACCTATACATATACAGACGAAAACGGTGACACAAAAACATATAATGCCGAAGCCCGTGTTATGGTTGGTGACTTAGACTCATCTAAACCAATGCAGGATGCCATTGATGTATTAGAGTCTGTTGAAAATATGGTTATCGTAATTGATAATCCTCGTGTTGTAGGTGCTACATACTATAACCTTACAACAGTCCTTGCCGATGACGGTACAATTGGAGATACAAGCTCTGTAGGAGCAGGCTCTTCAACAAGTTCAACTTACTTTAGAACTTATAACAGTACATGGCAGGGTGATGTTATCCAGTGGAACTACAACAACGGTCAGCAGGACTTTAACGAAGAGCTGCTTTTTGTTGACTATCAGGCTTTTGACTGGAAGGCAGGCTACGGTATAGCCCAGATTGGAGACCACCTAAAAGACAGTACTGGGAAACGTGTGTTTAGAGGTGTAATGGATTATACAGGGGACGGCATTTATATGGCTCACCCTTTAAATACAAAATCCGGGGCATTTGTTCAAAATGCTTCTTATGCTAATAACTATCTTGTTCCTTATTACACAAACAGTACAGGGAATGCAATTACGGATGTAAAAGGTGACACAGTGCCACCACAAAGCTGGAACTTTGATACAACAGGTGCATGGTATACATTAAATGGTTTATCCCTTGCCAGCAGTATGAATAGTAGTGGTTCAGCAACTTCATATACATCAACAAGTACACGTGGTAATGCCGTTAAGGCAGTAACTTTAGGTACAGCTTCTGGAGGATTTAATGCTAACCCACTTTTTACACCTGGCTGGAGTGGTAATAGTTCGACATCAACAGGTAATACTGAAGCTAATTCGCTAACAGTAGCTTCGTATAACCTTGAAAACTATACTGAACAGGGCTCTTCAAACAGTAAAAATCTTGAAATTACCCGTCTTATTAAAAACAACCTTTTGTATCCTGATGTACTTGTTACAGTTGAAATGGGTGATGATAAAACTACACCAGGTAACTATGTAAATCAGGACAATGAATGGGCATTAATTGACGGTACTGTTACTGCAGTTCGTAACTATAGTGACCTTATTGACCAGATTAAAAAAACACAGAGCGGACCTGAGTACGAGTTCCGCTGTATTGACCCTATAGAGCGTGACAGTGGTGGTAAAGCCGGTGTTAATATCCGCGTAGGCTTTATGTACAATACAAATAACGTTGAGTTTATTGACCGTGGTATTGAAACTAATCACTATACAAATACTCACGACTCATCTGGTAACTTTATTGATGAAAGTGACTGGCCTGTAAATACTGGTGTTGGCAGTGGCGAAGGTGCTTACGGCAATATCAGTGTTGAAACTTTAGCTCAGGCAGCAACAAGTGTATATATGGGAGATGACGGGGTTGTACACCTTACTCAAAGCCCATGTTACTTACAGGACTCATCATTTAGTCACAGCCGCCGTCCATTGGTGGGCGAGTTTAAGCACAAAGCAACAGGCGAGACATTTTATGTTATTGCCTGTCACTTAAGCTCAAAACGTGCTGACTATGCATTGTACGGTGAGTTACAGCCTCCTTTACTTTTGAGTGAAGCAAGCCGCAACAAGCAGGGCCAGGCAGTTTATGAGTTTGTAAAAAGAATTTTAACATTAGATCCTGATGCAAAAATTATTGTAGCAGGTGATATGAACGATTTTGCCTATAGTACACCATTGCGTGTATTAACAGGTCAAAAAGCCAATGATCAGATTTTATACAGTCCTGAAGAAGAGTTTATGCCTGTTGAAGAACAGTTTTCATACGCATACAACGGAAACTTACAGGAAATTGACCATATTTATGTAACTAAATCATTGTTCAACAAAATGCGTACAGCAGGGGCAAGCTCTGCAACATGGAGTGACTATGTATTTGTTCCTCACGTTGACTCAATGGTTAGCCGTAACAATCACTTTAACGTGTCGGATCATGATCCGGCTGTAATACGAATTCCGGGAGCTTTTAATTAATATGACATTAACAGAATGTATTAAAAAATTATTAACAGCTCTAGCTTTTGCTTTATCGTTATGTTGTTTTGCAGGTTGTGCTCAGGATGCAGAGGCTAAGGCTCAGATAACATCATTTATGTTTGATACAGAGTATAACTCAGCAATCAATGAAAATATAACTGCATCAATTGATGACGAAAAGGGTGTTATCACTGTTGTAATGCCAAAAGCTGTTTACAATGACAGTACTATACGCAGTCAGTTACGGGCTTCGATTAATGTTGCAAGTGGTGCCGATTTGGTTTCATCAAGTTTTGACTGGAGCTTAAACCCGGTAACTGTTACTGTTACTGCAAACGGTAAAAACAAAACATATATCGTAAACATAGTGTTAAAGGCTGATGAAGTATTAAACGGCGAACTTTTGTTTACAGAGTATTACTGTGGAGCAACCCCTTCTTATAAAGGTGCTGTAAATCAGTATATCGAGCTGACAAATGCTTCTAATCATGCAATTGATCTTAGTGCTGTGGAGCTTAACCGCTATGTTTGGGATAACGGCAGCCGCAAAAGTGCAAGCGACCAGAGCGTTACTTTAAGCGGTACTTTAGCTTCTGGTGCTTCGTATGTAATTTACAGCAGCAGATGTTCATTATTTACCTCAAAAGATGCTTCTTTATTTGTAAGTGATGCAAAGTACAACACAATCATTGAGCTTACAGGTCAGACTTCATTTACTTTAACAAGCTACGGTAACGTAATTGATGCAATTGGACCTGCAGATGGTGAAGGTGAGGGCTTTAACTGGGGCTTAACTAAAAAGATGCAGCGTAAAAGCCATGTATCTTTTTATGACGGCTTTGATGACAATGAGTGGTACAGCGTAAAAGCTACTAACTCGTCATCTGATGTTACTACAGCCGGCAGCTGGGATAGAGACAGCTCAACTGCTAAAGATCTTACATATTTTGCCTTTGAAAAGACTCCTGATCTTGTTTACCTTTCAAATAATGTAATTAATATTCAGAAAGGTTTGAGTTTAAGCCAGGCAATTTCGGTTAGTACAAACGGTGCTCGTGTAGTACTTGCTGAAACAGGGGATGAAGTAAGTAACGGTCATACAACTGTTGACTTTAGTAAGGTTACTTCAGACGATCCTCTTGAACTTTGGGTATATGCCTGGGACGGAAGCTGTAAGGTGTATAAAATCACTTATACAGACATTACCTATGAAAAGCTTACTCAGCTACCTGAAAACGGGGATGAAATATTAATTTACTACGAAACTGATAAGCTTGCCTTAGGTACAGGAGATTATGAGTCATCTACAACCAAACGTGCAGGCGTAAGTATGACTCCTTCATCAAATGGTACATTAGGGACAGCCGAAGGTGTTGCAAGCTTTGTAGTAAAAGACTGTGGCAATAATGTTTATGAGCTTATCTGTAACGGTCAGTATCTTACAACTACACAGACTGACAGTGGTCTTACTTTGGGATCTACAAGCGGAGACTATACTAAGTGGACAATAGCTAAGTCTAATACTGACGGTTTATTCTACATTACAAGTACAAATGCTTTATACAACGGTAATAAGCAGATGATGGAGTACTATCAGGGATTCCGCCTTGGTTCATACAATGCTTCGTATGATTACGAGTTCTCACTTGCATTATATAAAAAGCTATAAGGTTTAATGAGGAAATATATGTTAAAAATATCAAAAGGATTAACAGCAATTGCTCTTGGCTCTTTACTTTGTGCCCAGGGTGCTTTTGCACAAGATAAATATTCTGGAATGTATCCAGATTTTAGTGCAGATATCGAGTTTAGTTCAGGAGTAAAAAATCTTGAAGACAACCCTGATCTTGAAGTGATTCCAGGTTTATCAAGTGACTATAATGCTGACTTAAACCTTAAAATAAAGGGTAAGTTTACTCGTGACAGCGAGTGGTCTGTTGAAAAAGCAGACGGTATTACAGACAACAGTGGTATCGGTTATGAAGCAAGCGTTACAATGGATTTATCAAAGCTTTATGTTGCTTCTTCAACAACATCAAGCTATACAAGTGCTTCAGATGTAAACCACTATTCACTTATCCAGCCAATGATTGACTGGTATGAAGCTAATATGGCTAAGTATGGTTTACCATATGACCCATGTAAAGCCGGCAGTGCATGGCCTACAACAAGCTATGGTGCTTCAAGCGGACGCTATCAGTTTATCCGCGGTTCCCAGGTTGAAAAAGCCAGTGATGTTAACTGGACAACAACTGTGTGGGGTGATGCTGAAGCTCTTTATCAGGAAATTAAATACGATATTAACAGTGCAATTGATAACTTATATACAGATGTATTTGCTACAGGGGATGTAAGCCAGGTTATGTATGCCAGCATGAGCGGCTCAAACAAAAAGCTTGCTGAGCTTAAGATGAAAGCAAAACGTGAGTTTAAAAAGATTTACAACGGTACAACAACAACTGAAAGCAATACATTCTTAGATGCAATTGACAGTGCTTACATTAAAATTACAAACATTGGTCATGTTGCAGATGCCCGTGTTGACTTTTTAGGTAAGAGACTTACTGTAGGTGACAGTCTTTACTCACTCCTTGCAGGTCAGTCGACAACAGGCAGTGCAGTAACTGTATCTATGAAAAAAGGTCTTATCCAGGGGCTTGATGCAGGTGTTGCTGCAGGTATTGCCGGTGGAGATGAGCGTGATGCTGAAAACTATGATACATCTGCTCTTGATTATTACCGCGGTATCAGTGGTGAACTTGCCGTTAAAGCTTATGGACGTTATACAACATTTATTGAACCATGGGCAGGTACTTTATCAGCTCAGGTACAGGGTATTGCAAGTGATGTAACAGAAGCTAAAGGTAACTTTGCTTTAGATGCTGGTGTTAACTATGTTTCAAATACATTCATCGGCTGGAGTGCAGGACTTGAAGGTATGTTCCTTAACTGGGCAGACAGAGAAGCTTTAGACCTTGATTATAACAGTGCATATGCTGTTGCTCTTAACGGTAGCGTAGGAGCTTTTGGTGCTACTTTAAGTGCAAACGGCCAGTACAAAACAGACAGATTCTCTCATAAAGCATATTATTCTACAGACCGTTTTTACGGTTATACAGCAAGTGCTGATTACTACATGGCAACTATTAAAAGTGCTGCTATGTACAATGTTAAGTTAGATTTTAACCCTCAGTATTTTATCAATAGAGACATCGTTGACTTTACTGTAGGTACAAACGGTTTCATTTATGACTCAAGCCTTAACGGTACAGGATTTTACACAGGCTTAACATTTGATTTACAAAATCTTGTTGCAGTTCCTGTAACATTTACAGCCGGTGCTGATTACTACAAAAATGCAGAGCTTACTGAGTGGGATGATTACTCAACATTGCCATCACAGGAGTGGTTAGAGTTTACAACACTTAAAGCAGGAGTTGCTTATAACCCTGTTAAGTATCTTGAGCTTAGTGCTGAATATGTAAGTGCTCCTTCATACTCACGCAGAAACACTGACCGTAATTCTTCTTTTACATTAAACGGAAGAATCAAGCTTGACTAATAGGGCGGAGAAATACTAATGAAAAAGATATTAAGCGTTTTAACAGTTGCAGTTTTATTAGCAGGTGCAGCTTTTGCAGAATCAGTTACTATCCGCAAGATGGGTAAAACAGGTCCTGCTTCAGAAATTTTAGATAACGGTAAGTCAAAGTATGTAAGCATTTTTGCTATAAACGACTTTCATGGTTCTGTTGAAGAAGACATTGCAGGTAAAAATCCTGGTATGGCAAAGCTCAATGAGGTAGTAAAAGAATTACAGCTTGCAAACCCAGAAAGCATTTTTGTATCAGCTGGGGATAACTACCAGGGTAGTGCATTAAGCAACATGAGTAAGGGTAAAATTGTAAGTGACTTTTATAAGCATGCTGGTGTTGCTGCAAGTACAATTGGTAACCATGAGTTTGACTGGGGCGAAGATCTTTTTGCTCAGTGGCAGAAAGACGGTGGTTTTGACTTTATCGCCTGTAACCTTATTGATAAAAGAACAGGTAAGATCCCTTCATGGTGTAAGGAGTATGTTCTTTATAACATTGGCGGACACCTTATTTGTTTAGTTGGTACTGCAACTGAAGATACAATTTATACAGCTGCTGCAAACAAGATTGAAAACTTTGAGTTTTTAGATCCTGCAAAGAGCATCCGCAAAGTGGTAAGCAAGGTAAATGCTGTTTATCATCCTGAGGCTGTAGTTGTTTTAAGTCATATCGGTACACAGGATAACCGCCTTTCAAAGGGAAACCCTGTTAGTGCTGACAACAGCCGCGAGCTTGAAGATGTTTGTAACATTAAGGGTGTTGATGCTGTTATTACAGGTCACAGCCATATGTATGTAAACGGCAGATGCAATGATGTACCTGTTGTACAGGCTCTTAATTATGGTAGAGCAATCAGCCAGATAAAGCTCAAGTTTAATAACAACGGACTTACAAAGGCTGACGGTAAAGTAATCGAAGTTTATAAAGAAAAGGATGCTATCACTGAAGACAGCGAACTTGTTTCAGTTATTGCAAAGTATAAGGCAGAATTTGGTGCTGAGCTTGGTGAAAAGGTTGCTTTTGTTGAAGCAGAACTTAGCCATGAAGAAACTGTACCAAATGTAACTCCTTTAGGACACCTGATTGCTTCAGCTATGAAAGCTGCTTATGGTGCTGATTTTGCAGTTACAAACGGCGGTGGACTTCGTAAGTCAATCAAAGCTGGTACATTAACTGTTAATGATATGTGGGAACTTATCCCATTTGATAACACTGGTGTTGTAGTAAAGGTAAAGGGCAGTGATCTTAAAAAGATTGTTGACCATGGTATTAATACTGTAGGCTTTAGAGCCGGTCAGTTTGCAGGTGGTAAAGTATACTACACAACACGTATGAGCGAAGGCTACAGAGTATCAAAGATTGTCCTCGATGATGGTCGCGAAGTAAAAGATGATGAAGTTTATACATGTGTTGTAAATGACTTTATGGCTGAAGGCGGTGACAAATATACTTGTATCGCTGAAGGTGCTGTTGAAATGAACAACACATATGTGCCATTCCGTGATGCTGTAATTGAACAGCTTAAGGCAATGGGTACAATTGGTAAAAAGTGGGCTGAAGTACCTTCAGTTCTTATTGCTGAATAAAAAAGTGCTGTGCGATAGTGGTACAACACAAATAAGACATAGATAGATTCCATATCGCAAAAATAAAAAGGTTTGTGCTCTGTTTCTACAGAGCACAGGGAGTAAAAATGAAAGGAACTTTCAAAAAAGTTTTGACAGGTCTTATGGCATCGGCTTTAATCCTTGCAGGTTTTGCCGGATGTAGTATGGCTTCAAGTGATGAGAGCAGCAAGTCTGCCGGAGCTGCAGTTGAACCTGTAGTGTTCTCAACAAGTGGTACAGTTGCAAGTGGTACAACTGTAACTTTACGCACTGCTACTTCGGATGCTGTAATTTTTTATGCATTTGATACTGAATTAACTTCAGCAAATGCTTCAAGTGCAGGCACAAGAGTAAGCAAAAGCTATATTGCAATCGATATTACAAAAAGCACAACAATTTATGCAATTGCATACAAAAGCGGTTCATGGTCAGACCCTACAAATGCTTCATTTACTGTAGTTGCAGGCGACGAAGGCGAAAGCGGTAACGGCGGAAATGAAAGTGTAACAAGTGTAACCGCTGGACGCGTTTTTGATATGACAAAAGGTGGTACAGATTTAGTTCTTTACTATCCAAACGGAAAATTAGCTCTTGGTACTGAAGTTAAAGTAGTAAGCAGCACAAAAAATACATTAGCAGGTGTTGAAGCTACAGTTGAAAATGATGTAGTTACAGTAACACAGGCAGCTCTTTTAACAGCAACTGTTGATGAAAACGGATACTACACATTTACATGTAATGGTAAGTATCTTACATCAGGTGCTGCAGGAAGTAACCTTACTTTTGAAGATTCTTCAAGCGATTATAGTCTTTGGACTCTTGAAGAAACAGCTGAAGGCAGCGGAACTTTCTATATAAAAAATGTAAATGCAAAGTATAACGAAACTACACCTCAGTACATTGAGTATTATAGTTCATCTACTGGTGGGTCATTTACTACATATGGACTCAACTCATATTCAGATCCATTAATTTATCAGTATCAGTTCTTTAAGAAGGATGCTGCAGCTGAAACAAACAACAGTTATGTAGATTATGTTTCATTTAGTGCAACTGGAAAAGTTGACAACGGAACAAAGGTTGCTCTTTCAACAACAACTGAAGGTGCTGCAATTTACTACTCAATTGATGAAGAGTTAACAGCTGATAACTATGAAACAACTGGTACAGTTTACACATCAGAAATTGAAATTACAAAAGCTTGTACTATTTATGCAATTGCTGTAAAGGGTACAAATAAGTCTGAAGTAAAATCTGCAGAGTACACACTTAGCGCTTCAATTGAAGAAGATGAAGGCAGTTTACTTGCAAACGGTGGCTTTGAGATTTGGGACAGCGATAAGGCTGCAGCAAACTGGGTACCAACAACTTCTGCTGGTGGTGCAACTGTATCAAAATCTACTGCCGAAGTTCACAGTGGTTCATATTCTTTACTTATTGCACAGAACTCATCAAATAAGCGTGTTGCATACAAGGAAATGACACTTGAAGCTGGTAAGTATACATTTAGTGTATATGCTAAGCTTTGTACAGCAGGTACTGCTTCATCATTTAGTTTGAGACCTGGTTATGTGCCTGTAGTAGATGGTGCTGCTGTAAGTTCTTCTTATACATATGGAGATTATCAGAATATTAATAGTGACAGCTGGACTTTAATTTCAAATACATTTGAGTTAACAGAAGAAACAACTCTTAACCTTGTAATTATGAACCCAAAAAATACAGGTTCAGTATATATTGATGATGCAAAATTAGTTAAAGTTGAAGATTCTGGCGAAGAAGTTGTTGAACCTTCAGAGACCGTAACAGCTACCCTTGCTTCATCTATAAAAGATGGCGACACTGTTGTTCTTTATAACTTAAAGAATAATATGGCTTTAACTTCAACAGTTAATGGGTATAAACTTAATGGTGTTAAGGCAACTGTAAATGATGAACTTATTACTTTAACTGATGATATTGTTCGTTTGACTGTTGAACAGAATGGTGACAGTTATTCTTTCAAAAATGCAGACGGAAATTATCTTACTGCATTAGGAAATGAAAAAAGTACATCTGGTACTCTTAAGTTTGCTGAAAAGCCAACAGATGATTCTGTTGATTATACGTTGTTTACACTTTCTACAGGATCTGTTGATGGTGCATTCTACCTTACAAGTGTAAATGCTACATGTTATAGCTCAAAAACTTCAGCTAATTTACCTGCAATGGTTGAGTATTATAACGGTTTCTCTTCTTATATTGAAGGAACTGGAACCGCTTATGATATTTACTTTTATACAGTAAATGAGTAAAAACTGCATTAATTAAAAATATCAAATAAACAAATGAAAGGTGATAAGGCATTTTGCTTTATCACCTTTTTTATTTGTTATATGGCTTTTTGCATTGTAAAATAAAGAGCGAGGGGTAAGTTATTCTGCATGCAAAAAATATATGACTTAATCGCATATCTATGTTCATATGTTATCAGTAACTGTCACGAAGATTTTTTTGTACACTACAGATGTATTACAAAAAATGAGCAGTCCCGCATCGCTAACCGCATTCAGTCAAAAGTACCACTGTATATTGGCAGCTCAATACGCACCCTTTATATAGAAGAAATTGATGATGATTTTTATCTTAGTCTTCATGACCTGCAAGAAGAATTAAAAGCTGAAAGTGATTACTTTGCAATGGTCGGTCTTATACAGGCATTAGACCAAGCTCTGGAACAGATAATACGCAATAACATTCAATACAGACAGCTTCAGGGAGCAACTCTTGTATTAAATACAAACCGCAGTACTGTTGGCCTGGGACTTTTACCAAGGTGCTGGTGCTGCTGGGAGCGAAAAAAGAGATTATCCCATGCATATAACCGTATTGATAATTTTTTGTCTAATTTGCTTGTGATGGAAAATGTTATTTTGGGTAATTTAATTGACCGTCATATATTTTTGCCTGGTAAACTTTTTAAGAACTTTGAAAACTCAAAAAGACTTTGTATTGCTGCAACTCCATTGCGGCTTGAGCGTAATTTTAAACGGTTGATTGATAAGTCGGCAAAAGTTCAGTCGTTTTCGATTGAGTATGATAAAGGGTGTACTCAAAAAGACAATGAGCTTATATGGCAAAAGATTATTGCTGCCAGCGAAAAAAAAGCTGATATTGTGGTGTTTCCTGAAATGATGGGTAACTATGATACAGAGTCCTATGTTCAGACTCGTCTTATGTCATTGTCTGCAGACTTAAGAGAAAAAATGCCTGCTTTAATTGTTTTACCATCCTGCTGGAAAGATAATAAAAACTCGGTAACTGTTCTTGATAAATATGGCAATCATCTTTTTGTGCAAAGTAAGCAAAATCCTTTTTTACTTGAGGATGATGATAATGTAATTTTAGAAAATATTGAGGGTGATAGTGTCATTAACATTATGCACTATGATGGTGTTGGCCGTATTGCTATTTTAATATGTAAGGATTTTATTACAACAAGGTATATGGAGCATATTATGAGATGCTTTAAGCTTACTCTTATAATTGTACCTTCATTTACAACGGGTTCCTATGATTTCAGGCAGTCATTTGATCTTTGTGCTCATGATGACTGTAATGTTGTTTGGATTAACTCTTGTGCGGCTCTAAAAAAGGGTAAGGAGCTTAATTTTAAGCATATTGGCTATGTGCGTAAGCGTATCGGCAGGTTTGATGATGAGTCGCAAAAGCTTTGTAAGATGAAAATATGTGATGGCGCATTTAGCGGAACTTGTATGCACGATTGCTTGTATATAGAACATATTGATAGTGTCTAAGGATTTTGTATGGAGTTTAAAAAAATTACAAAGATTGAGCAGGGTAAATATATTACCCGCTATAACATTACCTATGAGACTGAAGATAAACGTCTTAAAAACTATGAAATGGTCAGCCGTGTTTCAGATATTAAGGATTGTAAGGACTTAAGTAAAAAAAGGGCTGATGGTGTGATTTTAATAATGCATGATGAGTCTGGCGAAAAAATTCTTTTAAATAAGGAATTTCGTATGGCTGTAGGCGAATGGATTTATAATTTTCCGGCAGGGCTCATTGATGATGGTGAACTATTAGAAATTGCAGCTGCCAGAGAGCTATGGGAAGAAACCGGACTTCATATTGATGAAATTGAAGAAATTCTTGGTGAAAGTTACAGTGCTGTTGGTCTTACAAACGAAAAAACTGTATGTCTTATTGGTAAGGCAAGCGGGGATTTTAAGGCTAGTACTTCGACTATGGAAGAAATTGAAGCGGGATGGTTTACAAAAAAGGATGTTCAAAACCTTTTGAAGAATAATGAAAGGTTTGCCTCACGAACTCAGCTGTACTGCTATTTGTGGAGCAAAGGATGAAAAACAGTTCTTTTATAATAGAATATTCTTTTATATAATGGTGTCTAATGGAAAACGATGAATCATATAATGTTTATTCCCTTAGTGAAATTGATATAGAGGACATAATGCATCATGCTGAGCATGGGGATGCTGAGTGTTTGTGCGCTTTAGGGTACTGCTATGAAAATGGTATTAAGGTGGAACAGAATGAGGTAAAGGCATTTGAGCTTTACTGTATGGCTGCTGACCAAAACTTTGCCAATGGTATATACAATAAAGGTGTGTTTATTGGTTTTGGCAGAGGAGGTGCTAAGCGTAACCCTGTTCAGTATTTTAATCTTATCAGGCAGGCTGCAGTTTTGGGGTTTGCACCAGCTCAAAATGACCTTGGCTGGTGTTATGAAGAAGGCATAAAACATGGTTGTGTTGATTTTGTTGATACTGAAAAAGCCTTCAGCTGGTATTTAAAGTCTGCAAGGCAGGGACACCATACCGGTATTACAAATGTTATAAGATGTTATAGAGAAGGTATCGGCACTCAAAGGGATGAAGATATGGCCCTTAAGTGGGAAAACGGAGACTTATAATGGCTAATGGTGAAGAAGACTTAAAAGAAAAAAATAAAGACCGTGTTAATCAGCTTAAAAAGTCAAATTACACTCAATGGAAAAACTTTCAGGGTAGAGAAGATGCCGAGATGCTTCAGGAAAAATCAGGCGGCTGGAGTGCCAGTAAAAGCAGTCGCGGTGACTATGACTGGGATGATTAATATATAAAATTAAAGTCTATTTATAGTGATAGATGTATTGACGAGTTTGTAATAAAAATGTTATTATAACTTCGTTGCGCGAGCAATGGTTTGGGCCATTAGCTCAGCGGTTAGAGCAGAGGACTCATAATCCTTTGGTCCTTGGTTCAAATCCAAGATGGCCCATGTTAAAGACTTCAGTAATTTACTGAAGTCTTTTTTTTTGCATTACTGAATATTAAAACAGAAAGTTACCTTGTGAGTCTGCTTGTATTAAGTTGTAATAACGTCGTTATTTGACACAGCCTATGGAGTATAATCGTCTATAAGATAGAAGAATTCTGTGTTATAATGAATAGAATGGATTCTAAAAAGAGTTTATCTGAGCGCGACATAATTACTAAATATATTCTCCCTGCAATTGAACAATCAGGTTGGAATAAGCAAACACAACTTAAAGAAGAAGTATCTTTTACAGCTGGTCGTATTTTTGTAAAAGGAAAGAAGACAAAGCGTGGTGAACGAAAACAGTTTCTTGACGCAAACGGAAAACTTATTACCTGCAGCTTAAAAGAATACACAAAAACAGGAATCCTTACTTCTTACCGTTCTTTAGACAGCTTCTTACAGGCATGGAACGATGCAGAAAAGAAAAAGATTATCATCCAGGAACTGGAAAATCAGGGCTTGATTTTTGAAGAATTAAAAGAAGAAATAAAATCAGATTTAGATATTTTTGATTTAATCTGTCATATTGCCTGGGATGCTCCAGCACTAACAAGAAAAGAACGTGCGGAAAATGTTCGTAAACGAAATTACTGGACAAAATACGGTGAACAGGCAAGAAATGTTTTGAACGCATTGTTGGAAAAATACGCAGAAACAGGAATTGAAAATATCGAAGATATGAAGGTTCTTACAGTTGAGCCATTAAAAGATTTGGGAACACCATCGGAAATTGTAAATATTTTTGGTGGAAAGCAAAATTATCTTGCAGCATTGAAAGAGTTGGAAGATGAGATTTATATGGTGGCATAATTTTACAGTTTACAAATTATAGAAATATTACTATATTTGTAAACAAGAGGTAAATTATGAACGCTAATGAAATCTTTGCACAAAGGCTTAAGAATGCTCGTGTAATGAAGTGTTTTTCTATGGATGATCTTGTTGATGCCATGGGGAACAACATTTCTAAAATGGCAATTTCCAAATACGAAAAATGCCAGCTTTCTCCAAACAGTACAATCATAATTTCTCTTGCA
>JAZUGE010000061.1:0-67942 GCA_045641045.1 Treponema sp. | reverse complement strand
TATTTTTGATACAAAAAGTAAGATTATGCCAGTATAAGCCATAATTAAGTATTAGTTAATAGTTTTTTAATTTTATGTTAAGTGTGTGAGTGTCAATAGAAATATTTTATAAAAAAAGCAAATTTTATATATACTAAATTTATGAAATATTATTGACAATATTTTAACAGACACTTAATATCTTTAGTGAAATTAATACAAGTTATTAAACAAAGTTAAATCTAAAAAAAGGAAGTGCTTTTATGAAAAAGATTTTCGCATTGGCAGCTGCAGCTCTTTTTGCAGGTGCAGCATTCGCTGACGAAGCAGCAGCAGGACTCAAGACAACTGTAACAGTTATCTCTGGTATCGAATCTGACTTAGATGATGAAAAGTCATATTCAATTAACTCAGATGCAGGTAAAAACCGCGTTAATGTTAATCTCAGTTATGATGCTGGAGATTACGGTATTGAAACATATTTCCGCTCTCAGTGGACGCCTGGATCAAAAGTATATACAAACGAAGTAAACAGCGACGGTTCAGTTGATAATTCAATTTCTATGCCATACCTTCGCCATGCATATGGTTGGACAAACCTTTTTGGCGGCAATGCAAAGGTAAGTGGTGGTCTTCTTTCTGTTGAAACATGGGAAGATGATTTTGAAGGTGACTCAGATCTTCAGGGTCCAGGTGCTCAGTTTGAGTTTACTCCAGTTGCAGTTCCTGGTCTTAACATTGGTGCAGCTTTTGTTGCCCGCAATTACAGCGATGATACATGTACTGTATCTTGGAAAAAGGATACATGGACAGTTGGTGCTCGTTATGATGAGCCAGATGGACGTTACACAGCAGTAGCAGGATGGGAAGGTGGTGCTTCTCTTGGTTCAGACGAGTTTGTTTGGGCAGAGTTTGCTGCATGGGAAACAGGTGTTCCTGGTCTTTCAGCAGGTTTAACAGGTTATGTTTATAACCCAGCAAAGGATGATGGCGAAGAACGCAGTGAACTTGCAATTGCATACCTTGGCTACAAATTTGCTGCAGTAAATGAAAAGCTTCCTCTTACACTTGAAGCATTTGGTTACTTCAACAATGCAGAAGAAGCTGATGAACAGACATATGAAGTTGAAGGTTATGCAGCTTACGATGTAAATGAAAAAGTTACAGTAAAGGGTTCTGCAGCATACTGGAAAGCTGATGATGTTGATGCTGCTTGGGTTAAGGCAGGTGCTTCATACCAGCCAAACAAGGGTGCTTCATTTGGTGCATACTACACACGTGGTCAGTCTGACTATAAAGGTTTCGGTGGTATGAATATGTGTCCAAGCAAGACAAATGGTCACGACCTTATTTCTCTTGACTTTGTATTCAACTTCTAATAAAAAAGTCCTAAATTAAACAAACATATTTATTTAATAATACTATAATTCAATAAGTGAAACCCTTACCCTCATGGCTATAAAGCTGTGAGGGCTTTTTTTTTGTTATTGAGAAAATATTATCTGTTATTTTCGTTTATAGATAAAAAAGTATAGTTGACACAAAGTAGTTGTTAGCGTATTCTAACATTGTAAGTTAGATATTGCTAACTAGTACCTCAAGTAAGGAGAGAGTTATTAGTTGGTCCTTTTGGTTTATAGCTCTTCCAAAAGGACTCTGACTTTGAAAGGCGAAAAATATTGTTTATGGATTTATGACTGTTTCACATAAATCGTATTTTTCGCCCTTTTTTTTGTAAAAAAGGAACTATATAAAATGAGTTTTGATGAGACGATTATCCATTGCAGCGCACCAAGTTTATGCGGTATAAAGCCTGCCTGTCTTTTTAGTATGAAAAGCGACTGCTTTAACAGTGGTAAAACAAAGCTTAAGGAGTGGAGCAGGCATTTTGCAGAACAAAAAAGGTACATTGTTACACTAAAAAAAGAATCAGACAGGATTTTATTTTTCGTTTATGACAAATCCTTAATCGAAAAAGTTTTAGCTGATAAAAAATCAAAGATATATCTTGAGTCTAAAGGATATTGTACTGAAAAAGGTGTTGAATCATGCCTGTCTCTCCTTTTGCACAAGCTTATGTATTTGAAGGATTTTCCTCATGAAGTAGGACTGTTTTTAGGCTATCCCCTCGAAGATGTCATCGGCTTTGAAGAAAGACGGTGCGAGTGCATTTTGTCTGGTTTTTGGAAGGTGTATTCAGACCGGAGCCGGGCAGAAAAGCTTATGAATATGTACAAGTCATGCAGTGAACAGTGCATGCATTTGCTGCAGACGGGACTGTCTGTACCTTCTGTGGCGACAAAATATAAATGTTTTATGGAGGCATAAAAATGAAAGTTGCAATAGTATATGCATCAACAACAGGTAATACACAAGCTTTGGCTAACGCAATTTGTGAGCAGTCTAAGGCCGCTGGTCACGAAGTTATATTTGCAGGTGCAGATGAGGCTGACTGTGCGAAGGTTTCTGCAAGTGATTATATCTTATTAGGCAGCCCAGCAATGGGATGTGAGCAGCTTGAAGATACAATGGAGTCGTTCTTTTCAAATATTGAAGGATCTCTTACAGGTAAAAAGGTTGCTTTGTTTGGTTCTTATGACTGGGGTGACGGTCAGTGGTTAAGTGACTGGGCTGATCGTGTAAAAGCAAGCGGCGCAACTGTAACAGGCTGCGTAAAAGCTCATCTGGCTCCTGAAGACAGTGATATTGAAAGTGCAAAAGCTTTATTAAGCCTATAAAGCCCACTTTCTTTTGATTTTTATACTGACAGTGCTGCCGCAATTAAAGGTGTTACCGCTATCTGAAGGCATATCTGCAATGAGACTTGTACTTGCTGTAAGGTTTGTTTTTACACGGTAGCGGATAGTTGAGCCTAAAAAAAGTGAGCTCACAACGATACCTGTGTATTGTGGATCAGTACTGTTGTCTCCCTGATAAAGGGTTATCCATTCAGGTCTTGCCATAAAGAGCTTATCATCTTTATTGATAAAGTTAGCTCTGCCAACAAAGTCAGCAACAAATTTATTTTCTGGTTCAAAGTATATTTTTTGAGGTGTACCAGTCTGCTGCAGAGAGCCCAGGTTAACTACTGCAATATTATCAGACATTGATAAAGCTTCGTCCTGGTCATGTGTAACATAGATTGTTGTTATGTTTAATGCCTTTTGAATGTCTAAAAGTTCTTCACGTACTTGAGTCCTGAGCTTTGTGTCCAGTGACGACAGTGGCTCATCCATAAGTAATATAGAAGGTTTTAATATTAAAGCTCTGCCCAATGCAACCCGTTGCTGCTGTCCTCCTGAAAGCTCATGGGGATATCTGTGTAAAAGTCCTGTCAAAGCAAGTATACGTGAAGTATGCTGTATAAGTGAGTTGTATTCTTCTTTATTTTTATTATTGAGCTTAAGGCCATAAAGCATGTTTTGTTCAACGGTCATATGGGGAAACAGTGCATAGTCCTGAAAAACCATACCCACATGACGCAGGTTTGGAGCAATACCTTTCTGGTCTAAGCCGTTGATAAGTACTTTACCTTCAGTAGGTTCTAAAAATCCTGATATGAGACGAAGCAATGTGGTTTTACCACAACCTGATGGTCCTAAAAGGGTTGTAAAACTGCCCTGTGTCACATCAAGACAGACATCATTGATTACATTGGTTTTACCAAAGCTGAAGGAAAGATTTTGTAGAGAAAGTGTAGTATTATCGCTCATTTTTACTGTGAACTCCATATCTTAGTCTTTTGACTGCCTGTAACAAGGGAGCCCAAGGCCAGTACTGCAAATGTTATGACTGTCAAAATAAGGGCAAGACAGGCGGCTTTACCCCAATCTCCCTGCTCTGCAAGGTTCAGTATCTTTATTGATGTTAAAGGAGTTGTAAAGGATACTAAAAATATAACTGAGCTCATAGTTCCCACTCCTCTGACAAAATCATAGATAAACGATGAAAATAATCCACCAAGAGATAGAGGCATTATAATATCTTTTAAAACCTTTAATGAGTCAGCCCCTAGACAGCGAGATGCATCATCTAAAGTTGTTCGTATCTGGCTGTAGGTACTTGTTATCACTCTGTATGAGAAAGGTAAAAAAGAAACAGTCATTGCTATAATTATTTTAATTTGGGATACTTTTATTAGTGATTTGCTGCATGCAATTGAAAGGGCAAGGCCTAGCAAAGTGCCAGGAATTGCAGCAGGAAGCTGTATAACAGTGTCTAGTGTACGTCTAAGTGGATTTTGCGTGCGGTATACAATAAAAGCAGTAACTGAAGCTATTACTGTGCTCAATACAGCCGAAATTAAGGCAAAAACAATTGAGTTTGTAAGTTCGCGGCTAAAGCGGCTCATGCTTTTTATATGGTCTAAGGTAAAGTCAGTATTTACACCCCATAGCTTTTGAAAAGAACCGGCAATAATTGCCAGAGCCTGTGCGATTATCAATAGTGAAATAATAGAACAAAATATTGTCAAACAGATTTTTGCGGACAAAGGTGTTTTGTGATTTTTTATCCCAAGCATTTTACCGCCTATAGTTGCGGTTTTTAGCATATTCTTTTTTAGTAATGCGTTTTGTCCTAAAAAAAGCAGGACTGAAGGTATTACAAGAATAATTCCCAATACGGCACTTGTACCACCATTTAACCAGCCTGTAAGCTGTGTATATATTTCAACTGCAAGTACTCTGTACCTGCCGGCAACAATCAGAGGGTTACCAAAATCACTTAAAACAGATACTGCAATAAACAAAAGTGCTGATAAGATACCTGGTAAAGACAGTGGCAGCGTAACTGTAAAAAATATGTACAGTTCCTTTGCACCCATTGCTCTGGCAGCCTGCTCAAGACTTGGATTTATACCTGAAAGAGTTTGAACACTTATTAAATATGCGATAGGAAAAAAACACAGAACCTGGGCAATTAGTAAGCCTGTAAAACCATAAAGTGATATATCAAGATGTAAAAGTGTATGGGTGATAAAGCCTTGTCGGCCTGCAAGTAAGATGAAAGCCAGTCCTCCCACAAAAGGTGGTGTTACCATATGTACTACAGGAACAATTGAAAAAAACTTTTTAAAAGGAATATCAGCCCTTACAACTCCATAGGCAAAAATGTAGCCTGTAAAAACTGAAAGGGTTGTAGAGCATATACATTCAACCAGTGTATTTACCATTGCTGTGTGCCACTGCTTTGTAGAAAGTACCCGGACAAAATCGTCAAAGGTCGGTGTTGTAAATACACACAAAAGAGGAAAAACTATAAATGCGCTAAAAAAAAGGACGACGGTAAACCAGATAAGTGTAAATGATTTACTGCCGTCTTTTGTATGTGGTATCAAACTGTTACCTTTTATTTTACTATTGAAGTCCAGCGGTCTAAGACCTGCTGTTTTTGCTCAGCAGCTTTTTTACTATCATATTTGATTAAGCTGATGTCTTCAATGGGAATCGAGCCTTCAGCACTTTTTGCTTCGTTATTTACAGGTATTGTAAAATCAATTGAGCTCATAAGAGTCTGGGCATCCTTTGAAAGCATAAAGTCAACAAATTTTTTTGCTGCATCCATATGCTTTGCATTTTTAAGGATTGCAATACAGTCAACGTCTCCAACTGAGTCTGGAGGTGCAATGAGCTTAATGTTAAAGCCCTGGGATCTGTATTTTGTAAGGGCATGGAGATATGCAATACCTATTGCATATTCACCTGTACCGATTAACTTTGGTGGTGCGCTGCCTGAGTCTGGAAACTGTCCTACATTTTGACTGAGCTTTGTAAGGTAGTCCCAGCCTTTTTCGTAATCCTGTCTTTGAAGCTGATCCTGTACAAAAAGGTAAGCTGTTGATGAAGCTACTGGGTTTGTAAGGACAATTTCGCCCCTGTAAGAAGGGTTTGTTAAATCATCCCATGTTTTAGGCTCTGGGATATCTGCAAACTTTTGAGCATAGCGGTCAGCATTAATACCGATACCAAGAGTAAGAACACAAAAGCCTGTCCATGTATCGTCATCGGATAAAGCAAACTGAGGAAAGTTTTTACTTACAGGTGACTTATACTGCTGTAAAGCACCTGCTTTTGAAGCCTGTATATGGTAATTTGAAGCTCCTCCTAAAAGAATATCAGCCTGTGGATCATCTTTTTCAGCAATTACGCGGTTAACAAGCTCACCTGTTGTGGCTCTTAAATACTCAACCTCAATACCTGTCTGTTGTGTAAAAAGGTCAGTGAGTGCTTTTGTTTCCTCATCGTGTATGATTGAGTAAACATAAAGAGTTTCTTTTTGTTTTGAACATGAAGTTGCTGCAAGGGTAAAAGCTGCAGCTAAAAGTAAAAATAGCTTTTTCATATAACTCCTCTACTGGGATTAACTTGATTTGTGTTTAAGATAGTTAATCTCAGTAAAGAAGTATATATTCAGTTTGATAATAATTTATAAGACCAGATTATTTAAGCTCGGCAAGTTCTTCCCATCTTGCATAGGAAGATGAAAGTTCCTGCTCTAAAGCTGTATATTCTTCACCAGCCTTTTGTACAACTGCAAAATCACTGCTTGTCATAAGAGCTTCAAGCTCTGTCTTCTTGTCCTCTAAAATCATTATTCTCTCTTCAAGCTGTTCAAATTCTTTTTGTTCTTTAAAAGTCTTTTTGCGGACTTTACTGCTGTCTGTATTATCAGCAGAAGAACTTTTATTTTGTTCTGCTTTTTTAGACCTTTGCTCTGCCTCTAACTTTTTGCGCTGTTCTTCTTCATTCTTTTGTTTTTCTTCTTTGTAGTCGATATATTCTGAACATTTACCTACAAAACCTGATACAGAGCCATCATCTTCCATAATAAACAGGGTATCAGCAACTTTATCCATAAAATAGCGGTCGTGGCTTACAATGAGTAAACATCCTTTGTACTGAGTTAGAAACTGCTCAAGGATATTCATTGTAAAAATGTCAAAATCGTTGGTAGGTTCGTCTAAAATCAAAAAGTTAGGATTTGATATTAAAAGCCTTACCAAAAATACTCTTTTACGCTCACCGCCGCTTAAAGTTGAAAGCATTGAGTGCTGTATTTTACCTTCAAAACCAAACTGATTTAAAAAGATTGAAGCACTTAAGTCCTTACCGTCGTTCATGTGCACAACTTCTGCAGCTTCTTTTATATATTCAAGAACTGTAAGAGATAAATCTTTAAACTCTGGATTTTGCTGGTAATAGCCAAAAACTGTGTTTTCACCTTTTACAATAGTACCGGCATCTGCATTTATGGTGCCTGTAATGATGTTAAGAAGTGTTGATTTACCAGAGCCATTACCACCGAAAATACCTATTTTTTCTCCTTTGTTAAAGGTATAGCTGAAGCCGTTTAACACAGGAGTTGTGTTTCCATCTCCTTCAGACGCGTAGCCTTTTGGAAAGTGCTTTGTGATGCCGTTAAGCTCAAGAATTTTACCACCGAGCCTGCGTCCGGCAACTTCAAAAGTAAAACCTTTATCTTTTGCAAACTTTTCGCGGTTAATAAGCTGCATGTCTCTCTGGATACGAGCCTTTGCCTTTGTGCCTCTTGCGCAGGGGCCTCTCATAAGCCAATCACGCTCAACACGCAGTACGCTTTCAATGCGGCGTTCGGTGTTTTCTTCAATTTCAGCTTCTGTCTCTTTTTTTTCAAGATATGTAGAATAGTTTCCCTGATAAAGCTTTAGTCTGTAGCGATCAAGCTCGTAAATATTATTGCACACTGCATCCAAAAAGTATCTGTCGTGAGTGACCATAAGTACACATCGTTTTGTGTCATGAAGATAGTTTTGAAGCCAGTAAATTGTTTCAATATCAAGATGATTTGTTGGTTCATCCAAAAGTAAAAGCTGTGTATCTTCAACAAGAACCTGGGCAAGAGCAACCTTTTTTATCATGCCTCCTGAAAGTCCTGACATTTTACGGCTCATGTCACTTATACCCAAAGTACTTAATATGGACTTTACCTGGGCTTCATAGTTCCACAGATCGCCTTTATCCATGGCAATGGTAAGCTCATCAAATCTTTTTTGCTCGCTTCCGCTTAAGCCTTCGGCCATTTTTACACAAAGATCTTCGTATTCCTGTATAAGAAGAAGCTTTGGACTATCTGACTTAAAAATATGTTCTTTGATAGTGTCATCAGGATTAAAAGCAGGGTTTTGGCTTAAGTAGCTCATTCCTGAGCTTTTGTTTATAACTACCTGTCCATCATCCTGGGTAAGAGTACCAGCAATTACATTTAAGAGAGTCGATTTACCTGTTCCGTTTTTACCGATAATTGCAGCTTTATCACCAGTGTCTAAACCAAAGGTAACATCTTTAAAAAGTGGAGCTTCACGTCCCATTTTAGATATGTTACTAACTGAAAGAATGTTCATAGCTTTTATTATATCAAATTGGACTTGTTTTTAGCTATACAGTGATTTTTTTTATAGCCCAGTGGATTACAGAGTGTAGCCCACTGGATTACAGGGTGTAGTCCGTGCGGTTACAGAGTGTAGTCCCTGCGGCTGTGAAGAGAGTTTTGGAATTTGAAGTTCTTTTTTTTGCTTTTGTGAGAGTTTGTCTTAAAGATTTTATATTGACATATGAGTAATATAAGTTTATCATAATCATATGAACAATCGTTCAAGTGTTTGTTACTAAGGAGTTTTATGTCAGAACAGGAACATGAATATAGCGTTGATTTAGGTAAAATTGCTGAGCAATTACCGGATGAAGATACTCTTATTGATCTTGCTGAGCTTTACAAAATATTTGGAGACAGCACTAGAGTGAGAATTTTATTTGCCCTGCTTGAAAGTGAGCTTGCTGTTGGAGATCTTGCACAGCTTTTGGGGATGACTCAGTCTGCGATTAGTCATCAGCTGCGGGTGCTAAAAACAAACGGACTTGTAAAGTACAGAAGAGCTGGTAAATCCCTTATATATGCTCTTGCTGACAGTCATGTTTCATCCATTTTAAATCAAGGTATTGAACATATTGGCGAATAGGAGGAACTGTTTATGAAGATTGAAGAAGACAAAAAACATTGCTCGTGCTGCGAACACGAACATGACGAAATGAAATATAAACACCTCAGTCACGAAGAAGGTGATGAGTGCGAGTGTCAAACTGAAAAAGATGATTGTCATTGCAATGACGATGATGATGACTGTGGAGACGGACACTGTCATTGTCACGATAAAGACGATGATGACTGTCATTGCCATACACATCATGATGATGGCCTTCACTGTAGCTGCGGCTGTGATGATGAAGATGATGAAGAGGGCGCATTAAAAAAAATAGTGAGCAGTGCTTTATTTTTTGTTCTTGCTTTAGTTTTAGAATACTCTCCTTTATTAAAGGCTTTTGATTTAAGCTATCAGGTAATACGTTCGTCATACATTGTTCTTTACTTATTAAGCTATCTTACTGTTGGACGTGGGGTTATAACAGGAGCTATAAAGCATATAAGCAAGGGGCGTGTTTTTGATGAACAGTTTTTGATGTCCATTGCAAGTATTGGCGCTGTTGCAATTGGTGAGTATGCTGAAGGTGTTGCTGTAATGCTCTTTTACATGGTGGGTGAGTATTTTCAGGATTATGCTGTTGATAAAAGCCGAAAAAGCATCAGTGCTTTAATGGATATAAGACCTGATCATGCTTCTGTAATAAGAGAAGGTAAAGTTGTAACAGTAAGTCCAAAGGATGTACTTATTGGCGAAGTAATCGAAGTAAAACCTGGCGAAAGAGTTGCCCTAGACGGTGTTGTTATAGAAGGTGAAAGCTTTGCTGATACTTCAGCTTTAACTGGCGAAAGTGTTCCTCGCCACATATGTGCAGACAGTAAAGTTATGGCAGGTTTTGTAAATACTCAGGGCGTTATAAAAGTGAGGGTTACAAAGCTTTATGGTGACAGTGAAGTGACCCGCATATTAAAGCTTACACAAAAGGCCAGCAGTGTAAAAGCAAAATCTGAAAAATTTGTTACTAAGTTTGCAAAGATATATACACCAATAGTTTGCTATGCAGCTTTGGCAGTTGCATTAATTCCTTCTATTATATTAATGCTTTTTTATCCTGAGTTATATGCTAAGTATGGTTTTACTACATGGTTATACAGAGCTTTGACTTTCTTAGTTGTAAGCTGTCCTTGTGCTCTTGTTATAAGTATTCCTCTCTCCTTTTTCAGTGGTATTGGTCGCGAAAGCAGAGAAGGGATTCTTGTAAAGGGTTCAACTTATATAGAAGAGCTTGCAAAGGTAAAAAGCTGTGTCTTTGATAAAACAGGTACTTTAACTAAAGGTGTTTTTGCTGTGCAAAAAATTGTTACAAAAGGATCGTTATCAGAGAACGAGCTTATAGCTCTTGCCAGCCATGGTGAAAAATACAGTAACCACCCTATAAGTAAGTCTATTAAAGCAAGTCACAATGATGAATGCTGCAAGACAGTCCTTGTTGAAAATGCTCAGGAAATATCAGGTCACGGTATCAGTGTCTCTGTTGATGGTAAGGCTGTCCTTTTAGGAAACTCAAAGTTTATGATACAGAACAATGTTCGTAACTTTACAGAGTATGAAACTGAGCAGGAAGATATTGCAGGTACTGTAATTTATGTAGCTTTAGAAGGTTCTTATGAAGGTTGTATTGTTATTGCTGACGAGATAAAGAGTGACAGTAAAGAGGGCCTGTCTGTCCTCAAAAAACTTGGTTTAAGCAAGTGTGTCATGCTTACAGGAGACAGTGCAAATGTTGCTCAAAAGATTGGTAAGGCATTAAACATAGACCAGGTATATGCTGATTTATTGCCTGAAGGTAAAGTAAACAAAATTGAGCAGATTATAAACGAGCAGATGGGGAAAGGCTCGGTAATGTTTGTGGGAGACGGTATAAATGACTCTCCTGTACTTGCGCGAGCTGATGTCGGTGTGGCTATGGGTGCCCTTGGCAGTGATGCTGCAATTGAAGCCAGTGATGTAGTGATTATGACTGATGAAATATCTCGCATTGCAACTGCAATAAAAATTGCCCGAAGGACAATGAATGTTGTTTATCAGAATATTTGGATTTCAATTGGTATCAAAATACTGATAATGATATTAAGTGCCTTAGGTCTTGCAAATATGTGGCTTGCTGTATTTGGCGATGTTGGTGTCACCTTTATAGCAATAATTAATGCTTTAAGGCTTCTATAAATAACTTAAAATTATTAAATAAAAAGTAAATACTGATTGTATTATGAAGGGACTGCTCTTTTGAAAAATATTTCAATGGGCAGTCCTTTTTTATTAAGGGGGGGGGCAAATCCCCCTTGAAACTTATAAGGCAAGACTTTAAGCGTTTGCGTGCCTTGTCTCAACATATTTGTGGTTATGAAATACATTTGCTGTAGTCTGTCAGTTTTATCAAAAATAGTGCTAAAAAAGAATAAAAAAATACTGGCATAGATTTACTGCCAATTTATAATCAAAATAGAAAGTTAATAAGTTTATAGATATCTTTTTTTTGCGAGGTTCGGCATGGTTGATTTAACAAAAAAGCCTTTTAATCTAGATGAAAATCAGATTAAGTGGGTAAAAGACACTATTAATGGTATGACTCTTGATGAAAAACTTGGACAGCTTTTTGTTCTTTTAAAAGCAACACCAGGTGTAGATGAAGAAAAAATTAAAAACGGACTTGCTTTATCCCATCAGGGCGGTTTACGCTGGCAGGGTGGTAAAAAAGAAGATGTATATAAACAGAATAAAGTATATCAGCAAAACAGTAAAACTCCTTTATTAATTGCAGCAAATTGTGATGACGGTGGTATTGGTGCTTGTCCAGAAGGTACTTTTGTTGCTACTGCTGCAGAGTGTGGAGCTGGGGATGGATACGAAAATGCATACCATTTAGGTTATGTTGCTGGTAAGGAAGCCAGTGCCATTGGCTGTAACTGGATGTTTAACCCTGTTGTTGACATCTATAAAAACTGGCGCAATACAATTGTAAATACACGCAGCTTTGGTTCTGATGCTGAAAAAGTACTTAACAATGCCAGAGCATACATAAAAGGCATTAAAGATGCTAATCCAAATATGGCTTGTACTGCAAAGCACTTTCCTGGAGATGGAGTTGAGGAGCTTGATCAGCACCTTGCTTTAGGCGTCAACAACCTTAGTGTTGAAGACTGGGAAAACTCTTTTGGTAAGGTATACCGTACTCTTATTGACGAAGGTCTAGAAGCTATTATGGTAGGTCATATTGCTTTACCAGAGATGACCCGTAAGCTTTGTCCTGGTATTGCTGATAAAGATATAAAACCTGCGACACTTTCGAAAGAGCTTTTAACAGATCTTTTGCGCAATGATATGGGCTTTAATGGTGTTGTTATCACTGATGCTTCACATATGGTTGGCATGAGTGCCACAAGTAAAAGATGTGATGCTGTTCCTGGTGCAATCATTGCAGGTTGTGATATGTTCCTTTTTGCAAATGATGTTGAAGAAGATATATCATTTCTTAAAAAGGCCTATGAAGAAAAAAAACTTACAGACGAAAGGTTAAATGATGCTCTTACTCGTATTTTAGGTCTAAAAGCTCATCTTAACCTGGATGCTCATGGTCGTAATTATCCGTCAGCAGAAGGGCTTGATGTAATAGGTTGTGAAGAACACCTTAACTTTGCAAAACAGGCTGCTGATGAGTGTATTACTCTTGTAAAGGATACTCGTGGTTATTTGCCTGTAAAACCTCAGGATAAAAAGAGAGTGTTCCTTGTGTATGTTGGATCAACCCCTACAACCCTCGGCTATAAAAAAGATCCTGTAAAACAAACTGTAATTGATGAGCTTACACAGGCTGGCTTTGAAGTTGATGTTTGTCCAAACTATTTTGAGCTTGAGCTGGATAATGGTGTTTCACCAATGAACTTTGTTAAAATGCTCAACCACGATACTCGGGAAAACTTTGTTAAAAATCACGACTTTGCATTAATCGTAATAAATGTAAAGGGCTATGCCCAGGAAAACAATGTACGTGTCCGCTGGAGCGTAAACCATAGCTGTGAGTTGCCCTGGTACAATGAAGAAATTCCTACAATTGGTATGAGTCTTAACTACACAAATCATTTGATCGATGTACCTCAGCTTCATACCTTTATTAATGCTTACGCACCAACAAAGACAAATATTAGGGCTGCTATCCAAAAGATGACTGGTAACAGTGTATTTAAGGGGACTGCTGACGAATCTGTATTCTGTGGCAGATGGGACACAAGACTATAATAAGGATTAACTATGTCTGTTTTTGATGATTTTACAAAAAAACATAACATGATTGTTTGTATCGATTCTGACGGCTGTGCTATGGATACTATGAATATCAAGCATTTTAACTGTTTTGGTCCATGTCTTGTTGAACAGTGGAAATTAAACCAGTGGCGTGAGGAAATCTTAAAACGCTGGAACGTTATAAACCTGTTTTCAATGACAAGGGGCATAAACCGCTTTAAAGGTCTTGCCATGATGCTTACTGAGATAAATGACAAGTACTGCAAAATCGATGGTATTGATGCTCTTAAAAACTGGGTTGATAGTGCTGATGAGCTTTCAAATGCAGCTCTTGAAAAGATTACTTCGCAAAATGAAGTGTTTGCAAATGCCCTTAGCTGGAGCAAAGCTGTTAACGAGTCTATTAAAAAGCTTCCTGAGCAGGATATTAAGCCTTTTGAGGGAGTGAGGGAAGCTATAAAAACGATACACGATGTGTGTGATATTGCTGTTGTATCAAGTGCAAACCCGGAGGCTGTAAGAGCTGAGTGGAGCCGTTTTGGGTTACTGGACTACGTGGATATCATTTGTACTCAGGATATGGGTAGTAAAGCATTCTGCATAGAACAAATATTAAAGAAAGGCTATAAGAACTGTGAGGTATTAATGTGCGGCGATGCTCCAGGGGATCAAAAGGCTAGTGAAGTAAACAATGTACTTTATTATCCGATTTTGGTTAACCACGAAAAAGAGTCATGGGCTAAGCTAAAGTCTGAAGCTTTGGATAAGTTTGTTTCAGGTAATTATAAAGGTCTGTACGAGGATGCTCTAAAAAAAGTATTTACAGATAACCTTTTAGCATAAAAAGAAGAGGAGACGAGGCTGCATCAGTGATGATACAGCCTTTTTCTTTTTGAGCGCTAAGCTCTTGCTTTTGGATCAGGCAGTGCAAAACGGTCGAGCTTACCGTTTGCGTTTACAGGAAGCTTGTCCATTCGTGTAAAAAATGCCGGAATCATATAATCAGGCAGTTTCTGCTTTAATGCTGCAAAGAGCATATCTTTTGATACACTGTCATCACTGACATAAAAGCCGCAGATATAAGTAACACCACGGTGGTCTGTAAAGTCCTTACAAATTGCATCTGTTACACCTGTTACTCCCTTCATAACTGCTTCAATTTCACCTGGTTCAATGCGCTGGCCATTAATTTTAATCATCCAGTCCATTCGGTTTAAGTATAAGATTTTTCCATCACTCATACGGCGGCCAAGGTCTGTTGTTCTATATAACCACTCGTTGCCATCCCGGTCTTTAAATGGATTTTTAACTTTTTTGGCATTAGTTTCTTCCGGTAAGCCGATATATTCTTTTATAAAGCGGCCGGTTAAACATATTTCGCCTTCTTCAACTTCATTTAGATTTTCATCACAGATATATGCGCCAGAGTATGGCAGTGGAACACCTACTGGTGTGTTTTCGTAAATTTTATCAATGTCAAAGGTAACTACAGTTGCTGCAGTTTCTGTCATACCATAGCAGACAATGATTCGGAAATCAGGATTATATATGTTTGAAACTTTTTCAGAACCTGTAATTACAGCTTTTAAAGTCTTTTTTACCTGTTTAAGGTTTTTAAGGATACGTGGTGGAAGATATGTATAAGATACATCATATTCTGCTAAAAACTCTGGCAGTCGCCTTGGATTTTTAACTACATCGAGAGGAATAATAACTGATGTCCATCCGCGGCAGATTACAGTAAGGTACATCCATACGCCTGCAATAAATGTAAAAGGGGCAATTAAACCTGCAATGTCTGAACCTAAATGATCTGGTAAAACTGTGTAGCGGTATACACAATGGGCAAGGCTTCCCTGATCATGGAGTACGCCCTTTGGTTTACCAGTTGATCCTGAAGTGTATGTTGCAACCGCATCATCATCTTCGGTTAGCTCTGGTATAGTAAAGTCTGGTTCACATTTGTAAGCATTTTCAATTACCTGTTCATTAATAACAAGCTTAACCTGTGCGTTCTGTAAAATATAATCGATGCGATCCTGTGGGTAGTGTGTATCCAAAAGAACAATTTTGTATCCATATATAAGGCCTGCAGATTGCGCAATGAGGTAATCGGCGCATCTTCCTAAGAGAACAGCAATACAGTCGCCTTTGTTTAATCCATTAGATTTAAGGTATGCATTTATCTGGGCTGCACGTCTGTCGTATTGAGCAAATGTTATTTTTTGATCGTCAGTTGCTCCAGTAAAAGCCAGTTTGTCTTTGTTTGAAACAAGTGCTTTTTTTATTAAAGAACTAATCAGCTTGTCCATTTTTTTGTCCTTATTAGTATTTTTGGTTTCTACTAATTTGACACCTCTTTAGCGACAAAAGTTGCAAAAATGTTAGGTAAAAAATAAAAAAGCCTTATATTCTTTAAGAGTAAAAAAGAATACAAGGCTTATATAGATTTAATTACAGTTTAGTTTACTGCCGGAAACTCAGACTGTACATTTTTGATATCTTCTTCAGTAGCTTTTACCCAATACTGAAACACTTTTATAGGCCCTACAGTGCCGGCCATAGCTAAAGTCTCAGTTTTTGCAGTAAACTTTTTGTTTTGCTCACCTGCATTTAAGTGTTTTATTACACAACCATACATCTTACCGTTACCAGGATCTATGATGTTTCCATCCTTCCAGTTTCCTGCTGATTCTTTTGTCAAATTAAAGATCCATGGAGTACCTACCGTTTTCATCTGGTTAACTTTGCCCTGCACTGGAAATCCTTTATAGCTGTCTTTACATGCTGAAGCTACAACATCCTGGGGATGATCTACTACTGCTGCAATTGTACCGTAAAGCTTACTGTCTTTTTCATATATGCGCCATATTGCCGTAATTTTACCTGTCTGGTCATCTACGCTTTTCCATATACCCTCACAAGGATCCTGGGCAAAGCACATTGCTAAGCTCATGGCCATTGCCATGACTGCTGCTAAAATTTTTTTCATTATGAGCCTCTTCTTTATATGTATGTGATAGTATAACTATCACATATTATTGTATAACAGTTTTCTGAAAGAACAAAGATTTTTTTGAAAAAAAAACTCCATCACAAAAAGTGATGGAGTTTGCTGTCAACATATTTACATATTGCGTAAAGGCTCAATACGCTCATGCTGCTCATCAAAACGAGCCATAACATGATCAATCATTGCCTGCTTTGTGTCAGGACAGTCTTCAGGAAGGGATGCAAGATAGTTTTTGCGGTATTCCTTACACTCGATAACATCACTGGCTGTAAAAATCTGAACTGCAGGTTCAATTAAGTCAGCCAGCATATCATCAGGGTTATTCATATCTATAGTCATACAAGAGCCGTTGATTGTAACTAAAATCATTACATCAAACATGCGCAGATATGAGTCAATTTCTTTTAAGCCACGCTTTGTTTCTGGATGACCAGGACGGTAACGGGTTCCGGCAGGAAATACAAGTATAACTTCACCGCGGCGTTTGCACTCATCCATTGCGCGCATTGCAGCAAGGTTTATTGTGCGTGCCTTTTTTTCTTCGGCTTTAGCTTCTTCTTCGCTTTGGGCATTTGCTTCGGCTTTTGAAAGGGATCTTGTTGGATAAATAACAACACGGGTAAAGCTTTCGGCTAAAGCGCGAACCATAGGGTTTTCTTCATTTAACTTCATACCGGCAATAGCAACAATGCGCTTTGCAAGGTCTTTGCCTGTTTCGCCAAGGTCATGCTCTAAAAGCCACATTAATGCAGGTAAATCTGCATTTGAGTAGTGCTCCATAAGGATAAGACCTTTTTTGCCTTCGTTTACAACTGCGTTGTAGAAAGCTTTGAAGTTTTCTTTGCCTTCGAGACGGCTTCCTTCCTTCATGTTTTCTGCAACGAGTTTATCCATAATCTGACGTGTTACAGGGTTTGCAGGCTGATAGACATTTGTCTCATCAATTTTTGCTGCTGCAACCGATGCATTAGCAAGCTGCTTAAAAAAATCTCCGTATTTTTCACGTATAGAACTAGCCATATATTCCTCGTATATAATGAGTTAATAAAGTTGTATCTGTGTTTATCTTTAATTGTACCGTGTTAAATATCTTTTACGCAATAAGGTCAATAAATTTAAACTGATTTAACAGTATTTTATAAAAGTATGATTACAATGTGCAACAAATAATCCGTAAAATATAATAACCAGTCTGGTGTGAAAAAGTATGATAAAGCATTTGATTTTTGATTTGGATAAAACTTTGTATCCTGAAGACGAACCAATGACACAAGGTATAACTGAGCGCATAATAGGTTTTTGTGCAAAATATCTTAAGGTTGACTATGAAGAAGCTGTGAGGCTGCGAAAGGAAGCTTTGTGTAAGTATGAAAACACATTAAGTTACCTTATGAGTGAGGGACTTACTGATATTGAGCAGTACTTTGCCTTTGTTCATCCATCTTCAGAGGTTACTGAAGTTCATAAAAATGAAACTATCAGACCGCTTTTGCAATCAATTGATTTACCCAAAATAATACTGACAAACAGTCCGAAAGAGCATGCTGAAAATGTTCTAGAGTATCTTGGTATAAGAGATTTGTTTAATCCTGTAATTTGCGATGTGCGCATGATGAACTTAAAGGGTAAGCCACATTCTGTTTCATACAAAACAGCTCTTGATATTTGCGGTGGTACTATTTGCGATACTTTGTTTTTAGATGATGGCCCTCATTTTGTGAAAGGCTTTGTAAAGTTAGGTGGTACAGGTGTTCTTGTTGGTAAGGAAAAAGAGCCTGATGTTTCAGGTTTACCAGGTAATTTTTATCACATAAAAGATGTATATGAGCTGCCTTTGCTTTTGAAAAAACTTAACGGATAAAATATACTGAGCAAATGAATATTTACATAACTCGTCATGGCCAGACTGACTGGAACGCTTTATTAAAGATACAGGGACGAAGCGATGTATCATTAAATGAAAATGGCAGGGCTCAGGCGAAAAGAAGCCACGATGGACTTATAAAAAATGGTATACGATTTGACAGAGTGTACTCGAGCCCTCTGAAACGAGCATTTGAAACCGCCTGTATCGTAAGCGGTTTTAGCAGTAATGATGTCATTAAAGATGACAGAATAATTGAACTGTCTTTTGGTATTGCGGAAGGTACAACACCTGAGCAACGCCTTACAATAGATGAACTAAAGGATTTTTACAAGTTTTTTGATGACCCTGTTAATTATAAGGCTCCAAAAGGTGCTGAGTCTTTTGAGCAGGGGCTAAAACGTACCGCTGATTTTTGGCAGAACGAAATTAAACCTCTATATGGCAGGTTTAATAATATACTTATTTCTACTCATGGAGCTGCTTTACAGGCTTTACTGCTATATGTAGATGGCCGCAGTATTAATGATTACTGGCAGGTTAAGTTTCCAAACTGTTCAATGAACCTTGTATCGTATGATGGCAACGAGTTTAAAATTGAGTGGAACAGCCGTATGTTTTACTGATAAAAAATCTCTCTTTTTTCTCTCTGTAATCATTACAGACAACTTCAAAGTGCTGATTTTAATGAAAGAATTACAAATTTGACAAAGTTTTAAAAATACTACATTTTTTAAGTGAAATTACTTGAATCAACTCCTTCTTTTATTGTATAAATTGTTAAGTCAATGATGACGTTTAGCTTAATACATTTTTTTTGCTAATGGGCAAAGTGTCTTTACGCAAAAAAAATAAACAAGTGTATTAGGCTAAACGTCATTTTTTTTGTCCACTGCGACTTATTTTTGGAGGCTGTAGAGATGAGTCAATTACTTGAAGGAAAAGACGGATACCGCATCCCTGCTGGTTGTGCCATCAGCGGTATATTTGATGCATCCGGCAAACGTATGAGCGGAGAAAAAATCATAAAATCTATCGCTACAATGCATGATCGTTCTAATGGTTTGGGAGGCGGATTTGCTGGGTATGGAATTTATCCTGAGTACAAACAGTATTATGCACTGCATGTGTTTTACAATAATCTTGAAGCAAAGCATGATACAGAAGCGTTTTTAGAAAAAAAATTTGATATTATAAATCTTTCAAAAATACCAACACGTAAGGTTTCTTCTATTGTGAATGAGCCTTTAATATGGCGCTATTTTGTTACTCCTTTACAGACAAAGCTTGCTGCAAGTCACTTAGACGAAAAGGAATATACAGGTCAGGCTGTAAATCACGTAAATACCCAGATTAACGGTGCTTATATATTTTCAAGCGGTAAGAACATGGGTGTATTTAAGGCTGTGGGGTTTCCGGAAGACGTTGGTGAGTTTTATCGTCTTGATGAGTATGCTGGTTATTCCTGGACAGCTCATGGACGTTATCCCACAAATACTCCTGGCTGGTGGGGTGGGGCTCATCCATTTGCTTTTTTGGATTATACAATTGTTCATAATGGTGAAATCTCAAGTTACGATGCAAACCGCCGCTTTATTGAACAGTTTGGTTACAAATGTACCCTACTCACTGATACAGAGGTAATTACATATATTATTGACTTTTTGCTCCGCAAACAGGGGTTAACCCTGGAAGAAACTGCCAGTGTTGTTGCAGCACCATTCTGGTCAATTATTGATAAGATGGAAGATACAAAGAAGAAAGAAACAATAAACTTTTTGCGCCGCCAGTATCCTGAGCTTTTGATTACAGGTCCGTTTAGTATCTTATTAGGCTTTCAGGGTGGAATTATGGCCTTAAATGACCGCTGTAAGCTTCGCAGCATGGTAGCAGCTCAAAAGGGTACAATTACATATTTTGCAAGCGAAGAGTGCGCAATTCGTGTTCTTGAAAAACAAGTTGACCGTATATGGTCCCCTGCAGGTGGAGAGCCTGTTATTGTACATCTTACAAAGGAGGCAATGGATAGATGTTAGCTGTTGATTATATTGCTCCAGAATTTGAAGTTATTAGAGATACAAATAAATGTATAAACTGTCGTGTCTGTGAAAAACAGTGCTCAAATGAAGTTCATAAATGGGATGAAAACCGCAAGGTGTTAGTCACTGATGACTCAAAATGCGTAAACTGTCAGAGATGTGTAGCAGTCTGTCCTGTTCATTGTCTTAAAATTGTAAAAAACAACAATGATTACCGTGAAAACGCAAACTGGACAAGCCAGACTATAAAAGAAGTGATAAAACAGTCTGCAACTGGAGGAGTTCTGTTAAGTTCGATGGGTAATCCTTCTTCATCACACCCTGGATATTGGGACCGCATTTTAGTCAACGCATCTCAAGTAACTAATCCTCCGATTGACCCTTTGCGCGAACCTATGGAAACAAAAGTTATGCTTGGAAAGCGTGCTGCAAAAATCAAGCGTAATGCAAATGGCAGTATTGATACAAAGTTACCACCTCATATTGAGCTTAGTACGCCTATTATGTTTGGAGCTATGTCATATGGAGCTATAAGTTACAATGCTCATAAAGCTTTGGCCAAGGCTGCAACTGAACTGGGAATCTGCTATAACACAGGTGAAGGTGGCCTACATGAAGATTTTTATGCATACGGACCAAATACAATAGTGCAGGTTGCATCAGGGCGATTTGGTGTTCACCATGATTACCTTATGGCAGGTGCAGGTATCGAAATTAAAATGGGACAGGGTGCAAAACCAGGTATAGGCGGACATTTGCCTGGTATGAAGATTACTGATGCAGTATCGGCTACACGTATGATTCCGAAAGGAACAGATGCAATTTCACCTGCTCCTCATCATGATATTTACAGTATAGAAGATTTACGTCAGCTTATATTTTCATTAAAAGAAGCAACTGGATATACAAAACCTGTGATTGTTAAAATAGCAGCTGTGCACAACTGTGCTGCCATTGCATCTGGCATTGCTCGTAGTGGTGCAGATATTATTGCAATTGACGGTTACCGGGGTGGTACAGGGGCTGCTCCAACACGTATCCGAGACAATGTTGGTATACCAGTGGAGCTTGCTCTTGCAAGTATAGATCAGCGACTTAGAGATGAAGGTATCAGACAGGATGTTTCACTTATTGTAAGTGGTTCAATAAGATCAAGTGGCGATTTAATCAAGGCTATTGCACTTGGTGCGGATGCCGTTTACATAGGAACAGCAGCTTTAATGGCAATGGGCTGCCATCTTTGTCGTGCCTGTCAGACCGGCAAATGTAACTGGGGTATTGCAACTCAGCGGGAAGATCTTGTTAAACGTCTTGATCCGGAGTTAAGTGCACAAAGACTTATAAATCTAGTATCAGCTTGGACTCATGAACTTAAAGAAATGATGGGGGGCATGGGTATTAACAGTGTTGAAGTATTGCGAGGTAACCGTTTAATGCTTCGTGGTATCGGTATGTCAGAAAAAGAGCTTGAAATCCTTGGCATCAAGCATGCAGGAGAGTAATTATGTTAAAGATAAATGTTAATCCATCAATGACTTATGAGGCTATCAATAGTCAGATTCGTCAGACAAAAGAAAAACACATACAGATAAATGACTGTGTAGGACAACGCTATATTGGAGCAGGTCTTGAAGGCAAAAAAATAGATATTGAAGGAACTCCTGGTAATGCATTGGGGGCTTACCTTAATGGATCAGTAATTACTGTGCAGGGTAATGTACAGGATGCCACCGGAGATACAATGAATGGTGGTGAAATTGTTGTTTATGGCTGTGCTGGAGATGCCACAGGATACGCAATGCGAGGTGGCTCAATATACATCCGTGGAAATGCAGGGTATCGTACTGGTATCCATATGAAGGCTTATAAAGACCAGCAGCCGGCTGTTGTTATAGGCGGTGAGGCAGGCTGTTTTTTAGGAGAATATCAGGCTGGCGGAACAATTATTGTTTTATGTTTGAACTTACCAGAATGTGTTGATGGTCATAAAACTGCAGGTAGTCCTGTAAAGCGTCCTGACATAGGTGACTTTGTAGGAACAGGTATGCATGGCGGGGCAATATATATACGCACTGATAAAGCTCCTGATGTTCCTCAGCAGATAAATGTTGAAATGAAGAGTGGTGAAGATATACCTGCTATAAAGGAATATATTAAAAAGTTTTGTACACTGTTTGATGACGTAAATTACGATGAGCTTATTAAATCAATGTACGCAGTACTGACACCAAATACTTCAAGCCCATATAAACAGTTATATACACAAAACTGATATTACAGTTGTTTCTCATACAGCTTATTTAATAGCACCTGGTGTCATTGTTTCTGCATTGCGGGCTGCGCACCAGGTTGCTTTTTTTAAACAGTCTTCCAAAGTGTTTTTCTGGATATATGCTGTAATGAAGCCTGCTGCAAAAGAGTCGCCGCAGGCTGTTGTATTAACAGGTTTTACCTTTTCGCATGGATATAAAGCAAAGCTGCCGTTATCAGAAGCAAAGGTTTCGCTACCCCCTCTTGTAACAATTATAATGTTTTTTAATTCAGCACTTACTGCGCAAATTTGTTTTTTTAATCCTTCATCATCAGTTACAGGTATATCGAAGGTTGTACAAAACTCTTCCTGATTTACTTTTATGATATCAGGAATACAAACTTTAAGAGTGTCTTTTAAGTCTTCACCGTGATAGTCTGCGAGTATTATTTTATTTTTTGCCTTTGCGATGTAACATATTTTACCCATCAAACCAAAGTGCCACATTGCACTTCGGCTTCCGGCAAGGAGTAAAGCATCACAACCCTGTATTTCTTTTGTAATTGTGTTTAAAAGCTCTGTTTCAAGGGCAATACTACTGTCTTTTATCTCAGGTGCTTTTTCATCTGCAATTACTTCTGTTGTAGTACCGTCTAAGTCAAGTAAAGTCCAGCACTCACGAGTGGTACCAGGAACTAATACATAGCTGATTTCAAGCTTATCCTTTATTGCGAGGGACAAAAACCTTTGATAGTTATCGCTGCCTAAGGGACACACAATCTTTGCAGAGACTTCTTCAAGCTGGTTAATGACTCTTGCTGCATTTACAGCTTTACCTGAGGCATCTTCCTGAAAGACATTTGTGCGGTTAACACTGCCTTTTGTAAGAAGAGGAAACATAAGGGTTCTTTGGATTGTAGAGCTAAGACAAACACATAATACTTTCATAACTAACAGTATGGACTAAGTTATCTGATAATTCAAATTATTTATTAGTTATAATGATACGGGGATGAAATCTGTAGTTTAAAACAAAAAACACCGCCTGTAGCGGTGTTTTGTATGTGGCATATGTCTCAATAATATGAGCAGCCATCAAATATATACACCGAATCAATCGGTTAAAAATGTCTATCTTTTGACCTCATTGAGGTCAGCTCTCTTTGTCGGAATCTGCATAACGCCTCCTGTTCGTTGAGCCGGTGTAAGTCCTCATCTCTTTCCTGACTACACCTTAATAATATCACGTATTGTGCAGAGTTCAACAAAAAAAATATTCTATAACACAATGTTATACTATTGGTGTAGTTTGTTCTGGTGCGCATTGACTTGATACATAGTGCTCATTAAACTAAGTCATTATGACAACATTTCAGGGTATTTTATTAGGTATTCTGCAGGGAATTGCAGAGTTTTTGCCAATTTCATCAAGTGGTCACTTACAGCTTGTTCAGCATCTGTTCGGCCTTGGTGAAGTTCCTCTTTTATTTGATGTATTTTTACATTTAGCAACACTGTGTTCTGTAGTGCTGTACTTTAGACGTCCAATTATCCGTCTTGTGCTTATTCTTGTAAGATGGGTATTTCACAGAAATAAGGTTGAACTTGCAAAGCCTCTAAGTGATAAGGAACTTACTTTAGCTCCTGATGAACAGACTGGACGTAAAATGATTTTGATGCTCATTGTCAGCACAATTATTACAGGTGCAATAGGGGTTGCAACAAGTAAGCTTATACCTGAAATGCCACTTAAGGTTGTGTGCTGTGGATTTTTAGTTACTTCGGTTTTACTTGTAACAAGTGCTTTGGTAACAAAAAAATATGTAAGCAAAAACGGCGACAAACTTAGCGGCTTAACATTTAAGCAGGCAATAATAATAGGTGTTGCTCAAGGTATTGGAACTTTACCTGGTATCAGCCGTAGCGGTTCAACAATTGCAGGTGCTCAATATTGTGGAGTGGATCGTAAAACTGCCGGTGATTACTCATTTGTTGTATCTATACCTGCAATTCTTGGGGCATTTTTACTTGAATTAAAGGATTTAGGTGAGGTATCAAGCAGCATAGGAGCTGCTCCTGTTATTGCGGGTTGTGCAGCTGCGTTTGCATCTGGTTATATTGCCTTAACCTGGCTTATGAAGCTTATTCATAAAGGTAAGCTGGAATGGTTTGCAGTGTATCTTATTCCGCTGGCAATAGCTGGCATAATTTTCTTTTAACTCGTGAACTAGTTTTCACGACTTGAAAATAAGCAGATATACAGACTGTGAAACTATATATTCACAGTCTGTAAATAAGTAGCTTCACAAACTCTGATTATGCAGTATCACAGTCTGTGAAGCTTCTTATTTTTTAGTGTGGTCTAGCTTATTTTTGATAAAACTTCAACAACAAGTTTTGCTGACATATTTGCAGCTGTCTGTTCATTAAAATCATAAATTGACTCATGTCCATCATCTGCACAGTCACTCATACATCTTAATACCAGGTATGGTGTATTATTAAGATAACTTGCATGCGCAATAGCCGCACCTTCCATTTCAACACAACCTGGATGACATATGTCTATGATATGTTGTTTAACCTGTTTATTTGATATAAACTGGTCTCCGCTGGCAATACGGCCTGCAATAAGCTTATGTCCCTTAAAATCGTCGCTTTCCTTTAATGAATCCCAGGCACTTAAAGCTGCACTTATCATTGCTTTGTCAGCTTCAAAAGCACTAACTTTCATCTGAGGTATCTCAGTTGGTTTGTATCCAAAGCCTGTTGTATCCATATCATGATAGACAGCATCAGTTGAAACAACAAAATCAAGTACATCAAGACCTTCAGCAGCAGCTCCTGCAATACCTGTATTTATAATATGTGTAACTCCATAGCTTAAAATAAGACGCTGTGCACAGAGGGCTGCATTAACTTTTCCAATACCACTTTGAACAATTACAACGTTAGTTCCGTTAATTTTGCCCTCAACAAATGTGAGGCTGCCTGCTTGAGTTTCATTTTTATCTGTTGCAATGCTTTTTAAATAGCTGACTTCAGCATTCATTGCTCCAATAATACCAATCTTTGTCATACGTGTTACTCCTGTATATCTGTATAAATATATCAATAAAATTATTCAATTTCAAATTAGATTAATAACATTAATTTATTTTCTCTTAAACCGTAAAAAATATCATAAATTTCGCAGAATATTACAATGTTTTCTAACGTTTTCTTGCTTAAAATTATTGATTAAAAGATTAATCTGCACTATATTACTTTCAGCAGCAAGAAAGTTGAAAAGGACCACAGTTTCTCCTCCTTTAAGTGGTCCTTTTCGCATTTTAAAGCAAAGTGTCTTTAGCTTCTTTTATAAAATCAAATTCCAAATTATATTTATACACATACGATAAGGAGTAAATAATATGATTTGCGAAAAAATTTTCCTGCCTGTAAATTACAGTGATAAAATAAAAACTTCTGACAAAAATCCTTTTATCAACACATATATTCTCGATAATTTTGAGGCTCTGGATCCTGACCGAAAAAGACCTTTAGTAGTTATTTGTCCTGGTGGTGGATATGGTCATTTGTCTCCACGTGAAGGTGAGGCTATTGCTATAAAAATGAACAGTATGGGCTATCATGCAGTTGTTCTTAATTATAGTTTAGCTCCGATGGAGTGGCCTCAAGCATTATGTGATCTTGCAGAGGCTGTATATTATTGTCGCTGTAATGCAGATAAGTGGCATGTCGATGTAAATAAAATAATAGTTGGAGGCTTTAGTGCAGGAGGTCACCTTGCTGCAAGTTTAGGCTGTTACTGGAATGCTTCTCTGCTTAAACAGTATCTGCCATACCCTCAGGACAGTTATAAGCCAAACGCGCTGATGCTTTGCTATCCTGTAATCACTGCTGAAAAAGAGCTTTGCCATCCAGGTTCTATAGTTAATGTTTTAGGTGACAGTCATCAGGATAATAGAGATGCTGTGAGCCTTGAAAAGCATGTTAACAGTGATGTTCCTCCTGTTTTTATGTGGCACACTGTAAAAGATCAGTCGGTTCCTGCTGAAAACTCAATGCTTTTTGCAATAGCTTTACGCAAGGCTGGTGTAGACTTTGAATATCATCTTTTTAACCAGGGGCTTCATGGACTTGCTCTTGCAACGGCAGAAACCTCAAAAAAAGATGGAAGTGCTATTTTAGAAGAATGTGCTGTGTGGCCAGAACTTTTTAATAACTGGCTTAAAACCTTGTGGCCTTCTGACTAGATTCAGCTTACTCAAAAATAAATTCATTCCAAATTCCATCTAATTGTATTATATTTTTACTTATGAGTGAACTTAATAATATTCCTAGATGGAACATGGATTCTATCTTTTCGTCGATTGATTGTGACGAGTATAAATCAGCTCTAAAAGATTTTGAGCAGGGCATTGCAAATCTTTCAGAGCTTGTTGCTGCAGCAAATAAGTTTATGAGAGAGTCTCATGATAATTTTGATTTTTGTGCATGGCTGTCTTCATACTTGGATCAGGACTGTAAGGTAATTACCCTTTCACGTACACTTAATGCTTATGCCTATGCAATCTATTCTACCGATACTACAAATACTGACTATTTGAACAATATTTCAAAGGTTGAAGATATCAGTATTAATTATGACAGTATTACCCTTGCATTTAAAACTTTGCTTGTAGCTCATACAAAATATCTTGATGAGTTTTACAGTAGATATCCAAAATATGAAGAGTATCGTTATCTCATTGATAATATGATTGATGACACTCGTCATCAAATGACTCCTGCTGAAGAAAAACTTGCTTCAGAGCTCCAGCGTACTGGTGCTGATGCATGGGACCGTCTCCATGAACAGATTATCAGTAATTTGAAGGATGACAAGTCCGGAAAAACCTTTAATGAAATCCGTAATGATGCATATAGTCCAGATGCAGCATTGCGTAAAGAAAGCTACGAGACTGAACTTAAGCTGTTAAAGCAGCACGAAATTGCCTGTGCTGCAAGTCTTAACAATATAAAAGGTGCAACAGTTACGTTAAATAAAAAACGTCACTGGGACCAGGCAATTGATAAGGCTTTAGCTGCAGGTCGTCTGTCACGTAAAACTCTTGATGCACTTATAAAGGCTATTGAAGACAGTCTTCCTGACTGGAGACGATACTTTGCCCTTAAGGCAAAGTATTTGCAAAACAATGGGCTTACTGTAAGTAAAACAGCTGGTACTCAGGGTAATCCGGGGCTTGCTTTTTATGATTTGTTTGCTCCTTTGAGCGTAAAGGATGATGGTAATAAGGACAGTCTCTTGTCAAAGACATGGACCTTTGATGAAGCTAAGTCTTATATCCTTGACAGGTATAATTCGTTTTCAAAGGCTATGGGGGACTTTGCCCTTTATGCTTTTGACAATAACTGGATTGATGGTGAAGTAAGGGAAGGTAAGGTTGGCGGAGCTTATGACGAGGATTTTCCGTTAGGACACCAGAGTCGCATACTTACAAACTTTACAGGTGCATTCAGTGATATTATTACACTTGCTCATGAGCTTGGTCATGCATATCATTTTAGCTGCCTGAAGGGTAAGGACAGTATATTCTTTGATTATCCTATGACTTTAGCCGAAACTGCATCAACATTTGCCGAAACTATTGTTAAGCAGGATATGCTTTCAAAATCATCAGGAAATGATAAGGTTCAGATTTTAGAGCTTGATTTACAGGATTCAAGTCAGGTTTTAGTTGATATTTTAAGCCGCTTTTATTTTGAGCGTTCGGTATTTGCTAAGAGGGCAGAAGGTGAACTTAGTGCAGAAGACTTTAATGCTCTTATGAAAAAAGCTCAGGACGACAGTTATGGCTGTGGTCTTAGTAAAGATGAGCGACATGAGTATATGTGGGCTGTAAAGAGTCATTACTACAGTGCTGACTTAGACTTTTACAATTTCCCTTATGCATTTGGACAGCTTTTTGCTGCAGGTTTATACTCACGCTATAAAGCTGAAGGTAATGCCTTTGCAGAAACTTATGCTTCGCTCCTTTCTGATACAGGCAGTATGAGTTGTGAGGATTTATGTAAAAAGGCTGGTTTTGATATAACTACACCTGAGTTCTGGAAAACTGGCATTCAGATGTATATAGACGAAATCAATGAACTTGAAAAGCTTTTAAAATAAAAAAGCAAAAATAAAGGCCCGGAACTGCGTATAAATATACGGAGCCGGGCCTTTAACTTTATACTGTAAACTCGTCAATTTCGGCTCCAATTTTTGATATAGAGCCGTTTACTTTTTCTGAAATTTCGGACAAGGCTTTGCCTGTGTCTTCCATCTTTTTTGCACCATCAGACATTACGTCCATACTGTTTCTAACCTGTAAAGTTGAGTCCTGAAGCATACGTACTTCGTTTAAGATAAGGTTATTGCCTTCAGTCATTTCGTGACCTGCAATCTTTACTTCACTGGTACTGTCGTTCATAGTCTTTAAGGCAGCGACAATCTGTTTACTACCTTCCTGCTGTTCTTCCATAGCAGATTTAATTTGATGAACAAGCTGGTCTGTTGTGCCAATCATGTTGTTTATCTGATCAAAGTTCTGGCCTGAGCTTATACTTGCTTCAACAACCTGATTAATGGTGTTCTGAATGTTTTTAAGCTCAGTACCTATTTTTTTTGACTGTATACTTGATGTTTCAGACAGCTTACGTATTTCATCAGCAACAACAGCAAAGCCTTTTCCAGCCTCCCCTGCATGGGCCGCTTCAATGGCTGCGTTCATAGCTAATAGGTTAGTCTGGCTTGCAACATTTGATATTGCTTTGTTTGCTTCCTGCAAGGCCTTTGACTGCAGGGCAACAGTATTGATGTGTTCAGCAACAGTCTTTTGTTTTTCCATACCAATGCCTGCATTTTGTTGCAATGTTTCAAATGATTCGGCCATTTTTGTTACAGACTGGTTAACAGAACTTATGTTACCTATCATCTGTTCAACTGCTGCACTGGCACCGCTGACGCCCGAAGTCTGCCTGTCAATCATACGGTCAAGACTGTTGATGTTTTCGGCAATTTGGGCTACTGCTGCACTTGTCTGTTCAACCGAAGTTGTCTGATAGTTCATTTGAGCACTTACATTGTTTATATTTGTTAAAATTGTTTCGATGGTCTGGCGGGTGTCTTTAAGTCGTGTCTGCAAATCATCTTCAACAATACTCAAATCGTTTTTACTGCTTTTTATCTGACTGATAATAGTATGGAGCTTTTTAATAAAGTTATTAAAACCTTTTATAAGGGAGCCTATTTCATCACGGCTCTTAAAGTCAATGTTATGAGTGAGGTTTGCGTTTCCGTCAGCAATTTCGTTTACAGTAGAGTCAACTGTCCTGATAGGCTTTACTATTTTATGGGCAATGATTATAGCAATTATGGCAGCTTCAATAAGACTGAAAATCGAAATGATTATAATCATGTTTATATTTTTCTGGTTTGCTTCATAAAGCTCTTTTAAAGGACCTTCAGTAACAAATATCCATCCGCTTTCGTCTGACACCCTTCTCATGGCACAGTATAAGTTTGCTTTTTTATCTTCAATAAAAAGTGTGTCATCAAGTGAAATCTCTGACATAAACTCATTAAAGTCTGAAATTTTATCAGTGATTTTACCTTTAAGGATTTTTGAAGAGTCTCTGTTGGTCAGATAAGTACCATCCTTTGTTAAAAGAAATGACTCACCTGATTTTGATATTTTTATATCACTTATAAGCTCTGTCAGTTTTGAAAGCTGTATATCAAGACCTGTGACACCTATGTATGTGTTGTTATGATATACACCTTTTGCAATTGTGGTAATGGCGTTATTTGACTGAGTATCAATATATGGGTCTGTGATAACTACTTCATGACTGTTTAGCGCTTTTGAAAACCAGTCGCTTTTTGTCTGATCATAGTCTGACTCAGGTTCCCAATGATCACTGGAGTAAAAGATACCACCATCTTTATATGCAAGATTTTGGGCATAGTACAGTACATAAAGGTTTTCGTCACCTTTAATCATTGTATCAAACATATTTTCGCTGAAGTCTTTGTCGATATCGCCTTCAGACAGAGCAATGTACGAGTTTGCTGTTGTAACAATATCACATGGCTTTGATAAAAAAAGATTTACAAATGACTGTGCATTTGTAATCTTTGAGTCTGTTAAATCAAGAATATTTTTTTTGAGTTCCTTGGTTTCCAAAGTTAAAAGAGGAATTGAAACCATGAGGACTGAAAACAGTGCAATGAGGACATTTGCAACTGCAAGCTTATATTTTAAACTGTGGATATGTATTTTCATGTATACCTCTAGTAAATAATTTTGCGGTATCTTTAAAATAAAATCAAACTTTTGTGCAACTATTTTCTAGGCAGATGTGAAATTTAACAATAAATTATATATAAGCTTAAAAACAAAATATATTGAAAACATTACTTCAAAGTTAACAATAAAAAGATATATAATAGAACTAAGGAGCATTTTTATGGCAGAAAAAAAGTATAATGTTGATTCATTTAATTTAGATCATACAAAGGTTACAGCCCCATATGTGCGTTTAGCCGGAAAAAAAGTTGGTGAAAAAGGAGATGTTGTAACAAAGTTTGATATCCGTCTGTGTCAGCCAAATAAAGAAGCTATGGGTACAGGTGCGATACATACAATAGAGCATATTACTGCTGAGTATATCAGAGACGAAATGGAAGGCGTCATTGATTTTAGTCCTATGGGATGCCGTACAGGTTATTACTTAACTGTATGGGGAGATCGTACTGAAAAAGAAATTGCAGAACACATGGTTAATGTGTTTAAAAAGGTTTCGGTATGGGATAAGCCTGTTCCTGCAGCTACTGAAAAAGAATGCGGAAATTATAAAGATATGGACCTTGAAGGGGCAAAATATTATACAGGCCGCTGGGTAAAAGGTATCGAAGAAACTGGCTTTAACTGCTACAAGTAAAATAAGGAAGGCAAAAAAGTAAAATGAACTTTTACCTAAAGTTTAAGGAGACTCTTACTTCAGTACTGCCTGTTATGTTTATTGTAGTGATTTTAGGCAGTACAGTTGCAAAGCTAAGTGGTTCAGTATTGTTCCGTTTTTTAGCAGGAGGAGTTTTTGTAATCATAGGTCTTACTCTTTTTTTATTGGGGGTAGATATTGGTATTTTGCCTATGGGCGAGAGAAGCGGTGCGGCTCTGACGGCAAAAAAAAATCTACCTTTGCTTTTGATTACATCTTTTTTTATTGGTTTCATTGTTACTGTTGCTGAGCCTGATGTTCAGGTTTTAGCAAATCAGGTTAAAGGGATCGATAGCTCTGTAAACAAATGGGCCCTTGTTGCAATGATTGCCTGTGGAGTAGGCTTTTTTGTTGCTCTAGGTGTTTTACGTACAGTTATGTCACTGCCGCTAAACGTGGTTTTGTCAGTGTCATATGTAATTGTGTTTTTAGTTGCTTTTGCAATCCCTGCAAAGTTTCAAGGGGTAGCTTTTGACTCAGGTGGTGCTACCACAGGTCCTATGACAGTGCCTTTTATCATGTCGCTTGGTATGGGTGTTGCCGCAGTAAGGGGTAGCTCGGGTAAAGCCCAGGACGACAGCTTTGGCTTAACAGGGATAGCATCAATTGGACCTATAGCTGCAGTGTGTGTGTATGGCATAATTTTATCAGGGAAAGCTGGTAATATCATTAATAGTCCGGCTGTAACGGTAGATAATATTGAAAACGTATCATACGGACTGAGTGTGTTTTTTAAAATGCTCCCTGATGTGACTGGGGAAGTGTTAAGTGCATTAGCTCCTTTAGCTTTCATGGCTTTTGTCTTTCAGCTATTTTTGATAAAGCTTCCTCCTTTTCAGGTAATGCGTATGATAGCAGGTTTTATACTCTGTTTCATTGGCCTTGTACTGTTTTTAACAGGAGCCCAGGGAGGCTTTATGAGTGCGGGTCAAAACCTGGGAGCTGTTTTAGGATATAATGCCTGCTCTTCTGTAACAGGCAGCTTAATCTTGATTTTGACAGCCCTCGTTTTTGGTGCAGTTGTTGTTTGTGCAGAGCCTGCAGTGTGGGTATTAACCCAACAGGTGGAAGCTGTATCAGGAGGCACAATTAAACGTAAAATCATGCTTTTAGCGCTATCCTCCGGTGTTTCAGTTTCGGTTGCATTGTCTATGCTCAGGGTTCTTTTAGGATTTAGCCTGTGGTATATTTTAATACCGGGCTATCTGATTGCACTTACTCTTACATTTGTCAGCCCAAAGCTTTTTACAGGTATTGCCTTTGACTCAGGCGGGGTTGCTTCAGGTCCTATGACCAGTACTTTTATATTATCTTTTGCATTAGGCGCTTCAAGTGCTGTGGGAGGAAACCCTGCAACTGATGCCTTTGGTGTTATAGCGCTTGTTGCCATGACACCACTTATTGCAATACAGATTCTTGGTATTATATATAGTGTATCAAAGGAGAGGGAGCAGTGAGTTTTTTTAAGCTTATAATTACAGTTGTGCCTCACAACAAAGGCGATATATGCACAATGGCAGCCCGTAATGCAGGAGCCGGGGGGGGAACTGTCCTTATGGGGCGACATCTAGGTTCTTCAAACTTAAAGGCTGTATTTGGACTTGGGGAAGCTTCAAAAGATGTAATTTTAACAATAGTAGATGATTCAAATATCAATGACGTAAAAAGCTCCTTAGAAAATACAGCAGCCCCTTACAAAAAAGGCTGGGGGACAATGTTTACAGTAAATCTTGACTCTGTGTTTAAAAATGGTCAGGTTCGTAATGGAGATAAAACAATGGAAAATACAAACTCAAACTCTCTTATTGCAGTTATTCTTAATAAGGGATATGCAGATGATGTTATGGCTAAGGCCCGCAGTGCAGGAGCCGGGGGTGGAACTGTAATTAATGCCAGAGGAACTGCCCGTGAAGAGGACTCAACTTTTTTTGGGGTTCACATTGTTCCTGAAAAAGAGATGCTTTTGATTATTGTTGACGAACAAAAAAAAATGGCTGTTCTTGATGCTGTTAAGTCTCTTAGATGTTTAAACGAAAAAGGCAGTGGTATTGCTTTTTGCACTGGTGTTGAAGATTTTACAGTGCTTGGTAACTAAAATTATAAGACTTAAGGATTATAAATGACTACAAAAGAAAAGGTAAAAGCTCTTTTATTAGATGCAGACCGGGGCCATATATCAGGAGAAGACCTTGCTTGTCTTTGCTCTGTTTCTCGTACAGCAATATGGAAAGCAATAGCTTCATTAAAAAAGCAGGGATACATAATTGAGGGGATAACAAACCGCGGCTACAAAATAGTTGCAGAGCCAGATCCTCTTGATAGTGAGATTATAAAAAAGAACCTTGAAGAAGCAGGTTTTGATTACGGACCTGTTGAGGTTTATGAAAGTGTAGACTCCACAAATCTTGCAGGTAAACGAAAAATTTCTGAAATAGGTTCGTTTATAGGACCTGACGGTAAGTTTACTGAAAAGGGAGCTTTATGGAACAAATCACTTTTTGTTTCGGGGCATCAAACTAGTGGCAGAGGAAGAATGGGCAGAGTATTTGTTTCTCCTCCAAACACAGGCGTATATTTTAGTTTTTTGTATGCCCCTGAAAGCGGTATATCAGATCCTTCATTTTTGACTGCAACAGCTGCAGTTGCAGTAAGCGAGGCCATTGATGAGCTTTATAAAACAAAAAGCAGCGGCATAAAATGGGTAAACGATGTTTTTGTAAATGGCCGAAAAGTTTGCGGTATATTAACTGAGGGTTCTGCCAATTTTGAAACAGGTAGGGTTGAAGCCTGTGTTACAGGAATAGGTATAAATCTTTATCCCGTTGATTTTGGTAAAGAAGCCGGTAAAGTAGCAGGAGCTTTGCTTCAAGAGCTTGGATATAAAAAAAATCCTGTATCACGAAATGAATTAGTTTCTTTAATAGTAAAAAAGCTTTTAGCTTATTATACAGCAATTGAAAAAAAAGACAGTACTGTTTTAAAACCATTAATGCAAAAGTACAGGGACAAAAGTATTTTGATTGGAAAAACAGTTCTTGTTAATCCTGTGGCAGGTCTTAGCGGACAGGAGCCATATCAGGCTTTGATTCTTGATATAGATGATAAAGCTCAGCTTGTTGTCCAAAAATCAGATGGTACTGTTGAAAGTCTTCACTCAGGTGAAGTAAGTCTCAATAGTTTAAATTTTACAGTTTGAAAATTATCATGCTATAATATGCACCATGGAGAAGTAGTATATGAGTGATTCAGAATTAGACCCTACTATTGAAGCCCTATTAGCTGAAAACACAGGCGGTGATGCGCTGTCTTTAGGTGGTGCTCCTATTACAGCTGATTCAGGTAAACCTTCAAACGATACAATACACAATGTAGACTTAAGTATTACTCAGTTTAAACCAATCGAAAAGTATTATGAAGATACTCCCCATGAGTTCTTTAATGATAAAATGTACTATAAGACAGCTCTTAACGGCGAAGGTGACCAGGCTCAGCGAGTACATCAGATATTATCAAAGTATTTAACATGTACAGATCCAAAGGATCGTACTGTATACCGACAGCAGATAGTAATGGCTTACTGGGAGCTTTTGCGGGTTATGGCTCCTAAGATGGCAGACAGCTCTGTGCCCATGTCAAAAAAACTTTTAATGAGGTTTGGTGTTGTTTTGCCTTCTCTTTTCACTCCTGAGCAGAAGGAGTTATTTTCAAAAGTTATTATGGATAATGTTACCGGGGAACCTGTATATTATCTGGATGAATGGTTTAGAGACATTGCTACAGGACGCATGAACCTGTCGGCAACTGATGAAGGTAGACCTAAAAAGAGCGGTAACGGGGACTCTGCAGCAGAACAGCAGAGGCTTATGCAGCTTAAAAGTAAGAATGACGGAAAACTTCAGAGTTCTGAAAGCTTTGTTAATGCAAAAGAAACTGAAAGAGCAATGATGGAAAGTGAGCTAAAGTCTCGTATTGATGCCTTATGTGATCATGCTCCAATGCTTGGACTTGAACCTCATAAGCAGCCTTATACTGAAGTCCAGAAAAAGCTGTTTGCAGAGATTCAGGAACGCTTAAGGTCATTACAGCGAAATGACAAGGAACTTGCAGGGTATCTGAAAGAATATGAAGAAGCAAAGAGTATAGAACAGTCACTTGATGCAAAAATCTCAGATGGTCCTGAAATTATCGAAGTTAGTTCTGCAGATATTACAACAGAACACGGCACAATACGCCAGATGGCAAAAATGACTTGTGGTCGTCAGGGTAATCAGTTTCCAATCTATACAAGAGAGTTTTATCACTGTCTGCCTAAATCAACCGGCTTTAGAGAAAATGTTATTGATATCTTAGCATGGATTGAAAGTCTTGATCCTGGTGCGTTCTGTCGTATTCATAAAAACACACCACACCGCATAGTGCCTTATACTCTTATTATACCAACATATGGTGACTTTGGTTTTTGCTGGGAGCCTTTTGACCGTTATAACCGTATAACAAGCCGAGGCCGTATTGTTGTCCCTATGTATCCACGTGATTTAAAGATAAGTGTACTTATGGCTGTTGCTGATTTGAGATGGCAGGTCGCAAAAGAAAAAGCCAGTTACTACTGGATGGAAGAAGGCCTTACAGGTCAGTACTACCAGTGGATAGACAGTCAAAAGCTTAAAGGTGACCTTAAATCATACTTCATAAGCGACTATGTACTTTGGATGACAAAGGAATCAGAGGGAGTTCAAAAGCTCAGTAAAGAAGTTCGTGGTATATTTTGGCGACACATGCCGTTTCCACAGTCTCGAAAGGATGAACTTAAAAAGCGAAGTCTTGTTTATCAGGAACTATGCCAGAAAGACCTTAACCGTAGTATGAGTGACGGATATTAATTTACAAAGCGTCTCAATGAGAGACGCTTTTTTTGTTTTTAGGCAGTGCAAATAAAAATTATGTTAAAAATTATAAACTCTTGTTCCAAAGGCAAGATAGTGGTATCTTATTAGGGTGAATATTTAATTTCACTTTATTTTTAATTTTTAAGGATATTCCTATGGACTTTGTAAAAGAACTTAGAGCTAAAGCTAAAGCTGCAGGTAAAACAATCGTTCTTTGTGAAGGCGAAGATAAACGCGTTGTTGAAGCTGCATCAGTAGTAGTAAAAGAAGGTATTGCAAAGATTATTCTTCTTGGTAATGAAGCTAAAATCAAAGAATTTGGATTTGATATGACAGGTGTACAGATTGTTGATCCAGCAACAGATGCTAATATCGACAAGTATGCTGAACTTCTTTTCAAAGCACGTGAAGGAAAAGTTAATAAGAAGACTGGTCTTCCAGAATATGCTGATACAGCAGCAGCAAAAGAGTACCTCCTTAAGTTTGCAAACTTTTCAAAAGATGGTAAGGAAGGTAAGGACAAGCTTGACAACACAATGTATGGTGCATTGATGCTCAAAGCTGGTGTTGCTGATGGTTTTGTATCTGGTGCTTGTCACTCAACAGCTAACACACTTCGCCCTGGTCTTCAGGTTATTAAGACAGCTCCTGGTGTAACAACTGTTTCATCATGCTTTGTAATGGTTGCTCCAGAAGGTGGAAACAAATACCTCGATAAGGGTGTTTCAGTATTTGGTGACTGTGCTATTAACATTGACCCAACTGAAGAACAGCTTGTTGACATTGCTATTGCTTCAGCTGATACAGCTAAAAAGATTGCTGGTCTTGAACCAAAAGTTGCTATGCTTTCATTCTCTACAAAGGGTAGTGGAGCAGATCCTAAAAACGGTGATACTGTAGGTAAGGTACAGAGAGCTACAGCTCTTGCTAAGGAAAAGGCTCCAGAACTTGCTCTTGACGGTGAGTTCCAGTTTGATGCTGCTATTGCTCCTGAGGTTGGTGAACTTAAGGCTCCAGGAAGCTCAGTTGCAGGTCATGCAAACACATTTATCTTCCCTAACATCAATGCTGGTAACATTGGTTACAAGATTGCTGCTCGTATGGGTGGATGGAAGGCAATTGGTCCTATCTGTCAGGGTTTTGCAAAGCCTCTTAACGACCTTTCACGCGGCTGTAACGTTGACGAAATCGTAGATACAGTTGCTGTAACAGCTCTTCAGGCATAAGTTAGGTTTTATAATAAAGTCTTGATGCATAAAAGCAGTCGCTTTATATAAAGTGGCTGTTTTTTTTATGTAACCACACGTATTATAAACTATAGTTCGTGGGTCTACATAAAAACTGTGTTTGCGAAAAAAAAGGCCTTCTGAAACGAAGGCCTTATGGTTATACCTGAAACAATTTTTTTATTGATGGATGTATCTTTTTACGATCTTAGCATCTAACTTATCTTCAAGCTTAAAAGTCTTTATAATCCAGCCGGTAACTTTCACAAAGGAAAGTAAGCCTGCAATAAGACCTGCAAATAAGATGAAAGGCAATACTACAGTTACAGGTATATTATCCTGAGCATTTGGAATCATACGGATTATAAAAAATAGACCGACGATTAATACAGCTTCAATGGATAAAGTAATTACAATATTTAATACAGAAGTCAAAACTGTAAAAAGAGCAGAACGTTCTTTTTTAGTCATGCTTTACTCCGTCTTTTACTGTAAATAAAAAAGAAATAATAAGAAGAATACCACATACAACAACTGCAGAGTCTGCAATATTAAATGTTGGCCATCTCTCCATGCCAAAAAGGCCGTAAAACTTTACGTCGATAAAGTCAACAACACCTTCTGTTCTGAAAAATCTGTCAATGAGGTTGCCGAAGCCTCCACCTGTAATACCTGCAATAGCCCATCTCTGAAGATTTGTAAAACTGTCGCTACGGAAGTAAACTACCAGTACGATAATAATTACAATAAGAGGAACTGCCCTGAAGAGGATTCCCCTTGCAGCTAAAGACCAGCCTTGTCCTATGCTAAAAGCGATTCCGGGATTACATACATGTATGATACGTAAAAAATCTCCAAAAAAAGAGGCACCAACTGTATAAAGAGGAATGTTTTTAACAATAAGAAGTTTTGAAATCTGATCTGCAAGAATTACCAGAACCATAAGAATCATTGGTAAGATTTTATCAAGACCAGGATACTTAGGTTTAAATTCTACGGCGATTGTATCTGTTGCCATAATAATAAATTATAATATAAATGTAATGCTATCGTCTAGTAATTATGTTTTACTGTTCAGATTTAATAATGGCCTGTTCAGTCTTGTTTGCACAATACCTTGGAATAAACAGTGTTTTGTCCCGTTTCAGGTTAAACTGTCTGGCAAGCAGCGGACTTGTCTGTTCGATAAATCCGTAGCCTGAGCTTTTGTACTCGCTTATACGGTTTAACGGATAAACCCCTGCTGTATTTGTTTTAAACTTTGCATAGGCTCGTGAAATAGTGTCAAAATCGATACCGTCAATTATATAAAAAAGCTTTGCATTGCTGCCGTATTTGTCGATGGCAATGGCAGACAAAGCTTCATAGCTTTTTTGAATAAAAAGCAGTCTGTTTCGCTCTTTCTTTGCATATTGTTCATCGTTAATAAATGATAGATAAACACTTGATTGGCGACGTACATATTTTGTATCAAGAATATTTGAATAAAAAGGGTAGTCGTCAGGATAAAAGTCTGCTGCTAAAACTCTGTAGCCTTTTTGGGCCATTAAAATCATATATGGCTCGTACTGGTCTATGTCGGACTTTGTATCTGTTGTAATTATTAATGTCTGTTTTTTTAGTTTTGTTTTATCCTGGCTTTCGTATATGTAAAGCTTACCTGTTGTTTTTTCTTTTGAAAAAAAGTTTTTCTTAATGGTAAAGCCTTTTGTCATAGAACCTGTTAAAAGTACTTTTGTGCGGTTAACTTTGTATTTTTGAGGGGCTATCTGTACTGGCCTGAAATATAAAATCAGTGAAGTACAAACTGCAGTAAGGATAAAAAGAACAAAATCTAAAGCAATAAAGCAAAAGCTGTAAGAGTCAACAAGTACTCCTGAAGCAAGCTTTTGAAGTGCATGTATGTTGATTATAAAAAGCAAAAAGGAAATTACACATAAAAAAAGTGAAAATGGGTTTACACCCCATAACAAAACTAATGAAGGTGCTATAAACAAACCTGCAACTGATGCTACTGAAAATGAGTCAGTGCGGGAGTGGTGTAAAAAAAATATTCGCAGCTCTGTTATCAGCTGTAAAAAGACAACAAATATTTGAGCAATAAATAAATCGTACATAATACTAATAATAACTAAAAAAACATTCTAATTCCACTATTACACTTTATTAATGCTTTAATTTAGAAGGAACTATGATATAATGAAAAAGATGGAGATGAGTGAGAACAGGGAAATTCCCCTTGATATCGAAAAAATTAAAATGGCCGTTCGTACCGGCATTCCTCTTTCGGTAACAACGTATACAAATCCACATCAGATGGAACTGTATATGGAAGCTGTTGTGACTTCGTTTTTAAGTGAAGTTGATCAGTCCCAGATGACTGAGTATCTCACATACTGCCTCAATGAGCTTGTTACAAATGCAAAAAAAGCAAACACCAAGCGTATATATTTTAAAGAAAAGAACCTTGATATAAATAATCCGCAAGAGTATGAAAAGGGAATGGTGAACTTTAAGGCTGATACTCTTGATAACTTAAAGTATTATATGGCTCTGCAAAAAAAAGCCGGGCTTTACATAAAGCTTATTCTGCAAATAAAAGCAAATATCATAAAAATTGAAGTTCGTAATAACTCAAAGCTTACACTTACAGAGTATAAGCGTATCCATGATAAATTGAGCAGGGCTCAGCAGTACAAGACACTGGACAATGCAGCCAATCAGGTTTTAGATGCCAGCGAAGGAGCTGGGCTTGGCCTTATCATTATGATTTTGATGCTGCAAAAAATAGGACTTACTGAAGAAAATTTTCAGGTTTTTGTTCAGGGAGATGAGACTATTACCAGAATCCTGCTGCCTTTAAGTGAAAACACCCAAAAAGCATATTCGGTTGTCAGTCAGGAGTTTGTTAAAATTATCGAAGATCTGCCTATGTTCCCGGACAGTATCGTACGGATGACAAAGCTTGTTAATGATCCCGAATCAAAGATGAGTGAAATTGCTTCAACAATTTCCAGTGATATTTCATTGTCTACTGATTTGTTAAAGCTTGTAAACTCTGCAATGTTTTCACTGTCATCTCCATGCAGCAGTATAGCTGATGCCGTTAAGTTTGTTGGCATAAGGGGCATAAAAAACCTTATTATTTCAGTGGCATCAATTAATCTTTTAAAACCTGACGGAAGTGGTGCAAAGCGTGATTTATGGGAACATGCCTATAAAACAGCTTTTTATTCATATAATATTGCCCGAAACTTTTGTGCCAGCAATAAGCTCGTACTTGAAAACTCTTATGTCTGCGGCCTTTTGCATGATATGGGTAAGCTTATCTTTGAAACTGCTCATCCAGACGTAATTAAAAATATTAAAAAGATTTGTGCTGCAAAAAATATACCTGCAGAACTGGTAGAAAAGCTTATTGCCGGCGTAAATCATGGCGAAATTGGTGCACTTGTTGCAGAAAAATGGAACCTGCCTAAGATCATTGTAGATGTAATCAGATATCACCACTCTGTCGAACTTGCCGGGGAGGAGTCTAAGACTGTAACAAGTATTGTTTATCTGTCTGATATGGTCATTCATTATCAGGAAGGTGTTGTTGATTATTATCAGTTTGATAGCGATGTACTTGGTATGTTTCACATAACTAGTGAGGTGCAGCTGAAAAAGCTTAGCGAAAAGCTTTCTTCAGCATTTGCCATCCACACTAAGGTTTAGTTATTGTTGTTTTTTTCGAGATACTCGGTCCACTTTTGCATTAAAATGCCAAAGGCAACACCTACATTAAGAGATGCCTTTAAGCCTTTCATTGGTATTGTTACTCTTCCATAGGTTGCTCTTTCGAGGGCTTTTGGGCTTACACCAAGTTCTTCAGAGCCTATGATACAGATACCCTGCTTTGGAAACTTAAACTCTTCAATAGGGGTACCACCTGTTTCAAGTACAAATACAGGTACGTCTTCAGGTAGTTCATTTAATGCCTTGCGCTCCCATCCCATTGTTTCGATACATCCCATACCGCTTCGCAATGCTTTTGTGTGGTCTGGCGGAGTACATAAAGGAGATATATATACTTTTTCGGCCCCCATTGCCTCTGCTGACCTGAATATGGATCCAAGGTTAAAAGGGGAACGTATGTCTTCTGCATAAACAGCAACACCTGGGTAAAACTCTCTTTCTTTTACAACACCATTTTCGTCTAGCGGATTTGCATGAGGAGCTATTATCAAATCCCATTCTGCCGGAAACGATCCTATTATTGATAAAAGTGTATTGCGCGCTACATTGCAGGCTCTTTTTTCGTCAAACACAGGCTCGGCAAGTATCTGGGTTAACAGTTCCTTTGGTTCACTTTTAAGTTCGGGGTCGTTCAACAAAATGCCGATAAGTTTTTTTGTATAATCAGCTCGTGACATACTTTTAAAGCTATATTCATTACCTTTTTCAGGTATACCGTCAATATCACGTTCAAGGGCACCAAATGTAAGTGCCAGCTTACGTCTTTTTTGACCTGGTTCGAGATGGTTTAGTTTTCCTGGTTCAATCATTTTCGTTTAATAAGCAGTTTTAATGAGATTAAATAAATCATCACTAGTCATGCTTTTTGGTAAATCGTTAATTAAGTTTAATTTTCCTGCATCCTGTGCTACTAATGCAAACTGTTCAACAGTGACCGACAGGTCCTTTAAGCGACCTGGAAGGTTTGCTTTTGCAAGCCTTTGGCGTATTTCATCGGCGTATGCTTTTGCAGCTTCAGTGTCAGGAGTATCCTGTGAACATATATTAAGCATTTTAGCTATTGTTGCAAGTCTTTGTGCCTTATAAGTAGCACATTCTTCAATTAAATATGGAAAAAGAACTGCTGATGTAAGAGCTTTTGATACTTTGTACCTTGCGTTGCAACAGAGCGCTAAAAGAGTTCCGTGTCCTGTTGATGATGTTGCGGCTGCAAGGGATGCCAGGCATCCGCACTGGGCATATAATTCTTCTTTTGTGGATGTAACAGAAAGACTTTCAGGACCATTCATTGTTGTGGCAGCAATTTGTAGAGCTTTTTCAACGAGCATATCGCTGAAAAAGTTTGCTTTTTGTGAAAGATAGCACTCAGTAAGCATACAAAGGATTGAAAGTGCTGATGTTGTAAGCTGATTGTCTGTCATTGTTACTGCGGTATTTGAGTCGATTAAAACCAGCTTTGCAAGGTTTGGCTGTGACTGCAGTATTTTTAGCTGATTGTTGCGGGCATCAAATACAGGTATTTTATCTGTAAAGACAAATGGATCGCAGGATGTGGTAATTACACAAAGTAATGGTATACCTTGGGAAGTTGGTTGTACTTCACCGTCCAAAAATGCGTATAAGTCTTTATCTTCGTTTATAAGCGAGCTTACAGAGCGTGCAAGGGAAATTGTTTTGGAGCCACCTACTGCAATGATACCCTTGATAAAGGACTTTTTAGCCAGGTCAAGAGCTCTCTTTAAGTGTTTTGAGTTTGCAGACTGGGGTACTTCATCAAAGATGTAGTAATCAATGTTGCGCTCTCTCAAAGAAGAAGATACTTTTTCGTGGACAGGTGTATCTTTCAGTATTGGATCCAGTACAACCAGATATCTGTTGCCGTATTGTAGTGCATATTCTCCAAGTCTGCTTGTTGTATAAGATCCTAAAAGAATATTTGGTGTAATTTTGAATGAGAAATCCGCCATAGATAAACTCCCGCTGTATATTCTTAAATGATACTATAGGAAGATAAAAACATCAAAAAAAAAGACGGAGTTTTCTCCGTCTTTTTTCTAATTATCCGTTATAAAAGAATTACAGACCAAAGTTTGTCATAATTTGTTCTGCTGCAGAACGAATAACATCTGGATTAAGATAATTTGGGTCCTTAATTTTTTCTTTGATTGAAGCAACTAAGTCTGCACGTACATCAGGTGTCTCATCAGCAACTTGATTAAGATAGTATGCTTTTGCAGCTTCTTTTGCTTCATCTGAAATACTGATAGTATCTGTTCCTGACTTTACACTCTCGGTTCCAGTTGTGCGACGTGTGTTATTTACGTTGTTAAGTGGTTGAATACCACTAACTTTGTCTAAATTTATCATCATAAGTGACCTGCCTTACACATTAATTATCGGAACTTTCGTCAGAAAGTTGAGCTTTTTTACTGCCAGAAATGAAAACAGCAAATTCTCCAAGAACTTTGTCTCTTGAAGCATAGTTGTCTCTCAGTTCTGCTGCAGAACCGCTTGTTATCTCTTCGTGGAGCTTTGTCAGCTCACGACCAACTACTACGCGACGCTCACTTTCAATATCGGCTATATCTGTCAAAAGCTTAACAATTCTGAATGGAGATTCGTATACAACGATAGCATCTCCTGTTGCCATAAGCTCTCTAAGACGTGAACGCCTGCGGCCTGGTTTTGGTGATAAAAAACCTTCAAATATGAGCGTTTTTCCACCGGCTCCTGCAACACTAACCAAAGTTGCAAATGCACTTGGACCTGGAATAGGAACAACTGTGTGACCAGCCTCTCTCGCCAATCCTGCAAGTACTGCTCCAGGATCTGAAACCCCTGGTGTTCCGGCATCACTTGCATATGCAATGTTTTGTCCTTCATCAAGGAGTTTTATAATCTTTTGTCCTGCAAATGCTTCATTTTGAGATCTGCACGAAATTAAAGGCTTACGTATCTCAAAATGACTTAAAAGCTGTAATGTATGTCTTGTATCTTCTGCTGCAATTACATCAACAGACTTAAAAGTTTCAATTGCTCTGAATGTTATGTCTCCAAGGTTGCCTATTGGAGTTCCTACGATATATAGTGTTGACACACTTTAAATATATATGTAAATGCCAGGTAATGCAAGCCGGCTATTTTAAAACAGTGCAGAAATGATCAATTAATTTATCTGATTCTGTATGGGGTTGCTCACTGTCAATTGCTGTGTCAAACAATGAACCAGTGCCTGTTTCTGGGTTTGACCGTATAGTCTGCTTTTTCTGGGTAATATATTTGTCTGTAAGCTCTCTGATTATGCTGACAAAAAGGGAGGCAAGCAGCTGTATTTCAGCTGGATCTGTGTGCTTAATTTTACCGCTGTCAGCCATGCAGGTAAGTACATAGACTGTCTGCTCTGTAAGCTTTGTTCTAATTTCTTCTGCAATGTCATAAGCTGCGCTTGAAAAATACTTTTCAGACTCTATAAATGAATATATGTACAGCAGAGGCTCTTTTTCATTTATTTTGAACCACCTGTTTGCAATGCCTTTTAGTATAATGTCGGCTGAGTATTTTTGTGCAATTGTCGGCATGTCTGATGGTATAAAGGTTGTTTTACGTAGATACTCACTGCAATACTTTAATGTGTCTGCAATCATTGCATCTTTGCTTTCGTAGTGGTTATAAAGTGATGCTTTTTTTATGCCAAGCTTATCGGCAATATCTACAAGGGATGTAGCACCATTGCCTTTAACAAAGGCTGATGACAGTACTGCATTGATAATCTTTTCGTGTGTAATTTTCTCCGAAGATGGCATAAATGACTCTCCTTTATAACTCAAGCATACCTATAAATAGAAGAAAACAGAAAGAGTTAATACTTTTTTATAACTAACATTCATTAGTCTAAAATTAGCTTTAGTATTTGTCAATTAAAAATGTATTAAAATCTCTAATATGTTTACTTAAATTTTTTAAATTTGTTATTTGCTTTTTTATAATGAATTTTTCTGTAGAAATTTAATCTGTTTGGTTATATACTTGTCCCATTACAAAAAATCAAAGTTTGTCATTTTGAGCTTTAGGGGAATTTCTAATGGAAAAAACTTTACCAAGGATGTTTAGAGAGACTGTGTCTCAATATCCTGAGATAGCATTCCAAATGTCTCGTGGTAGTGATGGTAATTTTGAGCCAGTTACTTATAAAGAAGTATATGAACAGGTTCTTTTTGCAGCCGGTGGTTTTTTAGCTAATGGTATCAGAAGAGAAGATCATGTCGGTTTAATATCAGATAATAGAAAAGAGTGGCAATGGGCTGATTTAGGCCTTTTAACAATTGGAGCAATTGATGTTCCTCGTGGTTGTGATGCAACAATTGGTGATTTGTCATATATCTTGTCATTTGCAGAGTGTAAGTATGTAATTGTTGAAAACTCAAAGCAGGTTCAAAAACTTTTGAGTATAAAGGACAGCATTCCTTTAGTAAAACAGATTATTAGCATCGAGCCTCTTGTTGAAAAAGATGTTGAAGAGTGCCGAAATGCTGATATTTCACTTGTGTCGTTCAGCCAGATTATTGACGAAGGTAAAAAATACAATGAAGCAAACCATGGTAAAGTCATCGAAGAAATGGACAAAGGCCAGTGGGATGATATTGCAACAATTATATTTACTTCAGGTACAACAGGTCAGCCAAAGGGTGTAATGCTCAGTCATGGAAACTTTATTACACAGCTTGACGAAATTGATGAGCGCATTTGGTTAAGACCTGGCGACAGAGGTATACTTGTTCTGCCTGTATGGCATGCCTTTGAACGAGCCGTTGAGTATGTTGTTATGAGTCAGGCTGCAACACTTTGTTACTCAAAGCCTGTAGGACCTGTACTTTTAGCAGATATAGCTAAACTTAATCCACAGCTTTTACCTGCAGTTCCACGTGTATTTGAAGCCGTATATGAAGGCATTTATCGCAAAATGCGTAAGACAGGCGGTATTGTTTATGCACTGTTCAGGTTCTTTACAAGAGTTGCTCTTATTCACTCAAAGATAGATCGTGTTTTGTTTGATAAAACTGCTCGTTTTGGTATTGATAAGAGATGGCTTCAGTGGCCTGGCTTTGTAATTCCGTGGCTGGTTTTATACCCAATTAAACTTTTAGGCGGTGCAATCATATTCCGTAAAATTAGAGCTATGCTTGGTAAAAACTTCAGAGGCGGTATTGCAGGGGGCGGAGCTTTATCACCTGCAGTTGATAAGTTTTTCTGGGCTATAGGTATAAAACTTGTTGAAGGGTATGGTATGACCGAAACTGCACCTATTATTTCGGTTCGTCCATTAGATAAACCAATTTTTGGAACTGTAGGCTCACCAATCAGAGGCCTTGCAGCCAGGGTTGTTGATCCTCAAACTGGTAAGGATTTAGGTAAAGGAAAAAAAGGTGTGCTTGAGGTTAAAGGCGGCACTGTAATGAAAGGTTATTACAAGCAGCCTGAGCTCACAGCAAAAGCCATTGATAAAAACGGCTGGCTTAACACTGGAGACCTTGCAATCCTTACTGTAAACAATGAAATTGTTTTACGTGGCCGCATTAAAGATACTATTGTTCAGACTGGTGGTGAAAACGTAGAGCCTGCACCAATCGAAATGAAAATGCAGGAGTCTCGCTTTATTGATACAGCAGTACTTATTGGACAGGACAAACGATATCTCTCAGCTCTTATTGTACCTAATAAAGATGAGGTTGAAGCCTTTGCTAAAGAAGCTGGAGTTGAGTATAAAAAATACAGTGATCTTTTAAAGTCTGGTGAGATTTATCGTCTTATTGAGACTGAAATTGCAACCAGAGTAAATGCTAAAAACGGCTTTAAAATGTATGAAAGAGTAAATAAGTTTACTTTGCTTGAAAAGCCTTTTGAAGTTGGTGTTGAGCTCAGTGCAAAACAAGAGATTATGCGATATAAAATCAACGATATATTTGCAAAAGAAATAAAGCAAATGTATAAGGAAGACAAATAAACAAAAAAGACGTTTGGTCATATATGATCAAACGTCTTTTTTTTGTTATATATAAAATCAAAAGGGCGGAGTAAATCATTTAGTAATAAAAAAAATGTCCGCCTTTTTTTATACTACAGTTTATATAGATATTAAAATTGCTCCAGATTTTTCATCTCTCATACATAAATCCTTTGCGTCAGGATATTTTATGGTCAGTAAATCTCCGTTGCAAGGCTTACAGTGACTTTCATCAACTGCAAGTACAAGACCTACCTCACTGCAGCAGTAGTAGCCTGACTTACGCAGTTCAGGTAGTCTGATAAAGTCAGACGTAACACGCAGGTTCAAAAGCTTATTTTGTTCATCCTTTACATCTTTTTCATCTGTAGTGACAGTGTCTAAAACCTTAGCTTCTTTTTTAACTTCATCTCGCTGGGCTAAAACAAAGCTCAACACAGCTCTTTCTTTTGGTAATCCAGACTTTGCAGATAGCTTTTGAAGCTTTGCAGGGGCATCTTCAGTGTCAAAGGCAAAGTTACACCATTTGCCGCCTTTTTTGCCATCCATTGGACACATGTGCATGTGAGGGCATGGAGAAACAGGAGAAAAACCCTGTCTTATAAGTGCATCGCGCATAAGTGAAACAAAACGGCCTGATTTTGGATCGCCTGGTTCAACTAAAAGAACTGTTTGAGTTGCATTCACTTCTTTATTTACATACGAAATAACTTCGCTACAGTGTTTTTTTGCAAGATAATCAGGAGGCATTTCGCTGTTTTGTATAATTTCATTAAAAACATTTGCACAGGTAACTAAATCAGCCTTTTGCTTAATTGCTGTTCCTAATGCACCCTTTACACGGACAATTTTCCATGGAATTTGATTTTGTTTAAGGGTCTTTGCTGCAATTGAAAGATACAAATCTTCTCCAGCTGATAAGGCGCTTTGAGATAAGTCCATGCAGTACCATGTAATGTTTTTAGAGCGAAGCTCTGGTCGTGAAAGCCATAAAGCCACAGGTACAGTTAATGGACCTGAACCAATATCAATGGCAACACCGTTGTCTCCAAATTTGAAGGCATTTTTAGGCAGGTTTGCAAAAAGTCTTGTAAGGCGAACAAGGTTCCACCACATAAAGTAATTAATGTAGGCACTTACTGCCCCTGCATCATTCATGTAGCCTAAACGTCTGCTGCCTCTGTCGTCAGTAAGCTCATGGGACAACCTTTTTATGGCTCCTCCTAGCTGCACTCTCTGTTTACCTGACAGGGAACGAGTGTTCGCGATAATTTCGTCAAAGCTGTTAAGTATATCAACTGCATCTGAAGGAATATTTGCAGTATCGAATAATGGCTTTTTTGAACGTACACAACCTTTCTGAACTTTTTTATGAGTATCAAAGCTTTTATTAGCTTTTCGCTCGTTTGTTTTTTTTGCATCAGCTATATTCCAGCTTGCAATGGCCTTTGATTTAAGTTCAGATTTTTCTTTTGGAGTATGCAGCTCAGTGTCCTTTACCTTCTGCATTTTCGTATTTTTGAGTCTGCGTCCGCTAGCCTTTTCGTACCAGGCTGTATTATCATCTGTTCTTTTACTCATCGCTTTTACCTGTAGGAGTTTTTGTGTGATACTTATGTATCAGCTTAAACATCTGGGATACATCAGCTCTTAGTTCTCTGATGCTGTCAAGAAGTTGAGCATTTTTATCGTATGAAGACAAGTCTTCAATCAATTTCATGCCAGCTCCCTGAATTGTATATTTTTTTACATTGACAAGATATTTAAGCCTTAAAAGCATATCTACATCTCTTGCCGTATACTTTTTTAATCCGCTTTTTGTCTTACGAGGGTTTAGTAACGGTACATTCAGCTCCCAATATGAGAGCATAGCTGTCGTTAAACCAGTTAAAGCTTCTACCTCACCTGTAGAAAATGTTTCCAAGAATCACTCCTCAGAAGAAGAGAGCCCACTCTTATCGCGGTTTTCCCATCGTTTGCGGCTTGCCTTCATTTCAAGCTGGATAGGAATCTGATCAAAGCCTAGATCCTGTCTAATACGGTTTTTTAGATACGTTACATAGCTTCCCGGTACATTATCTGGAGCTGTTGCAAAGATACGGAATGATACAGGGTTTGAACTTGTCTGTGTCATGTATCTGATCTTAAAATGTATTGATTTTGATGCTGGAGGCGGATAGTGAAACAGCCAGTCTTGCAATGCAGCATTTAAGGCAGAAGTTCCTACCTTATGGGTAAGCTGCTTATAAAGCTTGATTGTCGTTTCCATAAGTTCTTTTATGCCGTCACCGTACATTGCACTTAACGGAAGAACAGGAGCATAGTTCATCTGGCCGAACATAATCTTGATCCACTCAACAGTGTCTTTAAGAGTTTTTTTGCTCTGATCCTGGGTATCCCACTTGTTAAGGACAAATATAATACCGCGGCCCCTTTCATAGGCTAAAGAACATATTTTTTTATCCTGATCGGCAAGTCCTTCCTGAGCATCAATCATCAAAAAGACAATATCACACTCGTCCAGTGTTTTAATTGCACGGTTTACTGAGTAATACTCAACATTTTCGTGTACCTTTGCCTTTCGTCTGATCCCTGCTGTATCAAGAACTTCAAAGTCCCTGCCGTTAAATCTGAATGAACCTTCAACAACATCTCTTGTGGTTCCGGCATAATCTGAAACAATTGAGTTTTGTGTCTGAGTAAGGCGGTTTGATAAAGTTGACTTACCAGTATTTGGCTTACCCATGATAGCAATTTTAATGGGGCGGTCATCGGCATTGCCCTCAGTAACGCCGCTAAAGTCAAGTCGGCTTACAATAGCCTTACTGAGCTCTGGGATGCGGTCTCCATGGTCTGCCGAAATAAACATAAGCTCATTAAAGCCGTACTGATAGTAGTTATAGGCGTTTTCTTCATTGTTTCCGCCCTCGCACTTGTTTACAGCTGTAATTACTTTGTTCCAGTATGGACGGAGTATATGCATAAACTCTTCGTCTTCGCCTGTTATACGGCCTGACTCAAGTAAAAATACAATAAGGTCAGCTTTTTTTAACATCGCAAGTGTTTTTTCAACAACAAGCTCATCCATTTCGGCTTCGCGTGTGCCAATTTCTCTGTCCAGTTTAAATCCACCTGTATCCATAAGGTGAACAGGTTTACCTGCTATAAAAGCAGTTGACTCAACAGGGTCTCGGGTAACACCTGGAGTAGGATCTGTGATAGCAAGTCGTTTTTTTAAAAATCTGTTAAACAGAGTTGATTTTCCAACATTAGGACGGCCGGCAATTACAACCAGTGGAAGGTTAAAGTATGTTTTGTTTGTAAAAAACTTTAATTCTTCAGTAGCGTTATTATCCTTTGGACCATATTCGTCTGAACCTTCAGGTGCAGACTGTTCGCCAGACTCTTGCTCCCTTTCCAGTTCGTCAGTTAATTCAATGTCCAAGTCCTGCTTTTTTGGCTTTGGTTTAGAGAAATCCGGCTTTTCTTTTCGGGATTTTTTCATTTGATTTCCTTGTCCATAAAATAGATATCTTGAGATACTATACTGTAAAAAGCTTAATTTATGCTAATATTCAGCTTGTTGTAACAGCTTTTTATTGCAATTTTACAGGCGATTAAGAGATTTAGACGAAATTGCCTGCAGCTCCTTTACAGTAAAACGGGACAAAAGTTCTTTTACCTGTGTAATTTGTCCCGGGCTCATGCTCAGTGTGCGCACGCCCATACCACCTAATACAAGGACACTGTCCTGTCTTGATGCCATCTCACCACAGACTGACAGTTGTATTTTAGCCTTTTTTGCACACTGAATTGTATTGTTGATAAGGCGAAGGACAGCAAGGTGAAACTCGTTGTAGAGTGGAGCTACAGCGGCATTTTCACGGTCTACGCCAATTGTATACTGTGTAAGGTCATTTGTACCGATTGAAAAAAAATCACAGCGCTTAGCAAGACAGTCAGCAGTTATTGCGGCAGCTGCTGTTTCAATCATTATACCGATTGGTACGTCTCGATTAAAGTCGATATGTTCAGCTTCAAGCTCTTCCCTTGCTTTTGCAGCAATTTCTAAAGCTTTTTCAACCTGTTCGTTACTTGTAATGAGAGGAAGCATAATTTTTAAGTTGCCGTAAACACTTGCTCTGTAAAGGGCTCTGAACTGAGTTTTCAGCTGCTGAGGGTTTGAAAGGCTTAAACGTATAGCCCTTAAACCAAGAAGTGGATTTTTTTCTTCACAAGGGGTAAAGTCCGGTGAGTTTATAAGTTTATCCCCTCCGGCATCTAGTGTACGTATAGTAACAGGTAAGCCTTTCATAGTTTCAAGAACTGCTTTATAGGCTTTAAACTGTGTCTCTTCGCTGAAAGCTGATGAAGCAGAAGTTGATTTATCAGAAGAACTCATAAATAAAAACTCAGTGCGGAACAAGCCTATACCGTCAGCCCCTTCGTCTTTTGCAGTAATTGCTTCTTCTACAGTACCAATGTTTGCCATAAGCTTAAACTTTGTACCGTCTTTTGTTGTTGCACTTAAATCTCTGAATCTTCTTAAAGCTTCTTTATGCTTAAGGTCTTCGGCAATTTTAATTTTATATTCATTTAATGTGTTATCATCAGGGCAAACGATAGCCTCTCCGATGACACCGTCAATGATAACAGTTTCATCTGTTTTTATCTGCTTTGTAATTTTATGTAAGTCAAATACTGAAGGTATACCAAAGTTGCGGGCTAAAATACCTACATGGCTTGAAATACCGCCTTCAGTAAGGGCAAGACCTGCAATTTTACGCTTTGATAAAACAATTGTGTCACTTGGGTTTAACTGGTTTGCAACAATTATACATCCGTCAGGAACTGTTTCAATGTTAAAAGGGTGGTAATCAATAAGCTCGTTCATAACACGGCCAAAAACATCAGTAATGTCCTGAGCGCGCTGAGCAAGGTACTCATTGCCTGAGTTGCGCAGTTTATTGGCGTATTCTTCAGTTTTAACTTTAAGAACAAACTCAATGTTAATTGAGTGAGCATCAAAGGATTTTTTTATGTCTTTAAGAAACTCCGGATCATTGAGCATGAGAAAATATGTTTCAAAAATCTCACTCTGTGTTTTGTCTCCTTTACACTCATCAAGAGACTTTGCAATATCTGCTGTAACTTTTGCAAGGGCTTTGTTAAAGCGATCCCATTGAGAAGGTTTTATATCATCATTGATATGTGTTTTAGGAATGGTGCGTTTTTCTTCGTCAGGAATAACAAATGCTTTACCGATTCCGATTCCACCAGAAGCTGCAATACCCAGAAAAATATTCATCTCTTCTATAATAGCAAGGGGACGGGCCTTTGGTCAAATGAATATTCCTACACCGTTATAAGACAAAAAATGCACTTACCTGAAACAGTAAATTATATATGTGTCAATTGATAATGATTTATTGTTTTGTTATACTTTTAGCCTATAAGGACTTTTTTAGAATGGAAAACAAAGATTTATGCCCATGTGGCTCAGGAAAAACATACAGCGAGTGCTGTGAACCAATCATTAAGGGAACTTCAAAGGCTTTAACAGCTGAAGCCCTTATGCGTGCCCGCTATACATCATATGTTAAGCAGGAAATTGACTTTATAATCAATTCTTGTGAAGAAGGTGATCAGATTGCTGAAATTGACCGCAAGGCAACTGAAGACTGGAGCAAAAACTCAACATGGCACGGCCTTAAGATCCTTAATACTCAAAAGGGTGGCGAAGGTGATGATGAAGGTATCGTTGAGTTTGAAGCAACATATGTTTCAAAGGGTATCCGTGATGTACACCACGAAACAGGCTACTTTAAAAAGATTAACGGTAACTGGATGTACTCAGTAGGCCAGATTAAGACAACAACTGTAGTACGCGAAGGTCGTAAAATCGGTCGCAATGAACCTTGTCCATGTGGTTCTGGTAAAAAATACAAGCAGTGCTGCGGCCGCTAGTTTATGGCACGTAATATTATTACAGGCTTTCATGCTATTGAAGAGCGTGTCAGACGAGCCTGCGACAGTGGGGATGTAAAAGGCCTTACAATACAGTATGCAAAAATAGGACCTCGTGTAAAAAAAATTCTTGAGGCGGCAAAAAAAGGTGGTATCACCTGTGTAAATACTGATAACAAAGCTCTTGATGTGCTTGTTCAGGTACTGCCTGATGTTGCCCGGGATCATAGAGGTATTGTACTTGTTGTTGAAGGTGAAGAAAGTCAAAAGGCAAATGCAGTTGATTTTGACCAATGGATACTTACACAAAAGGTGTCTGATAAAAAAGCAACTGTAATTATTCTTGACTCTATAACAGATCCTCATAACGTAGGTGCAATTATCCGAAGCTGTGATCAGTTTGGTGCAGATTTAGTTGTGATGCCTGCCCGTCGCGGTTCAAATGATTTTAGCGACAACGAGATTATTGGCAGATCCAGTGCAGGATCCAGTGCATGGGTACCTGTAAGTGTTGTTACTAATCTTGTAAGGGCTGCCCAGATGCTTAAGGATGCAGGTTTCTGGCTCTATGGTGCTGATGCCGGAGGCGAAAGCCTTCAAAATTTAAAGTTCAGCGACAAGAGTGCAATTGTAATGGGAAGCGAAGGTACTGGCATTGCCCGACTTTTGCAGGAAAGCTGCGACTCTGTGGTTTCAATACCAACCTGCGGAAAAATTGACAGTCTTAATGTATCTGTTGCAGCTGGAGTTCTTTTGTACGAAAGACACAGACAAAGTCTGATAAATTAATGTGTTAAAATGAGCTGACTTTTTTTAACTTGACGCAATATTCTTTTATTGTGTAAATGAGACCTGCGCTTATTATAGTGCGCGGGTCTTTTCATTTTTTACAGCTCATAAGGAATCAGTTTATGACATCACTTACATTGTTTTTAACAGTTTTACTTACTGTATTTATTGCTGAGATGGGGGATAAAACACAGCTTATGCTTATTGCCCTTACATCAAAGTATAAACTTGCAAGCATTGTAACAGGGACTGCTGCTGCAATTTTAGTACTCAACGGGCTTGCTGTAATTGCAGGTGGTCTTTTAAATGAGTTTTTAAGTTCAAATCTGTGGATAATAAAAGGAATTGCCTGTTTAGCTTTTTTTTATTTTTCAGTTACATCCTTGATAAAAGAAGATGAAGAAGAAGAATGCAGTTCCTGCAGATTTAATTTTGCGCCTTTGGCTGTATTTTGTACTTTTTTTGTGGCAGAACTTGGGGATAAAACTCAGCTTACAGCCATCACCTTTGGAGCTACAAACGGCTTAAACATAAATGCTTTTGTAATCTGGATTTCTGCATCAATAGGTCTTTTTGCCGCTGATATAATAGGACTTTTAATAGGCCTTTTTTTGCATGGTAAAACCCCTGACAGCTTTTTTAACCTTCTGGCATTTGCAATTTTTGCAGTGTTTGGCTTTGTAAATCTGCCTTCTGCCATGTATTTATTCTTTAATAAAGGTAGCGGCAGTCAAGCTTCATTTGCAGTAATGATGGGCGAAACTCCGTATATAATTCCTGTTATGATTACTGTTTTGGTTTTATTTATTGCTTTATGCTCTTTTATTTTACTAAAACAAAAAAAGGCAAGATAAGTAATTGAAGGGTAAAAAAAATAAGGCAGTCACAGGTGAAAAAACTTCACTAATGGCTGCCTTTGTTTGTCTATAAAGAAATAACTTTATTTATTTAACTAAACAACCTGCACCTGCATTTGATTTTACGCTTGATATCAATGCAGAGTCTGCTTTATCTACTGTGTAAGAGTAGTATGTAGATGGTGTCCATGTAGCAGCTGTTGATGATATACCAGAGAATCCCTTTGAGTTATCAGTATTTGAAGAATCAAAATAGATATATCCAGGGGTGCTTGTGCTCATTAGTTTAGCAGAATTATTTATACCCGAACTAAAGTAGTTACCTTCAGCATAAATCTTAGCTTCTTTACCAACTCCAAAACAGTAGCTGTTTGAACGTGTTGTCTTATCATTTGTGTAAAAATTGTTATATGTATGTAGCTTGGCAAATCTTACACGAGGAAGTCTCTGTGTACAGTTTATATAGTAGTTGTGATGCAGAGTAATTGTAAGATGTCCATCATCATCTGAGTAGTCATCAGAGTGACCAATTATGCTTACTTTATCGTGATTTGCAAATACACAGTTTGATACAGTAATATAATCAGCTTGTTTTTTTATATCCATAATACCGTCATAAACCTGGTATTTAATGTCATATTTACCTGTTTTGCTGTTATAAATAACACCACTTGAAGAAGATGTTGTTCCACTAAGATATACATGGTCAAACTCTTCGTCAGTTTTAAAAATTGTATCTTGGAAAGTACAATGGTCTATCCAGATATTTTTAGAAGTGCTATTTTGAATCTGGATATAATCCCAGTTTGCATTAAAACCGTCGTTTTTTTCAACTTGTGGAAAAGGATCAAATGGGTCATTAATAATAAGATTACGGATAGCAATGTTATTCTTATCACTTATCTGGATTGAACCGCCTTTAATACCACTTAATTGAGTTTTACCAATAAGTGTTGTATCTGACGACATTGTAACTGAAATCTGTTTACCCCAGGCAGTAGATAGCACAGAACGGGCTTTTGCATATACTCCTGATTCATTTGAAGTGAACGATAAATTGCCTGCATACCAGGTTTTCCATGTAGCAAATGAAGTAACTTCTGAAGCTACATCACCATATGTTGATGTGTCGGTTAATGACTGTACTTGTTTTTTTATCCAGTTATCTAAAGCTTGTGTCGAGTATTTATCAGAGTATGTGTTTTTTGATGGAGCAGGAGGTATCATACCTTCGGACATATCAATTATACCGTTAACGTAAATTACTTTTTTTCCACTTGCTTTTAAAGCATTTACAAGTTCGGTTCTGTTACTTACTGTATATACTGTTCCAGAACTTCCTGCAAAATCACTTTCAGCATTATATGAAGCAAATCCTGTAGGTTTGTCTTGTAAAGTTAGTACAATTGATTTTGCTGAAGTATAATCACTGTTTGTATCAGACTCAGATGACCCAGAACCAGATGTAGCTGATGAACATCCTGAAAAAATAATAGCAATAGCTGCTAAACCAAGTGAAAAATACTTGAATGTGTTTTTTGAAAGATTCATACAAATTCCTTTCTAAAGCGTTTGGTATTTTAACTTTTGTTTTGCTTTACAATACTTAATCTGCAATATGTAAGCAATGGGAATAATAAATAATTATAAGTATTGATATTACCTAAAACCGAACAAGGGTAGTTTATCTTATAGATAAGGCCTTTTACATTTATAAATCCTACTAGTTTTATTTTAAAACCCTGCTTATTTTGTTTTAAAAACAGGCTGATTAAAAAAGTTTTTCCGGCGGAAAAATAAAAAATTCCCGGCGGAAAAATTTTATTTTGTCGCCGACAAAATTTTCATAATATTACTACTGTTAACAAATTATACAACTTACTATACTTAATTTATGGTTAGCTTTTTAATTGTATGTCCACTGGTATTTATTGCAGGCTTTATTGATGCTATTGCCGGTGGCGGTGGACTAATTACGTTACCTGCATATTTAATTGCGGGGCTTCCTGTTCATAATGCTATTGCAACAAATAAAATGAGCAGTTGTATGGGTACTGTTGTTTCAACTGCAAAATATGCCATTAACGGCTACATTGATTATAAATCGGCAGTGTTTTGTGCTTTAGCTTCGTTATGCGGTTCTTTTGCAGGATCTAATCTTGCATTGATTTTAAGCGAAAAGACTTTTGAGCTTATAATGATTGCAGTCCTGCCTTTAACAGCTTTTTATGTATTAAAAAATAAAAATCTTGATTCACATAACGAGTCCTATGGTACGGTAAAAACGATTTTCATCTGTATCATCATTGCCTTTATGCTTGGTATGTATGACGGCTTTTATGGGCCTGGAACCGGCACATTTTTATTAATATGTCTTACATTATTTGCCCGTATACCTTTTAATATGGCTGCAGGGACCACAAAGGTTATAAACCTAACAAGTAATATTACAGCTCTTTGCGTGTTTTTATATAACGGAAAAGTATTTATGCCTTTAGGACTTGTGGCAGGGCTTTTTAGTATTGCAGGTAATTACCTTGGAGCTCAGGCCTTTACAAAAAATGGTGTAAAGTTTGCCCGGCCTGTTATTTTAATTGTTTTGATATTGTTTTTTGCAAAAATAATATGGAGTAAAGTTACCGGAGCTTAAAAAAGGCGGTGTTAAAACTTTAAGCCACCAAAATCCACTGCAAACTCTTTTTTATCTTCTTTTTTAGCAAAATACTGAGGAAACTGTGTTAAAAGCATCTGTTTTTCAGTATCGAGCTTTAAAAGATGTTTACCCATGCTCTTTTTTGATGCTTCATAGTCTTTGTTCTGCAAGGCATTAAGTATTTCGCGATGCTGGTCAATAATGCTGTCTGCAATACCGTTTTGCCATATTGAAAGCATACGGATCCGATAATAGTGACCTGAAAAGTTTTCGGTAATTTCCCAGCAAAGGGACTGACCTGCAGTTTCAAATATTGTTTTATGAAACAGATCGTCATACTCCATAAACTGGATATAATCTTTTGCTTCCATATACTTTTTCTGAAGCTCAATATATTGGTTCATTTTTAAATAAACCATATCATCAGCTTTTTCAATAAACGAATCAATAACAGACTTTTCCAGACTTTTTCTCAAAAAATATTCCTGTTCAACTCGAGCAAAATCAATTAAAGAAACAGTTGTACCCTTTTGAGGAACAATTTTTAGTAATGATTCCTTTTCAAGCTGAATAAAGGTCTCTCGGACAGGAGTTCGGGATACTTCATACTTTTGAGAAATTTCATTTTCACTTATAACAGTGCCAGGTAAAAGATTTAATGTCAAAATACTTTTTCGAAGAGCTCTGTATACTGCAGTTTGAGTTGTCTGTTTATTTTTTGTCTGTGTCGTCATATTATTCTTTTTGTAAAAAACTTTATTAAAGATAAAGTAACGCAAAATTATGTAAATCATCATAATTTTACGCTACTTTTTAATTTTTTTATCAGCCTGCTACACCAAAAATAAGATTTGGTATGAACAATACAAGCTTAGGACAGAATACCAGTATTGCAAGTTCTACAAGAATAGCTCCAAGGAAAGGTAAGCTTTCTTTAGTGTATTCTTCAGGTGGACATCCAATAATACCACATACAGTGTATAGGGCAGAACCGATAGGAGGTGTCATTACACCGAGAGTTACGATTGTTGCCATAAGAACACCAAAGTGTACAGGATCCATACCTACACTTGTAACCATTGGTAAGAATATTGGAGTAAGTAAAAGGAAGTTTACGTTACTGTCAACAAACATACCTGTGATAAAAAGGAATCCGAGCATGATAAGGGTTAAAACCTGTGGGTTATCAGTGATTCCAAAAATCAATGAGCTTAATGCGGCAGGGAGCTTTACCCATGTAATTGCATAGCTGAAAGGTCCAGACATTGCAATGATGAGCATGATAGCACCGTTGTCCTTTAATGTTGTAACAAGGGCTTCTTTAAAGTTTTGCCAGTTAAGTTTTTTATATACAAACTTACCTACGATAAGTGCGTAGATAACAGCAAATGCTCCTGATTCTGAAGGTGTAAAAAGACCAAAGCGGATACCGACAATAAGGATAATTGGGAAGAATAATGCCCAGATTGATACCTTAAGGTTGTCAAACAGTTCTTTAAATGTAAGCTTTGGAGCATCTACACTTGGAGGGTCAAACTTGCGGATGCGGCTTGTAATTGTTGTTGTTCCCATAAGGAATAACATCATCATCATACCAGGTACAACACCAGCTGCAAAAAGACGTCCGATAGATACTTCGCCAACAAAACCAAAAATAATCAAGCCTAAGCTTGGTGGAATTGTTGCTGTGATTAAGGCTGTAAGACAGTTAACAGAACAGATGTAACCCTTTGTGTATCCTCTTCTCATCATTTCTGGAGCTAAGATACGGGTTTCCATAGCTGCGTCTGCTGTAGCTGACCCTGATACACCACCCATGAGGGTAGACATTACTACTGAGATCTGAGCAGTTCCGCCGTACATGCGTCTTGTTAAAAGACGAGCAAGGCTTAAAAGCTGATCTGTAATACCTGATACATTCATCAGGTTTCCGGCAAAAATAAAAAATGGTACTGCTAAAAAGGCAAATGACTGACTTTGTAAGACAATCATCTGAACAGCAGCTTCAAAAGGCAGTATTGGCTGACTTAAAAAGTATGCAAAGCCTGCAATACCGATAACAAAGGCAATAGGCATTCCCATTACAAGAAAAGCCACGAAACAAATAAGTAAAAGACTCATATTACTCCTAACTTAAACAGCAGCTTATTCTGCATTGTTAAAATGTACGATACACTGTTTGATTTTACCTATTGTAGAAATTGACATTGAGAATGTTGCTACAACAAGGCTTAATGAAACAAGTGAATATGGAATTGGCATAGACTGATATGTTCTAAGGCGCTCAACCCATACAAGCTTTGCTCCGTAAATACAGATTACTACAGTAGTACAGAGGATAATTGCATATACTGCGATTAAAACTGCTTTTTGCAGCTTTTTAGGAAAATATCTTGTTACAATATCGATACCGATAAGCTGTCCGCTTCGCCATGCAATGTCTGCGCCTAAAAATGCTGTCCATGCTAAAAGCAGCATTGCAAGGTCAATGTTCCATGACATTGATACACGCATAAATCGAAGAATTGCGGAGATAAAGACAAATGCAACCAGAAAAATAAATCCAACTCCACAAACTACAGTTTCAGCTTTGCAGAATGATTCATAAAATTTTCGCATGGTAACTCCTGTTTTTTGAATGTAAAAAAAACAGGCTCACAATTACATATAATAAAGGGATTATGAATTGGTAAAAGTGAACCTGCTACTGGCTAAGTTAAGTTAAGTTTTTTTAATTATTTAGCTAACTCTTTGAAAAGTCTGTCTTTAAGACCTGCAGAGAAGCCTAAGTCATTGTTTGTGTAAAGTGGTTCTACAGCTTTCTGGAAAGCGTTAATATCAACTTCAGTGATTGTAACGCCATTCTTTTTCATGTTATCGTAGTAACCAGCTTCTTCACTTTCAATGATTTTACCATATTCGAGAGCTGTTTCGCGCATAACTTTTGTGAATAGTTCGCGATCAGCTGGTGGTAAACTGTTGTAGAAGTTTGCTGAACAAACAAATGCTGACTGAAGCATGTAGTGCTTTGTAAGAGCAAGGTTCTTTACTACTTCGTAAAGACGTGAACCATCTGCTGTTGCAACCTGTACTTCACAACCATCAAGTGTTTTTGACTGAATTCCAGGGAAAACTTCTCCCCATGAAATACCAATGTTTGCAAATCCGAGGTATTTTGCAAGGTTGTTACCGATTGCATTTCCGAAACCACGAATACGAAGTCCTGAAAGGTCTGAAACATTTTTTACAGGAGTTGTTGTGTAGAAGCAGCGGAAACCGTTGTACATGTTTGTAATGTAAACAATGCCCTGTTTTTCAAGTTCTGCCTGCCATTCCTTGAACAATGGTGTATCAGGAAGCTTTTTCAAGGCAGCTGGGTCTGTAAGAATGTATGGTGCCATAAGAATGTTAAGATCTGGAATCTTGAACTGGCTGGCAAGACGACCTGGGTCACTTGGAACTACAAGAGAAATTCCAAGCTTAGCCTGAGTTACAAGTGCATCTGTGTCTCCAGAGAGAGCACCAGCAACCTGAACGGAAGCAACAAAGCGACCTGTTGCATTAAGTTTGTCAGCAACAGCCTGCATCATTCTACTCTGACCTGTTGTTGCAGCTTCAGTTCCGGCGAATGTTACTGGGATTTTTGCTCCAGTTTTTTCATCAGACTTTTTGTTGCAAGATGTGAACATGACAGCACATGAGATAGATAAAACAGTTAATAAACGAACTACTTTTTTCATAGTTTTCCTCCAAAAACTATTCTAGTATACTTGTATGGCAGTTGTCAAAATGAATTTGCTTTTTTTGCAGGAATTTTTCAAATTTTGGATAAATTTGTATTTTTTCGAAGAAAACTTATTTGAATTTGCGTAAAAAAAGGGCGTTATGCCCATGGAAAGTGTTGCTGCAGTGATTTCGACATAGGGAACCGGTTGCCGAAGGCAATTCAATTCACGAGGTGAATTGAAAGGTGAATCTCGAAACAGCTATGCTGTGCACGGCTCAATCAGCACAGCATAGCTGTTTTACGGGCATATTTTTTTAATTGCTGATGAAATTTGTAAAGATTTTCTCTTCAGAAACTGGCTGTGCCACGCCATTTGATTTTCCGGCTTCAATTGATTTTAAAAGCCATGTCATGTTTTTTCCAAGAATTTCAAGAATCTGGAGACCTTCTTTGTCTTTTAAAACATCTTCAGGATTTTTTCCATGAACTTCATTCCAGTAACGTGATGTTACTATCGGCATTGAGTTAAATGAAAAATATTTGTTCAGCACGTCCAGAGAAGATACTGTTCCGGCTCTGCGACAGCTGGCAATTGCTGCTGCAGGTTTAAATCTTAAATCACCTTCAGAAGCATTGAAGAGTCTGTCTAAAAAGCTGATTACTTCTCCGCTTGGAGAAGCGTAATAAACTGGTGTACCAACAACAAACCCATCTGCAGATTTTACTTTTTCTGCAGCTTCTGAAACTACAGCCTCAATTTCTCCATTAAAAATTCTTCGTCCAACATTGAAAATTTCTGTTTCAATATTATTTGAATTGAGTACATCTGCCACTTTGGTTAAAGCTGTAAAAGTGCAGCCATTGTCTCTTCTGCTTCCATTAATCAATAAAACCTTCATTTTTTATCACGCCTCCTTATTTATTTGCAACGGAATCCGTTATTCTGCAGTTTGAGAGTCATTTTTTTTCTGTTGAATGTAATCAGCTGTGGCAGTAATAAGTACATCGCTGGAAGAATTAAGTGCTGTTTCAACTGAATCCTGAATAATACCAATGATGAAGCCTATACTTACCATTTGCATTGCAACATCCTGTGATACTCCAAGAAGTGAACAGGCAAGAGGAATTAACAGCAAAGAACCGCCGGCAACGCCTGATGCTCCACATGCACCCAATGTTGCTATAAAGCTCAGCAAAAAGGCCATGATAATGCTTACTTCAGTTCCTGTTGAAAAAGCTGCTGCCAGCGACATAACGGTAATTGTTATGGCAGCTCCGTCCATGTTAATGGTTGCTCCAAGAGGAATAGATACGGAGTAAAAATCTTTTTCCAGTCCCATCTTTTCACAAAGATTCATGTTGATAGGAATATTTGCAGCAGAACTTCGAGTAAAGAAGGCAGTTATGGCAGATTCCCTTAAGCATTTGAAAACAAGCGGATATGGATTTCGTTTTAAACAAACGGCCACAATGACAGGATTAACAACAAGCGCCTGAAAGAACATACAGCCGAGAAGAAGGGCAATAAGTTTACCGTATGAAGTAAAAATTCCCAGACCGTTCTGGCTTACGGTTGCAAAAGTAATTCCAAGAATACCCAACGGCGCAGTCTGAATAATCCATGAAATTATGATTGAAACTGCATTGGAAATATCTTTAAGAACATCTTTAGTCTGCTGGTCAGTGAATTTTCTGACTGAAAGGCCGATAAGAATCGCCCAGAAAAGAATTCCGACATAATTTCCGGTAGAAAGGGAATTAATCGGATTTTGAACCATGTTGTTTAAAAGAGTTCCAAAAACATCACCAAGTGAACCCGGTGCGTTTTGGCTTACGGTAGAAGTTAAATCAACTTTGATTGGAAATAAAAAGCTTCCGAACACGGCTACAATTGCAGCAAGGAGAGTAGATGCAAGATAAAGCAGAATAACTGTTTTGAATCTGTTTTTAAGTCCTTTTCCTGCGCTGGAAAGAGAGCTGATTACAAGAAAGAAAACAAGAATTGGAGCTATTGCTTTAAGAACGCTGATGAAAAGATTTCCAACGAGAGCAATAAATTTTGCATTCGGAACTGTTATTCCCAGAACTATACCGGCTAAAAGGCCTAATGCAATTCTGATTACGAGTGGAAGTGATAAAATTTTTTTAATCAAAGGCATAAAATCTCCTTATCTGATTGTTCAGATGACAATAAAAAAGTGCAGAGCATTTAAAAATACATGGAGGTATTTTTAACGTGTTTCCTTAATCTATATCTTCAAAATTTGAATATATGTTTATTTTTGTCGTTTCAGTTCGCTTCTTTTGTTTGGGTTTGGAACTTTTCTTTGCAGAAATATCACTGTTTGTGAGTATGGACATTGATTTTTCTGAAGGAAGCCTTCGTTTTCTTGATTCTGCATTAAGAGGGGCAAACTGAATGTCTTTCCGAAGCAGAATGTCATTTGCAGAATTCAGGTGAACTGAATAAAAAACTGCTTTAGCTGAGCTCAAGTACTCAAGGGCTTTTTCCAAATCTGAAAGTCCAATTCCGGCTTTGTTCTTAAAATCCATCTTAAGGTTTTGCCGAACTTTTTTTGCAAGAACAGCTTCCGTTATAAGAGCTTTTTCCGAGTGCTGTTCAATTGCAAGAGCTATTTCAATTTGTATTGGTGAGAGTTCTGATTTTTCCATAGTTGGATCATTAAAAACTAAAAGCTGCCGGACTGAAATCAGTCCGGAACATTGAGGTTATTTGCTTCAGAGGATTCAATATCCGGAATGCTGCACATTCGTGAGGGATACTGAATCATGGAGCAATTAAATTTCATATAAATCTGCTTATAATTCGTTTCAGACTGGTTATTCTTTTCCGTTCCAGCAGTATGTACAAAGACATTCGTGGTCAAGACCTGTTGAATCCAGCATATCATCAAGACGATGGAAACGAAGTGTAGTAAAGTGGAGCTGTTTTCTGATTTCTTCCTGCATTTTTGCATATTCAGGTGTATCCGGGTCTGAATATTTTGCAAGAATTTCTTCAGAGACATTGTCACCTTCAAACTGCTTGATGATACGGCGTGTAATGAGATCCATTTCAGATTTAGAGCGGCTGAAGTTGAGATATTTACATCCGTACATGATTGGAGGACATGCCGGGCGAACATGAACTTCTTTTGCTCCAGACTGATAAAGGAAGTCTACAGTTTCACGGAGCTGAGTTCCGCGAACGATTGAGTCGTCAATCAAGAGAAGGCTCTTGTCTTTTATAAGCTGTGGAACAGGAATGAGCTTCATGTGGGCTATCATGTTGCGCTGTTCCTGATTTACAGGCATGAATGAACGAGCCCATGTTGGTGTGTATTTAATGAACGGACGGGTAAAAGGAATTCCAGCTTCATTTGCATAACCGATGGCATGGGCAGTACCTGAGTCTGGAACACCGGCTGCACAGTCAGGCTTAATGTTGTCGTCTTTGTCGCGTTTAGCAAGATAAGCACCGCAGTTGTAGCGCATTGCTTCAACGTTTACGCCTTCGTAAGTTGCTGCAGGCTGGCCGTAATAAATCCAGAGGAAGGTACAAATCTTCATTTTTTTCTGCGGCTGCTGCAGAATTTCATAACGGTCTGGTGTCATGTAAACGACTTCTGCAGGACCAAGTTCGTGTTCATCTGAATATCCAAGATTAAGATAAGCGTAGCTTTCAAACGAAACGGCATGAGAAAGGATCTGTCCCTTTTGGTCACGCTTAATTCCTATAATGAGAGGAGTTCTACCCAGCTTATCCCGGGCACAGTAGATTCCTTCAGGAGTAGCTACAAGCAGAGAAATAGAACCTTTGATAGTGTTCTGAACGTATTGAATGCCTTCAAGAATAGATTTTTTTGTATTAATCATGGCAAGAATGAGCTCAGTCTGGTTAATTTCGCCACCTGACATTTCAAGGAACATTCCGCCGTTGTCCATAAGGTCTTTAACAATTTCTTCTTTATTTGTAACGATTCCAACAGTTGTAAGTGCAAATCTTCCAAGATGAGATCTGGCCAGAAGAGGCTGTGGTTCATAATCAGAAATACAGCCAATACCAATGTGACCTTTCATTCCTTCAATGTCTCTTTCAAATTTAGTTCTGAAAGGAGAATTCTGAATATTGTGGATGGAACGCTGAAATTTATCATCATTAAGATAAACTGCAAGCCCGCCGCGACGGGTTCCTAAATGCGAATGGTAATCAACACCAAAAAATAAATCCAAAGAACAATCTTCTTTGGAAGCAACACCAAAAATTCCGCCCATAAAGTACCTCAATAAAAAAAGTAGACTTATATTATAGTATTTAAAATCATAAAAGAGAATAATTTTTTAACCTGCCGGAAGGTTAAGAATGATGCCGGAGCTGAAGGTATTGTATATATGCTTTTTGTTGATAGAATAATTTCATGGTGAAAAGTAATTTTGTAATTATTGGAACTGGCTGGCGTGCTCAGTATTATGTCAGAATAGCAAAAGCGCTTCCGGAAATTTTCAATCTTCAGGCTGTGTATTCAAGGACACAGGAAAAAGCAGAGGAATTTTCAAGGGAGCATAAAATTCATGGAACAAATTCCCTGGAAGAAATAATAAACCTGAAGCCAGATTTTGTAGTAATTGCCGTAAAAAAAGATGAAGGACTTAAAACTGCCAGACAATGGCTGGAATATGGCTTTACAGTTCTTATGGAAACTCCTGCAGCTCTTACAAAGGAAGCTTTGGATGAAGTAAAAGAAATTCAGAAAACAGGAAAAAAACTTGTTGTTGCAGAGCAGTATATTTTTTATCCGGAATATTCAGCAGTTCTAAAATTGCTTTCCACAGGATTGATTGGCGAAGTAAATTACATTTCAATTTCTTCAGCTCATGAATATCATGGAGCTAGTCTTATGCGTCATTTTTTAGAAGTTGAAGACCTGCCTGAAAAAGTCATGGTAAAGACATTCAGTTATCCAACAACAGAAACTTTGACCCGATACGAAAGTTTTACAGATGGAAGGATAAAAAATAAAAATCGTACCGTAGGCCTGTTTGAATTTATGGCAAATAAGGCCGCTGTTTATGATTTTGATTCAGAACAGTACCGTTCTCCAATCAGAAAAAATCAGCTGAAGATTCAGGGTGTTCGGGGTGAAATACATGACAGGAAGGTTTATTATCTGGACAGTCAGAATCGGCCGGTAGAAAGTGAAATAAAAATTGAAAGCCGTACAATTGAAACTGAAAATTCAAATCCAAATCTTCATTATGTGAAGGAAATTACAGAAATAAGCTTTGAAGGAAAAGTTTTATATACTCCTCCTTTCGGCTGCTGCGGTCTTGCAGAGGATGAAACGGCAATTGCAGTTTTAATGGAGAGTACAGGCCGATATGCTAAAGGTCTGGTGAAAGAACCTTTATATCCATTAAAAAAAGCTGTGCTTGATGCTGAAATGATGTTTATGATGCAGGAAAAGGACTGACAGGTAATGGAAAAAATATATGGAAGTCTGACAGACAATCATGGAAGGTGTGTTCATTATCACACAAAGCTTGACATAATCGCAAACCGTTGTGATTTATGTAAAAAACTGTACGCCTGCTACAAATGCCATGATGAAGCGGAAGAACACAAGTTTTTACCAGTTTCCTCCACCGATTCAGCTACCGTAATGTGCGGAGCCTGCGGGCATTTTTTTTCTTATGATGAATATAAAGCCGTAACAGCGTGCCCTGAATGTAAATCTCAGTTTAATCCGGGCTGCTCAAAACACAGCTGCATTTATGCTAAGTAAAATTGAGGTCCAGAGGTTTGCTATGTTTAGTTTTCGCCGGAAAAAAAAACAGTAATATGGTGTCTGTCTGACAAATCTCTATCTTCTCGATTATAATGCTTAAGAATTGGATTCTGTTATATGCGATTTTGAAGCAGACGGTTATAGGCTTCCAACTGAGGCTGAATGGTGAAGCCTTTAATTATGGTATGAGAGTTGTTCGAACTGTAAAATAACTGGCAGCAAAAAACTATAAGTGAATGAAAAAACAGCAGGATTTGTACGTCTTGTGATGTTGAAGCTTGAGTATTAGACAGAAATAAAAATATTTTCTATGGTTTAAAACGCAAAAAGCACTCCAGCCGGAGTGCTTTTTGTCGTTTTTGAAACTTATTTGACACGCAGAACGGAAATCCGTTCTGTCGATGTCATAATGTTTTATGCGGCAACTCGCAGGAGCTGTCCGCATGAAAACTTATTTGTAAAGTTCAATAAGTCTCTGGAGGTGTTCGAATCTAGCTTTAGCAGCCTGTTCGTTTCTGTCGAAGAGTACCTTAGCTCTTTCTGGGTTCTTGCGTGTCAAAGCACTGTAACGTGTTTCGTTGTTCAAGAATGCCTGGTAAGAACCGTCACCTTCTTTTGAAGTAAGAGTGAATGGGTTCTTGCCTTCTGCTTTAAGAGCTGGGTTGAAGCTGAAGAGGTTCCAGTAACCTGCTTTAACAGCTGCTTTCATTTCGTCCTGTCAGTGGTTCATACCGCCCTTAACACCGTGGAGTTCACAAGGAGCGTATCCGATGATAAGAGATGGACCGTTGTAAGCTTCAGCTTCCTGGATTGCTTTGAGAGCCTGTGCTAAGTCGGAGGCCAAGCGGTCTTAGGAA
>JAZUGE010000060.1:0-233419 GCA_045641045.1 Treponema sp. | reverse complement strand
AAAAAAATATTTCCATATATTGCCGAAAACGCTAAACCATAATCCTGTGTAAAATCTAAGCTAGAACTTAAAGCATAAATATATCCATCACCATCATACATTGTAAAATACGGTATATTTTTTAAAAGGCGTGTCTTATTTTTTAACTCAACATCATGTATCTGCAAATCGATGGAAAACTTATTATATTCATACCCTGTACACAAAATAGCATCATCAATGTTAAAACAAATTTCAGACCTGTTTGACTGATAGTTATTAAGTTTTACCCCTAAGTCAAAAATTCCTGCAGGAGTTGATATATCAACACCACCCCCAAAACGTCTGTAATTTATGTACGTGTCATTAGAACCATGTAAAAGCGAGCCACCATGAGCAAATACATTTGTTGAAAAAGCTATATTATCATTGTTTTCCTCACTATAACAAAAAGAGGAAACCAAAAACAGAAAAACAAATATTATTAAATTAAACTGAACTCTCATCTCTCATTAAAATATATAAAAAAAGCCTTCCGAATGGAAGGCTCATATGACTAAGAAATTAAAATTAGTCCTTCTTTTCTGTAGAAGCAAAACCGTAGCGCTTGTTAAAGCGATCGATACGACCTGCTGTATCTACAAGCTTCTGCTTACCAGTAAAGAATGGGTGGCAAGCTGAACAAATTTCAACGTTAATGTTCTTTGCTGTAGAACGTGTTTCGATTACATTACCACACTGACATGTGATTTTTGTGATGTTGTACTCTGGGTGAATACCTTTTCTCATAACTAAAAACTCCTAATTCTTGCCCGATACTGTAGAACCACCGGTCAGCTCTGCAAAAAAGTACCTTTGGACAGTACCCGCATCATTTCCTCACCGTTATGAATCAAAACAGCACCACAAGAGTGATAACTTATCATATAAAAAAAATACTGACAGGTCAAGTCTGTCAGTATTTTTACACAAGCATTTTTATCAGTCTACAGCAGCAGAACCTGTATTCATACTAGACAGGAACGCTTCGTTATTTTTACTCTTTTTCATCTGATTTAAGATAAGCTCTGTAACTTCTATATCTTCCATTGGACCGATAACTTTACGAAGAACCCATATCTTTTGAAGGGTTGCTTCATCAAGCAATAGCTCTTCTTTACGAGTACCACTCTTTTTAATGTTAATAGCAGGGAACAAACGACGCTCAGCAAGCTTACGGTCAAGGTTAATTTCTGAGTTACCTGTACCTTTAAACTCTTCAAAGATGACTTCGTCCATACGGCTACCAGTCTCAATAAGTGCTGTCGAAATAATTGTCAATGAACCGCCTTCTTCGATATTGCGGGCAGCACCAAAAAACCTCTTTGGTTTATGAAGGGCATTTGAATCAACACCACCACTTAATACCTTACCAGAAGTTGGTACAGTCTGGTTATATGCACGGGCAAGACGTGTAATTGAATCCAAAAGAATTACAACATCCCTCTTATGCTCAACAAGACGTTTTGCCTTTTCAAGTACCATTTCGGCCACCTGAACGTGGCGTGTAGCCTGTTCATCAAAGGTCGATGAAATAACTTCACCCTGAATTGCTCTTTCCATTTCAGTTACTTCTTCAGGACGTTCATCAATTAATAATACAATAAGATATACTTCAGGATTATTAGCAGTAATTGCGTTAGCAACCTTTTGCATTAAAATTGTTTTACCCGCTTTTGGAGGAGCAACTATTAAAAGACGCTGACCTTTACCAATTGGAGCAAATAAATCTACAATACGTGTACTGTACTCTGCGCTTACTGTCTCAAGTGTCAACTTTTCGTTAGGGTATAGTGGAGTAAGATTTTCAAAAGGAACACGAGTCTGAGCTACACGAGGCTCATCCATATTTACAGACTCAATACGTAAAAGGGCAAAAAAACGTTCTCCCTCTTTAGGGCTACGTGTCTGCCCGTATACGGTATCACCTGTCTTTAAGTTAAACAATCGGATTTGACTTGGTGAAATGTAAATATCATCAGGTCCAGGCAGGTAAGAATTTTGTGGACTGCGTAAAAAGCCGTACCCGTCAGGAAGAATCTCAAGAGCACCTGATGCAAAAATAATTCCACCATGCTCTGTGTGAGCCTTTAATATTACAAAAATAAGCTCCTGCTTTTTCATTGAAGGTAAATCTTCAGCATTACAACCATATTCAAGAGCTTTTTCTCTCAACTGTGGCATACTTAACTTTGTAAGCTCATTAATTACAAGTCTAGGTTTTGCTTCATACTCAGCAGGATTTTCAATAATCTGAGCGGCTTCAACAGCGGCATCTCTTGCAGCATTACGCTCTGCATAATTATTACGGTTGTTATACTTATTGCGGTTATTACCATAGCGATTGTTACGGCCGTCTCCGCGATTATTACGATCATTATTCCATCTGTTATTGCGACGTTCCTGTGTTTGCGACGGTAAATCTGATGATGAAGGATTTTGTTCCCGCTCCTGTGAAGGAGCAGCTGGCGCTGATGAAGTGTCTGAAACAGAATCTGAAGAAGGGGAATCAGAAGAAGAAGCTACATTTTCAACTATTTGGGCTTCCGTGGTTTCAGTTGCTACTTCTGTTGCAGGTTCCTTTGGGTTTGCTGTTGTTCTAGACTTTCGTACTGTAACTTTTTTTTCAGATTTTGCAACAACAATACGTTTTCGTCTGGCAGGAGCTTTTTTTTCAGTCTGTTCAGATTCACTAAGAGAATCCTGTTCTGAAGAATTTGTCTGTTCTGGTTTTTCTACATTTGAAGCTTTTTCAAAGCTTTCACTCTGAACATCAAGTTCAAGTTGCTGACCTTCTCCCTCAGAAGGTTCTGAACCAATTGATGAATCAGGAAAACGGCGTTTTTCCATTAATGCCATTTTAGATTTCTCCATTATAAGTAATGCTTATAGTATGATTTTTATAGGAAATAAAAACAAAAAAGATTTCTCTAAAAAAAAGGAATATTTATATCACAGGCTGCACCTGCAAACTTAAATCATTATAGACTCTTAAATCTTAAATTGTCAAGCAAGAATAAACATCATATTAGTTAGAGTATCATTCCTGCTCTTCATTTTTTAAAACAAGAGCATTTTTATACTCAGCCGAAGCAACAGTAAACAAATCAACATCAGGTATAGACTCAAGCATTGATACCTGACCATCAAAATCAACATTATCAGATATACGTAACCTTGCAGTTGAAATATCACCAGTAACTTTACTTCCGGAACAAAGCTCAACTCTTTCTTTTGCTGTAAGATCACCAGTAATTTTACCAGAAACCACAATTGAGTCAGCTTTCATAACATCAACTTCACAAACAGCAGTCTTATCAATTTCAAGGCTGCCAGTTGAGTTAATTGTACCTCTGAACTTACCTGTAATTACAAGATTATCTGTAAAACTTAAAACACCTTCAAACTCTGTTTCCTGTCCAAAAACAGTTAAATTCTTTTTTCCAAATTCTGACATATTAGCTATTGTATCCTATTATCTTTTTTTTTTAAAGCAACATATATATATCTGACTACTAATTGATATAAGCAATAGTATATAAATAAATATATCCCCACACCTGTCATAAAAGGTTTTTCCATCTCCATCTTTTCCAGTATATATCGTTATATAAAGTACACTACTTTCACCACTATCAATTTTTTTTAAAACTTTACCTGTCTCATCAATTGCGCATGTTTTTCCGTTTACTGTACTACGTACTGTCGCAATTCTGTTTTCAACAGACCGGAAAACAGCGCATTGTAAATGCTGAATCTGACAGGGAATACTTTTAGACCAGCTGTCATTTGTAAGGTTAACAATTATATCTGCACCTGCATTTCGCATCTTTCGAATCAAAGATGAGTCAGAATCCTCAAAGCAAATAGGAGTCACAACATTTATACCTTCAATATTAAAAACTGAAATATCTTTCCCGCTTGAAAAAAAATGAACATCGAGCTTTCTATATATATCCTGCACAACCTTAAATCTATACAAAAAAGGTTGTTTTTCAGTAAAAGGTACTAAGTGATTTTTGTTATATATCTGAATATTACTTTTATCATTATTGTCAAAATATAAAGCACTATTAAAATTTTTATAATTATTGCCTATTAAAAAAGAACAGTCACTTTGTTTTATATAATCTACTACATCATTCGCTATAAAAAAACGGTCTATATCAGACAAATCATTTAAATAATACAGTATATCTGGTACAACAGCAGATTCTGGCCATACAACTAAATCAACATTATCTTCATTAAGCAATGCTTCATCAGTCAATTTCTTTAACAGTTTAACATCTTTTTTGTAATACTCAACACCACCTCTCCATGGATCACTATTACTTTGTACAAGAACAACATCAATTTGTTTACACAGCTTCTTTGTCTTAAGATAATGATACGAAAGACAGTTTGAAATAACAAAAAAAGCACAAATACAAATAAAGTAAGTCCAAAAAGAAAAACGAAAGTCAAATAATCCTTTTTTAAGTAAAATGGCAATAAAAAAATTAACGCTGTAAATAAAAAATGTAATTGCCCAAACACCAAACAAAGATGCATTTTGTATCAATGGAATTTGCTGCCACTGACTCAAACCTATTATAGCATAACTAAAACCTAAGGGGCCTACTGTTCTTAAATAATCAAAAAGACAAAAAATAGCAGGTGCAATAAAACAGCCGTATAATAGCCCCCTCTGTTTTAAAACACAAGCTGAAATATAAACAGCAATTGCATAATATAGACTATATAAAACACAAACAAAAAGATAAGCTTGTAATGAATAATTGCAAAGCCAATAAAATATAAAACTATACGACAAAAACGCCCACATAAAACCTAAAATAAACAGATATTGAACAAAATCTGTCAATAAAAGGTAAAACAATGGAACAAAACACACCCATGCTGTATACGGACAACACTCTGTAATAAAAAAATTAGGATTTGAAAAAAAGAATAAAAAGGCTGAAGAAAAAACTAATAAAAACGACTTTGAAATATTATATACTCTGCCCTTTCGTAAAGAAAAAGCAGATATATATTTTTGATAAAACAATGTTAATTTTCCTGTTCAACAGGAAGATCCCATAATGCTTTTTTTAATTCCTGACCAGAACGGAAAGCTGCAACATAATGTGGTGCAACTGAAAGCTGTTCGCCAGTCTTTGGATTACGAGCCTTTGAACGACCTTTACGAAGTCTTGGCTCAAAAGTTCCAAATCCACGAAGTTCGATAGTCGAACCTTCCTTTAAGCTATCTTTTAACTGAATAAGAAGGTTTTCTACTACTTCCTGAACAACTCTCTTTTCACATTTAGTAGACTGAAAAACAGACTCTACCAAATCATATTTAGTCACTTTTTTTAAAGACATAGAAACCCTCACAAGGTAAAAAAAATACACAGATTCCTGGTATTGCTGTATTGCAATACCAGGTTCTCATAGACATTTTTTTTGCCTACAATGCTTATTTTGCAGCAGAAGCAGCGAATGAAACGTTGTAAAGTTTCATCATGCGAGACTTCTTGCGTGAAACTGCATTGCGTGTAAGAACACCCTTGCTGCGAGCAGAGTCAAGCTTTGAAACGAGAACGTTAAGCTTTTCCTGTGCAACTTTTGCATCCTTGCTCTGTACAGCTGCTACAAACTGTTTAGCATATGTACGACATTCGCTCTTAATTGCTTTATTATGCAGACGGCGAACTTCGCTCTGTGCATGTTTCTTTTCTGCAGATGATTTTTTTACTGCCAAAGGAGACACCTCCAAACAAAAACTTAGACTATATTATCAAAGCAGTTATCAATAGTCAAGAGCATATTTACCCTAAACCTTTTTTATATCTAAATTTACGTGAGTTGCACCGAAACTTTTGTTATGTTATATTGACACAGAATACAGTAATTTGTATTATTAACTGATAATCGATTATATGGAGGCTAGTCATGGCTGGAGCCAGTAAGAACTCTCGTACAACAATCGCAACACAGAAATTCATTTGCCCAGATTGTGGTGGTGAAATTGTTATGAAGACAATGTACGAAAACGGCAGACTCAGAAACCTTGCTGAATGTACAAAATGCAAGCGTACTGCTCGTCGTCCTAAAGATTTCCAGAAATAAGTTTTAGGAATAATATTAAACCCCGGAGGTTTGAGTGCACTCAATTCTCCGGGGTATTTTTTTGTCAAAATAATTTACTGTATAAATCGTTCCACTGTATCCAAAATCTGAGACAACGGTCTGTATATAATATTTGTTTTTGGAATACTACTTAGAAACGTTCTTCCATATTGCTTTTCCATAATACGGCGGTCAAGAACCACAACACTACCTCTATCATCCCCCCTTCTTATCAGGCGACCAATCCCCTGTCTGAACTTAATAATTGCCTCAGGAACACTTAACTCCATAAAAGGACTTCCACCTCTTTTTTGAATAAGCTCAGAGCGGGCTGCAAAGACAGGATCATTTGGTACTCCAAATGGCAGTTTTACAATAATTACCTGAGACAGAGACTGACCAGGTACATCAACACCTTCCCAAAATGAGTCAGTGGCAAACAATACAGATGCAGTATCTTCTTTAAACAGAGATAAAAGTCTAAATCTGTCATCATCACCCTGCCGTAAAACATTTATTCCAGAATTACGAAGTAATGTACGGGCAGTATCACAGCCATGCCGCAAAGATTCATATGAAGTAAACAAAACAAGTGTCCTGCCCTTAGCTCTTTTTATAAGCTGCACTATAGCATCTTCTATATACGGCTGAAACATTTCACTGTCAGCAAACGGTGCATCACTAGGAACGGATAAAATCATATTTTTGTCATATAAAAACGGCGACGGAAACTCACCTCTTGAAACACGACTTTGATCTGCAAAACCAATACCAGATCGCTTTTCAAAGTGACCAAAACTTTTACCAATACTTAACGTTGCAGAAGTACAAACTACTGTACGCATAGGTTCAAATACACCTTTATTCATTAAAGGTGCTATATCAAGTGGAGTACTTACAAACTGTACGTAATATGGCAGTTCACCATTTTTTACAAGGGCTGGATTCAGTCTGAGTTTCTGAATCCAAAACACCCTGTCTATATGCTCTGACCACTCACAAAAGTTTTTACATATACCAGTTACATCATCAAGTCTTCGTAAAACAGACTTTGCTTCCCAAACAGCAGGATTATCAAGATCTTCATCATCAATACCTTCAATAACCTGTCTCACTAGACCTGTTAAAGAAGCGACATGAGACTGTAACTGGGCGATAACATTTATAACTGGAGCAAATACAACGTATGTCGCACTGTATAAACGCATTGTATAATCATTTTTTAATAGTTCAAGAGCAGTTGTTTCAAGTTCTGCAATAAGAAGCTTAATTTTAGATATTTCATCTTCACAACTTGCAGAATTATCAGCTTCTTTGGATAAAGCATTTAGTAAAAAAATAAAGCCTGAAACTGAACCTTTTCGACTTCGCCACAAAAGATTAAGCTGCTTTAATATACGAAACTTTGTAAGTGAGTCACTAAAAAAACTTGTTGCAGCACTTTCAATACCATGTGCTTCGTCAAATACGATTCTGTTATATGGAGGCAGAACAGCAGTATCGTCATATCCAGCACTTTCCATACGAGATTCAATATCAGCAAACAAAAGATGATGATTTACAATTAAGAGATTTGCATCACTTGCTTCCTTCCGAACTTTCATTACAAAGCACTGTTCTCTAAAAGGACATCTCATTCCCATACAAGCATCCGATTCTGAGTTTACTCTCTGCCATACACTTTCTTTTGGCATAAAGGCAATATCACTACGGCTGCCTGTTTTTGTTCCTTTTGCCCACTGGTTTATTTTATCAAGGGCGTCCTGTTCTTCATCAAATAAATCGCGATCTTTACTTGTTTCAGAAAGCCTGCGAAGACAAATATAGTTTTGACGGCCTTTTACTAAAACAGCTTTTACAGGTTTTCCAATTATTTTTTCAGCCAGAGGAATATCTTTTTCAGCAAGCTGCTGCTGAAGATTTATTGTACCAGTTGATATAACAACACGTTCCTTATTTTGCACAGCCCACAGCATAGATGGAATTAAATATGCAAAAGATTTTCCAACCCCAGTACCTGCCTCAAATACACCTATATTATCATTATTAAAACTTTCAGTTATTGCTTTTACAAGCTGCAGCTGAACAGAGCGTTCTTCAAAAAATGGTGAAATACTTGATAAAGGACCTCCATTTGCCAGAAAATGCGAGGTATAATCACTTTTTAGCTTTACTATTACAGTATCTTTTATTGGTTCTAAAACTGCATAAACATCAGTTACTGTATTATTAATAATATAAAACCCTTGCGCTTTTTGCGCACAATCAGAGGCTACATCAAGATCAGCCCTTGATGGATGAAGGTTTCCGGAAGGATGATTATGGATTAAAACATTAGCTTTACGGGCTTCGCTAAGATTTACAGGCACCTCATTTATATTTCCGCGTGCACAGGCATAGACAGAAATGATAACACCGTTTTCATCTGTATATCCAGCAAAAAAAACTTCATTTCCACCTGCTTCGCTTATTCCAGATTTTAAATCACATAAAACCTGTTCTGTAAATCTATCGTTCAAATCCATTTAATTACAATACTTTTTTACATTCAAAATAGCAACAGATATACACAATGTAAAAAGATGATTTAATCTCTGTCTATAAAAGTTTTACGCTACCACTTTTGATATCATTCTTTGACAAAGCTGCATTTATACTGTTGATTTTCATATCAAGGACATCATCTGATATTGATACAACTGCAGAAACGACATTATCTTCAAATGATTTTACAAACGACTCAATTCTTCTCATCAATAAAGCAGTCTCATTGTCATTCATTAAAAAAACAATTAAATCCTTTTCATAATGAAGAGCAATTTCACCTTTTTCTAAAAACTTCGAAAGAGAAAAAGCAATCTTATTAACATTTTCATCAATGTTTTCACCGTATACCTTAAGAGCTGCAACATTCTTTATTATAAGTTTACTATACTGCTCATCATAACATAGTCTGTTAAAAAGATTTGAAACATTATCTTTATATTTTTTTTCAGTTTCAACATTTAGAGCATGCAAAAACTGTTCTTTTGGTACTCCTTCTAAAAATATATCCTCACGAACTTTTTTGATAAACTCTAATGAGTAAGGCTCCCCATCTACTTCGACATACTTTGTAAATATATAATAAACATCATTTCCTACAACATCAAATTTAGACTGAGAAGAACGACTTATTACAGTTTTTGCCGAAATACAGTTTACACAGCGAACATCTCTATTAAACATTTCGTGACAGCAAACCCCATCACTAAAGCTACCTTCTAATCCAACAGGCTCAAAAGATTCTCTTGAAGAAGGATTTACCAGACGCACAACATCAAAAACAGTCTTATACAATGACATAAGTTGAGCAAGTTCTTTGCGTGTATATTTTATTTTTTTACTGTTAATGATCATTTCATCATCTGACATAACCGCCAGTCCATGAACAGCCTTTTCGCAGCTTTTACGAATATCAGCATACTTTTTTAGTTCGTCAATAGACTGAACTTCACTATATAGTGCAGTTCCAATAGATGTATAGACAGTCCATGGCTTTCCACCTATTTCGTTAACAGCAGAAACAGCATCCTTTATAGCCTTTACAGCAACATCTGCTTCACTATGGTCCTCACATTTATGAATAACATAAAAATTATCTTTTGAAACTCTTGCAATCACAGCCTTGCTGCCCATTGTATTTGTAATAACTTCGCTGACTCTTTTTAATACTTCATCAACAAACGCTGCACTTTGTTCAGCCTTTAGCTGTTCATAATTATCTATATTGATTGCAATAAGGTTGAAATCAATATTCTGAGCATCAAAAACTTCTTCAAAACGCAGCAATGAATCATAAAATCCTCTTGAGTTAAGGCAATCAGTAACAGGATCATGAAACTCTACAGAAGTAAGTAAGCCCATATCTTTTTCAAAGTTTTCAGCAACAGAAAATTGCCCCACAATACCTACAATTGTACCATCATCGAAAATCGGCATTTTGCTGACAACAATACTCTTAATTACCCCTTCACAAATACAGTCTTCAACAATATTAACAACAGTTTTACCGGCAAGTACATCCTCATCACTCGCCCTGCAAAGCTCTCCATTTACACACCAGCCAATCTCATCATCACTACGACCGATAAACGCAGATTTGTCTGTCAAACCAAAATACTGCATAAAACTATGGTTTGCACCAGCATATTTACGATCCTTATCTTTCCAGAAAACACACCCTGTAGTTCCCTGCAAAATATTTTGCCAAATAATTGCATCTGGTATAATCTGCGAGTCACTTTTTATTCCAGGAATATTATCTTTCGCAAAAGTTTCAGATATCTTTCCTGAATCAGCACTACGAATACATACTAAAAGCTGGTTTTTATCATTATTGATATTTCCAACAAACAGAACAGACTTCCACTCGTACTCGTTGTTACCATTGCGGACTCTAAAATACTCATCAATAAATGTATACTTTTTTTCTTCTAAGACACGCTTCAAATATGAAATTTGTACCACAAAGTTAAACTTTTCTCTGTCACCTGGATATACTAAACGACTAAAATACTCCACATATTCATCAAGCGAGTCTGTCTTTATTGCAGAAAGAGAATCAGAACTTGAGTATAAACCTGTAATTTCTTCTGTAGCAAGATCAACTAAATCGACTCTGTCATATATTGAATACAAAAAGCTTATGTTTTCATCCATAAGATTATGCTTATTAAATTCTCTAAAGCTTGATAAATTAGATAACGTTACAAGGTATGCATCTTTATCTTTATGGTGGGCAATATTACGACCAGCCATATAAAAGAACATTTTGCTATCATAAAAATCAATTGACTCTTCGTCTGGTGATAAAGTTGCTTTTTCAACAAAATTAAAAAATGCTTCGCCAATTGGTCTGTTTTTATCATTAATCAAAGCATCAGCCTGCTTTACATTACTAGCCCCTAAAGAGGATAATATTGCTATATAAAGATCATTTACCTGCAGAAAATGCAGCGAATTATGATTAAACTCAATAATAGCCCAAGCATTCCCATTTGCAAAGTTTGTAGAACTATTGCTCAATAAATTGACACGTCCTATATCTTCATTGTAAAGACGAGAATCGAGAGACTCAATCAGTATGTTTTGAGCTGCAATATTTGCAAAGGCTTCATCTTCCTTTAAAGGTTTTCCAAAATTGTAGCCCTGAGCCATTTCACAACCAATAGATTTCAAAAACTCAAAATGTTCTTCGGTTTCAACACCTTCTGCCAAAGTCTGTATGCCGACTTTTTTTGCCATGTCAACAATTGATGTAATAATTTTCTTTGAGCGTACCGAAAAATCACTCAAGAACTTCATATCTATTTTGAGTACATCAAAATTGTAGTCCTTTAATACATTAAGAGAAGAATATCCAGATCCAAAATCATCAAGCCATACCTCAAAACCATTGTTGCGGAATTTTTTTATCTCTTCTTTTAGGTGTTCAGGATCTTGTGTAACCCCCTCTTCTGTAACTTCAATCTCCAAAAAGTTTTTTGGAACTCTGTTTACAGCCACTGCATGTGAAACAATCTGGTAAATATCACAAAGATCAAAATCCAATCGCGAAAGATTTATCGAAACAGGTACAACAGGCAACCCCTCGTTCATACGCTCCCTAAGCCGTGAACATACACTCTTTACAACATATTCATCAATCTTATGTATAAGATGAAACTTTTCAAGATCATTGATAAAGTCGGCAGGAGACAAAAAACCAAAAGAAGGATCATCCCATCTTACAAGAGCTTCATAGCCACACAACTCTCGTGAAAAAACACGAACAACAGGTTGATAAAAAACCTTGATATAACCTTTTTCCAAGGCTGTATCAAGATTATTAATTATATAATCCTGTCTCTTTAAGCGTTTTCCAATCTGCTCCTGATTGTAATACGCATATACCTTTTCGTAATTATCTTTTATACTGTCAGCTGCAAGCTTAGCCCTATCAGCTGAAACACTAATGTGATTTTCAAGGGTTGCATAACAGATACCAGCTTTAACAACAAGCTTCATATCAGGATAAAAATCAATTATATCTTTATAAATATTCAAAACTTTTTCTGAAATTCCGTCATCAAAAGTTATAAGTAAAAAGTTTTCGGCATGAACACGACAAATCAATTCTGTAGCAAAATAATTGCGTATCGTCTTACAAAAGTTTTCAATTACCTCGTTTCCAGCATTGTAACCTTTTTTTTCGTTAACACTCTTAAAATTAACAATATTAAAATAAACCATAACAACAGGTACATTCGCATCCTGCTGAAACTGGATTATACGAGAAGCTCTGTCAAAAAAACAAACAGAATCTGGCAAACCTGTAAGTTTATCGGACTCAGCTGCATTATATATTGAGTTTATGTTGTTTCGAAGCTCATCTCCATATACTTCCTTTCGATACTTTTCAAACGAAATACGATTTTTACCAAGACTCTTTGATTTATTTAAAAGCCTTGTAGCAAATCTAATTAAATCCTGCATATCTTCGGCAGTTTCAACATGTCCCCATGTATATCCTGCACTAAAAGACAAATACATTCGCTGGTCTGTTCCCTCAAATGGGATATCTCTTATTTTATTTATGAGATCTGAATAATCGATGTTTGTATATGATTTTTCATCATCAAATAACCAGATTGTTAAAAACTCATCACCCTCATAGCGATAGTTTACAGCATTTCCAAATGCACTCTTTATTAGAGAAGCAACAATAGCTAATGTTCTATCCCCGGCAGGTCTACCATTTGAATCGTTAAAATACGAAAAATCATCTAAGTTCATAAGACTCACCAGCACATTTTTGCCAACATATGTCTTTAAATGCTTTCCAAAGGCATCAGCATTATACAAACCTGTAAGGCGGTCTCGCAACAAAAGCTTTTTTAATTCAGTAGTTCGTTTTTCAAGGACAATTTTTGCAACAGTACATGTAAATAAAACACAAACATCTATTATACAGTTGCGTACAAAATCATAACGACTTTCATTAAATACATTATTATCCCTATAGCATAGATATAAATCTAAAGCAACAAACGAAATAATTATAGGAGATGTTTTTGCCCCAAGGAAAAAAACACATATAACACCTAAAGAGAGAATAATAAGACCATTATCACTTATCGTTCCAAACTGCAGAACAACAAAAGTCAGCCCCATTATAAGCACTGACAAAAGATAATTGAGAACATTGTACTTTTGTAAAACCTTATATAAATGCTTAACTCTCTCAAAAACTCTCACAAACTACTCCAACAACTTAACTGTGTGTATAAAAATACTCGCCTATCTTTTCAGTCAGCTGATCAGCAGACATTGATTTTAAAAGATATCCTTCTGGCTTTAGGCCAATAATCTTCATTACTATGTTTTTATCATTTACACCTGTTAAAAACATTACAGGTATTTTACTTGTTTCAGGATTTGCCTTTAAAAGAGCATACAACTGCTCTCCAGACATAACAGGCATTTCATAATCCAAAAGAATCAGGTCAATCTTTTTTTGAGCAAGAAGAGCAATTGCAGTCATACCAGAGTTAACAATATAAACATTATACGTATCCTGCAGACAGCTTTTCATACGTCGTAAAATAACACCATCATCATCTACAATTAAAATATTTTTGATGGAAACATCATCATCAAGCCTGTCAAAAACCTTACACATTTCTTCGACATAGACGGTAACATCTGAAGGACGTGAAAAAGACTTTAAAAAGACTTCTTTATCAATAATCTGCTTAACACTTTCAATTTCATCTTCTTCAGCACAAAAGCAGACTTTTGCTTCCATTTTTAGTGCAATATCTCTTGTAGCAACTATAGCAGCAATATCCTGAGCAAATTTTTCTACATATAAAAATATAACTTTAAAACTAGACTCTATCCCATGGATTTCATTAGCATTTCCAGGCACACCATGAACAAAAAACGATTTTGATTGCATAAGTTCTATAAAAGACTTGACAGTCATATCGTCCTGATTGCCTATAAGTAAAAACTTCTTTTCCATAAAACATTCTCCAAAAACAAACTAAAGCAGTGCTAAAAGGCCGTCTCGGTCTACTGAAACAACCATCTCGTTTATTTTATTTATTTTTTCTTTATATGCAGCAGGAATCATAAACTTACTAAGTTTTTCCATTTCAGCATCAACACCATCCCAGTCAAAGTCATCAAGATATTTTTTTATACTTGAAAACACCTCAGAAAGCTGTTCCTCGCTAATCTGTTCAGCATCATTTGCATTTGTCTCTTCAGCAATAGGAGCAAGATTTTGAAGATAATTTTTATACTCCTCAATAAAGACAGGAGTCAAAGACCTTATATCATCAATTTTTCCTTCATTACCACACAATTCAAGATAAGCTGCTCTATCAGACAGCTGCTGAGCACCAATCATACGCGAACTACTCTTTAAGGCATGAACTTGTGTAGTATAATCCTTCCAGTTTTCACTGTTCATAAGCTCCATAACAAGTATAGCTTTTGACTCAATCATAGTATAATAGTTTTTTACCGCATCAAATAAAATATCGCTTGTCTGGCAATACCTTAATCCAATCTGTAAATCAATACCCTTACACTTTTCAAGTGTAATCATTTTTTCGTCATCAAGAGTTTCAACCTCTTCAAGTTCAGTATCAGGTTCATTATCCTTTTCAAATCCTGGATCACCTTCACGCAAAATTAGTCCTGGTGGCAGATAATCCATAACCATTTTTTCAAGCTGAACACTATCAACAGGCTTTGAAAGATAATTATTGAAACCTGAATCAATATAAAGATCCTTAGCCCCTGAAACTGCATTTGCAGTAAGAGCAACACAAGGTGTTTCTGTATTAAGTGACTGCTGGCTTGACTTCATAGCCTGCAAAGCTTCAACACCATCCATACCTGGCATACGATGATCTATAAAGATGAGGTCATAAACCTTTTTATTAGTCATCTCAAGCATCTCTCTACCACTTTCTGCAAGATCAACCTGAATCTTCGTAGGCTTTAAAAGTCCCTTAATTACATCGAGATTAAGTTTAACATCATCAACTACAAGGATATGGGCATCAGGTGCATGGAACTGTTCTACATAGTTACTTGCACTTTGAGATGCCTTCTTATCACGCTCAGTAAAATCACCGATAGCTTCCCATGATAAAACACGCTGCTTGACTTTAAAAATAAATGTACTACCCTTTCCATACTCTGATTCAACTTCGATATGAGTTCCCATCATCTCAAGAAGACTTTTAACAATACTCATACCTAACCCAGTACCTTCAATGGTCCTGTTACGATTTTCTTCAATACGTTGGAAAGGTGTACAAAGCTTTTTGATATCTTCTTCCTTAATACCGATACCAGTATCTTTTACTTTGATTATAAGGTTAATATGATCATCATCCAGCTTTTCATAATCTACAATAAATGTTACAGCCCCCTGTTTTGTATACTTTACGCCGTTTGTCAATATATTTAAGGCACACTGCTTAACACGAATCTCATCTCCAAACAATGAAAACGGCGTCTCAGGGTTAACATCAACTATGAAATCCAGATTTTTATCCACAGCCTTTACTCGGGTCATATTACAAAGATCCGCGATAGAACCGCTTAAATCATATTCATCAGGTAAAATCTCCATCTTACCGGCTTCAATTTTTGAAAAATCAAGAATATCATTTATAAGCTGTATAAGTATTTTACTGGACTTCTGGATATTATTTGCGTACTGTCTTATGGCAGGATCCTTTACTTCACGCAAAATAATTTCATCCATACCGATTATCGAGTTAATTGGAGTACGGATTTCATGAGACATATTAGACAAAAATGAAGACTTTGCTTCACTTGCAGCTTCAGCAATTCTAAGTTCATCCTGTAAATGACTGTTTGCCTTTATGCGGTCAACATAATCCTGAATACTGCTTACAAGGATATGAACAGCATTATAAAGGTCATGAAACTCGTTTTGTCCGCGAGGCTCAACTTCAACAATTTTGCGCGCATAAGAACTGCGCATATCATCACTTATAAGAACATATGAAGTTAGAAAATTAGTTAAACTGCGCAACGGAGCAATTGTCTGAAACTCCATTACCAGATTAGAAACATAAACAGACGGAGTAGAAACAATGAAAATACAGAGAATAAATCTAAGTATATCTGCCGGTAACTTTCCATAGCTTTCAAGGTATTTATCTTTGTTTAACACATAAAAAAAGACAACAGTACAAAACCCCAAAAGAGAAAAATTAATAATACGAGATAAAATAATTGAAGCACCAAACTTTGAAGTAAATAAAGCTGATGAACCTTTGCTATCATCTCTCGTAAAAACAAGCCCAACAGGGGTCTGGAGACGAACAGACTCAGGAATCACATTAAAAAACATATAAAGTAGCACAGAACTGACCAGACACTCAGGAATCACTCCTAAAAAAGAAAGAATAAAAGCATGTAAAAAGTTACTCTGATCATATAACCGTGCAATAACAGTGTATATTAAAAACCAAACAGGCCCAGCTGTAACCGAATAACATAAGGTAATCAACGGAAGTTTAACAGGAGACTCAAACCATTTTTTTTCAATAAAACAGTAAGTTTCAATACCGAGGGCAAGGAATATAAAGCTCAAAAAAGAATAATTTGTATTTGTCAAAAAGGTTAAGAAAAATATCAGAAACTCATAAACAAACCCGCTCATCAACCCAAGTACACCAAACACAAGTATTGCTACAATATGAGTTAGGTAAAGAGTATAACTGCCCATTTGGATAACAGACATTGTTCCTCTGAGGAATATATCTGTTACAGCAAAAACAGATAAAAAACAAGTAATGATTAAAGCGATGAAAAAATTGTTTTTGTTAGCTTTTATAACACTAATATTCACTTCGTCACCAGCACAAATAAATTAGTCTTAATTAAATTATATTTGCTAACAATAAAAAAGTAACGAAATAAAATATAATATTTTGATATACAAAAAAGGCCTAAACGTACGTTTAGGCCTTTTTTTACATCTCCTAGCAGAATTGAACTGCTGTTGTCGGGATGAAAACCCGATGTCCTAACCACTAGACGAAGGAGACATACTGTCAATCGACTTTGGTAATATACAACACATATTTAATTTTGTCAATGCCGATTTTTATCTTTTTTTTCAAAACCTTTACATTCCCATATCAAGTTTTTCAACAACCTTTTCGTTTAGCACTTTTAATTCATCAGTATCAAGTCCCAAGGCTTGCGCAGCACCTATATCACTCATAGCTTTTGAATATTCACCAAGCCAATAATATGAAACAGCACGTCGAAAATGAGCATGTGACTGATAAGAATTTAATGAAATAGATTTTGTAAAAGCTTCAATAGCTTTTTCATGCTCTTCTGTTACACCATAGACAATACCAATATAATAGTAAGATCTAAAACCATTTGTATCATGCTTTACACTTGCCTCAAAATCTTTAAGTGCATTGTCATAATCACTAGTAGCAAAATAAGCCATACCTCTATGTTTATATATTACAGCCATAACAGGATCAGCAGGTACAGGCTCACTTGTCAAAATCTGGGTATAAATACTTACAGCACGATCAAACTCACCTCGGTTATGAGCATGCATAGCCTCAAGAATAAGATCATCTATAGTACCCTTTACATAAGGATTAACTCTTGCAATACTTTCCTCTGCCTTTGTAATTCCTGCATCAGGTATGATACGGCGAGTAAATATATCAGCCTGTTCATAAAACGAAGTACGTCTTTGATCTACTTCATGCTGAAGATTTTTTTGATAATCTCTGATTTCCTGAAAAATTATATCAGCAAGGCTTAAACTTGCATTCATTGCAGCAAGCTTACGTCTTAAAGGCATGTCAAAAGGCGAAAACTCAGTTTTATATATAAGTTCATGTTCAACTTCAGCCCAGGCATCCTGCAAGATTGTCCTTATCTGTATTTCACATACGAGATTTTTTGTGAATTTGTCATCATAACCGTCAACTTTGCAGTCATCAGGTATTGCAACAAGAATATGAACAGACTCATAACCAAACTCTCTAAAGCTTTGCTGAGAACCTTTGTATTCAACCTCTTTAACTTCAAAAACTTCTTTTACCTGTCGTTCAACTTCACTTAAATCCTCAAGAAATGCACATATAACACGAATTCCCATCATATCAGAGAGTTCAATAAAAGTGTTATTTTTATCTATTTTATCCGCTTTTAAACGTAAAACCTTGCGATAATAACTTTCAAAGGACTTTATACGCGACTTGTAGGTTGGCTGACTTGAAAGTTTCAGACAATGCCTTAACTTATGCTCCACATTTGACATAATCTGTTTTAAAACTGGTACATTATCTTCATATGTTTGTTTAATATTATTCTTTTTTGGAAGAATTATTGATTCGCTATCCATAACATAATGTTAACATTACTATCAGTATCTTACAAATAAAATACTTGTTAGAGTTTTTGTTACATAGCCTTAAAATTGAAAAATAGCTCAAACAAAAAAAAGGCTACCCTTACTTAAGGGTAGCCTTTTTATATCAGTCAGTAAACATTAATTACTGAGCATTATTAGAAGCTTCAATACTTGATGTGAAGTCCTGTTCAGTAGCCATTTTAGCCTTTTCAATGTAGCGGTTAAGCTGCTTGTTACCAAAACGTGTCATCTCAAAGTTCTGGCGAGCTGTTTCACGGCGACCAACAATACCCCAAAGGTCTTCATCTGCGATATCACGCTCAGTTGTAAGTTCAGCTCTATCGTAGATAATCTTTACATCTTTAAAGTATCCAATGAAGTCAGAACCAACATTTGATGCATCTCTACAAATCTGGAAACCATCAAACTTAACAAATGGAAGACCACGTGGATAAATTGGGTAAATACGTATTTCACGTGTACGAACTTCAGTAATATAATCAGGATTATCCCATCTTAAAGTTTTCCAGCCATCAAAACCAAGATTACCCATAAGATAACGGCGCTGAACACCATCTGCATCTCTAAGAAGAACATAGAGTGAGTGTGGGAAGTTCATACCCATTGTTGTTACTGCAATTGCTTTAAGAGTACCAACATTCTTAACTACACCATATGCTGGTGAGTTATCATCATCAGCTTCAAAAAGAGTGCGTCCTGATGCCTTTTCTTCATCAGTCTGTGGCTGTCTATCACCATTGTCATCTGCTGTTGAAAGTGGTTCGTATGCAGGGATATCAAATGCAGGTACAATTTTTGCATTTGAGTTTACAGATCCTGCAGGGAATAATACATGAACACCCATTACCTTCTGACCAGCAAATGGAACCTTTGCATTCTCACGAACAGGTGCTGCTACAACCTGAGATTGAGCCAGGCTGGCAACGTTGCGTGCTGAGCTGTTAAGTACAACCTCCCATTCACCAAGATAGAGAGATGTCTTCATGAGATCTTTCTGTTCCTGATCAAATGTTGCACCTGCAGTCTTACCGTAATCAATTACAGTACGTTTGTTCTGTGGCAATTCAACATCACTACCTTCTGCTTTGACAGTGATATCAGCGTCCAAAAGTGAGAAGTCGATCAGTGTTGATTCTTTTGCAAACAAAGATGTTCCAAAAAGCATCATTGCTGCTGCTGATAAAACTAATGTTTTCTTCATTCGAAGCTCCTTTAAAAACTCGATTGATGTAGCCTTGTATATAATCTAAGTATCTTATAAGACTCCATTTTTGTCAACGAATTTTAATTAATTTTAAGTTCTTAAAACGTTTCGTTATTTCCTATAAAAAATACGACGTCCCTTATATTGCTAAAGTTCTTACGTACATTTGTCTTGAGTAGCTCAATATCTTTACTCACTGTACTGTCTTCTGCAAGATTATCAATGACAGTATCTGTTACTCCAAGATATAGAACATGATTACGGATAAAGCAATATTGAGCTTTTGTTCCTTTATTAAATATAGGACGAGCTCTTTCTGTAACAGGCCCTAATAAAAGCTCGTCGACATAGTTACGAACCTTATCCCCTGTATATTTTTTATCCAGATAACGCTCTTCAATAACAATCTCATCACTGCCGTACACCGGAAAATAAAAAAGTCTGCGGTCAAATCCAGACTTCAATATAATACCAGCACCTGAGGCTACTGCTAAAATAAAAACAAGCATCAGGTACCTTAATGTATGATTAGTCCTGTTCATTTATTTTCTCCTAAAAATCAGTAATTTTCTAACGCACTCCACCAGTAAATCCTCTGGATCGCTCAAAATGAGTTACAAAAGCTGCAAGACCATTATATATTCCAAGGGAAAGCTTTTGCAGATAGCTATTATCTACCAGCAAAGCAGCCTCTTTTTGATTACTTAAAAAACCAAGTTCAACAAGAACTGCCGGCATATTTGAGTTACGGACAACAAACCATTCTTCAGCCTTTATACCTCTCGGTGTCGACTTATTGCCTATCTGAGCCTGCATTCCATCCATAATAAACTTGGCAATCAATATACTTTCTGTTGTATATTCTTCTTCCATCATTGAGTTAAGAATCGGGAAAAGATTTTTGTCATCAGATACACTTTTATCAAGGACTGTACGACGATAACTTGGAGACAGATACCAAACTTCATACCCGGATGCCTTTTTATCTAAAGACGAGTTTACATGAACAGATACATACAATATAGCTTCATGATCCTTTAGTTTAATTGAGTTTGCAATCTCCGTTCGCTGCGCAAGTGTTAAAAATACATCTTTATCACGAGTAATCTGGATATTTTTATCAGGGTAAGCAGACTTTAATCTTGCATAAAGCATCTGTCCCACAGAAAGATTAATATCCTTTTCGCGGACAGTAACAGTTTTTCCGTTTATAACCTGACTGTCCATTGCGCCAGGGTCTTTTCCACCATGTCCGGGATCAATTAAAATAGCTCCGATTTTATATGAAGATTCACCCTCTTCCTTTTCAAAAAGCTTATTAGCCTCACTTACAAAGCCCTGTGATACAAATAAAACACCATCTTTTAATACAGGTGCATCAGTCACAACAAGCTTTGTATAATCCTGAAGCATAAATGGATCATTTATTCTGAACGAAATCTGATGAGAGTTTTTTTCAATAAGCCCAGTGGAACTTAAGGTATCCCAATAAACTGTCATTCCCTGCTTATCAGCAGCCTGCAATAAGTTTACAGTCTGTCCTTCACTATATGAAAGCGAAGAAAATAAAAACAAAAAAAATAAAAATATTGATTTTATCTTCATAAGCGGCTTTATTCCTTGCAAGATTTTAAACAATCGGCAGCATATAATGCGCCTTGTACACTGCCCCGCAAAAAATACTTCCAAAATATACCGCCGTCAATATCAGCATGATCTGCGCACAGTTCATCAAATTTTTGTAATGCAAAAGACATTGTACAATGATTAAAATCTTCAAGTGTATCTTTAAACTGGATTAAACTCTCTGGTATATGATCCAATGCCTTTTCACCTTTTTTTATTGGATACGACTTTAGGTCCAACTTACTTTTAATTTCATTAGATATTGCAAAAGCTAAAGGAGGGAATCCTTTTTCATCCTCAGCTCTTACACCTTCTAAAAATGCAGTTGTTTCTTCATTGTCTTTTTCAAGTCTTATTGTTATCAAACTTACAGCTTTATGAGCAGAAGTGTACGACAAATCACGTTCGTGTAAAACTGAAATTACATTACCACATTTTTCAACATTATTATGAGGAAATGTTACTGTATCTCCTTCTTTAACACGAGGAAGCACATCTTTTACACCTTCTATGGATGCAGCAGCAGCATACCCTGTAATTGATTTTATTTTTCCAGGTATTGAAAGCCAGGCTCTTTCAGCACAGTACCTTTTTGTTTTTAACTCATAAAGTTCAAATGGTTTTTCCTTATCTTTTACACTTTCATGAGGCTGCCACTCAAGCTTTACACGATTTTTTTCAAGATAGTCACTTTCAAGACCAAGAGCTACTTTCATTGCTTCTTTTGTTAAATAACAGTCCGAAGCATATGGATATGTCCAGCCGCTCATATAACCTCCTGATAGTCTTGCAGCTATTTCACCAATCATTGGTCCATTTTTTGTATATTTTATATCAGCCTTTGCAACCCCGCAGGTAAGCCCTAAAGCTTTTATACCAAGGGCAAAAGTCGCAATCAATTCGTTTTTAATCTTTGCATCAACTTTTGACGGCAAAGAGTGTCCCATCTCAATAAAATATGGAGGATAAAATATATGACGGTCAGCAAAACCTGTAATCGTCACTGTACCATCTTTTACTATACTATCAATGCTAAACTCAGCACCTTCCATGTAGTCTTCAAAAATCGCACGGTTAGACCGAGAGTTTAATACCGCCTCTGTTACAGCACTTTGAAACTCACTTTTATTGCGTATAAGACGACATCCTCTGCCACCCATATTATCTACAGGTTTAATTACTTTTGGAAACTCCAAAACTCCAGTTTCAGCCATAGATGTCATACCTGCAATTTGAGACGAAGAAATTTCAACAAATCCAGGACTTGGAACTCCATACTTTTTAAAGCAGGAACGCATACGTATCTTATCACTTGCATTAAGACAGCTCTCAAACGAGTGAGATCTTAAGCCACACTCCTGTGCCACATATGCAACAGATGCAGAAAAATCTGTACCTGCTGTAAAAACAGCACAAAGCTCATTACCATTATTTTTAAGACTTTTTGCATACTCAGCAAGAGCTTGTCTATCTTTCAAATCAATAGGTTCAAAAATATCTGCATCTTTTGCACATACTGCATGAGGATTACCATCAACAACAACGGTTTTGTAGCCAAGCTCCTTTGCAGCTTGTATAGCAGGCCCCTGCATAAGACCGGCTCCTAATATCATTACTAATTTATTCATTTATAAATCCTTTTCCTTTTTACAATACACTTCAAATGTATCACCAAGTCCAAAAAAATGACTTGCAGCAGCATATAATGCAAATAAAAGACTTGTGGGTTTTGCCTTACTCCTTGCAAGTTTTGGAAATCGCTCAGGATGATGACCAGTAGATACAATTTTTACAACCTTAAATCCATATTTTTTCAAAATCGAAGCTGCTCTAAAAGGCTCCCACAATGTATAATGGTCATTAGGGCTGTTCTGAAAAAAGTTTTGTGTATTAAACCTACCTGATACTCCAGAAGCAGAAGGTGTTGAAAAAGCAAAAATTCCCCCCACTTTAAGCATAGATGATACACTTTTTAAAACTTTATCAAGATTTTGAAAATGCTCAATTACATACCACATAGTAACTGCATCAAAATTACGAATTCCAAACTGCTCTTCAGAATTAAAATCTGGAAACTGCGCACAAACTGCTGGAAAATGTAGTGTATTTTGTACGTAATCAACAGCTTCCTTTGAAATATCCGTACCAAAAACCTGCCAGCCAGCATCATTTGCAGCATCAAGGTAAGGCCCAAAAGCACAACCTATATCAAGCACATTAGGAGTCACAGCTTTGTGAGTACTGCGATATATGTAATCTATTATTGAAGTTCGTCTTATACACTGAGACTTGATTGCCGTAAAATCATCAAGATACGTCTTACCATACTGTTTTTTATAATCCTCAAAAAAGTATGACTTATTGTAATCGGTATTTTGTGATTGTATTGTCCATGACATATAAAGCATACCGCAGCAGTGACATCGTCTGAATGTATGTAATGGCGTTCGTGAAATAATAGGATCGGACATAGGATCACTTACATCAGCACACAAAGGACAACCAAAGCGGCGCCCCAGTGCAATATTTTTAAAAAAGGATCCAAGATCTTTCATTCCTGCTCCTTTTTTTGTATAAGGTGTATCAGGATAAAGTAATTTCGGATTGCTCAAAACTGATTTCACGTTATCCGTAGTAATCGCAGTACTTTCCATAGTTACAAAACCATATTTCAAAGCAAGCTGGACATGAAGAGCTGTTGTCCCAAGTAACACTACACCACATCCTGCTGCAACAGCCTCAAAGGCTGTAAAGCCGTAATGAGTAACAACTACATCATACTTATAAAGTTCTTCTCTAAGATTATGGACAGGAGTTATTAATGTTATCTTTTGTCGCAATTCAACAGGGATTCGCTCCATGGCTTTTTCTGGATTTTGAACAATTCCTGTAATCGACTCAGCAAAAGGAGAAAAGGCTATTACAGAAGGAATAACTAAATCAGCAGGATCTTCCCCCCCCACTGTAACAAGTATATTTTTTATATCTTCAGTTTTTGTTAAAGAAGCTTCAGTTCTTTTATTTTTTGGTAGCGTTATAAAGGAAGAATCTGCATAATTTGCAGGACGAGCAAGTCCATAAGATGGAATTATATCCAAAAGATAATCGCAGAGATCAGTATTAAGAGAACCTTCATCTATTGCTGCAACAGGAGCTGTCTGAGAAAGCTTTAATGCAAGGTCACGATCCAGCACAAATGCATCAGTTACAATTAGAGAATAATCACCTTTTTCAGGCAGACGATTAGTTAACTGATAATCCTTCAAGCCTTCATCTTTTGCCTCTGCTATAAGTTCTTCTATCTCTTCAAGCCCGGCATTATCTTCAATATATACGTCTCCACCAATACTTAAAGCAATAGCCAGACATCTGCGCAAATGCCCCGTACCTTTACCCTTTTTTACACAGGGTACACACAACACAGGATGGGCAATACTTTCATTTTCAAAAGCTTTAACAATCTGTTCTGCAGTAAAAGGTATAGCAGCTAGTTCTCCCTTTGTCACTTCGTCAACAATAGCCATTGCACGACGATAATCAAATTGAGTATCTACAGTTGTACGATATTCCGGGTAATTCCACTGTTTTTCAGCAGGAACAAACATCGATACAAACTTATCTTTATGATTATATAAAGCAGGTCCTACATGTTCATGATCATATGAATCAGACGTGATACTTTTTGCCAGTAATAAAGATTTTGCATTAATGATTTCAACACCACTTCCATGAGGAAGTCCTGTAAGTGTCAGGTAATCACATTTTTCGTTTTTTATTGTTTTATTATATAAATCTATCGAGTATTGAGCTGCTTCATAAAACAAAAAAGGGTTATCCCCTGTTGCCCTAATAACAGTATCAGCTCCAGTTTTTTCAATAAGCAGACAAAAACGCTCAAGAACATCCTCCAATGGACCGGTAAAAACCTTGAAACCATTACGTTCACACACATCTTTTAGAGCGTGTTCAGAGTCACAATCTGTAGCAACATAATACTCGTCAGCCTTTACTTTTTTCATAGCACTTAAGTTCCAATCAAGTATTGTCTTTCCACCTAAATCAAGTAAAGCTTTTCCAGGTAATCTGGAAGAAGACATCCTGCATTGTACAACCAGTATTGTCATTAAATATTACCCCATTTTTCAACTAAAAAAGCTGCATCACGACGGAATCGATATTTGTTTTTTTCTACCCATTGCTTTGCATCACTAAACTGACTCAATGCTTCAAAAAAACCACATGAAGAATGAAGCCAGAACAAAAAGAATGACCTTCGTAATACTATTCCATGGTCTTCGATATACCTAGGCATAAGATTTTTAAGATAAAATCTTCTTGAATCTTGAGTTGCAGTATTATCTTCAGAAGGAAAATCATCTCCATAAGACAGATTGAAACCTGTTGAAAGAGTAATACGTTCACCCCAAAGCCAGGCCCTGAATGATAAATCAAGATTCTGCCAGTAGGGACTTTTTATTGTATAATCATAGCCCCCAAGTTGTATAAACTTCTTTTTATTGTATAATCCAATATAATCGAAAGGATATAAAGTTGGAACACCATCACTGATTATTGAGGACGAATTAACACTAAAGACAGAGTTTGCAACTGATGGAGAAAACCACACCGGAATACTGAACTGAGTTGAAGTATTTAGACGAGGTACAATACAATAAGGTTCATACTCAGTAAGTTTTTGAAACAGACGAGGAGTTATCATATCTTCTTCGAACACTAATGTATCGCGTATTACAAGAACATAGTCTGCATCAACTTCACGCATCGAAATATTTATCATATCTCCTGTTGTGACCTCTTCAAGCGGTACCACAAACTTCACGCAAGGAAATCTCTGAACAAAATCTTCAATATTGTAATTGTCTCTGTCAGTTTCAACAGAGACAATAGATGAGTATCCGCCTTTCATCAGTGTCTCAAGCATATGAATACGATAGTGACTGCCTCCTCCGTTTAGGAGAATAATACCAACATTCATTTTTACATTGTTCATTGGTTCCTTTCCGCCAAGAATCACTGTATCAATTTGTCTTTCATTAAAAATTAAAGGTATAGTATTCATCACATGCCCTGCACTTTTCGCTATAGCAGCTATCAATATGATTTTTTATTTCACTGCTGTATTCAGCCCATATTTGTTCCATTGTCTGTGTAATAGCGTTTCCAACAATAAACTCTTTTCCAGTTTCACGGCATAATACAACAGAGCCATTACACAAAATACACATATCTCGCCTTAAATGCCAACAGACATTTCGACTGACAGGTGAAATATCAGCACTTCGCAAATCTTCGAGAGCTTTACAAAAGCTGTTGTATTTCTGTATTACAAGCTTTCCACCTGAAAGCGAACTATCATCATGCCAATATCTATAAAAGGTTTCAAGTTGCTCTTCATTAACAGTGCATCTAGTCATCTGAGGATAAACATGCCCCTTGAACTTTGAACATAACTCTCCTATTCCCTTTATAGCTTTTTCAAAGTCTGCTTCAGGAGCATTATTTACTTTCGAATACATTTTACAGTCACTTGCATCTAAACAAACAGCCCAGTCAATACGGTCCTTACCTATATCATAAAGCTTATTAACTAAGGCATCCGTAATATTTAAACCATCAGTTTCAATAAACACAGACAAATTTTTATAGCGCAAAATCTCACCAACATAATCATGCAGATTGTTTACCAATAATGGTTCACCCCATAAAGACAGAGAAACAACAGCTGTATCCGAAAAATCAGCAATTTTTTTTACAATTAGTTTAAAATCTTCCAAATCAAACACATTATGTTCGTCTTTATCAAAAAAAACACAATACGGATTATAAATGGAGTAATGATTATAGTCAGTCGTCAATTGAATATTATAAAATGATGGAATAATGTGTAGAACATCTACACAGTCTGTTATTGAATTAAAGAGTAAATATGGATTATAGCCACCATCAATACTGATTTCTATACCACATTTTAAGGCCTGATCAAATACATTTTTACAGGTAAGATAATTAAGCTTTGTCTCACAATTTAAGTTCAAACGCAATAATCGGTAATCAACACTTGAAATCACTGTTTCAATTTCAAATGCATTAATATCACCGCTCATAACACTAAAAAATGCATCACGACAAACTTCTTTATCACCAACTCGTTTTTGAACACCTACTGATAACGAAGCAATAATGTTTAATGCTCCAGCATCTATAATTTCAGGGCTTACCCCCTCAGGATACCCGTCTGCATAAGTATATTCTGCTTCATAAGCTACATGATCATGTATAAGCTCATCTGTCAGATTTGAGCTCAAAAGAGGACAGTCTGCCCATGAATAAATAACATATTCACCATTGAGAAGCTTACATCTGTCATTTATTAAATTTATAAGAGAGCTTACTTTATTTTCATTTAGAATTAAATAATCAATTTGATTTTTAAAACTCAACAATTTTTCAGCAAGAATTTCTTTATTTTGGTCAGTCACTATTAACTGTATGTTTTTTTCGCTATACTTACATGCCCATCTGACTGCTCTTACCAGTGAACATTCACCATTAAAAACAGACTCTAAAGCATAATTTATACTCTGAGGAGCATATAAAAAAACTATTCGATTCATAGTCTTATTTGTCGGCAAATTTATTGAACTTTATAAATCTAATGTATAAAATTAAAGCTATATGATTAACACTCTATTTCCAAAAGATACAGTTTTTTCAGTAACCAATCTTACAACTCATATAAAAGAAATCCTGGAAGGTACATTCAATAACATTACTATCGAAGGTGAAATTTCAGGGTTCCGCCCAAATGCTTCTGGACATCTTTATTTCACACTGAAAGACGATGGTGCTCAAATCAGTGCTGTTATGTTCAAAGGTAAAGCATATGGCTTAGGCTTTGCTCCTAAGGACGGACTAAAAGTAAGATGTACAGGTTCTGTTTCTGTATATGCACCAAGAGGCAATTATCAGATAATAATTAATAAAATGGAAATAGCTGGACAAGGCAATATTCTCCAAATACTTGAAGAAAGAAAACGTCGTCTTGCAGCAGAAGGTTTATTTGATCAAAGCCGAAAAAAAAAGATTCCTGCATATCCGAAAACAATAGGCATTGTTACAAGTCCTACAGGTGCAGCTCTACGGGACATCTTACAAATAACAAAACGCAGAAATTCCAGTGTAGATGTAATAATATTTCCAGCAATTGTACAAGGTGACAGTGCTTCACCAACAATTGTACAGCAGATAAAAACAGCCAATATATACAAAATGTGCGATGTTCTTATCGTTGGTCGAGGAGGAGGAAGCCTTGAAGACTTATTACCGTTTAGTGAAGAGTCAGTGGTGAGGGCTGTTTCTGACTCCCAAATTCCAGTTGTATCAGCAGTTGGTCATGAAATAGACTGGTCTTTATGTGACTATGCAGCAGACATGAGAGCCCCAACACCGTCCGCTGCCGCAGAGCTTGTAGTTCCTAAGCAGGAAGATATAATTTTATCTATATCAAATATGACTGAAGATTTATATGACACAATGCAGGATAAAATTGACCGTCTCAAGCTCATGATAAAGATGTTTGATATAAATAACATGGAAATAAAATTTCGAAACATTGAGCAGCCTTTGTTAAACAGACTTGATAATGCAAAAGAAGCTCTTTTGAATGGAATGCATCAAAAAACAAAAGACACAAAAGCTTTTATCGAAAAGTGTATTAGTATTTTGGATGCAGCAAGTCCTAAAACAATACTTTCAAAAGGATACTCAATGGTAAAAGTAGCTGGAACACAAACAATCATCCACAGTTCAAATCAAGTTAGTAAAGGTCAAAAACTTGAGATAGTACCTGCAGAAGGTATTATAAATGCAACTGTTGATTAAAAATACACCTTCAACAGCAACACACAGGAGATTATTTTATGAAAAACTTTGAAGAAAACCTTGCAAGACTTGAAGAACTTACAAACAACATAAAAAGAACAGACTTATCACTTGAAGATGCATTAAAAAACTTTGAAGAAGGAATAAAACTTGCAAAGACTCTAGAAAAAGACATTGATAAAATCGAAGGCAAAATTCAAATGCTCATGAACACACCTGTTCCTGAAAAAAACGAAACACCAGAGCTAGATTTATTTTCTGCATTAGATGCTGAGACTGGCAGTGCAGGAGCCCCTGAACAAGGATTAAGACAGTAATTTATATGATAGATCAGACAAGTCGCCGCCCAGTAAAACAGTTAAGTGTTGATGTCGCTCGAAAGATAGCAGCAGGAGAAGTAATTGACAGACCAGCAGCAATTATCAGAGAGCTGTTAGATAATGCAGTAGACAGTTCAGCAGACTCTATATCTGTTGAAATAACAGGCGGCGGAATTGACAGCATACGTATATCAGACAATGGTTGGGGCATGAGCCAGGATGACCTAAAAAACTGTGCCCGTCCCCATGCAACAAGTAAAATATCCGATGCTCAAGATTTAATGAATCTATCTACACTCGGCTTTAGAGGTGAAGCTTTGGCTTCAATAGCTGCGGTAAGCAGGCTTTCAATTGCAAGTGGAACATGGAAAATGAGGGCTTCAATTACAGAGGATCATATTATTGACCCATGTGCACCTGTACAAAACGGAAAAGGGACAATTGTTCAAAGCGAAGGCTTATTTGAAAATTTTCCTGCAAGACGACAGTTTTTAAAAAGACCTGCAAGCGAAGGATTAATGTGCAAAGATATTTTTGTTGAAAAATCCTTACCACGTCCAGATATCGGGTTTAAGCTCACTATTGATGGAAAGACAAGATTTAATCTTTTTTCAGGACAGACACTAACACAAAGATTTGTGCAAGCTCTTGAACTAAAAGAAAGTTCTTCACTTTTTTCACACTTAAGTTCATCATCTGATTCAACAGACAATACAAACTGGAGCTTTAACCTTATCATTGGAGAACCAAGTGTATACCGCAATGATCGTAAAAACATTTATATCTACGTAAATGGACGAAAAGTTACAGAGTACTCTCTTGTTCAGGCAATTGAATATGGCTGCCAGGGATATTTTCCTAATGGAGTTCATCCAGTTGCAGCACTTTTTGTAAATATTGATCCTTCTCAAGTAGATTTTAACATTCACCCTGCAAAACGTGAGGTACGTTTTAAAGATATTTCAGCCCTCCATCACGGTGTAAGTACAACTGTGAAAACATTTTTTCATTCATACGGGATAAAGCAAATTGAAGAAGAACCTTCTGCAGATATCGAGACATCATTTGACTTTTCGTTTCCATCTTCACCGTCATTCTCTTATAGCAAAATAAACGATACAGCTACAGATAATGGAAAAAACACAGGCGATTTCAGATCAAGATTTTTTCAGTATGAAAAGTCTGCTCCACTACCAGTTAAAAAGCCAGACAGCAACTATCAGTCAATATTAACAAATGCCATAGAAGAAGCTGATTACTCCATTTCTGACTCCAAGACAGTAAATGATGATATAAAATACCTTGGATGTACACTTGGTACTTTTATTCTTCTTGAGGTAAAAGACACAATCTACTTCATAGACCAGCATGCCGCACACGAACGTATTTTGTTCAATAAAATTCTTGCATCAGGGGGCGAAAAACAAAATCTTTTAGTACCATATACAATAACAACAGAGTCTAATAGTGATGATAAATACATAGCTGAAATTATTGAAATATTAAAGACAGCAGGGTTTTCAGGTTCATACCAGGGCAAAGGAAAATGGGAGTTTACAACCGTACCAGTCAGATGGACTGGTACTCAAAAAGACTTTGAAGAAGCACTACTTAAAGAACATATAAAACCTGAAGAGATTCTCTACAAAATTGCCGCAATGACTGCGTGTAAAGCTGCCGTAAAAGATGGTTATGTACTTGATGATAAGTCTGCAGAAAACCTTGCAAGACAAGCCCTTTTACTAAAGGATCCACACTGTCCGCATGGCAGACCGGTATGGACAACGTTGACACGCGAACAACTTTTTGCGCGGGTAAAAAGAACTTAATTATCTTTTACAGAAGGAAATAACGTTGTTTCAACTTCATTATATAAATCCTTTACCTCATAATCACCAGGATTTATATAATCATTACCAGTTATCAGCTCCGAATTAACAGCCGAATCAGATGTTTTTTCTGTATCTGATACTATCTGAGAAGGCTGCTCTAAAGACAATATTTCACCATAGTTTTTCCTTTCCTGGTAGCTTTTAAGCAAAGGAGCTTTTTCTCTATCTCCTAAATATTCCTCATTTCCAGAAGGAACATAGTATTTTGTATCAGGAGCTGCCGTATCGCTAGTTCTAAGTTGCTCAAGATTTTTATCCCCTGGCTCATAATACCGCATTTGAGGAGCAATAGTTTCACTGACAGGAAGGATCTCAGACATATCAACTTTTTCTTCCTCCAATGATTGAGGCATTTCATAAGCTATTTTTTCAAACTCGTATTCGGGCAGAATATTATCTTCATTGTTAACAAAATCTTCTGGTAAAATAAGCTCAGGTTTTTCATTTGCTCTTCGAGCAATTTCTGCTTCAAGCAGTTTTATAAGCTCTTCAATTTGAATTTTCTGCTCATTTTCTGGATCTAATTTCAAAAATAGCTCGTAATTATCTTTAGCATCCTGAAGATGATCTTGTTTTAACTGAGCATTTGCCCTATTCAAAACTGCAGGCGAAAACTCAGCATCAGTTTTCATTGCAATAGCATAACAAGCATCTGCTCTGGCGTAATTTCCTATTGCATAGGCTGAGTTTCCTGCATTAAACGCAAGAGTTTTATGATCAGTATTTTCTTTCGTAAGCCCCTGGATACAAATTGATAATGAGTCTGAAAAAGCTCCAGTCTGATAATATGCAACGCCCAAATATATATATACAGCTGGGTCCACATCAGGGGACGAGATAGCTTTTTCAAGGAAAGGTATTGCATCAATAGGCTTATTTATTTTAAAAAGCTCTTCACCCGTAGCAAAATCACTATTATAGACAACGTTTTTTTCTTGAGTAAAACATGGAAACAACATGAAACTAATTAAATACAAACAATAAAGTCTTTTTAACATAAACACACCATTTAATTATCGAACGAATATGTACTTACGCATTAATAACATTGCATTATTTGACATATTGCCACAAAACGACTAATCTTACAATTGTATTGAAACAAATCCTTTTATCACAGCTATTCACAGGAGGAGTTCAGGATGGGTGTAATTCAGCTGGTCATCATAGTCTTTCTTGCTATTTTTGTACTATTCTTCGCTTTTGTTGCAATAAAGTCAGCTTTACAGCCCAAAAAAATCGGTTCTATAGCAAAACTTATCAAACAACAAAAATACGGAGCTGCTGAAAAACTTGCTAAAGCACTTATTGCAAAAGACCCTCGTGATTATAACGCACATTATCTTCTCGGCAAAGCATATCTTGCAGATAAGAAAAATGAACTTGCTCTGATGGAATATAAACTTGTAAGTCAAAATGCCATATTTGGAGACCAGATTCCTGAAGCTGAGTTTCGAAAACAATTATCGCAGTTATATATGAAATTCAACCAGTCCAGTGAAGCACTAAAGGAGTTTTTACTCTTAACAAAACTTGAGCCAACAAATGCCGATAACTATTTCAATTGTGGCAAAATATACGAGCAAAACAACAAAGCTGATCAAGCCCTGGGTTTCTACCAAAAAACAATTAAATACAATAAAAAACATGTAAAGGCACACGCAGCTTTAGGACTATTATTATTCAGGGCAAAACAGTTTTCTGATGCAAAAAAAGAAATTGAGTATGCGATTTCTCTAAGTCCCGAAACATTTTCAACATATTACTACCAGGGTAAGATATTAAAAGAAAATAAAGATTACTCAGGGGCTGTAAAAGCATTTGAAAAATCAATGAGAGATCCGGAATTTAAGCAAAGATCTTTATTAGAACGAGGCTCTTGCTATATGATGGCAAACCAGATTGAAAACGCCATGATAGAGTTTGAAAGAGCAGTTAAAGCGTCAAAAGACGAAAAATCTCAGGAAAGTTTATATGCACATTATTTTCTTGCAGCCTGCTATGAGAAAAATCGTGATATAGATAAAGCAATAGAACAATGGAGTATTGTATACAAACATAACCATTCATTCCGCGATGTTGGAGCAAAACTGCAGGAATACAAAGATTTACAGGCAAATGACAGTCTGAAAGAATATCTTACCTGCACACAGGACGAGTTTGTTGAAATTTGTAAAAAAGCAGCCCTCGAAGGACTTTCTATGTCAGCCCAGAAAATTGAAATAAAAAAATGGGGTGTTCAGTTTATTGCTACTGAGCAAAAAAAAGACGACTGGATGAATGTACGAAAACAATTATTCCTGGTAAACTTTTATCGTGATACATCTGCTCTTGAAGATTCAGAAATACGTAAAGTTTTAGATTATTCAAAGACGCAAAACTGTTCAAAAGCATTTGTATGTTCAAGTTCTGGATTCACAAGTTCAGCCACTGGTTTTGCTGAAAACCGCCCGATTGAGTTAATTGGAAAAGAAAAGCTTGAGAGCATACTCTCTAAAGCAGGAATATAAAAAAAGGATTTAAAATAATGAAGATTCTATGTGTCTCAGATCAGATTGATCCTTTAGTCTACAGCACGACGGCTAAGGAAAGATTTAAGGATATTGATGCAGTCTTATGTGCAGGAGATTTACCTTCAGACTACATAGATTTCATTGTTTCAACACTCAATAAACCAACCTACTTTGTTTTTGGTAATCATAATCTAAATGACTTTTACTTTTATCACAAAGATCAGGTAAAATCAAAAGGTCCACATCCAACTAACAGCGTAAATTTTCAGTCCTATGACATGAGTCACAGTTTTGGAGCTATGTACTTAGGCTTTAAGTCTATAAGAGACAAAACCATTTATATAACAGATACAAAAGGAAAAGAACGACCTTTATTGCTTGCAGGGGTTTCTGGCTCTATTAAATATAACAATGGACTTTGCCAGTATACAGACAGGCAAATGTTTTTTCAGCTTTTAAGACTTGTTCCTTCTTTAATATATAACAAGATAAGATATGGAACATACTTAGATATCTTTTTAACCCATGCTTCTCCAAGGCATATACATGACAAAGAAGATCCATGTCATAAAGGATTTGAGTGCTTTAACTGGTTTATAAAAAGATTTGTACCAACATATCTTATACACGGACATATACATTTATATGACCTACAATCGCCGAGAGTTACAAAAGTCGATAGCGGAACAACTGTAATAAACTGCTACAGCCACTATATTTTAAATATTAATAATCAGGATAGAAATGAATAAAGACCTACTTTCACCACAAACAGATGATGATTTCTCAAAAGCCCGTAACAAAGCCCTTTTCAATGAAGTACAGCATTTTTTAAATCCTGACGAAGCTACACTTATTTCATTTTCAGACATAAAACAAATGCTGAAGCCAAAAAACGAAGTATATAAGGGCATGCAGGTTGTAAGTGTTAACCTCATTGTTGGCAGTGAAGGCCGTTACAATGACTTTGACAATAATTTTTTTCCAAAAAGCCTTCATTTAAAAGCCAGATGGGAACATATTGATATGGCACATCTTCAGGATATATCCCTTCCACCAATCTCACTGTATGAACTTGGTGGGGTATACTTTGTAAGAGATGGTAACCACAGAGTATCAGTTGCGAAAAGCAAAGGCGTAGAGTTTATAGATGCAGAGGTAGTTTCTCTTCAGAGTGAAATAAAATTAAATCCTAGAGATACATTGCCAAAAATCATTAAACATGTCATCGAATATGAAAAAAGAGTATTTTACAGTGAAACAGGCTTTGGTGATATAACAGACTACTGGTGTCTTGATTTCAGCAAACCTGGACAATATGACGTAATATATAATCACATTTTGACACATAAATACTATATAAACATGAATCAGACAGAAGAAATAAGCATGGAAAAAGCAGTAACATCATGGTTCAATAAAGTATATATGCCTGTAATCGGGATAATAGATAAACATCACATAATGAAATATTTTAAAAAGAGAACAAAAAGCGACTTATATGTTTGGCTCATAAAATATTGGGACGAGCTAAAATGGAAATTTGGTTCAGACATTCAGCTTGAAGACATTGCAGACGATTTTAGTCATAAGTTCGGAAAAACCTTACCAAAACGTATCTGGAACAGCATCCAGCACTGCATTCTAAAAAGAAAACTTGAAAACAACCAGAACTCATAATCCTTGACGGTGCAAAAGTTCAATGATAATATAAAAATTAGTTATAATTTATAAATAAATCCTTAGGGAGAGAAAAAGTTTTGTCCTACGATGCAATTGCATATATACCATTAATATTCACTACAGTAACAGCATTTTTGATTTTTATTCTTTTAGCAGTAATAAAAATTCGAAATACGGCAAAAGTTAGTTTTATTTCTTTTTTTTCAGCAGGACTTTTAGCAGGTGCATGTATCTATGCAGTATTAAACCCTGGCATATTTATGTATGCCTTAATCATTGCCTGTGGTACTCTATTGCTTATTCCCTACTGTGTTATGCTGGCATTTGGTAAGCCAAAAGAAAAAACAGGCACAAAAACAAAGACCGAAGCTTTAGAGCAAAATCTTCCGCAGGAAATAATAAAGGATGTAAAACCTGAGGAGATTTCGATAATTGATAAAGGTATTAACTTTATGCAGTTATCTTCAGATATTTTTGAAAAAGAAAACGGCTATAAAGAGCTTCTCGACTCCATCAATAACGAAATAATAAAAGTTACAAATGCAGATGGAGGGGCTATACTTCTAGTAGATGATTTTGACGATGTAATTACAGTAAAATCATTTTCGGGAGTTTTTCCTCCACCTTATAAGCTTCCACAGGATTTACCACACAAAGAAGCGAGAGTTAATGCCAACTTTAAATATGCACAGTTTCCTTTAAGAGATAATATATTTGGTGAAATAGCAAGTTCAGGTAAAAGTGAGCTTATTACCGATCCTAAAAATGATTCACGAATAAATGAAAATGGACCTGAAGATTTCTTAAAACTCGGAAGCAATATTTTTATTCCACTAAGATTAACTGGTAAAGATATTGTAATTGGTCTTGTAGCTCTATCCCGTAATCCTTCTTCACAGCCATTTACAGAGGATGACTTTAACAGAGCTCAGGAGCTCTGCTCTTTTGCACAGACAGCATTGCGTACACATATTTCTTTTATGGAGTACAACGAACACAGAGAATTAACAAAAGAAAGCGATATAGCTGCAAGCATACAGTCAAGTCTTATTCCAAAAAAGGTTCCAGTTTATCCTGGATTATCATTAGGCTACTATACATCAGGTACTGCTGACATTATCAGTGACAGCTTTGATATAATTTCAGCCCGCTCAGACAGAACATCCTTTGTTTTAATGGATGTAGCCGGAAAAGGTATGAAGTCTCTTATCGTAATGATAATGATTAGAGCAATGTTCCGTCTTATTGTAAACTCAAAGCAAACTGCAGGTACAATATTAAGCTGGGCAAACAAAGGTATATGTACAGAAACTACAATTGATCATTTTGCTTCAGTAGCATTATTGAACTATGATTATACAAAGAGACATATTCAGTTTGCTACTAGTGGAAATATACCTGTTTATCGCTTTAAAACTTCGACAAAAGAGGTACTTAAAGTATCTCATCAGGGAGACCCGTTAGGTGTTGAAAAATCAACAAACTATCGTGATATTGAGTTTACAGCAGACAAAGGTGATATCATAGTAATGTTTACTGATGGACTTGTTGAAGCATTAAATGCATCTGGGGCACAGTATTCTGTACAAAGATTAATTGAGTGTATTAAGCAAAATAATGCATTGAGCGGTAAAGAAATTGCCGATAAAATAAAAAAAGATATTAAAAGTTTCATCGAAAATGAAAAATTACACGATGACCAGTCTTTACTCGTAATAAAGATTCAGTAGCAATAAAGGAGTTAATTTATGGAACTGAAAATACGAAAAAATGGTGATGTATATATCATTGATGTAAATGGCGAAATGGATCTCTACAACTCCTATAAGTTAAAGGAATTGGTGATGAAGATGCTTGAAAAGAATGTAAAAAGTTTCATCATAAATCTTGAGCAGGTTGATTACATCGACTCATCAGGAATTGGTGCACTTATATACATCTGTTCAACTATCAAGAAAATGAATCTAAAGCTTGCAATAGCAAACATTCATGGTTCTGTAAAGAAGGTAATTGAGCTTACAAAGCTTATGGGCTACTTCCCTATTGCAAATAGTATCGAAGAAGCTCTTTTAATTGTAAACGACTAAAAAATTAAAAAAGTATGGTGGTAAAATATGGAAGAAATTAAAGAGTTAAGATCAGACGACAATGACCCATTGTTTGATACAACTAATATGTTGTATAAGGAATTTCCTTCAGATTTTAGACAGATTCGCTATTTTACGTTACTTATCGTTCAGTCAGCACCCCTTGAGATAAAAGAAATAAATCTTTTGGAACAGCAGATTAGCGAAGTAATTAAAAATGCAGTTAAACACGGTAACAACTGTGATATTAACAAAAAAGTACAGGTGTGGTACTCATTTAGTCCAACTCATGCTCATATTATCGTTAAGGATGAAGGAGAAGGATTTAAAGACCTTGAAAAATGGAATGAGTTTAACCGCAAGCGTTTAGACTGTCTCCATGCTTCTGATTTTGAAGAACTTGCTAATTATGTATCATTCCGTACAAAAAAATCAGACGATCAAGATGGTGGAAACGCCCTTTTTGCAGCTCTTGAGTATTGGAACGGTGGTTTTGTATACAACGGAAAAAGAAATGGTGTTGCCATGCTGAAAAAGTTTCAGAAAAAACACCATGGTGTTGCAGTAGATGGTGAATAATTAATTCACAAAAAAATAAAAAGGCATCAAGCGTTGATTGATATGGATTATCACTCAGAGCCTGATGCTTTTTTTTATACAATTAGCCTCGTGGAGCTTTAGCAGGATCAATTGGCTGCCCATTTTGAAAAACCATAAGCTGTGCCTGATATTTATTTGTATATGCATCTTTACCAACAGTACCAATCTTTGCACCATTGACCACGTAATCACCTTTCGAAACACTTATTTCATCAAGACCAGTGTATGCATAAATATGACCAGTTTTACTTTGTATAAATACAACATTACCAAATCCTCTATAACTACCCGAAAACATTACAGTTCCAGACATAATTGCAGTTACATCATCACCTTTGTTTGCAGTTAAAATTACACCTGAAACTTTACCTTTTACATAAGAAATTGACTGTGTCTTAACAGGCCATACCAGAGATGCATCTCCTTTTTTATTTGAATAACTGTGAGGATCTGTAACCTTTAATTCAGGTAATTTCTCAGGAACATTATTAACTTTTTCATTATCAACCTTTGCAACTGTTTCTGTTAATGCAGCAGGAACTTTAATTTTTTGACCAGTCTTAAGAGGCGAATTTGTATCAGCTCCATTTAAAGCACATAAATCATTAACATTAATACTATATTTTCGCGAGATACCATACCAAGTATCACCTTTTTTTACTTCATAAATGCCAGTTTGACTAGTATGAGCCCTTTCAGAGGAAGAAACAGTATTTGAAACTATAAGCTTTTGTCCAACTTTAATTACACCATCGTTTATGCTATTTAATTTCGTCAGCTGCTCAACAGTTAAACTATATCTTTTACTTATTGAATATAATGTCTCACCTTTCTCAACAATATGCACATCCTGGCCATATACACCATGAGAACAGAGAAGTATTATTAAATATAAAACATTATTTTTATTTAAATGAAAACCCATATATATATTTATCGGTAAAATTTTCTTTTTTATTTAACTGTAAAATAGTATTAAAAACAAACACTACTTAAAAGTTTATGTGCATCAATACCTGAAATCAGTGTTCCGTCAGGATACAATTGCAGAGTATTAAATCTTCCGGAGATTAAATGACTACTTGAAATACCATATTTAATAGAGCTATCTGCTTCAAGGACTGCACTCAAATGATCTGCAAGACGTACTAATTTTCCATCAACAGGACAAAATTCATCACTGTTATACTTTAAGTTTATATCCTCAAAACTTACCGATGTCGAAGACAGCGATCCAAACAGATTATTACTCAAAATCCGGTTTTCAAACTCATCTGTTGTAAAATAAAGAATCTCATCTCTGTAAAAATCTTCCATGAGAGGAACAAGTTCTTTTTCAACAATTTTATTTTCAATATTTTTAACAACAGAAGGCAATTCTTCTGTGGCTTGCTTTACAGGACTAATAATATCCCTGGTAACTGCTTCTGGTAAATCATGAAATAGTCCGCAAAAAAAATCGTTAAACAACCTCTTTGGGCACAAATCAACTTTTGAACTACGTACAAGAATAAGTGAAAAAAGAGCTACAAAAAAACAATGTCCAAGTACACTTGTCTTAGGTACTCGCTGAGTTTGATTCCATCGAGTTTGAAATCTAAGCTGCTCAATTTTCATTAAAAAATCAAAAGGCCTCTGCTTAGTGACTAAAAGCTGAACACCTTTTAAGTCAAGATATTCCTGAATTTCAGCATCAAGCTCCTTACGTATTTTATAAATACGTTCCTTTTCATTTACACAAGAAATCATCTCAAGTTCACGGATTGTTGAGTATTTATGAGCAGCATCTAAAACCCGTGAAGCTAAAACACTTTCATCAGGAATTGGCAGAGATCCTGCAGTCTGCCCAATATAAGTCTTAAACATAGCAAAAGCTTCATTGTCTTCAATTATAGGTTCATACTGGTCTAATACCCATTCGTTAAGCTTTATATACTCCTGCGGAAAAGAGTCTCTTATCATATGCTGAACAGGGCTTTTTATATCACATAAAGCTATCTTTTTTAACAAATCCCACAAAGATGCATAAATAATCCACTTCCAGTCAACATAATGACCTGCATCTTCTTCAAACTTTCCGATTATATACGACAAAACCATCTTTTCAGCGGCTTTATCCATTTCAACCAATTCAAACGGACGGACTAAATCATTCCATCTTTGAATTGAAAATCCTTCAAAAATCTTAAGAATAAACTTACGGTTTAGCACAAAAATTACCTTGCAATTCCTTTTTGCTGATCTGTATCCATCTTTTCTTTCCAGACCAAAGCCTTTTTTTTGAGTTCCTCTGCATCCTGTGCTTCACCAAAAATAATTGCTATACGACGTAAAGCAGACAGGTAATTTACAGCAAGTCTCATATCATCTACGCGATGAGTTGACAGCTCATATCTGTCACGATATTGTGTTGCAGACTGATCTAAAAGACGTTTTATCGAACGAATATACAATACCGACGTATCATAATCAGGTGAACTAGGCTCAAAATAATCTTTTGATGCCTGCTTCATGTCTATTAAATTTTTAGCAACAGTTGCAAAACGCCCCTGGATTTCAACAAATGACCATTTCCATTTAGAGTTATCACCAAAAGCATTCATAAGCAAATCAATAGCAAGGCCTAGCTTTCTGATTAAAAAATATCTTTTCTCAATAGGTGTATTACAAATTTCTTTTATGCGATCTTCAAGTTCCGAATACTGAACATCTATGTAGCTTGAAACAATTTCTTCAAGATAAATAATAGCCTTATACAAAGCCTTTCGTGCATCATTTAATGCATCATTATTTTTCGTACCTAAAAGCTCAACAGATAAAGCATTAATCGTCAAATACACTGTAGCAACATAAATCATCTCTTCGCACAAAACCAATTTCTTATATGCGTTTCCTGCAGAGTCTTTTGCAACAAGAGCTAAAATACCTTTTTCTTTTTCCAGGGACTCACTAATTTTGTCTTTATATGTTTTTATGCGCGCGTTAAACAAATCTTTACTTTCATTAGTGATCTTAGCCATTTTTAAGCCCCCAGCGAACTATGTTTTTCAAGCATTGAGCGGGCATGATCCAAAGACTCTGTACTAACACTATCCCCTGCAAGCATACGGGCTATTTCAGCAACACGATCTTCGCCTGAAATAGGATAAACACTAGTCTTTGTTATATTTTCATCAACACCCTTTTTTATCTTTACCTGATTATCGGCATAAACAGCTATACTAGCTAAGTGTGTAATACATAATATTTGTTTATTTTTAGCAAGTGCCTTCAAATGGCTTCCTACAGACACAGCGACTTCACCACCAATACCTGTATCTATTTCATCAAAAATCAATGTATTAACACTATCAGTTTCTGAAAGAATCGTCTTAATTGAAAGCATTACTCTGGATAATTCACCTCCAGAAGCGATTTTTGCAAGACTTTGCAAAGGACTACCAGGATTAGCACTTATTAAAAACTCAATATTATCCATACCATAAGGACCACAAAGCTGTTCAACTTCAGTTCCATCCTTATTTAAAACACTTACACTAAATCTTGTACCACTCATTCCCAGTTTACTGAGTATACTCATAACTTCATCTGACATTTTTTTTGCATACTCAATACGAATATCTGAAATATGCTTTGCAAGGGTATAAACCTTTTTTTCAAGCACTTCAATTTCAGCTATAAGGGACTCTTTACTTTCAGCACATCCAGTTAAAGACTCAAGTTTTTTTCGAGCCTGCTGTTGAAAATCTAAAACTTCACTGACAGGAGCATTAATTGAAGATGCATACTTTTTTTTCAAATTATAAAACAGTGTCAATCGATCCTGAACTAAAGTTAAACGGTCTGGATCAAAAACAAGATGTCTTTCATAATCTTTATATTCATCACAAATATCATTCAGCTCATAAAAAACACTTTCAAATCTTTTATCAAGGGAATCAAGATTTTTATCCAAAACACCTGCATGACTTGTTATACTTTTTAGCTTTTTTAAAAGCGAAATAATACCATCATTACCATCTCCATCAAAAAGAGATGTTATACTCTGTATTTGTCCATAAAGTTTTTCGAAACCTGAAAGTCGTTTTTCTTCTTCCTCTAGTTCTTCATCTTCACCAGACTTGATTTTAGCATCTTCAATTTCACTTACAGCAAAGGACAAAACATCAATACGCTGCTGTCTATCTTTATCTGATTGATTTAATACCTCAAGCTGTCCTCGTTTTGCAATAAGATCATTGTAATACCCATTATACTCACTTACCATCTCATCAATACGAGCATAGGCATCAAGATATTTACGATGCTCACTAACTTTCATCAATAACTGATGTTCATGCTGGCCATGTATATCAATTAAATAAGAACTAAAGACTGCAAGGTCATTTTTTGTAACAGCAGTCTCTCCAATCCATGCACCCGTTTTACCAGTAGCTCTTACATACCTTCGAAGTAAAAGTCTGTTATCTTCTGGTTCAATACCATGATCATCAAGCCATTGTTTACATTCTTTTGAAATATTATCCTCAAGATAAAACAAACCTGAAACTACAGCTTCCTGAGCACCGGTCCTAATCTGCTCAACACCACTTTTTCCGCCAAGCAAAAAAGAGAGAGCACCTATTAACAAGGATTTACCAGCTCCAGTTTCACCAGACAAAACTGTAAAACCCTTGCTAAACTCAATATGAGCACTGCTTATTAACGCAAAATCTTTAATAGTTAATTCTTCAAGCATTTTGAGGTCCTCCAGACCAGTTAAGCTTTGATCTTAAGGCATTGTAAAATTTTTCTTTAGTACACCCCACTAAAAGGGCTTTGTCAGCTATCTGCCTGATTATAATTTTATCTCCAACATGTAAATCAACAGGTATCTGACCATCAACAGTAATAATAACATCAGACATTCTGGAAGGGAGAATCGTAATTTCAATTTCACCACTTGGACTTAATACTATAGGACGACTTGAAAGGGAAAATGCATTTACAAGAGTCAAAACCATTGCGTCAAGACCTGGATCAATAATAGGCCCTCCTGCACTTGCTGAATAAGCTGTAGAACCAGTAGCTGTAGAAACAATTATACCGTCAGCTTTTATCTCACCTAATGAAACCCCGTCATATCTCACAAAAAACGAAACAGTATGACCAGATGTTTTTGCATTTACAACAACATCATTTAAGCCTTCAGCACTATATCGTCTTGCCTGACCTCTCATTAAGTCTGCATGGAGCATACCCCTTTGAGCTATGATAGATTTTCCCTGTAAAAAATTATCAAGTTCTTCTTTCCATTCGTCTTTTTGTACACTGGCAATAAACCCAAAGGTTCCAAGATTTACTGGAAAAATAGGTATTTTTAATGCAGCACATCCACGGGAAGCAAATAAAACAGTACCATCACCACCAAGCGTTATGACAAAATCGTAGCCGTGAAAAGGATATTCTTCGCTAAAGCCGTTAAACAAAAAAATGTCAGAGTCAATGCCAATACTTTCAAGATATTTTTTTATCTCGGCACCCATGTTTTTTGATTCTTCTTTATACGTATTAACTACAATCAGACTTTTTTTCATATAATAACCCGTTAAGGCAAAGTTCCCAATACCTTAACTATTTTATTAACAGATGCAGAATTTAGTCTAGGGTACAAAGGAAATAATACACATCTTAAATATAAAGATTTTGCATGAATACAAGATGATGACAAATCATCCACATGATATGCAATTATCGATTTTTCATATGCCAGCTGAATTTGAATTTCCTTTCGTTTTGTATACGAAAAAGCATCCTTTGTACCACCGTTAAGAACAACAGGAAAAGACCACACTGTAGAGCCGTTATCCAAAGCTCTTAAATACGTCTTATTTTTTGAACTTAACAAAGCTTGATTATATAAAGCAAAAATAGCTTTACGGGCCTGCTCATTACGGTTAAACTCTTTTAACTGAACAAAGGCCAAAGCGTTATTAATATCTGGCAGGATATCTGTACTAGGAGCTTCATTAATAACACTCTTTAACACAGTCCACTCTCTTTTTCCGGTGGCAAATAAAACCGCTCCACCGCCTGCTGTAATAGTGTCATTTTCTTCAAGACCTAGAATTGTATAAACACCGAAGCAGCCTGCATTTATTTTTTCGCCCTCTGGATTTGACTCTGTTGCAGTATCAGGTTTTGTATATACACTACCCACCGATTGAGATATATCTTCGATAACAGGAATCCCAAGCTCCATTATTTTATTCATTTCAGGAAGGATTCCCATAGTCTCGTGTAAAAGTAAGAGTCGGCCACCGACTTTTATGCCATTAGCAACAATATCTGCATTTAATAGTCCCGATGTTTCTTCAACATCAAGTACAAGACACTTATAGCCTAATGCCTCAACTGTAATATACTGCCATACAGGAGCTAAGGCTGAAACCATAATCATACTGCCTTTTTCAAGGCCAATTGCTTTTAATGCATATGAAAGTGCAATAGAAGGACTGCGCAAAGCTACAGCCCCATCACAACCTGTAAAATCTTTTACAGCCTGTATAAAACGAGAATGCAGTTCACCCGGTCCGATTTTTTCATCAACCATACAGGTTAAAACTGCATCCATTTCTTTTCTGCGAATTGTAGAACTAAATGTCTGAATCATTTTTACCTATTATATTGTATTATTTAAATTTATTCTTCATCTGGATTGATAATTTTTCGAAGTTCCTTACCACTGAACAATTTACGTGTTTCAAGCATAATCAAATACTTATCATCCTGACGTATAACCCCATGTATATACTCAGTACCGATACCACTTATCATCTGAGGAGGCTCTTTTATATCAGCAGTATTAATAGTAACAACCCTGGCAATTCGGTCAATAATAATACCAATCTTGTTATCATCAATATTAAGGATTATAAAACCACCTTCAAACTCACTATCCTCATCTGATAATTCAAGCTTTTTAATCTGAAAACGCTTGTGAAGATTCATTACTGGGATAATTTCACTACGTAAATTAAATATACCTTCTACATAGTATGGTGAATTCGGTATTGGACGAACATTGGTAACTTTTACGATTTCTTTTACATCCATGATGTCAACACCGTAAAGTTCTTCCCCAAGCTGAAACGTAACCAATTGAATCTGCGTATTATCTTCCATATCGCCTCCGAACCATTCCTAAAGTAAGGATACACCGAAAAACTATAAAAGACAACACAGATAAATATAAAAACTTGTTAGACTATTTTAAGACAATCAATCAAAAATGCGGAGTCAAGTTTAGTAACAAACCATGTTACCTCTCAACTCCGCTTTTTAATCCAGCAAATAAAAAATAAATAAAACTACTCGCCTAAAAGCTTTTTAGCTTCAAGCCACTGAGAAATACCTTCAGCAACCTTTTTAGCTTCGCGCATAGCAAGAACAACAGTTGCAGGCTTATGAACAACATCACCACCCGCAAAAACACCTCTGCGAGTTGTCATACCATATGGCTTTTGCTTTGTTATAACAAAGCCTGACTCATCTACATCAATACCCTTTGTAGTAGTAATGATGCGAGCTGCAGGACGTGATCCTATAGCAACTAACACCTTGTCAGCCTTTAATATTTTTTCACCTTCAGGAGTTGAAACCTTAAGACCTGTAACCTTGCCGTTTTCACCAATAAACTCAACAGGAGCGTGTTCCCACTTAAAATCAACACCATCTTTAACGGCACCGTCAAACTCAGCCTTAGCTGCACGCATAAACTCAACAGTTTTGCGATATGCAACAGTTACTGATTTAGCACCCATACGAACAGCTGTACGACATGCATCCATTGCAACATTACCAGCACCAATAACAATTACATTGTCACCTTCTTCGACAGGAACTTCTTCACGACCTACATTGCCATCTGAGTACAGGCGTACCATGCGTAAAAGATAGCTTGACTGTATAACACCCTTAAGTTCATTACCTGGAATATCCAATGACTTTGCAAGAGCTGTTCCTGTTCCGATAAATACAGCATCATAGCCTTGCTCTGTCAAAAGCTGTTCAGCTGTAACATCAACACCAACCATAGTATTACACTTAAACTCAACACCAAGGTCTGCAATCTTTTTTGTAGTACGGCGAACAACATCCTTAGGCAATCTGAACTCAGGGATTCCATACAGCAATACTCCACCTGGTTCACTCTCACCTTCAAACACAGTCACATCATAACCTTTTCGTGCAAGATCTCCGGCAACAGTTAAACCTGCAGGACCTGAACCAATAACAGCAACTTTACCGCCGATTTTTGTAATCTTTTTTTGACGAATTAAATCAATACCTGCATCAAAGTCCGCAATAAAGCGTTCAATCATACCGATATGGATTCCTTTACCGGCTTTATTTAAAACACAGTTACCTTCACATTGATTTTCATGTGGACACACACGTCCACATATAGCAGGAAGATTACTACGCTGTGAAATAATACTATATGCTTCACCAATGTTACCTAAAGACAATGCATGATTAAAAGCCGGGATATCATTTTCAATAGGACATCCTGTGCGGCACATTGGTTTTGCACAATTTAAACATCTGCGTGCTTCACTAATTGCCTGTTCAATTGTATAACCAGGTACTTCTTCTTCCATATAACTTATATCCCCTTATTATATAATTAATGAGTCTCAGTATACAGAAATCGCAGTTTTATTGCAAATATTCTTAAAGGAATTTAATATAATTTAAGACATTTTTTTTAACTTTGTCATACTTCTCAGTATATTAATACAAATAACAAATGTTTTACATATTTAAAGCCCTATAGCAATCCACAGCATGTTCTAATACAAATTCCTCCCTCTCACTTAGTTCAGTATAATCTTTCATATAAAGCAATGCTTCTCTTATTGCAGAAAGGGATGAAAAATCTGTAAAAACAACACTTTTATCATTTAAACCAGCTGCAAATCTCACAGCCCAGGAAGTCTGGCTCAATTTTGGCTGAACCTTTTTAAAGGTAGCACGCATAATATCATCATCAATATCCGACAAAAGACTATTTTTAGTGCTGTTCACAATAAAGGGAGTAACATTATGCTCTTCAAGAACCCTAAGACAATTTTTACCATCACCTTCAGTTATATCAAGATAGTTTATTGAAAGCCTTACAAAATCAATACACTTATAAGTATCTAATACATTTCTAAGCTCATCGGCTTTTCCATAAAACGAAATACCTATATTTTTGACAGAACCTTGATTTTTTTTAGTGATTAAAAACTCTAAGGCATCTAGTTTATTTTCTTTGTCAGAAAAAAAATCAACACTAAAGTAATGAAAGAAGTTTGTTTCATATAGACGTAGAAGCTCATTAAACCTTTCATCAAAACTTTTATCATATAAACCTTCAATACAACAATAAAGCTTTATCTTGTCATTTTTACCACAAGTTCTCAGCACTTTACTCATAACACCAGCTTTATCGCAGTCAATATTGACAAAGTCATTTTCAATATACGATTTTAAAAGTTCTGCTGCATCACAGACAAAGGTATCTGAAAACTTATCAACATTAGTATCAAGACAAGAAAAAGTTAAAGCAAGATTACGTCTACCCATACACTCTCCTGCCTATATTATAGCACTACAATTGTTAAACATAAAATTTGCCTTACAATCAAAACTATTATAACATTATGTTATATATAAGGAGAACAAATGAAAAAACTATTATCACTAACAGTTTTAGCAGCAGTTGCATTTACTACTATGGCACAAAACAACAACTATGTTACACAGGAGATTAACTCACCAGACAGATCTATGCCAACATTTTATGAAGCATTGAAGGATAAAATGGATTACAAACTTGGCTACAAAGATGGCATGGATCCAAAAAAGTTTAAGAGCGAAGGTCTTGCAAAGGCAAAAGAATTAATACTATTTGACGAAGACAACATTCCATTTGAAATGGAAATCATTGCTCAGGAAGAAAGAGAAGGTTATACAGCTCAAAAAATCGTATTCAACATCAGTAGCGAAACACGAACTCTGGCATATCTTTTAATTCCACAGTCAAAAAAGAAAAATCAAAAACACCCTGCAGCTCTTATGCTTCATGATCATGGATCAAAGTTTACTATTGGTAAAGAAAAAATGGTAAAACCTTTTGGGGACAGTGAAAGTGATGCAAAAAAGCTTACTGAAGCTGAAAACTGGTCAAAAAAATACTTTGACGGAACATTTCCAGGTGATGAGCTTGCAAAAAGAGGATACGTAGTTTTAAGCTTTGATGCTTTAGGATGGGGAGACAGATCTGTTACAGGCTTTAAAACTGACAGTCAACAGGCTTTAGCATCAAATCTTTTTAACATGGGCACAAGTTTTGCAGGTATTATTGCCCAGCAGGACGTTAAAGCTGCAAAACTGTTAGCATCTTTACCTCAAGTCGATAAAAAGAAGGTTGCATGTATCGGCTTTAGTATGGGTGGCTTCAGATCATGGCAGCTTGCAGCTTTAAGTGATGATATTACAGCTGGTGTCGCTGTATGCTGGATGGGCACAATGGTAAACCACATGAACATCGGAGATGGTCAGTTAAAGGGACAGAGTGCATTCAGTATGCTTCATCCATTTATCGCACGCTATCTTGACTACAGCGATGTAGCAGGCTTAGCAGCCCCAAAACCTATGATATTCATTGGCGGAGATAAAGATGGAGTAAACCCAACACAGGGTACATTAGATGCTTATGAGCATATGCACAAAATATGGACTGCAAACAAAGCTGACAAAAACCTTACAACTTTAATTGTTGAAGGTACAGGACATACTTTCTTGCCAGCAGAGCAAAAAACTGCATACGACTGGCTCGATAAACAGTTTAAATAAAATACAGTCATAAATTATGTAAAAGGCTGCCAGGATATTGGAGTGCATTTTTATGTGTACCAAAATTTTGGACAGCCTTTTTTTTATAAAAAAATAATCAGAGATGGCATACCGTGATATAATTAAATGAACAAAAAAAGAAATCTTTATCCTGAAGAAGGTTAAAGAAGGAGTATGAATGAAAAAAAGAAAATTGACGGCAGCCATTTTTGCCCTGTCACTTTTAGCAGGTTGTTCAAAATCACCTAGTAGCGGTGGATACACAGCCGGAACCTATGAAGAAAGCGCAGTAGGCTTTCATGGTGAAGTAAAAGTTGCAATTACCTTTGACAGTAAAAAAGTAACTGATGTTAAAATTGAAGCACCTAATGAAACCCCTTCAGTTGGCGGTATGGCTGCAAAAAAGCTTTCTGAAATAATTTTAAAAGAGCAGAGTGCTGACATTGATGCAGTGTCTGGAGCTACAGTAACATCAAACGCAGTTATATCTGCTTCTGAGCAGTGCTTTGCAAAAGCAAAAGGTCAGAGCCAAAAGATATCAGCAAAAATGAAAGCAGGAACATACACAGCTTTGGGAACAGGCTTTCGCTACAGCGACCGCATAAAGGTTGATGTAAAAGTTAGTACTGATAAAATTGAAAGTATTACTGTTGACACTGATAATGCCGAAAAACCAGCTATTTTACAGACTGTTATTGATTTAATGGTTCCTCGTATGATTGAAAATCAGTCAGTAAGTGTAGACTGTATCAGTGGTGCAACTGCGTCAAGTAACGGGGTTCGTATGGCCGTTACAGACTGTATAAAACAGGCTCTAGCTGCAGGTGGCAGTGATGAAAAAGCAATTGCAGCATTCCAAAAAGTGCCTGCCCCATCAGGCGTAACTAAAACCATTGATACAGATGTCCTTGTTGTAGGATTAGGTGGTTCAGGACTGGCAGCAACAATGGCAGCAACTGAAAATGGTGTTAAAGTTCTTGCAATTGAAAAAACTGCCCGTGTTGGTGGTAACGGTCCTTTAACTTCAGGTCCAACCGCTGTAAATGTACCTTCTCAGGTAGACGCAGAAATTAAAGACTGGGTTGATCCTTTAACAAAACAAAAGCGTACTAAAAAAGCAGGCGAAAAACTTGTTGACGAGAAAGCATTTTTAAAGGCATGGCTTGACTATACAACATACAACGGCAAGCAGATGGCAAAGCCTGAGATGATTGAACTTTTGATTAATGAATCAGGTAAAACTGCTGACTGGTTACAGGAAAAATACGGTTTCAGCTTTGATCCAGCATATGGTTTTGCAGGTAATAAATGGGCTGTATGTGTTAACCACTCAGGCAAAAAAGCTTTGACTCAAGGATGGTATGATGCAGCTGTAAAAATGCTTAAAGGTGCCGGTGCATCATTTATGCTTGAAACAGAAGGTACAGATTTAATCATGGACGGCAACAAAGTCACAGGTGTAAAAGCTGTTTCATTGGCAGACGGTACTAAATACATTATCAATGCAAAAAAAGTAATTTTGGCAACAGGTGGTTTTGCAGCAAATGCACAAATGACCACAAAATACCTGAGCAATGAGTATTATCCTTTAAGCGGAGAATGGAAGCTTTTTGGACAGCACCAGAATGACGGTAAAATGATTGAATCAGCTATACAAAACGGAGCTGCAACATTTAATATCGGAGTAACACCTGCTGTTCACAATGCCGGTACAGTATCATACCTTTCAGGATATGAGTCAGTACCTATCGAAGGTCAGATTGGCTGGCAGACACAAAGACAGGCTTACTACTCTGTAGCTGATATCCCTATGTCTTTGGGTAATGATAACTCAGCCTTTAACGTAAACAAAAACGGTGTACGTTTTGCAAATGAAGAAAAAACATCAATGTTTGATCCATGGAAGGCTGGAAATATTTACTATAGTATTTACAGTGAAGCAAGACTTAAAAAAATTGCTGAAACAGGATTTGAAGAACCTTATAACGGACCTTCAGGCAGTTACCTTGGATATTATGGTACTGCAATTCCAACAAATATTCCTTTACCACAGATGTTTGATGTTCTTAGTGATGCACAAAAAAGCGGTATTGTAGTTAAAGCTGACACCCTTGATGAGCTTGCAAATATCCTTAATCTTGATGGTTCTGTTCTTAAAAATACAGTAAGCACATATAACTCATACTGTGACAGTAGAGTAGATAAAGACTTTGGTAAAAATGCAAAGCATCTTATACCATTAGGATCGGGTCCATATTATGCAATTAAAATGGCTCCATACTGTTACAACACTTGTGGTGGTCTTGACATTAACACTGATACTCAGGTTTTAGCAAAGGACGGATCTGTTATTGAAGGTCTTTATGCTGTAGGTACTGATTCTTCAGGTGTACTTTACACAGAACATGATGCTTATGTAGACTTTGGAGGAGCAGCTATGGGCTGGAGTTATACTTCAGGTCGTATTGCTGGTGAACACGCAGCAAAGTCACTAAAAAAGTAATTAATTAAAGCCTAAATCATAATCACCCATCACTTATGTGAAGGTGTGATTATGATTATCTTGCGATGGTTTTATTCGTTGTTTTGTTACAAGATGTAACAGTAAAACATATTATGCCAATATCGTAATATACAACGAAGGTTTTCTTACCAAAAATATCTTGTTATCTTACCAAAAACAACTTGTTCTCTTACCAAAAACATCCTGTTCTCTTACCAAAAACAACGTGTTCTCTTACCAAAAACATTCTATTGGCTTACTGACAAGATAATGCTCATCCAAAACAATAAAAAATTAACTTTTGTATAATTTTTTATTGACATATTTTAAATACAGTATTAACTTATATTTAAGCGAAAAACAAAAGGAGCACGAGACTATGACTAAATCCAATACTCCAACAATTTTTGCACAACGAGTCAAACAGTTAATGAAGGAACAGCGCTACTCACAAAAAAAAATCTGTGAGCTGTGCGGTATTACAGAGGCAGCATTCAGCAGGTATATGACCAGCGACAGATTGCCTAAATATAATACACTTTCGGACATAGCAAGGATTTTACATACTACCTGCGACTACCTTACAGGCACAGAGCAAAAGTATGATTATGACCAGCTGAAAGTTCTTTTAAAATCAAGTAAAGATGACTTAAGTCGTAATCAAAAGCTTGAGTTAATTGATATACTGATGAAAGAGTATGATATTTCAACTAAGGATGAGGACAAATAAAAATATGCAGGAAAAAGTTATCAGCAAATACTTACAGGACTGGGAAAACGAATCTGTATCAAACTCAGACAATATACCTCTATGGCGTAAAAGACAAATTCTTCAGATTGTCATTGAAAACGCAAAAAAAACCGGATTTGATGATGTAGTGAAATCATTTAAAACTCTTTTGCAACTGCAAAACATAGTCATAAAACCATTTTCGCAGTTTTCAAAAGACAGTTTACGAAAGCTTGACGTATTAAAAAGCGAAAAGGATATTAAAGGCTGCAGACTAACATTCTTTAATAAAGAGCAAAACAAAAAATCGTCAATCATTGCTTTTGATGACAATATTCCTTTTCAAGATGCTGTTGTCTTTAATCTCCTTGAGTATGCTTCAATTGCACTAAATAACACAGCGGACGATGAGTACACACAAAGTGAAAATATTTATTTTTTATCACAGCTTGTGGGACTCATTATTTATCAGTTAAGAGAAGAAAAAGAAGGAGGTTTATATTGATATGCACATAAAAAAAACCTTTGATTAAATGCGCCAACATTTAATTAAAGGCTTAAAAATTTACAGAGCTATAATGTTATATTCTGCAAATCATTACTAAACAAGAATATATCACATTATCGCCCTTCTGTCAAAGTATTAAGTTTTCACGCTCTTTTTCTTACTAGTAAAAAAAAGGCACCGTGCCATAAGGGGGGCACAAGATAATGTTAAAGATAAAGACACTTAAAAATTCGATTGTAACAGATGAAGGCAAAGACAGATTTTATTTCAGAAGTAATTGTGAAAAGTCAGTCAATGTCACTCAGCTGGCACGTGAAATGACCGAGTATAACTCAAGTTTTACACAAGCAGATGCAATCGGTATGATTAATGTTCTTGATACTGTTGTTAAAAAAAATCTTGTCAGAGGAAACAAAATTCTCTTGCCATTTGGCTCCTTACAACCAGCTGTTGCAGGAACCACAAACAGCATCTATAACGGATTTTCACTTGGTGAAGGAAATCATAGAATAAATGTCAATTTTCAGCCAGATGTGAGTACAATTGAGCTTCTTACACATGATATTGAGTATAAACAGCTTGATCCTATAGAGTCTTCAAAGCCATTAATTTTTGATCTCTATTCACTTACATCAACCGCAGTTGAAACAGCACAGCTGTCTGTTTCAAGTGGCTCAATTGTCCGTGTCCATGGTAAAAACATGAAGTTTGACAGTGAGGATGTAAATCAAGGTGTATATCTTGCATCAGACTCTGCAACAATAAAAATAACATCGTTTTCACGTCTTGGAACAAATGTAATTGATTTTGTAATACCTGTGTCAGTTGCAGAAAACGGTAAGTTTTTTGTAAAACTGGTTACTAAACCTGGCAATGATTATATGACTGCGGTAAGTAAAGCACAGTATACAATTGTATAAGTTAAATAGTTAGCACACTGTGTGCAAAAAAAATAACGGAACGTTTTGATAAGGCTTTTAAGCTTTTTCAAGTAACGTTCCGTTATTTATTTTCTAGTTAAAGGCAAGCTCTGTAAAGGTTGGACCTGCACTAACATTTATCACACAATCATCATCAAACTTTCCTTCAAGGATAAGCTTTGCCAAAGGATTTTCGACATATGTCTGTATAGCCCTTTTTACAGGACGGGCTCCAAACGATGGGTCATAACCTTTATCACTTAATAAGTCTATTGCACTTTTGTCAAAATCAACTTTTATACGTCTGTCTAAAAGACGAGTTTTTACTCTTTCAAGCTGATTTTTAACAATGTCAGAAATATAGTCTTTACTAAGCCGGTTAAAAGTAATGGTTTCATCAATACGGTTTAAAAACTCAGGTCTGAAAGTTGATCTGAGTAAAGTATCAATCTGTGGCTTTAACTGTAAAAGCCTTTCGTCATTATCAGCTTCAAGTATTAAGTCACTGCCTAAGTTTGAAGTCATAATGATAATTACGTTTTTAAAGTCCACAACTCTACCCTGCCCGTCAGTAAGACGTCCGTCATCAAGGACCTGCAAAAGTACATTAAACACATCAGGATGAGCTTTTTCAACTTCATCAAAAAGAATAACACTGTAAGGCCTTCTGCGAACAGCTTCAGTCAGCTGCCCCCCCTCATCATATCCTACATATCCTGGAGGAGCTCCTATAAGACGTGTAACGCTGAACTTTTCCATGTACTCAGACATATCAATGCGGGTTAAAGCCTTTTCATCATTAAACAAAAACTCTGCTAAGGTTTTTGCAAGTTCTGTCTTACCAACTCCAGTAGGACCAATAAACAAAAAGGAACCTAAAGGTCTGTTTGGATCATTTAAACCGGCTCTGTTTCGTCTTATCGCATCTGAAACAACACTTACAGCTTTGTTTTGACCTATAACCCTTTTATGAAGCTCTTCCTCCAAAAGAATATACTTTTGTTTTTCTGAAGTAAGCATTTTACTTACAGGTATTCCTGTCCAAGTGCTTACAACACGAGCGATGTCCTCTTCTGTTACTTTTTGTCTAAGTAAAGTATCATCTTCTTTTCCACCCTTTGTCCGCTCTTCATCTTCTTTTTGTGAAGCGTTAAGCTGTTTTTCAAGATCAGGAATAATTGAGTATTTGTATTCAGCAGCCATTTCAAGGTTACCTTCTCTTGTAAACTTTTCTTCTTCAAAACGGGCAGTCTCAAGAGATTCCTTTAAGTTACGGCTTTTATTGATACGATCCTTTTCATTTTGCCATCGCAATCGTAAGGCATCCCTTTTACTACAGACTTCGCTTAACTCACCTTCAAGCTTTGAAAGCCGTTCCAAACTTGCACTGTCATTTTCTTTAGTTAGGGACTGTTTTTCAATCTGCAGCTGTAAAATACGTCTTTCAATCTGGTCGAGCTCTGTAGGTTCGCTTTCGTTTTCCATCTTTAAGCGGCTTGCAGCTTCGTCAACAAGGTCAATAGCCTTATCTGGCATAAAACGATTAGTAATATATCTGTTACTTAGTGTTGCAGCTGCCACAAGAGCATCATCGCTGATTTTAACTCCATGGTGTATTTCATATTTATCACGCAAACCACGCAAAATTGAAATTGTATCTTCAACATTAGGTTCAGCACAATAAACCTGCTGAAACCTTCGCTCTAAAGCACTGTCCTTTTCAATATATTTGCGGTACTCGTTTAGTGTTGTAGCTCCTATTGCTCTGAGCTCACCTCTGGCTAATGCAGGTTTTAAGAGGTTTGAAGCATCCATTGAACCTTCACTGGCACCAGCTCCAACAATTGTATGAAGCTCATCAATAAAAAGAATAATCTGACCTTCACTTTTTGAAACTTCAGTTATTACAGCCTTCAACCTTTCTTCAAACTCACCCCTGAACTTTGCTCCTGCCACAAGGCTTCCCATATCAAGACTCAAAAGTCGTTTGTTTTTCAGGCTTTCAGGTACATCATTTGAAGCTATTCGGCGAGCAAGACCTTCGACAATGGCTGTTTTACCAACCCCTGGTTCTCCTATCAATACCGGGTTATTTTTTGTTCTGCGAACCAAAACCTGCATTACTCTTCTTATTTCTTCATCTCGACCTATAACAGGATCAATTTTGTCCAGCTTTGCTCTTGCTGTTAAATCTGTGGTATATTTTTCAAGGACCTGCATTTTGCTTTCAGGATCCTGACTGTCAACTTTAGAGTTTCCTCTTATAGATTTTAATGAGTCAAGAATTGTATCCTTAGTAATACCATACTGTTTAAGTAAACTACCTATTCGTGCCTGGGACTCACTCATGCTAAGTAAGATATGCTCTGTTGATAAAAACTTATCATCAAGCTTTGACATAAAGCTTTCTGCCTTTGCCAAAACCTTTTGAGCTTCGCTACTTAAGCGCATGTCATTGTTACCTGTGACTACAGGGTATGTTGCTAAAAGCTGATTAACAGCTGCCATAATATCCGAAGAACGTACACCAATTCTCTCAATTAAGGGAACAACAAGTCCGTCCTTCTGTTCCAGCATAGCTAATAAAATATGTTCAAGGCCAATTTCACTGTGGTCCCTTTGCTGAGCTATACTGGAAGCACTTTGTAAAGCATCTTGTGTTTTTAATGTAAATTGATTGTAATCCATACTTTCAAAGTAATAAAAAAAAGAGTTAATCGGCAACATTTATAAGTCATTTTTTGTCCACGCAGTAAAAAGGCAAAAAAAAAGCTGCTAATTTTAGCAGCTTCGTCATTTTTTTACTGTTCGTCAGATTGACCGTATTCGCAAATTACATTACTAAGTTTACCGTCCTCAATGACCTCAAGGTTTCGGCGTATTTTTTTAAATATTTTAATTTCACCTTTACCTGATCCACCGCAAAGAACTTTCATTAAATTATTTGCGCCATCGGGAGATTCCCATTCTTTTATAAACATTTCATTGGTTTTGCAGTATACATCAATATCTACAATGTACTGTCTGATATGAAGACTTACTGTCCAATGAAGTTTTTCACCGTCTGCATCCATTGGCATTTGTACACAATCATGTATCTGAGCATTTTTACGTGTGAACATGCCCTTTTTTACTACAAACTCTTTACCTTCAATAAAAATACTGCCAGAAAGATTATTTTCACTGTCGTTTTCAATAGCAAAACAAGTTTTTTCAAGAGTACGACCTGATATTGTACTTACAATATTTGAGCAGGATAAATGCACTTTTGGATCATTAAACTTAGTTCCCCAGCTCTTGTCTGAGTACCCAGAAGGATTTGCTGGTACTACTTCATACTCAATGCCATCTAAATGTACAGACCCCAGAAAAATTGTACGGATACCACCAGGAACCCATGAACCTACGTTTTTATTCTTTATCTGAGAAACACTGATATTTCTTTCGTAATGAAGGTTCCAGTCCATAGAGCCGGAATCTGCAGGGATTTCAGATCTAAGTAAAAGGTCTTTTTCAGTAACTAAAAGAGAACCTGAAATTGTATCTTCGCCAAAAATACAATCCCCGGCCTTAATACAGTTCCCAGTCTTAAGATATTTTATTTCTGAACAAGGGATAACTTTATTAATCTGTTTACCGCTTTGACCAAATACACCAGCCTTTATCAAGACATATGACGGCTGTACTTTTTGGTTAACTTTATCTTCGATATTTGATTTATTGCCGGTGAGAGCATACTGCAAGTCTCCAGCATCAATTTTTGAACGGGATTTATGTGACACCACAGGCGTTGCTGGCGATACATCCGGGTTAACCATAAACATCTCTACGTAAAAAACTTTTTCGAGATTTGTAATTTTGTTTACACCACAGAATACATAACGCCAGTGCTCAAAGCCGTTTTTACGCAATTTACCGCGAAGCATATACTGATCATAATTATGATTGCTTTTTGCTACAGACATTTCACATTCATCCTTAAAAATATATGATACTCTCGTATATTATTTCGGATAAATCACGTAAAGACTTTATAGGTTAGTTATCAAGAAGCTTTTTTATTTCCTTTTTGAACACAGCCTGCTCATTTGGAAAGTTTGCATCTAAAAACTCAAAGCACTCAACTGCAGTCTTTTGTGCATGCTCATACCAGATATAATATAACTCACTTTCAAAGTCTCCAGGATATGGAGCTCCCTGCACATCACTCACAAGCTGGCGCATTAATCTTATGCATTCATCTAATTTCTTACTCATACTCATTCCTTTTATACTTTTCTAGCATACAATTATAAGGGCAAAATTATCTTTTTGCCACTATAATTAATGCCTTTATCTTCGGTAAGTATTGCACGAGATTTACGGCCCTTTACATATGAAGCAAAGTTTTCAAAACCCTTTTTCATATCTTCTGGAGTTACATTTAAAAGACGTCTAACCTTTTTTTCACGTTCATCCTCACTTACTCCATATAAAAGACGGAACAAGCCGTTAGCACCTTTTCCAGCTGGAGCTTTAGGCTGTATATATGAAGAATATGCACCTATTATTGTGCCATCTACAGTCTGTTTATCAAGTTCAAGATTTTTACAGTCTTCAATGACTTTTTCAAAAGTATCACATGACTTTTCAGGTGTAGGATCACGATATGTCGCAAAGCTGCAAAGCCCAGTCCATGGATCACAGTAAAAAAACGATCCGTAAGCTCCGCCAATAGTACGTATTTGTTCCCAAAGTTTTGTATTATTAAGATAGCTTGCACATACGTCCTCAATCATACAGTCATCCACTGTATAATCACTAGCTTTAGCTGTTTCAGCTGCAAATCCTACCTGACTTTGCGCTATAAGAACTTCGTCAAAACAGTTACCCATACCCATTTTGAGCTCTGTAGCGTTGTAAAAGTCCTGATCGGTATATGGAGCCTTATCACATATAGCTCCTATCGAGCAGTCTTTTACAAATATTTGAGACAGCTCTTTTATTTTATGTACAAAAGACTTTTCGCATGTTACATGAACAAAAGCTCCGCTTGATATAAGCTTTTTGTGTATTTCCATTAATCTTTTGGCGATTTCTTCTACCCTTGCTTTAGCATACTCATGCACTGCATATACAGTCACAAGACCATTCCATAGCTCGTCAACAGCTTTTGATCTGCTTGCAAGACGTTTTGTACGGGTTAATACATATTCGTGAGCAGACGGTATAACATATGAATCAATATCGTTTTTAAACTCTTTGATTAAGTCTTCAATACGCTTTTTATCTGAAAAATCAACTTTAGTTAAAATATTTTTTACAATATCAATGGCATTTGATGATTCTTCCTCAAGCATTGAAGTTTTAAAAATAACCCAGTCACGTTTTATCCAGTTATACTTTTGCTCAAGGCTTTTTGTATAATCAGAATTTGGTGAATCTGATGTTAAAAGCATAACATTTACGCCATTTGTATGAAGAGCAATTTCGGCAATTTCATCACTCCAGTTTTTTCCACGCCATCCACAATCAGTGGCGATTTCGGCATATAATGGCAAAAGCTTATATTCTTCCGGACTAAAAATATCAGCAGGGAAACCTATATCAAGATATACAATACCGTTTGTATTTTCTTCGTTGTATATAAATGGAAGTCTACCGCTGTTAACTCCATCAATAAAATCAACATTCGTATTAATACGCTCTACAATATTGTCAGAAGACAAAAAGTCTTTAGGACTTAAATGAGGCAGACAGCTATCGTCTTCTTCTCTCTGTTGATAGGTGTGAAGAGCTTCGTTTTGCTTTTTTATCTGCTCCACTGAAGTATTTTTCATAAGCTCGTCTATAAGAGCTTTTTCTTTTTGATCTCTGTCTTTATTGTAGTCGTTACTTGGAGTAACTACTATAAGGACACTGTTTTTATTATCCAAAAACTTTGTCTGAATAAGACTTTCAATATAACCTTTTTCGGTTTCGATTTTCTTTTTTATATCTGACAATACAGATCTGAAAGCAAAGCGATTTTTGATTCTGTTGCCTGTAAGCCAGGCTGCAATTGGGGAGTTCATTATACGTATTGCATAAGGACCATGAGCTCTTTTTATTTCTCTCTGGCTGAACTCTAAAATTGCAAGTGTTGATTTTATATCAGTTTCGCTTACACCTTCTTTTACAAGTTTTTTTAGGGTATCAATTATTACTTTTTTTACTTTAAGCTCATCACCCTTTTTTACCCCTCGTAAACCTGCGGTAAATACTGATGTGTAAAATGTATTTTCTAGACCATTTGCAGGAGATGTATCGTCCCCCAACCCACTTTCAATAAGAGCCTTCGTTAAAGGAGAACCGTCATGGTTCATTAAAATACCACTTAATATAACGTTTTCAATATTTTCGCCAGCAGTCTTCACAGGATCTGTGCGCCAGCTCATAAGTACAGTATTACCTTTCTCATTATTTTCAGAAGCTGGTCCTAAAGCATATATTGGCTCGCAATTAGTTATGGATTGAGGAGTTATATACTTTACAAATTCATCGACTTTTGCTTTACGATTTTCTTCACTTACATTAATATCAGGATACTTTTTTTCAAGACGAGTAATAAAGTTTGTCTGTAAAAAATCAAGCTGTTCCTTTGTTGGTATGTTACCATATAAAAAAACAAAACAGTTTTCAGGACGGTACCATTTGTCATGAAAAGCTACAAAGTCTTTATGAGTCAAAGTTGGTATTACTAATGGATCTCCCCCAGAGTCTTTTTCATAAATTGACCCCTTTAACACACTTGTCATGGCGCAGTCCATCATTACGCTTTCAAAGGATGAATAAGATCCTTTCATTTCATTGAAAACTACACCTTTAAGCACAACCTTACCATTATCATCGATATCAAGACGATGAGCTTCCTGCATAAAAATCTCAGGATCAAGTTTTGGAAAAAAAACAGCATCTCCATATACATTCATTAAGTTAAAATAGTCAGTTTTTGATGTTGAACTTGCAGGAAAAACAGTGTGATCAGGATATGTCATTGCATTAAGATATGTTTTAACGCTTTGATTAGACATTTTTATAAAAGGATCTTTTAAAGGAAACTTTTCAGAACCACATAAAACGGAGTGCTCAATTATATGGGCAGCTCCATTTGCCTGTGTATTTGGAGTTCTGAAGGTAAATGAAAACAGATTTTCACTGTCATCATTTATCATATGAAAAACTTCAAGTCCCGTTTTAATGTGACGTAAATGTACAGCTGTTGAGTGATAATCACTTACATCAAATACATCTAAAACTACAAAATCATTATAAACATCTCCGATATCAAACTCGTTATACATATATTTCATCATCTCTTCCCTTAATAATCAGCTTTCCATCTTCATAGGCTCTGCGCAGTATAGCAAAAAACTTATTTGTGGTGTCATCAACATCACTTCTCCGGTATGGCAGACTATATGACTCTGTATCAAGTACAAGTCCTGCCCTATGGGCTGATATATTATGCAATATTTTATCTCTAAATAACTGGTCTTTTCCGGCAATTAAACGGGCAATTTCATCATCAGACCATTGTCTGAGCAAATCTTCAATAAAGCGGTCATCTGAATTAATTATATCTTCCTGTGTAAACAAAAGCTGTCTTAATTCATCACTTAGCTCAGGCTCGCTATAACTAAGATACGACAAAAGTTTTTCTTCACTGTCAATATCCATCCGCTTTAATATCTGTGCTAAGGTATCCTTGCCGTTAATACGGTTAGAACTTTGTGTAGCAAGTTTTTCCATCTTAGCGCGCATTGATTTATCAACGCTTTTTACAACATCTGGATTAATTTGCTTTAACTTTGCAAGACGTAAAATTACATCTGTCTTTTCAACTGCCGGTAAATTATTTATTACACTAGCAGACACTTTAGGATTTAAAAAGGATAATACTAAGGCCCTTACAGCACTGGACTCATCCTTTAAAAGCAGTAATATCTTATCACTGTCTGCTTCAAACAAATAGTCAAAAGGTTTACCGCTGCTCCATGGCACAGCCTTTTCAAGCACCTGACTTGCTTTTTCACTGCCAAAAGCCTTTATAAGTATCTCCCTAGCAGCATCAACACCGCCTTCTTCCTGGCGGGCTTTATCAAGCAATGAGCTAAACTCAGTCATAATATTTTGAGCTTCTTCACTGTCAATTGACCTGATTGATGCAATTTCAGGTATTATTTTTTCAATCTGCTCTTCTTTTAAATGAGGTAATATTTTTGCAGCTTCATCAAGACCAATAAGTAATAAAAACTTTGCAACACGAGTATAAAGACTTTCGCGTCCATCCTGTTCCAACGGTAAATCAGGTACTTTTATCAATGTTCCCTGAGTAAATACTTTTGCAGCTTCTTTTAACTGCTCTTTATCATAATCATCATCTACAATTTTTTTTGATGATTTAATAAATGCAGATGACTGCTCTGCCTTTTTTATTATTTTATTGTCATTGTCCCTTGAAAATTTTGGTAGTGAAGATACAAAACTACTGTTATAGTTTTGAGTTACACCTTCTTTTTCATCACTTTGATTTTGAAATTGCTCTTCTTTACTTAAACCTGCAGCTTTTTTGTATGCATTTATTCTAAAATCATTTAGATTCATACTTACATTTTAGCATGTAAAAATATCTATACACAAGACATAGAGTTTTTTTATATTTAAACAAAAAAAGCCTGTACTTTTTCAAGCACAGGCTCATTTATTCAGCTAAAAAAAATCTTAGCGAAGACCACCATATGTAGCAATAAATACACCGGCAGCAATTGCAGTACCAATTACACCAGATACGTTTGGACCCATAGCGTTCATAAGGATGAAGTTTGAAGGATCTTCACTCTGTGCAACTTTATGTGCAACACGTGCAGCCATTGGAACAGCTGATACACCAGCAGAACCAATAAGTGGATTAATCTTTTTATTCTTAGGTAAGAAAAGGTTCATAATATGAGCCATACAGATACCACCTGCTGTAGCAACACCAAATGCAACAAGACCAAGAGCAATGATACCAATTGATTCGCCTCTAATAATCTTTTCAGGTGTCATCTGTGAACCAACACCAAGAGAAAGAAGAATAGAAACGATATTCATAAGTTCATTTTCCATAGTCTTTGAAAGACGTGCAGCAGCACCACTTTCCTTTACAAAGTTACCAAATGCGAGCATACCGATAAGAGGAGCTGCAGGTGGTAAAAGAAGGATTGTCAAAAGAAGAAGCATCATTGGGAATAATACTTTTTCAATCTTTGGTACAGCACGTGGGTTTTCCATGTGAGTTGTACGCTGCTTTTTAGTTGTAAGCGCCTTCATGATAGGTGGCTGAATCATAGGAACCAATGCCATGTATGAATATGCAGCTACAGCAATAACAGCCATAAGCTCTGGAGCAAGTTTACCTGATACGTAAATAGATGTAGGACCATCTGCACCACCAATGATAGCGATAGCACATGCCTGCATGATGTTGTAATTAAGACCAAACATGTTCATTACAGCAACACCAAAAAGTGTAAAGAATACACCAAACTGAGCAGCACCACCGAGGAGAGCTGTCTTAGGGTTTGCAATAAGAGGACCAAAGTCAGTCATAGCACCAATACCCATAAAGATAAGCATTGGGAAGAACTCATTACCAACACCAGCATTATAGATGATAGCAAGCATACCGTCTGGAAGGTTACCCATACCAGCACCTACAGCGTTTACAAGAATTGTACCCATACCAATTGGAATCAAAAGGAGTGGTTCAAATCCACGGCCTGCACCGAGATAAACGATAAGGAAACCGATACACATCATAATAAATGACTGCCATCCTGGAGCACGTCCCCAATCTGTAGCACCAGCTTCGTGAGCAGCTTCTTCGATAGCAGCAGATTCTGCAGCTACTTCATCAGCACTCTGAATAAACATCTTGTAAATACCTGTTGATTTACCAATGTTTCTAAGGAACTGTACTGGGTCAATATTGTGTTCAGGCCCCCAAGTTTCTGTTCCCTTAATAATTCTGTCTAAACCAGTTCCCTGTGAAGCTGCTGCTGGAGCTGACTTTGCTTCTGAGCTCTGAGCAAGAACATTTGTTCCTGTACTTACAACCATGGCAATAGCCATGATTGCAAGAGCTACACCAAGAACCTTTTTTCTAAAGTCTTTCTGTAAATCGATCATGACTATACTACCTTACTGAATTTCAGCAACAGCCTGGCCGTTAGATACCTGAGTTCCTGTTGGAACTGTGAAGTGTACCTTACCTGCTGCGCCTGCTTTGATTTCGAGTTCCATCTTCATTGATTCGATGATGATGATTGTTGTATCAGCAGTAACTGAAGCACCTTCAGCAACAGCATACTTAAGAAGAGTACCTGCAACTGGAGCGTTTACAGCCTTACCTGAGCCTGATGCAACAGGAGCTGCTGCTGGGGCTGCAGGAGCTGCAGCAGGTGCTGGAGCTGCCTTTACAACACCACCGATTGTAGCGATTACCTGACCGTTAGCAATCTGAGTTCCTGTTGGAACTGTGTATGTGATTGTACCATCAGCTGGAGACTTAACTTCAAGCTCCATCTTCATTGATTCAACAATAATAATTGTCTGACCCTTTGTAACCTTTGCACCGTTAGCAAGAACCTGCTTTAAAAGTGTACCAGCTACAGGAGCCTTAACATCTTCGCCACCTACTGTTGTTGCAGCAGCTGCTGCAGGAGCAGCACCAGCTGCACCAAATGCAACATTGTAAGTTGTACCGTCAACAGTTACATTGTCACCGTTTGCTGTTACCTGGTAGCTTGTACCGTTAACAGTAACTGTGTATGAACCGTTCTTTGAAGCAGCAGGAGCTGCCTTCTTTGCAGCAAATGTCTTTTCAGCATCAACTGGACCGTTTGCACGAGTTTCGAAGAACTTTGTAGCAACCTTAGGGAACATTGCATATGTAAGTGTATCTTCAACAGATCCATTACCACCGTTTGCCTTAGCTTCTTCAACCATTTTGTCCCATTCAGGAGCAATGTTGTCAGCTGGACGACATGTGATAGCAGCATCCATCTTGTTCTTTTCGAGAGCCTTCTTAACGAGGTCTGCATTTGGTTCTGTAGGGAGCTTACCGTATTTACCTGTAAGGAGATCACAGAACTCACCTGTCATGTTATTGTAGCGACCAAAGAGAACATTAAATACAGCCTGTGTACCTACAATCTGTGATGTAGGTGTTACAAGTGGAACGTATCCAACATCCTTGTGTACGCTTACGAGTTCCTTGAGAACATCGTCCATCTTGTCTGATGCACCCTGCTGCTTGAGCTGTGACTCAAGATTAGAAAGCATACCACCTGGTACCTGAGACTTTAAGATACGTGTATCAGCACCGAGGAACTTAGACTCAAGTGATGAGTAGTGCTGACGAACTTCACGGAAGTAAGCAGCAATTTCAAGGAGAGCACTGATATCAAGACCTGTATCGTATTCTGTACCCTTGAGCATTTCAACAACAGTTTCTGTTGGTGAGTGAGATGTACCCATAGCCATAGCAGAGATTGCTGTATCAAGAACATCAGCACCTGCTTCAGCAGCTTTGAGTAATGTTGCAACTGAAAGACCTGTTGTAGCGTGTGAGTGGATTTCAACTGGGAGATCACACTTAGACTTAATTGCCTTAACAAGGTCATATGCTTCATATGGCTTTAAAAGACCTGACATATCTTTGATACAGATTGAGTCTGCACCAAACTCTGCATAAGTCTTAGCGAGGTCAGCATAAATTTCTTTTGTATGATATGGAGTTGTAGCGTAAGAAATAGCCATCTGTACGTGCTTACCAGTCTTTTTTGCAGCTTTTGTAGCACGTTCAAGATTACGTGGGTCGTTACATGCATCGAAAATACGGAATACACCAACACCATTATTAGCAGCTGTTTCAACAAACTTGTCAACAACATCATCAGCATAGTGGCGGTAACCTAAAAGGTTCTGACCACGAAGAAGCATCATGATAGGTGTGTTTGGCATTGCAGCATGAAGCTTACGGAGGCGTTCCCAAGGATCTTCATTAAGGAAGCGGATACAAGAGTCATATGTAGCTCCACCCCATGCTTCTGCAGCCCAGTAACCAATCTTATCAATTGCTGGAGCGATTGGCAGCATATCAGCCAAAGTCATACGAGTAGCGTGAAGAGACTGTGTAGCATCACGCAAAACAAGTTCAGAAATATTTACTTTCTTAGCCATCTTAGTTCAAAAACTCCTTTAGTTCTTTTCGTGAAGAGCAGTTGCTATAGCAGCAACGATAGCCTTCTGGTCAACTGCTGGTGCAGCAGCTGGGGCAGCGATATCAGCAGCTGGTGCCTTATCAAGTTTTGCAGCATGAACAAACAAACGCAGTAAGTTCATACAACCGATAAGGATTACCAGGAAGCTGAAAACAACACACATACCAAGCAGAGTAAGAATAATACTCTGATTAAGCATTGCAGATATTGTCATAATTCCTCCAAGGGGTATTAATCCAATTATAATAGAATATAAGCCCTATAATTATAGAAAAAAAAAATCATTTACTCAATATAATAATTTGTTGCTGCTCTTAATTATTGCAATGTTTTTAAACAAAAAAAGGTACTCTGCAAAACACAAAGTACCTTTATTTTCTTATAAGTTAAAACAAATCCTGCATGCCGTAAAGCTTACCCTTTGCAAGCTTACCTGATGCAGTGGCTGAACAAAGTTTTTCAAGCGCAACTACAGCTCCCCGGGCAAAACCTTCGCGACTTCGGGCTCGATGTGTAATTTCGACAGAATCAGCCGGACTATCAAAAAATACAGTATGTGTACCAGGAACACTACCAATACGAGTACTTGATACATGAAGATCGTTTGACTTTGGTTTTGAGTGAAATGCATCAGTTACCATTTCAGTCTTTGAAGGGTTACCGGCCATTACACGACGGGCAATTTCAAGGGCTGTTCCTGATGGACTGTCTGCTTTCTGGTTATGATGAGCTTCCCATACTGCAACATCATATTCACTGTATTGTGCAAAAAGCTTAGCAGCTTCTTCAACAATTTTATAAAATGTATTAACACCTATACTAAAGTTTGAAGAACGCATTGCTACCCCTCCAGTCTCTGAAAGGAGCTTTTCAATTTCACTTTCGTTAGCTGACCAACCTGTTGTACCAACAACAACTGGCAAACCGAGTGGAATTAACGCCTTTAAATTTCCCATTACAGCAGAAGGATGACTGAACTCAATAACACCTTCAGCGCCACTATTCTTTACAGCCTTTGCTACAGCATCTCCATCACCTGAAGCAACAATATCAGTAGCATCTTTTGCCATAACATCAACAGTAGCTACAACTTCATGACCAAGACTTTTTGCACAAGACTCAATCATGTGCCCCATTTTACCATATCCAACAAGAGCAATTTTCATTTAGTTATCTCCAAAATAGGCATTATGAAGAACCTGTATAGTCTTATTACACTGATTATCATCAACAAGCATACTTATATTAACCTTGCTTGCCCCCTGACTTATCATCTGAACATTAATATCACTGTCTTTTAATGCCTTAAAACCTGTAGCAAGTATATTACTTGAGTGAGCAGCATCACAAATCATTGTGACGATTGCCTTATCAGTTTTCACATTTACATCAGCAACTCTTCGTAAATCTTCGATACACCCTGATAAATCTTTTTTTGTATTAACTGTAAGAGATACTGAAACTTCAGAAGTTGCAATTACATCAATACTTATGTCCCATTTCAAAAACTGGTTAAATACATGTGCTAAAAAGCCTGAAGCTCCCAGCATACGGGAACTTTCAATATCAATGAGAGTTACGTGCTTTACAGCTGTAATTGCTGTAACTTCAGGTCTTGCTCCTGTATGCTCTTCAACAATGATAGAACCTTCACTTGATATATTGTATGAGTTTTTTACACGAACAGGTGTACCAGTCTTTCGACAAGGTATCATTGAACGCGGATGCAGTACCTGAGCCCCGAACAAAGCAAGTTCCTGAGCTTCTTCGTACGTTACTTCCTTTACAGGCTTTGCGTTTGGACAGACACGAGGATCCGTTGTCATGATACCGTCAACATCTTTCCAGGTCTGAATTTCATCAGCATGCATAGCAGCACCGATCATTGTAGCACTTAAGTCAGAACCACCACGACCTAAGGTAGTAATAAGACCATCTTTAGTTTTTGCAATAAACCCTGTAACAATAGGAATCTGTTTAGTTGTACCAAGGCGGTAACTGCTAAGTTTTGCAGGAATAGTCTGCCATACATCATCTAAAAGCTCAGCAGACATAAAATTTGAGTCACTTACAAAACCTACATCCCAGGCATCATAAAACTGTGCAGCTAATCCTTTTTTATTAAGATAGGCACTCATCATACGCACACTCATGCGCTCACCAAACGAAACAAGGTAGTCCCGTGTACGACGCGTAAGCTCACGAAGCATACTTATACCAGTCAAAAGATTTTTTAACTCACCTAAAAGCTCTGCAATAGCAGGAACCTCAATATCAAGTTCCTTTGCAGTATCATAATGCAGGTTTTCAATCTGCTTAATATCAACAATACCTTTTTCTGCATTATCTGCTGCTTCAAGCAAATAATCAGTTGTATCACCCATTGCACTTAAAACAACAACAGGCTTTTTTTCGGCATAAGCCTCAATGATTGAAGCTACATGACGAATACGCTCAGCATTTGCAACACTCGAGCCACCAAACTTCATTACTATCATAATTCTGCATTATAGCTAAAGTGTTTTAATTAGACAATAATGAATATGCATAAAATTACATATTTATGCAATTTTATGCAGTTACTGGTGAAAATGTTACTTCAAGGTTAGGTATATCAATATTCGAAGCCTTTACCGTCACAACACTATTTAACTGAGTATCATCACTGCATCCCATTACAGTTTCCATACCTATTGAAGGGATAATATATACAGCCTGCTTATTTTGTTTTTCAACACAGACAGCTTCCCCACTCCAGTCCGGGTTTTGTAAAAGATAAACTAATGTCCAGTGTGTATTACTTTTTCGTTCAGCTTTGTGGCTTGCAGTACTTGCAGCATCTCCGGCACTCATACGCAAAAGCATTTCGTCTTTATCAATCAATGGTCTGCCATCCAAAAAAGAGCGTAGCTGCTGATGACTTATTAAGTCTCCATAACGGCGTAAAGGCGAAGTCACCTGACTGTACATACCAACACCTAAACCAGAGTGTACACTTGGAGTAACATTGACACTACGGCGACGCATACATTTACGCAGACGGAACTGTCCTGCCAGCCCTTCAGGTAAATCTTTAGGGATATCAGGGGCTTCCTGACTTATAAAAGGAAATGGAATTCCGTTTTTAAAAGCAAAGCGTGCAGCTCCCTCTCCAGCCAAAACCATGGCTTCTCGTACAACATCTGCACTTTGAGGATGAGGAGATGGTCCTATACTTACTTTTTTGGTATCAGCATCCACTGTAATATGAACTTCAGGTAAAGCAATATTTACAGCACCAGCCTTTTGTCTTCGCTCAAAATTACGCTCTGCAATTTCAAACAGAGGTTTAATAGAAGGATCTTCTTTAAGCTCGTCACAGCCTTCATAGGTGAGTCGCTTTACATTTACCAAAGTCTTTAAAACAGTACAGTCTTCAATATCACCTGTATCTGTAAACTTGATTCTAAAACTTAAAGCACGGCTTTTTTCAGTTAAACCTAAGGCATAGTCTTCAAGACAGTCCTCGCTTAACATACGGGCCGCCCCTTCAGGTATATATAATGTAGCACCACGGTTACGGGCAGACTTATCTATATCACTGTCAGGTAAAACTGTACTTGCAGGATCAGCAATGTGAACCCATAAATACTCACCATCCCACGCAATTGCATCATCAGGATCTGTAGACCATGCATTATCAATAGCATATGAAATACCAGGAACTTCGATACGATCTTCACAGGGAGGGGTTGCCAAACCTTCTGTAGCACTCTGCATGCTTAATCCCCATCTAACCGGATAAGGATTACGAGTAATATCCCATATACCAGTATCAAGCAAAAGCTTATGAGCTTTTTCAGGAGTTTCTTTTATACCGGCATCGTGCATTGTGCGGCTTTTATCTGTTTTACCAAGAGCTAAAGCCTCAACATCAACCATATATTTTGAATCAGCTGGTAAGTCAAGCTTTTTATCCTTTAAACGCTGAATAAAAGCTGAGCGAATCTGTTCTGCATTATTTTTTTCGTCAGCTTTTTCTTTAAGAGCTTTTACTTCGTCACTTGTACGGCATTTAAAATAAATACCATCCTGACAGCTTACGTCACTAAACTCAAAACGATTTTTTAGAGCCTGATATACACCCCACACTTCGTCAGCTTTTACTTCGCCACGGATTAAAGAGCATAACTCGTCAAAGGATGTATTTTGATTTGCTGTTTCATCATCACTAGATAAAAGCTCATATATTTCAGTAATCTGATTATTAATTTCGCTATCTTTTTCTAAAGCTTTATCGCCAAAAGCTAAAACATTATCAATATTTGAAGCAGGTTCCGGGCATAAAAGTGCAACATCCTTTTCCCTTACTTTTTGTGTAGAATAAACTGCTTTTTTACCAGTGGCAGTTGCTCTTGACGAGCACCATGTTATGACAAACTTATCAGAATCAGCCTTTTCAGTTACCAGACAAGGAAGATTTTTATATAAAACAACTGCATTTTTACTAAACATAACCTACCCCACTTTTTTTATTTTACAGAAAAAAAGGTGAGGTGGCAACACAGCAATAAAGCAGAATATTGTGACTTTTCTATACTTGTAAGCCGGTATCTGAGGTGCACAGACACCGGCCGATTTCATAGTATAAATTAGTTTAGCCTGTTACAGCAAATTAGCTTCAACAAAATCTATAGTTTCTTTGTTTGAGCTATACATTTTGCTACGTTTCATCTCATCAATTGTAAACCATTTATATTTTTCACCAAGTAATTTTACAGTACGACCTTTTTTAATATTTCGGCTTGCCTGAAGCGAAATGGAAAAAGATAACAGCCCCATCTTTTATCATACTTTAAAAGAAATCTTCCAGAATATGTTTTTGAACAATCCCTTATTACATGCTATGTTTTTAATATCTTCAAAAAGAGCCTCAGGAGAGTATGTCTTACTCATGCACTGGATTATTTGAATAATAAAATAAACTGAATACAAAACTAAAACAGTGTTACGGACTATAATCTGTAACCCCACGGACTATACAGTTACACTTTATGGGAGCGAACTAAAAACAGACAGAATCGCTTTTTGCAGATTTAAGAATGAATATGATAACTGCATTCAACATTTTTATGCGTCAGGCAGTTCGTGAAAACAGCATCCCCTTTGAAATCACAAGGGAGTCATATTCCCTTGAAAAATCAATTTCAGATTCTCAAGGCAGAACAAATTTACATGGACCTTTTTTCTTCTGCTGCAGATGCTGTTGCTTCAATGATGGAGGATTAGTTGTACAGTATTGTTTATACAAACCGTATGAAGCATGATGCAAAACTGATGAAAAAACGTGGTAAAGATATGACCAGGCTTATAGAAGTGTAATATAAAGACAACCAGTAAACAGGCAACTTAAAGGATTTTAGAGAATGCCATATTGAGTCTGACTGGCTTTTGATGAGACAGTAAAAAAGCATCATATTGCAGATAACTATACTTTAGCAAATATCTTTTCGCAAAAGTGGTTCATTGTCTAATGTTGCGTTATTAATTTTTTTATAAAATCTTTCAGCATCTCTTGATTCCGACCGGATTAAATAAAACTGATTGATTTTATTTTTTCTGCAATCTGCTTGCATTTCATTAAACAGATTCTGAGCAACTCCATGATGCCGGTATTCAGGCAGAACATACACCCAATCAACGTAGCACATACGGTAAGCGTCCAGCATGCAGCCATAAAAATGATATTCGATTCGTCCAACTACAGTATTGTTTTCAACTGCAAGGAGCGAAGTTGTACGCTGATAAAATGGATCGGTTATGCGTTTAATAATTCCCTGCTCATCAAGTTCATCTGCAAGCATTTCATCTTTATCTACTTTAAAAGCAGTTCTCAAATACTCAATAAACTGATTTACATTTTTTTCACTTAATTTTTCAACTGTCATTTTTAATTTGGCCTTCCCCTCAAAAAGAACGGATTGGTATACTTATTTTTGTATGTCATTTTAGCACAATTAGCAGAACGGTGTACATTTAATTATATTATTAATACTTAATTTCTGTTTCATGCTGGTAGCATTAGACAAGGCTGTAGATATTGTATCTGTTACTGACAATCTGATAGCGGATTTGTATGTTCTCCCTGAACAGCAGAATAAAGGGTATGATTCGATACATTTGAAGCATGCTTTATCATGCATTAGAGGGGATGCATTTTTGTGGATTTTGGAAAATAACATAAATGCTCAGCGCCTATACCTAAGGAATGGATTTGAGGCTACTGGTAAAATTAATAATTTAGGTTCAATATATGAAAAAAAAATATTCAGTATACATTAATTTTTTCTTATACCTATTGACACAGTAGGTATAAGAAGTTTATAACTTACTCATTACCTATTAAACAAATAGGTATTAAACGGATATGCTAAAAGGAGATGTACTATGAAAAAAATTACAAAAGTTTTATTGACTGCAGCTGTTGCTTTGGCTGCAATTGCTCCAGTTTTCGCAAGAGGAAATAAAACTGGCAGAACAGTGACAGAAATCAAAAAATCAAAGACAATCAAAATTGCCGTATTCAGTGATAAAAAACCATTTGGTTACGTAGATGAAAACGGAGAATATCAGGGATATGATGTTTACTTTGCAGAAAGAATTGCAAAAGATTTAGGAGTAAAAGTAAAATATGTTCCAGTTGAACCTGCAAGCCGTGTTGAAGTTCTAGCTACAGGAAAAGTTGATCTTGTTCTTGCTAACTTTACAGTAACACCAGAACGTGCAGAAAAGGTAGATTTTGCCCTTCCATATATGAAAGTTGCACTGGGAATTGTATCGCCAGAAAAAGCTTTGATTACAAATCCTTCTCAGCTTGAAGGAAAGACTTTAATTGTTGCTTCCGGCACAACAGCAGAAACTTTCTTCTCAAAAAATTATCCAAAAATCAAACTTCAGAAATATGATTTATATGCAGATGCTTACAGTGCTTTGCTTGCAGGTCGTGGTGATGGTCTTTCTACTGATAACACAGAAGTTCTAGCATGGGCAATTGAAAATCCTGGCTTTGCAGTAGGTGCTGGTGCAGATTCTATCGGCAGTCTGGATGCAATTGCACCTGCTGTTCAGAAAGGAAACACTGACTTACTGAACTGGATTAATAATGAAATTGTAACTCTTGGAAAAGAAAACTTCTTCCACGCTGACTATGAAGCAACTTTACGTTCAGTATACGGGGCTGATTCAGATGCTGATTCACTTGTTGTGGAAGGCGGTAAGTTTTAATAAGTAGTAGTTCTTGAATGATAATCCAAGTCTAAAATGCTAAAAAAATAGAATGGCGGTTAGTAAAAAATAATATTACTAATCGTCATTTTTTGTTAATAATTATGGACATAGAATTTATTAGAAGTGTAATACCTCTTTATTTAGAGGCTACAAAACTTACATTAACCATTGGTTTCACAGGAATTATTCTGGCCCTTATTCTGGGAATAATTTGTGCTGTAATCCGCTATTGGAAAATCCCTGTATTAAGTCAGATTGTTAAAGTCTATACAGAAATTTCCAGAAACACGCCTTTACTTATACAACTCTTTTTTCTTTATTATGCATTTCCGAAACTTGGAGCAATGCTTTCAAGTGAACAATGTGGAGTAATAGGTCTTACATTTTTGGGCGGGTCATATATGTCCGAAACCATCCGGAGTTCAATTGATACTATAGGACAATCTCAATTAGAAAGTGGAATGTGTATAGGTCTTACCAACAGGCAATTGGTTCGTTATGTTATTCTTCCACAGGCATTTTCTGTAAGTGTTCCTGGACTTTGCGCAAACTTTATTTTTATGCTGAAGGAAACCTCGGTATTCAGTGCAATTGCTCTGGCAGATTTAATGATGATTTCAAAGGATTTAATAGGACTTTATTATAAAACTGAAGAGTCCTTGTTTTTGCTTGTAATAGCTTATTTTATTATTCTTTTACCAATCTCGTTATTGGCTTATTTTCTGGAAAAGAGGTTGAAGTATGCTCAGTTCGGAAACGCTTAATGCCATCACTACAGCCTTCAGTGTAATCTTTAAGGGCAAAAACTTTATACGCTTAATCGGTGGTCTTGGTATAACAATTAAAATTGCAGCTATATCTGTAGTATTTTCTATTATGTTAGGACTACTGTTTGGTGTTTTTATGACTGTAAAATTTAGATCAGTCAAAATACTCTGCAAAATATATCTTGAGTTTATGAGAATTATGCCTCAAATGGTAATGCTTTTTCTTGCTTATTTTGGAGTAACTCACACTTTTGGCCTTTCTCTATCTGGTGAAGCAGCCTCTGTTCTGGTTTTTACTATGTGGGGCACAGCAGAAATGGGTGATTTAGTTCGTGGAGCACTGGAAAGTATGCCAAAGCATCAATATGAAAGCGGTCGTGCATTGGGACTTACTGAAAATCAGATTTTTGTTTACATAATCATTCCTCAAGCAGTAAAAAGATTGATTCCGTTAAGCATGAATCTTATTACACGTATGATAAAAACAACTTCTCTTGTTGTTTTTGTCGGCGTAATTGAAGTTGTTAAAATCGGACAGCAGATTATCGAAGCAAACCGTCTTAAAATTCCAACTGCATCTATTGCTGTCTATACAGTCATATTTTTTATGTATTTTGTTATATGCTGGCCATTGTCTTTTGCGGCCGGAAAACTGGAACAAAAACAGAAAAGTGAATAAAAAAACATGGTTTAAATTGGAGAATAAAAATGGCATTGCTGGAAATAAAGAACGTTGTAAAATCATATAAAGAAGCTGGTGGAATTTTAAAAGGGGTCAGCCTTGATATTAATAAAGGTGAAGTTGTTGTTATCCTTGGCCCAAGTGGATGCGGAAAATCGACTTTGCTTCGTTGTATCAATGGTCTTGAATCAATTCAGGGTGGAGAAATTATACTCGATGGTGAAGTAATTTCAAATCGAACTAAAGATATGCACCTCATCCGTCAGAAAGTTGGAATGGTTTTTCAAAGTTACGATTTATTTCCAAATATGACCGTTCTTAAAAACATTCTTCTAGGGCCTCTTAAGGCTCAAAAGCGCGATAAGGAAGAAGTCACTTCTCAGGCAAAAAAGCTTTTGGAGAGAGTTGGTCTTTTAGATAAAAAAGATGCATATCCCCGCCAGCTTAGTGGCGGTCAGAAACAACGCGTAGCAATTGTCAGATCTCTATGTATGAATCCAGAAGTACTTCTTTTTGATGAAGTAACAGCAGCTCTTGATCCTGAAATGGTTCGCGAAGTTCTGGATGTAATGATGGATCTTGCAAAAGAAAACCGCACAATGCTTATTGTTACTCATCAAATGGAATTTGCAAAAGCAGTTGCAGACCGAATTATTTTTATTGATGAAGGTGTTATTGTTGAAGAAGCTACACCAGAAGAGTTTTTTACAAATCCTAAAACAAATCGTGCAAAAAGGTTTCTTGAAGCATTTACTTTTGAAAAGCGAAAAAAATAATGCTAAATGTGTTTTTATTGAAGTGCGATATCTCTGTCAATAAAAAAAGCCGACTTTTGCACTTAGCAAAGTCAGCTTTTTTTAGCAAATATCTTCTATATATAATGCTTACTTTTTGTTCTTTTTTGAAACAATATCAAAGATTACAGCACCTAAAAGAACAGCACCTTTTACAACCTTCTGGATATCTGTAGACCATCCGATTAAAGACATACCATTGTTAAGTACACCCATTACAAAAGCACCAACTACAGCGCCAATGATTGTACCAATACCACCACTTGCAGCAGCACCACCAATGTAACATGAAGCAATAGCATCAAGCTCAAAACCGTCACCAGCCTTTGGTGTTGCACTACCATTACGGGCACTTAAAACGATACCTGCTACAGCTGCTAAAAATCCCATGTTTGTATAAACCCAGAAAAATACGTTCTTTGTATTAATACCACTTAAACGGGCAGCTTTTTCGTTACCACCAAGAGCATAAATCTGACGGCCGGCAACTGTATTAGCTGTAATAAAGTGATAAATACCAACAATAATTGTCATTAAAACAAGTACGTTTGGTATACCGTTGTGACGGGCAAGCTTATACATAAAGAACCACAAGATAACAAGAATAAGAGCCTGCTTAATTACTCTCTGATATAAAGGAGTAACAGCAAAATTGTATCTGAGCTTTGTTTTATGACTCTTAATTTCAGCCAAAATAATAAAAATAGAAGCTATAACTGCAACTGCAATTGTAATAAGATCCAATGTACCTTTTGCTCCAAAAGGAACCTTGATTGAAGGCATAAATCCTGCACCAATCCAGTTATAGGCAGCAGGACAAGGACCTTTAGTCTGAGCCTTAAGAAGTGTATAAGTTAAACCACGGCCCATAAGCATTGTTGCAAGGGTTACAACAAATGGCGGAATATGTACACGGCTGATAAAAAATCCGGCGATAGCACCTGATAAAGTACCTACTAAAATTGCAAATAAAAATGCAACAGGAACAGGCATACCATAGTCAACAACAGCAATTGCAGATGTTGCACCACACAAAGCAACAATAGATCCGACACCTAAGTCAACGTTACCAGTAAGTACACACAAAAGCATACCTACAGCCATAATAACAACATAACCGTTCTGCATTACAAGGTTGTTGATGTTCATTGGGGTAGCGTTAATACCGCCTGTAAAAATGTAAAAAATGAAAAAGATTGCAACTAAAGCAATAAGCATACCATACTGCTTTATATTGATATTTTCAAAGTTCTTTTGAAGTTTTGTATCACTCATTTTAACCTCACTAGTTTTTTTATTCTTTACTATGATTAACAATACATTTCATAATGTTTTCCTGAGACAGTTCATTTTTCTGTAATTCACCGGCAATTTCGCCTTCAGCAATTACATAAACACGGTCACAGGTACCAATAACCTCTGGCATTTCAGATGAAATTACAATTACTGCCTTACCAGCCTTTGCAAGTTCATTGATAACGCAGTAAATTTCATACTTTGCACCAACGTCAATACCACGGGTAGGTTCATCAAGAATAAGAACATCTGGCTGTGCCATCATCCATTTTGCAAGTACAACCTTCTGCTGATTACCACCAGAAAGATTACCAACAATCTGGTTTATACTTGGAGTTTTTACATTGATACGGCTACGATATTCTTCACTGTCCAAAATCTCTTTATTTGAGTCAACAACACCATGCTTTGAGTAAAACTTTCGCATTGCAGCCATAGTCATGTTTGTCTTAATATCTTCAATTAATACAAGACCATAATTTTTACGGTCTTCTGATGTATATGCAAGTCCTGCATCGGTGGCATCTTTTACATTATTGATGGCAACTTTTTTGCCATGCATGTAAATATCACCACTTATTCTCTGCCCCCAGCTTTTACCAAAGATACTCATGGCAAGCTCTGTACGACCGGCCCCCATAAGGCCAGCAAAACCAACAACTTCACCAGCTTTTACGTTAAAGTTAACATCCTTAATAAAATGTCTGTCGCTATCATCTTCGTGATATACATTCCAGTTTTTTACTTCCATTACAACATCACCGATTTTTACATCAGTGCGTGCTGGGTATCGGTTTGTAAGCTCACGACCTACCATACCTTTGATGATTCGCTCTTCAGACAAATCATCTTCATTTTTTTTCAGAGTCTCAATTGTTTTTCCGTCACGGATAATTGTAATTGAATCTGCAATAGCATTTATTTCATTTAACTTATGACTGATCATAATACATGTAATTCCGTCTGCACGGAGCTCACGTAAAATGTTCAGCAAATGTTCACTTTCTTCATCATTTAACGAAGCTGTAGGCTCATCCAAAATCAAAAGCTCTACGTTTTTTGACAACGCTTTAGCAATTTCAATAAGCTGCTGCTTACCTACGCCTAACGAATTAACAGGAGCGTTAATGTTTTCATTTTCAAGTCCAACTTTAAAGAGCATCGACTGAGCGTTTTGTCTTGTCTTATCCCAGTCAATTACACCTCTGAACTTAAGCTGTTCGTTGCCCATAAACATATTTTCAGCAACAGACAGATAAGGGCTTAATGCAAGCTCCTGATGTATAATTACAATACCTTTCTTTTCACTTTCTTTTATATTGCGAAACTTACAAAGTTCGCCTTTATATATGATATCTCCCTCATATGTACCAAAAGGATAGTTACCAGAAAGAAGATTCATAAGAGTAGATTTTCCGGCACCATTTTCGCCACAAAGTGCGTGAATTTCACCTTTTTTAACCTTAAGGTTTACGTCGCTTAAAGCTTTTACTCCAGGAAACTCTTTTGTAATATTATTCATTTCCAGAATATATTCTTCTGCCATCATTACCTTCTTTAATTTTTTATTTTACAAAAAAAAGGTCAGCTTCTCGAGACAAAAAGCTGACCTTATCTTTTGGATTAAATATCAGTCAAAAGATAAAGCTGATTAAAGACCGAGCTGTTCTTTTGTATAATATCCGCCACCAATAATGATTGATTCGTAGTTACTCTTATCAACTGCAACTGGAGTACAGAGGTATGAAGGAACAACGAGCTTACCATTGTTGTACTGTGTTGTATCATTGATTTCAGGTTCTGATCCCTTAAGAACTGCTTCAACCATTGTTACACACTTTGAAGCTAAAAGACGTGTATCCTTGTAGATTGAACATGTCTGTGAACCTGGAATGATGTTCTTTGTAGCCATAAGTTCTGCATCCTGACCTGTAATAAGTGGCCAGTCTACACCAACTTTGTATCCAGCACCTTCACAAGCAGCCTTTACACCATATGCAAAACCATCAAATGCTGTACAAGCGATATCAAGCTTTTCGCCAGCATAGAATCCTGAAAGATAGTTCTCACACCACTGCTGTGCTGTTTCCTGAGACCAGCGTAAAATACATGTCTTTTCAAATGATGTACGGCCTGTCTTACAAACAAGTACACCATTGTCGAGGTACTGCTGTAATACTTCCATTACACCGTTGTAAAGGAACAATGCATTATTGTCATCTGGGGAACCCATAAAGAACTCGATTGTGTATGAACGGCCTTCAGCTTTTGCTGTCTTAAGACCTTTCTGGTCTTCAATGTACTTAGCAATTGCTGTACCAACACCCTTGTTATCAAATGTAGCATAGTAGCTAACAGCATCTGTATCCATCAAAAGACGGTCATATGCAATAACAGGGATATTCTGCTGTTTTGCAGTAGCAAGAACGTTTACAAGAGCTGTTGAGTCAATTGAAGCAACAACAAGACAGTCAACCTGTTTTGCAATAAGGTTTTCAATCTGTGAAACCTGTGTCTGAACATCATCTTCTGCATACTGAAGCTCAACTTTGTAACCAATGGCTTCGAGCTGCTTTTTCATGTTGGCACCATCATTAATCCAGCGCTCTGATGACTGTGTAGGCATTGCAACACCTACAGTTTTCTGTTTTGGACTACCCTTGCCACATGATGTAAAAATCATAGAAGAAGCAAGAGCTAAAGCCATAATGATTCCGGTTATTTTTTTCATAAATCCTCCATTTAGTAAATCATTACCTAAAACAATTTTAAGGCAGTTGTTTACATCTGTAAACAAAAATAATTTTTTGTAATAACTTTTTTTAAAATTGAGGATTTTTTATCACTTTTATACGTCGAGTAAAGACACTTTAACGCTTAAAGCCTTGGCGTATACGTTTTAAGGATTTGCGGTAACCCCTTAATAAAAAAAAAGCCCCATACAAAGTATGGAGCCTTTCATAAACTAAACTACAGCATTTTCTGCCGAAGCTTTATTTACCATGTCTTTTCGATATCTTCACAGATATTAACTTCGCTTGTCTTATCAAAGAACTTAGCTCTTTCCATAAGAGGTGAGAAGTTTACAACATCGTTAAGCTTGAACATTGTCTCTGGGTTTGTACGAGCGATAATATTCTGTCCCTTTGACTGAAGGAATACATGTGTTTCAGCACCAAGAGGTTCAAGGTTTGAAACCTTCATCTGCATGTTGTTTTCACTTGCAGGTGCAGCATTGTATGTTAAGTCTTCTGGACGGATACCGAAGAATACTTCCTTACCAACATAAGCCTTAAGAGCTTTCTGCTGATCTTCAGTTGGTGTAAGTACGAATGAACCTTCATCAACAACAACCTTTCCGCCTTCTTCTTTTACAGTTACTGAAAGGAAGTTCATTGGAGGTGTACCGATAAAGCCTGCAACAAACTTGTTGATTGGGTGGTTATAAAGATAAAGAGGTGCTCCAATCTGCTGGATCTTACCGTCTTTCATAACAACTATCTTTGTACCCATTGTCATAGCTTCGATCTGGTCGTGTGTAACGTAGATCATTGTAGCCTGTAAACGGTTGTGAAGATCTGCAATTTCGCTGCGCATTGTAACGCGGAGCTTAGCATCAAGGTTTGAAAGAGGTTCGTCAAAAAGGAATACCTTTGGATTTCGAACGATTGCACGACCTACAGCAACACGCTGTCTCTGTCCACCAGAGAGAGCCTTTGGCTTACGATCGAGATATTTTTCAAGGTCAAGAATACGAGCAGCTTCGTCAACACGACGCTTAATTTCAGCCTTGTCCATTTTGCGGATCTTAAGACCAAATGCCATGTTATCAAATACTGTCATATGAGGATAAAGAGCATAGTTCTGGAATACCATAGCGATGTTACGATCCTTTGGTGGAACATCGTTCATTAATTCGCCGTCAATAAGAAGTTCACCTTCAGAGATGTCTTCAAGACCTGCAACCATGCGGAGAGTTGTAGATTTACCACAACCAGATGGACCTACGAATACACAAAATTCGCGGTCTTCAATTGTAATGTTTGAGTTTTCTACAGCACGAACATTGCCGTCGTAGATTTTACCAATACCTTTAAGTTCAACCTTTGCCATTTTTGGCCTCCAAGGGATTATATTTATGTATTACATTTTATAAAAAAACTGTTATCCGCGCAACTAAAAAAATGATTTTATTATTGGGTCAAAAAGCACAAAAATTGTACTTAAAAGAACAGCCGGTAAATAATTTGCAGTTTTAATACTTTTTATGTTAAGAAGGTTTAAACCTATCATTACAATCATCACTCCACCGCTTCCTGTAAGCTCAGCAATCATCTGTTCGCTTACAAACTGCTGTATGTAAATTGAAAGAAGTGTAAGTGATCCCTGATAAATCAGAATGGATATAACACTAAAAGCAGTCCCTATTCCCATGGCAGCTGAAAAACCAATGGCAATAAAACCGTCAAGAATACTTTTCAAAAAAATGATTGAATAATCCTTTTCGATACCGGCTTTAAAGCTTCCTACAATTGCCATAGCCCCTACACAAAACAGTACTGATGCATTTAAAAAAGCATAGGCAAAGTTACCCTTGCCCTCTTCACCTTTATTAAAAACACTTCCAAGCCACTGGCCAAACTTTAATACCTTACCATCAATATCCCAGGCAGTACCTAATATACCACCTATAATAAGGGCAAGTGCTAAATAAACAACGTTTTGATACTTAAATGCCATCTGCACACCCATTACAAGTGTTATTACACCACAGGCTGTCTGTATCACGTCAGTCATTTCTTTTGAGATTTTTTTAGCAAACAAAACACCTGCCACCGATCCAATAATGATGGTAAGACAGTTTACAAAAACAGCAATCATATTATCCCCCTTCGCAAGCCTGATTCATATAACAATGGCTACATTCCATATTTTATAGAAACATTGATTGATAAAAAAAATCAACTTGACAGACTAAAAAAAAAGCCTTCTGATTATCATCAGAAGGCTTACTCTGCGGAGAAGCTGACTTGAACAGCCACGGCTCGCGCCACCAGCACCTCAAGCTGGCGTGTCTACCAATTCCACCATCCCCGCGGAACGAGTATTAATATATAAAAATTGTTATATTTGGTCAATATAGATTCAAAAAAAATATTCTAAATTAAAAAAAATTGTTATTTTCTTAAATGAGTCTTATAATAAAATCAGCTGCTAATTACAAAAACGAGGAGGTAATAGATGGCAAATCGTATTATGTTAAATCAGACATCTTACTTTGGTAAAGGTGCTATTAACGAAATCCCAAATGAGGTAAAAAACCGCGGAGCAAAAAAAGTTCTTGTTGTTACAGACGAAAGTCTCATTAAGTTTAAGGTTGCAACAAAAATAACTGAGCTTTTAGGACAGGCAGGTATTGATTATGAGATTTACGACAAAATCAAGCCTAACCCAACAATTGAAAATGTAAAAGACGGTGTTGAAGCTTGTAAAAAGGCTAATGCAGAAGTTTTAATTGCAGTAGGCGGTGGTAGTGCAATTGATACATGTAAAGCTATCGGTATTATAATTACAAACCCTGAGTTTGCAGACGTAAGAAGCCTTGAGGGGGTTGCACCTACTAAAAATCCATGTTTACCAATTATCGCAGTTTCAACTACATCAGGTACTGCTGCAGAAGTAACAATTAACTACGTTATTACAGATGTTGAAAAACACCGTAAGTTTGTTTGTGTTGACCCACATGATATTCCTGTAGTTGCTGTAATTGATCCTGACATGGTAGCAAGCATGCCTGCAGGTCTTGCAGCTTCAACAGGTATGGATGCTCTTGTTCATGCCATTGAAGGTTATATCACAAAGGGTGCATGGGAAATGACAGACATGATGCACCTTAAGGCTATTGAAATAATCAGCCACTGGTTACCAAAATCAGTAAGCGGTGATATTGAAGCTCGTGATAAGATGGCTTTAGGTCAGTACATTGCCGGTATGGGCTTTAGTAATGTAGGTCTTGGTATCGTTCACTCAATGGCTCACCCATTAAGTGCTTTATATGATATTCCACACGGCAAAGCTTGTGCTATGCTTTTGTGTCCAGTTCTTAAATACAATGCACAGGCAGCTGGAAACAGATACCGTGCAATTGGTAAGGTAATGGATGTTCCTGGTATTGATGATATGAGCACTGACCAGGCAGTAAACGCAACTATTGATGCAATTCAATCTCTTGCAGATAAGGTTGGTATTCCTCGCTCAATCGGAGGCGAAGGTGTACTTGAAAAGGATATCGACTTTCTTGCTGAAAGCGCTATGGCTGATGCTTGTACTCCTGGTAACCCAAGAGATCCTTCAAAGCAGGATATCATTGATATTTATAAGTCTGTTCTTTAATTTTTATAACGAAGACTAAAAAAACAAAGGGCTCAACCAAAAGTTGAGCCCTTTGTTTTATCATAAGAATAAAAGTCCTTTCTGGTAAATTATTTTAAGTTATCGTCACAAGGGTAACTTTGTAAAAAGTCTCTTGAAAGTATTGAGCTTACAGTCTGTTTTGTAAGCAAAGTTTCCTTCGCTGAAGCAAGACCATAATGTATACATCTTTTTACGCCTTCTTTGTTTAAAAAGCCCATTAAAAAACCTGATGCAAAAGCGTCCCCTGCTCCAATTGTATCAATTACCTGATGTAAAGAATAAGGAGGTTCAATATATGTGTCTTTACCGACTCTAACCATTACACCTTTTGAACCAAAAGTAATGATAAAGTTTTTAAATCCTAGTTGCGAAAACTTATCTGCAGTACTTAAGTCTAAAACAGCTTCTTCGCCGATAATTGCATTTGCCTCAAACTCATTGCAGGCAAAAAGATCAATGTATTCTGCATATTTTATAGTCTTTTTTGCGATATCTGGTGCTGTAGCATTTTGAAAGACAAAAAGTTCAGGACGACTTTTTTTATAGGCATATATTTCAGCAAAAGTATCTTCTGTAAGATTTGAATCCATAATGAGGGCTTTTATCCCCTGTTTTTCAATGTAAGAAACAACATCACAATTCCAGTCAATTTCACGCAAAATATCTGTACAATACACGCATGATGCACTTTTATCTTTACTTGCCATTACCGAAAAAAGAGCTGTCTTTTTTTCATCACTATTACGCAGAAGAGTTGTATTTATATTTTCAGCTTCAAGACCTCGTCTAAGGTACTCACCAAAAATATCCTTTCCAACTACAGAATATATAGAAGAATCAAAACCTAAATGCTTTAAGTTTATAGCCATCCCTCTGGCTACACCACCAGGAACAAGCTCAATTGAACCGTCTCTGTAGGCTTCAGTCTCATCACCTTCAAGTGAATAAGCTTTTATATCAACAGAAACATTACCAATGCATAACAATTTATCAGAAGGCATAATTTACATTACAGTCAGATTGTGAGGCTGTCAATCTGACAAAGCGATTATAAAAACAAAGTTATTTTTGCTCTTTTTAAGCAAACCCTTTGACCAAAAAAAAGACCGTCTTAATTTAAGACGGTCTTGTCCATTTTGCGGAGAAGCTGACTTGAACAGCCACGGCTCGCGCCACCAGCACCTCAAGCTGGCGTGTCTACCAATTCCACCATCCCCGCAGAACGAGTGATAATATATCTGTTTTACAAAAATTAGTCAATAGACTTGAGATTAAACTCGTAGTATATTCTCCATAAAACTAACAGCTAAAATCTTACAGCTGTTGCTTTATGTTTTTACATAATCCTGAAAACCATGTTTTCAAAGTCAAACTGAATTATATGATCCTTGAAAAAATCAGCTCCAATTACGTTTTTTTCTTCAAGCTTTTTGTACACACTTTCAATTTTACTGACGTTTTCATAGACATTTAGGGGATCTTTACAGTTGCGGGTCAAAACATCAGTATACTCAACATTACCTATCTTTAACGTGTCTATAATCCCTTCAGGATACTTATCAAACTTTGTCGAACCAAACTTAAGCTTAACAGTTTTGTTCACATACAGATTTGATGAAACAAGCATACAGTTTCCTTTGTCACTTGAAAAGCCTGTATCAATCATTACCAAAACATCTTTACCGTTAACTGAAACTGGTATGTATAATCCGTCATCAACAATAATTTCCATAGGAATATCTGGTGAAGGTAAAGGAGACTCATTTAAAATAAGAGAGCTGTTTTTATAATCGATAGTGACATTAGACATTTTCATAAAAGCTGACAGACTTAAAACTGCATCTAGTTTACGTTTTTCATCAAAGTCAAAGTAAAATCCGTCACTTAACTTTTTATCACCATATCCAATCGTAAAACCAGGTTTAAAAACAAAGGTACCGTTTGTATCGGCAAGTATTCTCTCTTCTGAAGTCGAACCAATTTCTTTTATACAGTCATCTGCACTCCCCCATAGTTTTGCAATCCCGGGTCCGAGTATAGCTGTATGAAAAAAAGAAGAATCAATAACAGCTGTAAGTTCTTTTTCATTACAGGTAAACACTGTTGTCACAAGGTTTGTTTCATTATCAATAAGTACAGTGTATTCTTTACGCTCAGTGTTTTGCTTTGGTTGAACTTTTACTATAGCGAAGGCAGACAAGCAATGCACTACGCTTATAACACATAAAATAAACCTTTTCATTTTGCTATCCATTATTATTAAATTTATTTAGTAATATTTAACTACAACAAAAACATTCAAGTCAATAATGGAACAGTAAAAAACACAACATAACTGCATAATTTTTACAAAAAAAACTCTGTCCTCATAATCAAAGACAGAGCCATAAAACACTATATAATAATGTATCTGTTATTAGTAAGAAGAACCTATACCACCAGCTTTAACCTGAAAGTGACTAAACTCCATACTAAAGCTTGCTCTTCCCTGAGTTACAGAGCGAAGGTTTGTACTGAAACCAAACATTTTAGCCATTGGTGCTGTACAGTGTACAATTTCTCCACTAGCCTTTGAGTCCTGTCCCTGAATCATACCACCGCGCTGTGTTATCTGACTAATGGCGTCTCCAACAAACTCAACAGGACAGCTGATATCAACATTCATTACAGGCTCTAAAACCTCAGGACCTGCCTTTTTTGCTGCTTCATCAAATGCCTGAACTGCACATGCTTCAAAGGCAAATGTACTTGATGAAAGTTCATTATAATTGATACCAGTAACTGTAACCTTTACATCTGCACAAGGATAGCCGTACTGGATACCTGATGCAAATGAGTTTTCAATACCACTCTTAATGGCATCGTATATTTCTTCCGGGATCTCGTTTTTGTGAACATCACATACATATGAGTTACCTTCACCCTGCTGTGCCTGTTCAACTTTAAGGGTAAGTCCTGCAGTATTTTCTTTACCAGCAAGTACACGACTCCATTCACTTGTAACTTCACCACATCCTGATACAGACTCACGGTATGTAACCTGAGGAGCACCAACATTTGCCTTTACACCAAAATCATCCTTCATGCGTGTAACAAGTACGTCAAGATGAAGCTCTCCCATACCGCTGATGATAAGCTGACCTGTTTCAGAGTCTTCATGACTTGTAAATGTAGGATCCTCACGGCTCATAATTGCAAGTGTATCAACAAGCTTATCCTTATCACTAAGACTTTCAGGCTCAATGGCAATTGAAATTACCGGCTGAGGAAACTTAACGCTTTCTAAAAGGATTGGATAACCTTCACTGCCTAAAGTATCACCTGTTGCCGAAATTTTAAGACCAACAAAAACTGCAATGTCACCGGCACTCACACTATCAACCTGCTCCATGCGGTTTGCATTTACACGAAGAATACGGTTAATACGTTCGCGTTTCTTTTTAGCAACATTTAATACCTGACTGCCTGATGTAAACTTTCCGGAGTATACACGTACAAAGCAGAGAGCTCCCATATCTTTATCATAGCTGATTTTAAATACAAGGCCTAAAGGCTGACCTGTAACCTTACAAGGAACTTCAACCTTTTCTTCCTTATCTTTTTTTACATGTAAACCTTCAGCAGGTATTACTTCTTCAGGACTAGGAAGATAGTCTATAACAGCATCAATTAATGGCTGTACACCCTGATTATGGCGGCTTGATCCCATTACACATGGTACAAATGTACGGTTAAGGGTTCCTTTGCGGATCGAGAGTTTTAACTCTTCATTTGTGATTTCTTCACCTTCAAGGTATTTCATACCGAGGTCATCATCATTTGAAGCAACTTCGTCAATGAGCTTTGCTCTCCACTGCTCAGCCTGTTCTTTATATGTATCTGAGATGTCAGTTACTTCAAACTTTTCGCCTTCAGTTTCCTGATCCCAGCGGATTTCTTTCATATTAATAAGGTCAATAACACCTTCAAAATCAGGTCCTTGTCCCATAGGAATCTGTAATGCAATTGTATTTGCACCAAACTTTTCATGCACATCATTTATACTGTAATAAAAATCAGCACCGATGCGGTCCATTTTATTCACGAAACAAATGCGTGGTACCTTAAACTCATCAGCCTGTTTCCATACAGTTTCAGTTTGTGGCTGAACACCATCAACAGCACAGATTACAGCAACAGCACCATCAAGAACACGAAGTGAGCGCTCAACTTCAGCAGTAAAGTCTACATGGCCAGGAGTGTCTATAATATTGATTTGATAACCGTTCCATTCAGTAGTAATTGCAGCACTCTGGATTGTGATACCACGCTCCTGTTCCTGCTTCATAAAGTCCATTGTAGCCTGACCATCATCAATTTCACCAATACGATGGATTTTGCCTGTATAAAAAAGAATACGTTCAGTTGTAGTTGTTTTACCGGCATCAATATGAGCCATGATACCAATATTTCGCATCTTGTTTAGCATAATGTTTCCTCAAATAAAAACCAAAAATCACCATATTATAATGAATTATAACTTTCGTCACAAGACACATAAAAAAATAAAAAAAAGCCGGTCTGATTTATAACGTGTAAAACACATAAAACCAGACCGGCCTGTTTATAAAATGAAGATACTAAAATAGATTATGCAGCTTTTGCTGTAACCTTATTTTTTGACTGCTTTGCAAAAGTCTTAACACCTTCAATAACGAGAATTACAGCAAGAACTGCCATTGCAGCTGCAAAAACGAACTGGAACCAGTGACCCCAGGCAGGATCATTTGCAGCAAAGTTTCCGGCAGCAATAAGCTTACCCTGTGCAATTACAGTTTTTACAAGCTGTGTTAATGTTGCAGCAAGCATAAATACCATAGGAACGTAGAACATCTTGTTGTTCTTTCCAACTTCACCAAGCCAAGCTGCTACAGCTAAAAGTGCAATACCTGCCAAAAGCTGGTTTGCAGCACCAAACAATGCCCAGATTGCTGCAAGCTTTAATCCGCCAAGTACACATCCAATAATTACCATTGATGCAGTTCCAAACAGTGGATTTGCAAGTAACTTGCGAACTGGAGACTTTGCATCTTTCCATGTAGCTTCATCATCAGCAAGGAAAAGTTCAGAGAACATAAAACGGCTTAAGCGTGTAGCTGAGTCAAGTGATGTTAAAGCAAATACTGAAACAGCAAGTGTTAAAAGTGCGCTGATTGTATTGTAGATTGATGATCCTTCAGGTCCAAACATTGTTGCAATACCGCTACCAAAAGCAGCAGCTGGAGAACCGAAGCCCTTGTTTGTCCATTTCTGATAAACTACACCAACTGCGATTAATGAAATAATACCAAGAGCAGATTCGATAAGCATTGAACCATAGCCGATAGCCTTTGCATTTTTTTCACTGTCAAGCTGCTTTGATGATGTACCAGAGGCAATGAGTGAGTGGAAGCCAGAACAAGCACCACATGCAACTGTGATGAACAATGTTGGGAACATTGCACCTGCCATACTCTTGTTAAATGCAGGGATTGTGAAAGCAACACTGCCGGTAAAAGCTGAAACAACAATACCAACAAGAGCAATAGCCATCATAGCATACAAAAGATATGATGAAAGATAATCACGAGGCTGAAGCATAATCCATACAGGGATTAATGAAGCTACTGCAATATAAAGACCGATAAGAACAATCCATGTATTGCGGCTCAATGCAAGACCACAGTTAAGTCCTAAAACTATCATAGCAACAATTGCTACAACACCACCGATTGTTGCAGGTAATACCTTAACACCAAAACGATTTGTAACAACGCCGTAAATAACTGCAAGTACAATAAATAAAAATGAAATCATTGCAGTTGTCTGGTTTCCTGTTGGATTTGTAACAAAACCTGTAGGACCACCATCAGCAGTAAAGAATGTACCTGCTACAACGTTAACAAATGATGCAATAACAAGAATAAGAACTAAAAGAGCAAAAATAATAAAGAGCTTTTTTGATGTCTTACCAAGTGACTGCTTGATAATCTCTCCTACAGATTTACCGCCGTTACGAACAGAAGCAAAAAGAGAACCAAAATCCTGAAGACCACCAAAGAAGATACCACCAATGATACACCACAAAAATACAGGAACCCAACCAAATGCAGCAGCCATAATAGGTCCATTAATTGGACCTGCACCTGCAATTGATGAAAAGTGATGTCCCATAAGTACTGCAGGTTTTGCAGCTACATAGTCAACTCCATCAGGAGTTTCAACGGCAGGAGTCTTTCTTGAAACATCTACACCCCACTGTTTTGCGAGCCATGATCCGTAGAATACATATCCACAGAAAAGTATAGCTATAGCAGCTAAGATAATTAATAAAGCTGTCATTTTTCTTCATATCCTCCAAAGAAAAAAACTTTAATATATACTGTTCAGAATCCCAATAAAATCCTTACCTAGTCGATTACAGGCAATTCGTTTTGTTGAGGTTTCTGTAACAATCAGGCGATAATTGCTCCACCCTTTCAACGAGCAAAAATATGACTTTGAATGATGAAGCTTTTTAACAGCCTTAAAAACATCTTCTTCAACTTTTTCACTTAAAATTACAAGAGATACATCACTATTGCGATGACCAAATGAAGGATGAATGTTTTTAATTCCGTTTTCCCACGCGTGGGCGTCTAATGTAATTAAAGTATTTAAATCAAGACTATCTAATACTGAAAAATAAACAGTTTCACTTGAATCTGTCTCCCCAAGCTTTGCAGATTTCACTAAAAAGTATTGTTCTTCATGGGATAAAAATCTAGCTTCAGCATCAAAAGGCGGTGTTACTTCAGTTTTTTTAATGTCATAGTATCGCTCAAATGAGTGGAGCACACATTCCAAATAATCTTTAACTTTCATAATTAACTATACTTATATTTTTGCAGTATTGTTAAATTAAGTCAATCATTTTCTGCATTATTACTACAGTTTTTCACAATATATAAAAAGTAACAAAAAAGAGAAGTCAGGACAAAGGACTTTTCACTTTACACAAAACGCAACATATGTTATAAATACGCAAACATTTCAAACGATTGCACATCTTATAAAGCTTCCACGCTTTTTATGCTCATACGCAACATAAATCCAATGCGTAGTTCAACAATCACACACATATATGGAGCGAATATGCCTAAATCTTTTTTTCAGGAAATCATTTTTACCATAATCATGGTATTTTTCATGGTTTACACTATGATCTGCTACAACATCGCCTTAGCAATGCACGGAATGAGCAATACAATTTTTGTACTTGCATTCAAAGAACTGCTGTTTATGGCACCAGTTGCCTTTATATTTGACATGATAATTGCAGGCCCATTAGCTAAAATAATAACTTTCAAAGTTTTTAATCCAGAAAAAGACAACATAATATGGATTATTATGAGTATTTCTTTTTGTTCTGTATGGTTTATGTGTCCTCTTATGAGTGGAGCTGCAACAATTATATTTAAAGGCGGACTTATGCAGAAGAACTTAATATCAATGTGGCTACAGGCAACTGTATTAAACTATCCTATGGCATTTATCGCACAGTTCTTATTTGCAGGTCCGGTTGTACGTAAAATATTTAGTTTGTTATTTAAAAACAACTAATCAATCTTTAACCTTGCTCAGGACTGTTTTTTACCTAAGCAAGGTTTAGATATAAATCTCATAAAATTGATATTTTTCTTCCATATAATTGAATTATTTTTACTTCAAACAACTCTTTTATAACACAACGTTTATACTTTTAATATTTTGTTATATACATAAAAACTTGTTTTAATATCTGAAAATTGATGTATAGTTAGTATTGGTGGTTAAATAAGGGGGAATAACTTAAATGCAAAAAAAGTCTGATGTAAACGTAAGTCTTTCGTCAAATGAGTATGATCTTTTACTGACTATGCTCAAATCCCATTGTGAAATCTATCAAAGCTTTAATTTACCGAAATCTGAGCTCGCAAAGGCTAAGTTTCCACAAATGGAACAGCTGGTAGCAAAACTCCAGCACAGCTGCTAAATAAAAAAAAATTATCATTTGCTATACTAATAGCAAATGATAAACAAAAATAACAAAATTTTAGTTGCGATTTTATGAAAGTGGTCTTAAATTGAACTTATATGTAGTTTAATTTGGGGGTACTATGAAAAAATCGGTTTATCTGAAAAGTGCCGCAGTAGCTCTGCTGGCCTCTTCACTTATGTTCAATACTACTTCCTGCCATAAAGCTAATGGATCTGGCTATACCGCAGGAACCTACACAGGTAAGGGCGAAGGCCGCAATGGTGATATTGAGGTAGCTGTTACAGTTACAGCAAACAAAATCAAGGCAGTCGAAATAAAAAAACACGCTGAAACACCTGGTATTTCAGATGGTGCAATCAAAGGCATCCCGGAAGCAATTGTTAAAGCCCAGAGTGCAGATGTGGACACAATTTCAGGTGCAACACTCACTAGTGAAGGTATTATTGCTGCTGTAAAAGATGCATTGGTAAAGGCTGGTGGTACAACAGCAGCATCTTCACCAAAAGCAGCACGTGTAAATGTTCCTGTAAAATTTAAGGCTGGTACATACGAAGGTACAGCTCAGGGTATGAACGGAGCTGTAACATTAAGCGTAACATTCAGCGAAAATGCAATCACAGACATTAAAGTTGTAAAAGACAGAGAAACACCTCATGTTGGTACTCCAGCTTATGCAATCCTCAAAAAGGATGCTATCGAAGCCACAGGTTCAGGCATTGACGTAGTTTCTGGTGCAACATTTACATCCCTTGCTTACAAAAATGCTTTAACTGAAGCTGCAACAAAAGCTAGTGTTGATAAGATTGATGAGTTTAAAAAGAACAAGGTAACTCATGTTGCTCAGTCTCCAATCGAAAAGACAGTTGACGTTATCGTAGTTGGTGCCGGCGGTGCTGGTATGGGTGCTGCAGCTCAGGCTGTACAGAACGGAAACACTGTTCTTGTTCTTGAAAAGAACGTTGAAGTTGGTGGTAACACTCTTGTATCAGGTGGTCAGTTCCAGTCTGTTATGCCTTACCTGGTTTGGGATCCAAAAAATCCAAATGCAACAACAGGTGTTTATCCATTTGACGGTAAGACATACAACAAAGTTAAGTCTGCAAACGGAAACATTACTATTCTTAAAGAAATCCTCAATTGGGATGAAAAAGAATTTGATGGAACAGATGCAAAGAACTGGTTCGTTGCAGGTGATATCGCAAATCTTTCAAAGCATGGTGTACACAAGGACTACCTTCCAACTCTTAAGGCTCTTAAGAGCGAAATTAAAGAATATCTTGCCTGGGCACAGCCTCAGCTTGATAAGGGTATCAACGAAGGTAACCTTACATTATTCTCAACATTAAATCTTCATATCTTCCAGACATACTATGGTGGATTACGTCCTAACCAGAACTATACAAAATGGATGTATGGTGATATTGAACTTGTAAAACAGTTCATTGAAGACGGTCAGGACTTAAAGCCATGGCTTGAAGCTCAGGGTGCTCTCTTCAAGGAAGATGTACAGCCAACACTTATTGGTGCTTTGTGGCACCGCGAAAACGAATTTGCTGTATCAAAGCTTGACTGGGATGACTCAGAAGGTCATACAGACGGAAAACCAGAAGGCGGACAGTGGGGTGCATACTTTGCTCCATGTCTTAAGACAATCAAAGAAGGCAGCCCAGACAACAAGGTTATGGTTCGCACAGACGTTAAAGAACTTATCGTTGAAGGCGGAAAGGTAACTGGTGTTAAGGCAGTTATGTTTGATGGTACACCTGTAACAGCACATGCTAAGAAGGGTGTTATTATCACAACTGGTGGTTATGCAGCTAACGTAAACAAAGTTCTTGAAACAAACGATTACTGGCTTGAAGGAAAGATTACAAAGCAGACAAAGACTACAAACCGTTCATCACAGGTTGGTGATGGTATTGCAATGGCTGAAAAGGCAAATGCTGCTACAACAGGTCTTGACTTTACACAGTTAATGCCAATCTCTTGGATTGACAATGGTCAGCTTGCTTTTGGTGGCGGTAACTACGCTATCTATATTAACCCAACAACAGGTTTACGCTTTGTAAACGAAACATCTGAACGCGATGTTCTTTCTCTTGCAGAACTTGCAAACGGTATCGACAAAGATGGTTCACAGGGTGTATTCATCGAAATTGCTAACTCAAATCAGTTTATCCCTGGTCCATATCCATATGGAACACCAAAAACACCTGAAACATGGGAAAGCGATGTTGAATGGAGACAGTATACTCGCACAGTAGATCAGCTTGGCGATCTCTTCAACAAACTTGGATTTAAGTGTGATGCAGCAGTTGTTCGTAAAACAATTGAAGAATATGACCATGCACTTATGACAGGAACAGAATCTAAGCTTCCTATCGAAAAAACTGGTTGGTCAGCACTCATCGGTACAGCCGAAAAGAAAGCAGACGGTAACTTTGATCCTGCAACATATAAGCTTGACGGCGTTAAGCTTAAGGTTCGTATCATGGCTCCATCAACACATCACACAATGGGTGGTATCAAGGTTGATGTAAACCGTCATGTACTTGATGCATCAGGAAAGATTATCCCTGGCCTTTATGCAGCAGGTGAAGTAACTGGTGGTATCCATGGTGGTAACCGTCTTGGTGGTAATGCTATTGTTGAAATCTTCGTATCAGGCCGTACTGCAGCTAATGCAATTACAAAGGATACAAAGTAAAGTAACAAATAAAGCATTATAGTAGCTTTTATCAATCCCTGTTTACATTTTTGTAGGCAGGGATTTTTTTTGCTCATTGCCCCCCTATCTTTCAAGGCTAAAAATCGCCGGCATTTTTTTATAGCCGCAAGGACTACAGTTTGCCTATTGCTTATAACAAAAAAAAAGCCAGTGCTACATGTAAAAAACATGTATCACTGGCTTTTTATACATGGAAAAACTTTATATAAGGCCTTTCTCTATACTAACCTTCAATGTAGTACACATAAATCTTTGCACAGCCACCTGCGAAGTAGATACCGTTTTCAACATATGAAGCAATTGTAGCTTCATCTTCGATTAGAGCACTATAGCCGTTTTCATAATCTGAATCCCATGAAAGATCAGTTGTATTATGCCAGTCTGTATCAGAGCAAATTGTTGCCCACCAGACACTTGAGTCTGATGCACCTGAAGTTGCAACTTTAAGTGCTTTAATATTCTTACCCTGTAATTCATCACTTGAAACACCAAGAACAGGTGTACCAGATGCTCCCAATTCTACACCATCTTTTAGTGTTTTCCACTCAAGTACAACATTTGGGTTATCATACAATAACTCTACAGTAAAGCCTTCGCTCTTATACTCATACCAACCATTACCATTAAACTTAAAGTCTTCAAAAGTATTTCCGTCTTTTGTAATTGAAACCTTAACTTCAAGCCAGTTGCTATCATTTACATATTTGTTTGAAGCATTAAATGATGCACTCTGACCATCTGAAGCAATCACAGCGTCTACAGTCTCGGTGTTACCAGCAGGTCCATAAGTTACTTTTACAGAGTCAGAAGCTGAAAGTGAAAAACCATCAAATGTTACAATAACTGAAGCACTCTCTTCCAAAGAAGTTTTTAATGTAACTTCTGTATAGCACTCATCGTTTGTTGGGTAGTAACAAAGCCAGTTGTTTTTATCCATTGAAACTTTGTAAGTATTACCTGACTCGTCATATACAGTAAATGTAATAGTATTTATATACCCCCACTTATCAGCATTATCTTTTCTAAATGTAACAAGTGCTGTATCACTTTTTGCGATATACTCTACATCAGCTGTAAATACTGCATCAGTAGTTCCGTTTGAGTATGTAACTTCAATCTTATCAGCAATTGCCTTTAGAGATTCGTCTAAAACTGCATTTACTGTAAAATATGGGCTTTGAACTTTTACATATACTGTTTTGTCATACTGATTATCCTCTCCAGCTTCAGAAGGATAAAGTGTAAATGGTATACCTCCTTCACTTTCTTTTTCACCGCCAGTAACTTTTATTCCAATTAAACGACCATCAAATCTTAATTCTTCAACTGTGATACCGTCTGGTAAGTTGTCAGTATCAAGTTTCCATGTACCATAAAACACTTTTACTGTAAGTAAAAGTGTTTCACCTGGTTCTACTGCAAGGTTATCTGTACTTTCTGCAAAGTCAAGATAGTATGCAGCAGGTGTTTCTGGTGGAGTTACATCATTTTTACTAGAAGTCGAATCAGAAGAATCACTTGAACAAGAAGTTAGTGCAAGAGATCCAATTAATGCTATTGCGGTAAATATACCTGCAAGTCTTTTTACGTTTTTCATTAGTCTCCTCCTTTGAAATACGTTTTTTATTTATTTGATTTATATACATTTAACGAAGGTAAAACCTTTCCGTTAACATCAAACAAAGCTTGATTTTCCCATGAGCTTGACATACCGTTATCAACACCAAGATAAGCTGCTCCCCAATAAAAATATCCACCTGTACTGTCAACATCATTTGCAAGATGCATAAGATGCCTCATTACAAGAGCCTGATTTTCAATTGAAGCATCTATTGATTTTATTCTTGTTGAGTAGAGCTTTAAATATGAAGCCGTAAGTTCCCCCTGCTGATAGCAGTCATTTTTTGTTGAATCCATCCAGGCTTCATCGGAATATGCATAAGAGTTTTCAACAATTACAGGTTTTAAGCCTGCGTTTTTTGCCCTCTCCATATTTGATTTGAGATCTTTATCAGTACCCTGATTTGTATAAAATGTATAATATGAAAAACCGGCAGCATCAATTAACTTTTTGCCATTGGCATCATTACCAATGCTGTTTGCATAGTTTATTATTGCATTTGTATAAGAGGTGTTACCGCCATTTGACTGATGCAGCATAATTACACAGTCAGGGAGTAACTCTCTTATAGCTAGAGCACTTTCTCTTAAAATTTTAACCTGATGATCAAAACTAAGATTTGTAGTATTTCCATCACTTCCGTCTACAGCAACTGCATTAGTTCTTGTCCGCCTGAACAAACCGCCTTGCATTTCATTTCCAAGTTGAACCATAGATGGCTCACAACCTTGTTCTTTCATAGCTTTTATAACGTCTGCAGTATAGTTTTTTACAGCTTCACTAAGACCTGTTATATCAATGTCCTCCTCGCTATAAGGAGTTCCATTTTCGTCTTCAACAAAGTTTTTAAAGCTTTCTGGTATGTACTGTTTAACTGGATCTGCCCAGCTGTCACTGTAATGAAAATCCAGAAATACCTTCATACCATATCTTTTTGCACGTTTTGCCATACTGACAGTACGTTTTAAGTTATTATAGCCGTATGGTCCCCACGCTGTGTCTTCTAAAGCAACCTTATAGTCGTTCCAAAGTCTTAAGCGTACATAATTTACACCGTAACTGCTGAATATCTCAAAAATATCCTTGGGACAATTGTTTTCGTCATAAAACTTTATACCAAGTTCTTCAAGGGCCTTTACCTCTGATGCATCAACACCCCTCATAAAATCATCCCCTACAGAAGCCGGAGCAATGCTATATGAAGTATAATCTGTAAAATCAATATTTCCTGCTGCAGTATTATCTGTAGCAGTGTATTCAGGTGTACTGCAGGAAACAAAAAGGAAAGAACCTAAAGCTAATGCTGTTATTAATTTTGTCTTTTTCATTTGCTCTCCTATTTAATTAAATACTCAAGGGCGTTGCTAAAGTTATATTTTACATTAGTGTGATTAGTGTCACCGTACTGAACTCCTGTATCAGGACAAACATCAACAAGAGCTTTACCATCACTCCACTGTAGTGAAGCACCAGCTATTATCTTTACACTGTCCCCCTTGGAAAGCCCTGTGTCACTTCCTAACGGAATTGCATACTCTACAAAGCTTATTGACTGATCATCACGCCATCCTTCTGGTGAATATTTAATCAATGATGATATATCAGTATTTTCACGCTGCACGTATGCACTTGCTCTTAAGGATCCCGTGCCTGTGTTATTAAGTCCAGGCTGATGAACAATATATACATTTGGTCTAACAGCAGCTCTTGACCCCTGACCTGCTGCATATGACTCTGTATCACAAGAAGCAAAGCCTTCTACTTTTGCTCCGCTTCCGCCTGTTACACTACCGTTTGAAATTTGTATTACAAGGGCATCATTCCATGTAACAACAATATCACCTGAAACACCAATATAAAGATACTCATCATCACTTGTAACACTCACCTCATGTATATCGCACAGACTTTGTATACTCGCATAGTTGTAAGAAGCAAAAGCATCCTGGTCACTTTCTGAATCAATTGCAACAATTGCATTTTTGCCCGATGCGAAGTTCGAATCTTTTTTACCGTCAATAATTACTGCATATTTTGAAAAGTTAACAGTTAAATCAGTATCATAGCTGTGGCCGCACGTAACAGGTTTTATACCTGTTAAATATAAAGTTACGCTTTCCCCATCAAGAGATGACACATCAACATTTTGCGGTTTTATCAAAATAGTTTTATTGTCACTAGTTACTGCAAAAAGATAAGTATTTCCATTTGTACATTTTCCTGTAACTATATAGTTTTCAGCTTCTAACGATAGAGAAGAATTTGTGTCAAACTCGATAAAACTATCTTCTGTATATCCTATAGTTGAAAAATCAACTGATTTGGTTTCATACAACGGTTTAATCTGTATATTATCAACTTCCAGATTACCGATACTTCTACCTTTTTGAGGTCCCTCATCACATTTAAAACCAGAACATTTTAAGTTAATGTAAGCTGTTCCTGTTGGAATATCCTGTGTGTTAAACAATTTCATTACATCGCTCATATCTAGAGCAAAGGATGTATTTGAGTTTACAAATGTTCCAGACAGTGACGTAATTGTTTTTGTACATTCAAAACCATCTTCATCTCTATAGTGAAGCTCAATAGAGCCAGAAAGGCTTGTAAGTGTTACTCTTTTTCCAAAATCAATCAAAAGACTCTGGTCAAAATAGTTGTCACTAAGTTTTGTACAGTAGAGACTCATATCATCTTGAGAAGAACCGTTATAAAACCAAGCCTTAACACTTATTGAAGCTTTACCAGTTTCCTGCTCAAGATCCGATTGCATTTTGCTGCTTAAAGTTCCCTGCAACTGGGAACAGGAAGAAACAGTTAATCCAAGAAGTACAACAGTTAATATTTTGTTTAATTTTTTCATATAAACATCCTCTTTTTAATTAACTTTTGGAACAGCTATTCCAGAACTTGCATCAATTAAAACAGTTATATCACCAGAATCTAAATCCAGGCCGTCAATATAAAAATTGCGCATTTTACCAGAGTCAGAGCCGTTTCCTTCAAGTAAACCTTTTGAGTACCAGGGCCTATTCCAGCTTCCAGTAGGCACGAGTGTAAACTGTATGTTTGATTCTGTCACAGGTATTTTTACAGAAGTACCTCTGCCTTTTGTCAAAGATACATCAACAGTTGTGTTATCCCAGTTGTCAAAGTTTCCCGGGATAGCAAAGTTACCTTCGATGTCATCTCCAAAGTTCACAAACCTAAAAGTAACATTTGCCGCCTGCTGGTTATGCAATCCGTTTACATCAGCACATGATATAAAAATTAATGATGTCATTATAAAAAAAAGAACAAAGCAGTTGATAAATACTTTTTTCATTGTTACACTCCTACAGATTCCAGATTAAGCCTAATGCTATATGGCTGGCATTTTCTGTTTCAACTGAGTTTAAGAGATAGGATTTATGCTGAAGCTTATTTTGTGGGTCATCAGCTCTGTACAAAGTATAGTTATTATCTTCATATGGATTCATTGCATAAGTGAAATGCATCCATATCATAGGTTTGCCAGGCAAGTTAATACTTTTTACACTAAATCCAAATGCAATTCCAAAAGGAATAACTGCATCGTCATCTTCTTTTTGTAAATTAAATAAGCTACCTAAATGTATATTAGTTTTATCATTTAAGTCTGCACTAAACATCACTGAATTGTAAATTTTATTCCAAATATATCCGTCTAAAGTCTCATTATCTGAGTACAAACCTTTTATAGCATAGTCAAATGTTATTTTTTTAACATTCAGAATATTACCTGCAGAAAACTCAAAACCAGCTTCACTAAAGTATGGCACAAGCTTCTGTTCAGCATAGTTCTCTTTATCAAGACGGTCCACATCAAAAACTGAATAGGCACTTAAAAGCATATTCTTCGAACACATTTCTGCAAAATCAAGTGCAAATTGAGGCTGTGTTCTAAAAGTCATTAAACCTTCATTGAGCTTTTTAGTATTGTTAAGAGTAACGCTTTCATCAAAGCCTGCCTTAAATGCGTCAGTAATCTGATAGTAAGCTGATAGCTCGCAGGTAATTGTGTCGGCATTGATATCATCATAACTTTGACCATCACTACCCCATACAGAATTAACATTTTTTGCAGCATAACTACCCATTAAGCTTAAGCTATTTTTGTCCCCAGTTGATTTTACCCGTACAGATGTGGCTACTGCATCACTGTCAAAATCTACATCTGTTCCAAAAGTTCCAAGACCATGAGCTTCAAAACTTATGCCTGAAGTCAGATTATACTTCGCATAAACTGAAGCAGCATTTATGTTGTCTTTGTTATAGTAAAAAAGTTCCTCTTGTGTAGTAGAACTTCCAAAAGTAAATGCTAACTGCAGCTTATCCATGTAATTTAGATTAAGCAATTCATAAGTTCCGTATGGCTGCCCCTGTACATTACGCATTTCACTTAAAGCAGCAACTGCATTTATATTCCAGTTCCCAGCTTTTTTAAGTGAGTTACCGTTTGACACTTCAAGATATCCATCTCCAACATCAAGCCAGCGGTCTATAGTTGTATAAATACCTGTAAACTCTGTCATTCCGTTTTCTTTAAGATTTCCGTATCCAATCCGAAAATTTACATATGGAGAACTAATATTAAAACCTACTTTGTTGAACTTACCAACCTCATTATTGTTTCCTTCTTTTGCAGGAGCAAAAAACATACTTGATACATTCTGCAGGCCATCTCCCCATGTAACATCAGGTACATTTGACGCATATGTGTTTGCCTGATAAAGAGTTTTATCAAAATCCCATACTGCAATTTCTGCATTAAGCTGAAATTTATTGTTTATATCTCCCCAGAACCACCAGTTCATGTTACTTAAAAGGTGAGAGTTATCCATCTCATAGCCTTTTTTAGATCCTTTTGCTATATCACGAATTAAAGCCTTATTATCGCTTGTAACTTCGATCCAGACACCCTGCTTTATGTTTGACACAGGGGGGGCAACGTTACTTACAGGAGACGCTTGTATTTTCGTAAAATTTTCATTTAACGGAACTATAAAACCATCATCAGCTTCCTGACTCCATAAACTAAGTGTGTTTGCTAAAGTACATACACAAATAACTGTATAAAACAAAACTTTTTTCATATTCTATTCCACCCGTATAAGTTCCATGTCATCAAAGTTACCCCAACAATCACTGTTTGTATCAAGATAAAGACCTACAGTAATCTTTCCACCTTTAACAGGTACTTTGATTTTGTACTGCTTCCACACCTGCCAGCCTGTATTAACAATTTTACTTGTTATCTGTTTTGATGTTCCGTCAAAGTCTGCAGCAAAGAGTCGCATATTGTTCTCTCCACCACCACCCATACTCCATACCGACAGTTCATATACACCATCTTCAACATTTGAAATTGTCTGACTGAGTACAGACTTAAATGGAGTACTCCACCAGTATTTGTATGTCCATTTACCTGAGTGTGCGTTTCCTTTGTTATTTTCGATAAAACAAGCTTCTCCTGGTCCATTAAGGATCCATTTGCCAAGCTTACCACTTTCAAAAGAAGGATCTTCAATAAGGTTGGTTCTATTTGAAAGAGTAACAAATGCTTCTGGAACAAAAGCTGCCCCTTCTATTTTACCTTTTACAGCGTAAACACCTTCATTTTTGCTCTGCCAGTCTGTCATCTCCCACAGAACGTCAACTTTTGTTTCGCTATGGTTTTCAAGAACAACTTTTATACTTTCAGGAAGAAGTGGAACTACACCAGGTTTTTCTGTTATCTCAATCTTATCTGCCATTGCAACAGGTAAGTTTTTTCTTCCGTTTACGGCACTACCGCCCCATACATTTTCTACAGCATTTTTTCCTTTTACTAAACCAAATACATTAAGTGAAGGCAAAACTTTACCGCTAAAATCAAACATTGCCTGATTTTCCCATGTATCGCCTTCAGTTTTTGAAAGCCCAGCCCCCTTCACAGGTATCCACCCAGGTTCCCAGTAAAACACACCGATACCACCTTTTACACTTGAAACAGTTTCAATTATATCTCTTACTGCTGTAGCTTGACCTTGAACACTTGGTACATATCCGTATTTTGAATCACTGTATGTTAAAAAGACATTACCCTGATCATCTCCATCTTCTTCTGTAAAACCATAAGCAGTTTCAACAACGGCAAGTTCCTTACCGTAACGATTTGAAAGCATTTCCAGATTTGCTTTTAAGTCATCCTTTGAGCCGTGCCAATATGTATAAAAAGACAAACCGATAATGTCGTAGTCAATTTTTGCTTTTTTTATTTCATCAAAAACCCATTTGTAAAGTCCCTGATCCCCACCGTCAGCTAGATGTATTACAATTTTGATTTTATCTTCACTTCCCTGGGCAAGTCGTACACCGTTAGAGGCTCTTTTTAAAAGTTTTGTGAACTCCTTAAAACCTCCGATTTTTACAGATGGATCATTACTCCACAACTGACCTTTGGGCCACATAAAACCAGAGTTTAATTCGTTTCCGATTTGCACAGCATCAGGTCTTGCACCACAGTCAATAAATTTTTGAATCGATTCTTTTGTATATACTTCAACAGCAGTTTCTAGTTGCTCATTTGATAATTTTTTCCATTGCTCAGGTATTGTCTGTTTTCCAGGGTCTGCCCAAAAATCAGAATAGTGAAAGTCAACAAGAAGTTTAAAGCCTGCATCCTTTGCCCTTTTTGCCATAGGCAAGTCATACTCTACACTATTACTGCCTCCACCATTAATTGGATTGTTCCATACGCGTAATCTTATCCAGTTAACGCCACTGTCCTTTAAGATTGTAAATAAATCTGCCTCTTCACCTTTAACGTTGTAATATTTGCCGCCATTTGCTTCAATCTCAGCAAGGGAAGATATATCCACTCCACACATAAACTCATCAGATATACCTTCGACTTTCTCAACAAAAATCTTCTGCTTTACAGCGTCAATTTGCTTTGTTCCTGCAAATGCACTAACAGCACATAAAAGCACTAATCCTGCAAAAACTTTTTTTAATGTCATTTTTCCATTCTCCTTTGAAAAAACTTCTATAACTCGTACTTCCACTCAACTTCATACTTTATAGTATTTACAGTAGCAGTATTTTGTTCATTTAATTGTGGCCACCTCTCAAGATAGATTTTTGCATCTTTTGACAAAGGTTTTATCACAAGCTCAAGGCTTGTAAAGTCTATGTTCTGATTTATAAATCGTTTTAGTCCAATCTCCCAAGGATAAGATTCTCCTGTGTAAAAGTTATCCAAAAGTAACACTCTTTCACCATTCTTCATACAGTACAGTTCACAACTTTCTCCTGTGTAGTTGATTGAAACAAATACATCACTTATTTTGTCTTTGATTTTACTTATAAGAGGCAAAACATTTATGCAGTATGTGTTTTCAGACGTTTTTACAAACTTAACACTGCCACATTCTACTAAAGACTTTTCATCTAAGGTGTATTTATCAAACATTACAGATGGCAAATCTTTTGCATACTGCATATTTACCTGTCCAACATTTACGAAAGATTCAGGTGTTTTTGAAAGAGAAGGATAAACATAAAACTCTTCATTTCCCCGTCCAATGATATAACAGGTATCTTTATCTTTTTGTATTACATAAGCATTACTGTCACACATAATTAAGTGTTCTTTTCCTGCTTTCCATGTGTTCAAAGCCTGTTTTCGAGTAAGAACCAATATGTCTGCAACCGGTTGTCCTTCACTGTCAAAAAAACCTTTGTCGTTTGTTTCACCACAACGTGTATAAAATACATCAAGATTTTTTGTCCTTACAAAAGGAGTAACATATGCTGTTTTTAACTTGTTTTTACCAAACTGCATATTAAATGGCAAAAAGAAAAAGTCTTTATCATTTACAGTTAAGCTCTTAAAGGTCGTTTTTAAGTCAGGACTTGTTAACAACACATTTTTGTGGCACTCTAATGTTTTTAACCGTACATAGTTATTTACAAATACATACCCTTTTTTACCATCACTACGGTATGCATATCTCAGTTTTTTTAAATCACAAGGATCTAAAGGATTATCCTTATTTATTACAGCAGGTAATTCACAAAGATCTTCACCATAACTATTTACGAAATATGATAAAAGCTTTAACTCACGCAATGTATCACTTACTGCACCAAACTCCCTTACAGGTGCCCTGAAGTCATAAGATTTTACAGGCAGGTCATTTAAGTAACCTGTTGCTTTAGACTCCTGTAATGTTGTAAGTTTACCTTCAGGGTTAGTTCCGCCATGATACATATAAAATCCCAGAAGATTTACACCACAACCAAGTTTTACACATGCTTCTGCAGCTACATCAGGGGCTTTTGCTACAGTTCTGCGATGACTTGTAACCTGTAACCCTCCACCAAGCTCTGCGGTAAGAAAAGGAAACTTATCAATATCAAAGGTAATACCATACCCAAAACCATGATCACTGCCTATGTTGTGATCATTACGTTCATGTGTAAATGTATAGTTACCACTTGGTTCAATTTCTGTTATTCTCTGGTCCCATGGAGCATCACAATACCCACCCATTACAGGTATCATACCTCCTGTCCATGCTCCACCCCAGCCTGTTGCCGTATATAAAGGAACATTAAAGCCTGTTTCTTTTGCTATCTGTAAGAGAGTCTGCATATGCTTTTCACCATCTTCTCTTGTATACAAACCGCCACAATGCCCATACTCATTTTCAATTTGAATACCTATTACTACATTGTCGTTATTATCTGTGCACAGGTAATCTTTTGCCTGCTCATAAATTGCACTGTAAAACTTTTTAACATATTCAAAATATGCACTATCATTGGTCCTAACTTCAAACGACTTCTGTAAAAGCCAGTCAGGAAATCCTCCGTTTCTCACCTCTCCATGGCACCATGGACCTATGCGCAAAAGAATCTTCATATCACAATCTTTTGCTGCCTGCAAAAAGCCTTTTAAATCTCTCTCTTCGCTCCAGTCCCACTCACCTTCGATCTCTTCATGGTGGATCCATATAACATACGTTCCTGTTATATCTACACCACCAGCTTTCATCTTATAGAGACCTTCCCTCCAGTACTGGGACGGTACACGTGAGTAGTGCATCTCTCCCATAACAGGAAACCAGCGCTTATTATTTTTTAATAAACTTATTTTATCAAAACTATATTTCATCTTTTTCTCCGGTACACTGCATGCATATTATTCTTTTACTGCAGCACCACTAAAACTTGTAATAAGAGTTTTTTGTGTAAGCAGGAAGAATATAAAAAAAGGAATTGCAACAATTAAAGATCCAGCTGCAAAGACTGTAAACTCATTCTTTTTTTCTGAAACAAAATTAAATAATCCCAAAGCCAGTGTCTGATTTTCAGATGATCTGAGTACCATTTTCGGAAAAATAAAATCCATCCATGGAGCTGTAAAACTTGTAATTGCAAGGAATGTAATAATGGGTCTTACCACAGGCATAATAATCAAAAAAAATGTCGTAAGATGTCCTGCTCCATCTATTCTTGCAGCTTCATCAAGATTTTTTGAAACAGTATCGAGATAATTTTTTACAAGCCAGGCATTATAAGGAATATTACCAGCTGTATATACAAGTACAAGTCCCCATAATGTATCAAGTCCACCTATACGCAAAAGAATTACATAAATGGCAATCATTCCTACAAAGCTTGGGAAAATCTGCAAGATAAGAAGAGACATTAAAAAAGGCTTTTTAAACTTAAATTCAAAACGTGAAAACACATATGCAGACAACGATGAAATAATTACAGTAGCACAAGTAGTCTCCACTGATATTATAAGGGTGTTACAAAACCAGCGTCCGTAGTCAGTTCTTGTAAACAGATATGTAAAATGTTCAAAAGTGATTCCATCCTTAAATGGAACGATGTTAAGAGAAGCTATAGAGTTACCTGGTGCAAATGCTCCTGCTACAACATACACAAGAGGATAAAAAACGAAAAATGAAATTACCGCAAATATTAAGTAAATTATTAATTTATTTAACTGTGATGTATAATGCGATTGATTTATCATAATGATCCATCCTTATAAGCTTTTGTCTGTCTGAACTGAAATATTGCAAATGGAGCAAGGACAATAAAAATCATAACAGCAATCACTGATGCGTAATTGTATTTCATAAGTGATACTGTAAGTTTATATATCCATGTAACAAGAATATCTGTTCCGCCAGCAAGTGTCGTCGTTGAGTCCGCAACAGTTGGAGCTCCATTTGTCAAAAAGAATATTGCACCGAAGTTATTAACATTATGTGCAAAACTCATAATAATAAGTGGTGTCGTCTGATATAAAACCAGAGGAAGAGTAATTTTTGAAAACACTTGTGATTTTGAAGCACCGTCTATGTATGCTGCATCAACCATATCTTCGCTTATAGCTGTCATTGTTCCCATAGACAAAAGCATAAAGTAGCCAAAGCCTGCCCAAAGGTTAATCATTACACAGGTAAACTGTGCCATTAAAGGTGTTCCAAGCCATGTAACTGGCGCATTTATAAATCCAAGTTCCATTAAAGTTCTGTTTACTATACCAAATGTACCATTTAACAAATTACGCCATACAAGCATACTGATTACCCCAGGAACAGCATATGGTAAGATAAAAATCAGTCTGAAGGCAGGTGCAATTTTTACATCAATTTCTTTTAACAATACGGCTACAATTAGACCGCCAAAGTAGCAGGTAAATGTTGACAAAAATGCCCAGCACAAAGTCCACAGTGCAACTCTGGCAAATCCGCTTGACCAGCTTTTATTCCCCCCCATTAAATCAATAAAGTTCTGAAATCCTACCCAGTCAACTGTATTACTTGGTGGTATATGCCCCGGATCAGAGTAATTTGTAAAAGCAACAGCCACGCTAAAAACAAGTGGTACAACAACAAATATCAAAACCATTATAAAAGCTGGCGCAAGAGCAAATAAAGGAAACGACTTTCCCATGGCAGTGTTTAAATGCTGTTTTTGTGTTTTAAATCTTAAAGTACGGCTGTATTCCTTGTATGAGCTTTGTGCACTTTTAACACTAATATAATAGAAGATAATAAACAAAGTTATCAGCGAAACACAAAGGATGCCGTCGATAAGCATAAAGATTGAGTTATCCCTAAACTTAACTGGTAATTCTGGATGTGGACTTCCAAGAGTAACAAGGCCAATAAGTTTCTTCACAAAAAAAGGAACAAAACCTAAAAAAGTAAGTTCACATAATGCAAAAAAGAATCCTTTGACATAATCTTTCAGATAGACAATATGACTTAGCCCCATAAAAATACAGGCAAGGATTTTTATTTTTCTTTCAGTAGAGTTATCTCTTGGAAGAATAGTCATTTATTACCTCTTTTTACTTTTTTATTTTTGAATCAAAGATGCATTGCAAGCATCAAGTTCTTTTTTTACATCAGCACCGTTCCAGATGTTTTTGCTTGCATTGTTCATTGCTTCCCAATACAGTGCCATTTCAGGAATTGAAGGCATAGGGAACGCATAGTCAAGCTGTGTCATAAAACCCTTTAAGTAAGGACTTTCAACATCAATATTTACACTTGGCAAAGCACCTGTAATATCAAACCGAAGTTTTTGAATTTCATCGCTCATTAAAAACTGAGCAAAATCATTTGCCTGCTCAGGATAGTCTGTATACGCAGATACAAACATAGCACGTGTACCGCTAAAGGAAGCAGAAGGTTTATCGTCTCCTGGAAGAGCTGGTAAAGGAGCAACACCAAAATCGATACCAGCGTTTTTAAAGTTTGCTACATTCCACAAACCTGTTATATGCATCGCAGCGTTCCCACTCTGGAAAGCACCGTCAACACTCGCTGTATCAAGGTCTGCAGCTGGTACATCAAGAATTCTTCGCAATGTTTTAAAAAACTCCATACCTTTTATTGAAGCAGCAGAGTTTATGTTTGAATTATTTCGGTCTGTACCAGACTCTCCAAAAAGACGGTTACCATCAGATGTTGTAAAGATAATTGTATAATAACCTTCTCCTGCATTCATAACAAAACCAAACTTGCCTGGATTTTTTTTGTTAAAGTCTAATACCCATTTTTCAAGGTCTTCCCATGTAGAAGGAACGTCCGCCTGTGAAACATATGCCTTGTTATAGAACAAGGCATATGTTTCAGCCGAAACTGGATATCCATACATCACACCATCATATGTTAATGCACTTTTACATGAAGAAAGAATTCTATCTGAAAGCCCTTCACTATTTACAGTTGGTAATGCATGACCACCTGTTACAATAGACCCCAATTTATCATGACTTCCGGCAAATAAATCAGGACCTTTACCTGCTGGTCCATCAAGAGCAATCTGACCAACAGAGTCTCCAAGTTCGACATTTACATACTTGATTTTTACATTTGGATGGGTCTGTGAATATAATTCACCGGCTTTTTGTATAAATAAATCAGGTCCACCTGTAGACTCCCACACAGTAAGAGTTATTTCATCATTTTTTGATTTTTTGCCGCAGGACACTATACTTAATAATGTACAGGCAGCAAACATAGCAGCAAGAACTTTTTTCATAGATTTCTCCTTTTATACTGTTTCACGATTCATCGTTGAACAATCCACGTAATTAACCATCTGATACTCGTTATCAGACAAAATATTAATAACTACCTCACAAGCTTTATTTCCAAGACTGGCTGCATCAATTTTTAATGCAGTTACAGCAGGAGACACAGATTCAAGCAAAATACTGTCATGAAAAGATGCAAGTTTTATATCTGTACCAGCCTCAAGCTTTTTTTGTTTAAGCAATTTTAAAATTTCAACACAAATAACATCATCTGAGCACAAAATAAGATTCCATTCTGTTAAATCAACATTTTCTCTTAAACCTTCAATATCTGTGCAGACAGAGTACTGTATACTCTCTCCTTTCTGACTTTGTTTACATGACAATTCCATACCATTGAAAAAACCTGCCAGACGGCTGTGATTTACCTCAACTTCAAGTGAACCACACACAAATAAGACCTTGTTTTTTTGATTTAGTTTTGATACACATTGCTGCGTAAAGACACTGCAGTTTTCTGTCATTTTAGAGTCAATCTGAGGTATATTTTTGTCAGTCATACCAATAACAGCAAATGGAATATCGTATTCTTTTAAAAGTGCAATATTTTTATCGTTACGTTTTACCTGAGTAAGAATAACTGCATCTACCTTGCGGAAATTCAATATATCGGCCAGAGGCTCATTATCCTTATCTGATGTGAGACATACAAGGACGCTATACCCTGATTGTTCAGCCTTTTCAACAATACCATTTAAACACTCATGAAAGAACATCATCTGTACGCCGTAAGCCTCAGCCGGCAGCACAGCAGCGATATTGAGAGTTTTTTGACCTGCCAGGGCTTTTGCAACAAGATTTGGCTTAAATCCTAGTCTTTGTGCACAGTCGTTAACCTTTTCTATTGTTTCTACACTTATTCTACTGGATCTGGATAAAGCTCTTGATACAGTACTTTTTGAGATTCCAAGTTCAAGTGCAATGTCATCCATAGTGACATTTTTTTGATGCAACCGGTTGTTCATATATTTATGTTACAACCGGTTGCACAAAATTGTCAAACAAAATATAACACTTTTTTATATATTAAAATCACATCTTTCTGTACAAGTTTTGCTCCACAAAACAGGGGTAAAAAATAGTACAATATCTGGCACTAAAGCTACCGGCAAAAATATTTCAGGGCTAAAAATCCCCGGCAATTTTTTTTAGCCGCAAGGACTACAGTTCATAATCAAGTGGACTACAGTTCATAATCAAGTGGACTACAGTTTGTAGTCCGTGCGGTTACAGTTTACAGTCCGCTTGATTACGAAACACCATCTTAAAAAAAAATACGAGCTTGTATAGATTCTGAAATTCTTTTATTTCGAGCTTTTATCTTTTCTAAACAGCTTTTCATATATAATCTGTAACTATTTAAGTCAGATGGAATATATGAAAGAGCCGGATCAACAAAATAAACTACTGAGGCATAATTTTCACAAACATGCCTGCCACATTTGTGCTACAGACATCAAAATTAATAATTATTACAATTTAAGCACTCTTCATTAAACCATGAAATCTCAAGTTTTTCCCCGCTTTTCAGTTTCTGGATATCTTCTTCATGGCGCTCTGCAACATAATCTGAAAAAGCCATCAATGACGAAAAGTTCATTTCAACCTGAGCCCAAACATCATCGATAGTCAAAATATGACGGTTACACCCTCCGAAGGCCCCGTCAAAATAAATTTTGTATGTATGTTTTTTATAGCTTTTCTCTCCTAAAAGCACAATGGCAGGGTCACACTTTGCAATCCGTTCAGCATCAGAGCCGCCAAGCTGGTCAAGATTTCTGACAGCATATTTTTTTACAAATAAATCCTTATCAACATAAAATAACGTCCAGCCTTCAAAACAAAAAGACAACTCCATAAAGCCTCCAACTCAAAGTTTTACAAAGTCAAACCCCAAATTAATAAGGGCCACAGACTCTTTTGTAATCAGCTGCAAAGCCCCATCTACTGCCTGTGCAAGCTCACTTAATGAGATATCTTCTTTCATGTTATATTTCATAAATTTAAAATCATTGTATTTGTAAGGCATTTGTCGCACATCACCTTTTATTAAAAAACCAAATTGCATTGAAAGTTCTTCAAGTATTTTATTTTCCCATTCAGCAACATTTATGTAAATTTGAGATGAATTGTTTTTATCTTTAAAGCTGTATTTTTCTTTCCAGTCGTCAAAGTCTATATATGGCTCCACAGTAATACTAAAAGACTTATCCTGAATTCTTACCCCTGCGTAAAGTTTACCCTCATTGCAGATAAAAATCTTTTTCCACTCCAAAAAACTTTGAAATCTGGTAACTCCAGAAGAACAATAATCATAATTCTTTGATAGAAGTAATTTATTAATCTCATCGAGAGTATTAGAGTACAACGTATTGATAGACATATTATTTCTCATAAAATACAGCCATGAAATAAAAAAAACGGTGGTTGAGCTTATCACACCACCGTAAAAACAATATATTGATTAACCAAAGAGCCCAAAAAACTTCTTTTTCTTGTTCAGCTGTTCGTACAAAGCCTGGTACTCGCCAAACATTGCAGGGTTCTTAACTTTAAGCATATCAAGCTCGTGAATTACTTTATTTTTTGCAGCCTTAATAACAAATGGGTCACGAATAGGATCGGCAGGCTTTGAAGTTGCCTTGTCATAAAGTGCAAAAATCTGATTTTTATATTCTTCAGGATCTGCAGACATCTGAAGTTTCTGAATTTCGCGAATCTGGTCTTCTGCCTTATGAGTATTTGCAAATTCTCCTCCAACCTGGCCTCCAACGGCTTTTCCCAAAGCACCAAGTCCCTTTGCTGTTGTACCAAACAACGCACCGACACCTGTTAATGCTGCACCGGCACCTTTTAAAGCAGCTCCTGCTCCAGCTCCAACAGCCCCAATACCAGCAGCCGCTACCTCTACAGCAGCCCCAACATCGGCACTTGATACAGAGCCTGAAGATGAAGAACCTGAACTTGCATTTTCTTTCACTCCATATTTTGCTCTAAAAGCACCTTCACATCCGCCGCTTGAAGCAAAACAAAAATAAAGACTATTGCCGTTTATCTGTTTAGAATAACAAGTTGTTTCACGCCCACAGTTAGAACATATTGCCATATAAAAACTCCTTAAAAAAATTATGCATGGATGAATTCTTAATAAATCAGTAAGACTACCACCATTTAATTAATATTATCACTCCCAAATTCTCCCCTGTATACAGAGTATTCTCTCCAGTTTTAAGGAGTAAACTCCCAGAAAAAATGGAATCTTCTCTACTTACAGATAAAAAAATGGATGCTACAATTAAATTATGAAAAAGTTGATTTTGATTGATGACCATGCCATGCTCAGGGAAGGAATTGCTTCCTGGCTTTCAAAAAATTCTCACTGGAAAATTGAACTGCAATGCGAAAGCTATGAAAAACTACAATCTGATTTTGAAAAAGTTTATTTTTCTGCTGAAGATAATGTAATTGCTATAGTTGATCTTTCTTACAAAACAGAAAGCAGCAAAATCGAATCAGAAACAGGATGGGAAATCATAAAATGGCTTAACTTAAAAAACATTCCGTCCATCGTTTTTTCAAGTCATGATACTGGTACATTTATTGAAAAAGCCATGGGACCGGACATCAGAGCAAGAGGCTTTGTATCTAAAACATCAAATGAAAAAGTTCTTCTTGATGCAATAAATATGGTTGCAGAGGGAAAGACTTACATCCAGCCGGATTTATTCAGCGGCTTTATAGAAACAAAGTCTATTCTTTCAGCCCTTAGCACAAAAGAACAGGAAATAGCTAATTTAATAATGCACAATTTTGAAAACGAAGAAATTGCTGAAAAACTGAACCTTAAGCTTCATACAGTGGAAAATTACATCAGTAAGATTTACGATAAAACCGGAACAAACAACAAAAAGGAATTAATCGAACTACTTCTGTAAAAACTCACATTTTGATAATAATTTGTATACTCCAAAGGCTGCAAAAACTGTAATAAGTCTGTCCAGCACATTTACAGGGAGTCGAAGGAGAATCGAATCTAATAATGGAAACTTCAACTTTCCTTCAAAAAGTACGGCTAAAAACTGTGTCTGAAAAGTATACTCCGAACCATCACCATTTGCATAAGCACATATGCGGCTGATAACGCCACCTGAAATACTCATAACAAGACACATTACAAGAGAAAGGCCAAGTAATTTTACTACTGTAACAATCACTGAGTCTTCATTCTTCATCACCTGCTTTTTATAAAACCATACAGTTACACAACCAATAAAAGCACTCAATGTATAAAGCTGATAAATTACAAAGCTGTGACTTATGATTATATCAAAAACATGATAGAAAATTACTGATAGTATTCCCCACAAAGGATTAACCAGTAACGTAAGCGCAAGGCAAAATATAGTATCACAGAAAAGAGGCACCTTTAAAACATAAACTACAAAATCGCACGTATAATAATCTAAGATTCCAAAAACAAAAGACAATATAAGTAAAATTATGCCACGTTTATTAGTCGAAATCATGTTTTAATTATAAAACAAAAATCTTATTTTTTGTATAATTTAGTAATGCATAAATTATCTTCACTTATATTACTTTTTTTGATCTCTCAAGTTTTTCTTTTCGCTCATAACGAAAACTCAATGAAACAAAATCTTTATAAATGTCAGGTAGCAGAAATATGGAATAAATATGAAATCGAAAAAGATATTGAGATTAAAAAACAGATAATTACAGAGTTAAAGCAGAATATAAATAATTACGCCATTGAAACTCCTGTGACACAACTACGCAGTCAACAGAAAGTGATAATCAGCTTATTAATCAACACCACTGAAAAACTTGAAGAAGAGATATTAAAATCAGATTCAGATATACAGATACAACAGGCTTTAGAGCATCAATTGCAAACCCATATTTTTTCATATATGGAATTTGAAAAAACTATAAGTGATTTTAAAAGTGAACAGTTTTGGAAAATAACAAGAATCATTCTGATTGTTCTTGTTTTGTTTATGATTTCGACAATCTATCTGACTTTTACTTACAACAATGCAAAACAACGGGCAAAGAGACAGAAAGATTTTAATAATAAAATGATACAGGTTCAGGAAGAAGAGAGAAAACGCCTTAGCAGAGAACTGCATGATACTGTTACTCAGGATATCCGAACTTCGCTTTTGTATATTAGAAATTTATTAGAGAAGGTGTGTAGTCAACCAGAAGAAAAAGAACTGATAGAAAAAATCGAAAAGCTTGAAACACAAAATCTTATAAATATCAGAAACATTATCCATAATCTTACTCCGCCAGAAATAGAAACAAAAAGCTTACATAAGCTTTTAGCAGAATATTGCAATAATATAAGTCATATAGCAAATATAAAGTGCACTTTCTATGCAGAAAATGAAATTCATTTTGAAAAGTTTGACAGTTTTCAAAAATTAAACATATTTAGAATTATTCAGGAATCCGTAACAAATGCTATTAAACATGCATGTGCCACAGAAATAAATATTATTGTTCGAAAAGAATCTGAAAGCTCTTCAAACTTAGTTTTCTTTATAAGTGATGACGGACACGGCTTTGCAGAAAGCTCTCATTGCCAGCAAGGCGACGATATAGTTAATCAAAGTACACATTTGGGATTACAAGGTATGAAAACTCGCTCTCAACTATTAAATGCAAAATTGGATATTTTTAGTGATGAGGAATGTGGAACAGAAATAAAAATTGTTGTACCTCTGTCTCTCACATAAACTATTTCATTTAAGTATGATTTATCCTATGTCTGCATATTTGGTTATATTCAACAGGCATCACTTCACCTGTAGTTTTCTGAAATGTCATAATTTTTATAAAGTCTTTACTTATATTAATACCAAAAACAACAATTTACTATAACCTTTTGCCTGCCAATGGTACATTTCTCACCTTCAGTTATACTGTCTCAAATAAGCATTAAGCTCGTTCATGACCTGTCTTTTATTTACAGTCCACAACGGCTCAATTAGTATGTTTTTTGGCGGATCACCTGTTATGCGGTGCACTACCATATTATCACTGATAATCTTTAACGCCTTACCAATCAGATTAAAATATTCTTCCTTAGATAAAACTTTTACCAGACCTTTGGCGTACATATCAGCAAGGACAGTATTTTTTACAATATAAAGTGTAGTAATTTTTATGCCGTCACTATTGGCATCCCTTACAAAACGCACGCTGTCCATCATGTCCTCATCATCTTCACCAGGTAATCCAAATATCAAATGAGAGACAATATGTATTTGTGGATTTGCTTTTTTTATACGTTTAACTGCATCCAGATAATCAACAGTAGTATACTGTCTGTTAATAAGTTTTCCAGTTTTTTCATTTACAGTCTGTAACCCAAGCTCAACTGTGACAAAATACTTTTCACTTATTTGTTTTATTACTTCAAGAATATCATCACCTATGCAGTCAGGCCTTGTTGCTATATCAATCCCTGCAATATCCTCACAGCCTAATGCCTCAAAGTACTTTGCCTTCAATACTTCAGCATCCCCGTATGTATTTGTATAGTTTTGAAAGTACGCAATATATTTTCCTTTTTTTTCGCCATTGCGGCCGTAAAGCTTTTTATTAACCAAAAGCTTTGCATCTTCAATCTGTTCTGTAATGCTTTTTTTGCGGCTTGAAACAAAATCTCCGCTCCCGCTTTCAGAGCAAAATATACAGCCTCCACGCCCCTTTGTTCCGTCTCTGTTTGGACAGGTACAACCTGCATCGATGGCAATTTTATAGACTTTACATCCAAATAAATCTTTATAAAACTGTGAAGCACTATAATATGGAAACATACTTACATAATAAAAAAGACCTGCCCTTTATTCAAGGACAGGTCTTTAGCTAACTAATTTATAAAGTATGTATTACTAGCGCTTCAAACCAAGAACTGTTTCAAGGAGTGTATCTGCAGTCTGAATTGTCTTTGCATTAGACTGGAAACCACGCTGAGTTACAATCATGTCTGTAAACTGCTCTGTAAGGTCAACGTTAGACATTTCAAGAGCTCCGGCAAGGAGTGAACCTTTACCTGCGATTCCTGAAGCACCAATATTTGCCATACCAGAGTTGTTGCTTTCTACATATGTGTTATTACCAGCCTTTTCAAGACCATTCTGGTTAGAGAATGTAGCAAGGGCTATCTGACCAATTGTACGGTTAGTACCATTTGAATATACACCAGTAATTACACCAGACGAGTCAATCTTAAAGTTATCAAGATATCCCATTGTGTATCCATCCTGATAAAAAGCTTTTGTTGAGCTTGATGAGGCACTCTGTGTAATTGTGTTACGCTGACTGCCTATTGTACCAAGGTTAATGTTAATAGTCTGTCTTACAGGATTACCATTTTCATCTGGGTTTGACTCAGGAACAGTGTATGATGCCTGAAGAATAATTTCACCTTCAGGATTTGTTACGTTACCTGCACTATCAGTTACACTCTGTAATGTACCTGTATTATCAAAATTTATGATGAATGTATTAGCCATTCCATCAGTTGTATTTAAGCCTACACGAGTCTGTGTAAAATCAGCATTATCAGGGTCAATCTGAACATTTGCCTGCCACTGATTAGGGTTACCTGTTACACGTGTAAAGTTTACAGCCAGCATATGAGTATTACCAAAGCTATCGTATACTTTAAACTCAGTATTCCATGTACCACGGGCAATATCAGCTTCACTTGCACCTTCTAAAATCTCAGGTGTATTTTTATTTAAGTTACATGCAAAGTTTACATTTTGAGTAGCATGAGCTGGATCTTTTGAACCTACAGGAATAATTAAATCTTCAGGAGTTGCGGCAGTCTGTAAAACAGATTCGCCATTAATATCACGAGCCATCCATCCCTGTACACGGTATCCGTTTGCAGGATTTACTAATGTACCATCTGTATCAAGACTAAATGCACCGGCACGAGAGTAGTAACTTTTTTCACCATTTTTTTCAAGGAAGAAACCATTACCCTGAATAGCAAGATCAGTTGAAATACCTGTTGACTGAAGGTTTCCCTGAGTAAACACAGTATCAATTGAAGCAACAGTCATACCAAGACCAACTTCCTTAGGGTTAACACCACCAATCTCCTCAGTTGGCTTTGCAGCACCTGAAAGCTGTTGGCTTACCATATCCTGAAAGTTAACACGACCTCTTTTAAAACCTGTCGTATTTACATTTGAAATGTTATTACCAATAACATCCATACGTGTCTGGTGATTCTGCAAACCTGAAACACCGGCATAAAGTGATCTCATCATATAGCTACCCTCGTATTAGTTACAAATTAGTTTTCGTAAACAGCCCGGATTCTGTTCATATCAAAGAATGTTCCGTTTACTTTTATCTGAGGATTTTCACCTCTAGTTGCAGCCTCAACTACACCCATTGTTGATTCATCCCCTAAATCAATCTCTACAGTTTTTCCAAGTGTTGACTGAGCTTCAGTAGAGTTTATCAACGCACTTAACTTTTGAAAGCTCTGGCTCATATTTGTCATCTGTTCCAAAGATGAAAACTGTGCCATCTGTGCTATAAACTCAGTATTTTCAAGAGGATTAGTTGGATCCTGGTTACTTAACTGAGTAATAAGAATCTTAAGAAAATCATCCTTTCCAAGCTCTGAACTTGTTTTTCGTCCCTCAAATTCAAGAGTTTTATTAAATGCATCAACAGTACGTTCTGTCTGCAATTTTTCAGATGCACTCATGGCTGTATTAATTTCCATCAGAATCTCCTATAAAAAAGTTTAAGTGCCTTACATTTATATTTTCGGCATTTTAATTTTCAACTTAAAGGTAATCTCTAAAAACTTTAAGCAACAATATTTACGCCGGAACTAGTAACACCATATTCTGGAGGTAAAGATGAACTTACAGCATCTTCATCATCCATTACGTGTTCTCCATAAACAGATTTTGCCATATAAGAGCCGTCATTGCTGCCACTGCCCTGCTCTCCCTGAGCAAAGCTTTGCTGACCTGTATAGCTTAAGTCAAAGTTATTTGCTTCAAAGCCGCTTTGTATAAAAGCATCACGAATTACAGCTATATTCTCTTTAAAAGCATCATAAGCGGCCTGACTTGATACATTAATCTGACCACTTATTACTTTATCAGATAAAGATAAGCTGATTTTTACATTACCAAGACTTTCAGGCTGTAAAATTAAGTTTATCTGTCCTGCGTTATTATCCTTAAGAATAATCGAACCCGCTTTTACAAACTCAGGTGCATTTTGCTGTATTGCATTTGACAGCATTCCTTCAAAAGTTGAACCTGCAGCACTTGCAGATTGAGCTGAAGATGCTGTTATGTTTTGACGGCTAGTATCTGCAAGGTTAACACTAAAGTCCTGTGTAGTCTGTCCACCTTTATCAAAGTTCAAATTACTGTTGTCTTTTGACGAAGGTTTTGTTACAGCCTTTACCGCAGTGCTTTCCTTATCGACTTGTACTAAAGTTCTCTCATCTTTAACAGTAAAACGAGTTTTTGAAGCCTTTGTATCCTGAACCTTTTTTTTATCATCCTCTTTAACAGGTTTTACTTCTTCACTAACAAGACTTTCACCTTTTAAAGCAACTGTAGATGAATCTATTTCTACTCTAGCAGAGTTACCTTCACTAAGTTTCTGCAAAAAAGCTTCTGGTTCACTAACCGATAATTCCTGTGAAAGTAAAAGCTTTTCTCTTTCATCTTCCTCACCTGGAACAAACTCTCTTGCATTTTGCAAAAGATTACTAATGTCCACATCAACAAGACTTTCAATATCATCAGTGAAATCTACAGAGTCAGAGTTCTCAAGCCATGAAAGCTGGTCTAAGGTGATACCAGATGTAGTAACATTTATTGTGTCCACATCTGTAATATTTTCATCACTGACTAAAAGCTTTGGCTCAAGAAGTGAAGCATCCATTGTTAGATTAATTGCAGGAACCTCTTCACTTAAATAATCAGCTAATGCAGGGAGAATAAACTCCTGGGCAATAAGTTCCTGATTTTGAGTGTCCTGTATTTCTTTAGTATCTTTAGGATTTTGTAATTTACTTGTTTTATTTTCTGACTTTACTTCATCCTTAGCTTCAACATTTTCACTATCAACTGAACGTTCCAATGCAGCTTCAAATGTAGTATCTGTGTGGGGGGTACTTTCTGTATTAATATTAGACTGAACACTTACCTGAGGTAAAATCTGATCAATCTGTAACTGTTGTACTGGGTTCATAATCCACAACCTCCAATTTTATACACCGAAGATTGTGGACTAAACAAACTGTTAGTCTAAAGACTCTGGCTTATTGGCCATTTTGCGCTGTATCTGAGCAGCTCTTTCAGCAGGCATATTCATCAGCCATACAGAAACCATTGAACTGCTTTTAGCAGCCCTTGCTATCTCATCTGTCTTACGCATGATATCAATGACATCCTGATCATCCATAGACAAAAGCTGATCTACAGCTGTCTTAGGCGGCATACTTGTTAAGTTTGACGCAATCTGTTCGATGTTTACACTTCTATCATCGTACTTTTTTTTCTCATTATTAAATGTTTTTTCTCTTTCGTCCTGAGATTTTTTTCTCTCTTCTAGTTCCTTTGCAACAGCATCATTTTGCTCTTCTGCCTTTGCTATGTCACTTTCTCTCTTTGTCAGCTCCTGCTCACGAATATCAAGGGCTTCAAGACGTTTAGCAAAACGATCATCCTCAAGATCAGCATTTACAATAAGGGATGCAGTTGAAGTTTGTGAAGTTTGTGGTTCAAGGCCGAGCGTTTTATATAAAGGGGCAAACATTTTTTTTGCTTTAACTACACCAAGGTAGTCAAACCACATTAGTCCACCGAGCAACAATATAATAATCATAATGAGCAGGACAATTGTCTTGCCTAATCCACCGTTTCCTCTCGCCACTTTTAATCCCCTCAGACTTTCAGATTAATATAATATTACAACATTTTACCCTAGTAAGCAACAACAGCACTAACAGAGCATCCAAGCTTCTTTTGATTATCCAGGGTATTAATGTGATAAAGCATTGATACCTCAAAATCATAGCTATAATTTCCTGAAGCAAAAAAAGATGCATTTGGACTAACCTGCAGTCCCATACTTACTGACGCAGTGTCACTATAATCATCTTTTTTCATTTCATTTAATATATCGGCAGTGTTTAGTACATCCCAGTATTTTTTATGGTTATACTTAACCTTACCAGAGTATCCTGCACTAAATAAAACTCTTTCAGCATAAAGGGCTGCACCTTTTATTCCCTTTTGAATTTCATGACTAAATAAAATACAGCTCAGACCACCATTTAAGACATACTTTTTTGACGGATATAAACTTCCGTAAAAATGAAATGGCAAAGCAAAAGGTACATAAAAACCAGCACTGCTTCCTGCATTGATGTAGTTCCACTGTTTTATGATATATGGCTTAATATAAAATCCAGTTTTACATCCATAATAGCTTTTGTATTTATGCACATTTGAAAACTGTGTATAAGCAATGCCAGAGTATTCTTCACTAAATGCACTTTCCTTTGAAAGGTTTGAGCCTGTAATGCCTAAAGAAATATTTGAAATTAACCCCTGATAAACAAAAGTACTATAATCAACACTCTGCACACTTTGAGTAAACCCATTTGAGTCAAAAAGACCGGTCAGACTGAACGTAATATTTGTTTTGCCATTATCTATTTTTATCTGCTCAAAACCGCCGAAAGACTTTGACATAAAGTCATAGCCTGCACTTGTTGTATAAAGGGTTCCGTTCCAAGGATTACCAGTAAGATACGAAAGCCCCGCAAATGAACTTTCACAAAGTGATAAATCATCATCATATATTGAAACAGAGCTTACAGGGGCAAGGATACCCTTTTTTGCATAAGAAAAGCCGTTGTATTTACAAACATTAAAATTATCCTCAGCTTTTTTTACAGTTTCTTTTTCTACGTCCGCCATATATAAGTCTTTGCAGGTTTCTACACTGGTGTAAGTAAAATAAAGCTCATCACGTTTTTTTAACTTAGTACTCTCATAGTACTCACTTAAATAAACAAGACTTCCCTTATATAAAACAGCATCTGTAATACCACCTGAAACATTCTGGTCACACAGACTAAAAGCCCCCTCGTTTCCCTCAAGTGTAAAATAACCATTACGAGGGAGCATCTGATGAGCTTTACCCATCTGTGCGTAACTGAATGTAAACACATTTTTACCATTATTTTCATATCCAGCTCCTGCATAGTGGAGGTTATGAAAAATATATGGATTTACACTGTCATCGATAAAATAGTTTTTTACACCTTTATCAGCTTCAAAAACATTATATACAGATATTGACCAGACCATTTTGTCTTTTGAAATAAAAGCCACATGCCCATTTTCAAAGCCCACAGGACTAAATGGTACAACATCTTCTTTTAGCTTTAGTGAACAGTCTTTAACAAAATCATTTTTTTCAAAATCAATACGATAGGTTAAAAGCTCTACAGGTGTTGAACTTGACTTTACACAACCTAAATATGTACAACCGTCTTTATAAACAAAAAAGGGATCCCTGCACCCCTCTTCATTTAACTTGAGTATGCTGCCTTTTTTTATATCATAGATAAAAACTTCGCTTCGAACCGTATCCTTTGTTTTAAAATGGCTTACACAAACATATCTACCGTCGCGGCTTACAGCAAGCTTTGACACATTTGTACAGCAAAAAAGTTTTTTTACTTTATTGCCATCGTAACTATAAATAGTGCTTGTCTTACGGTCATAAAAAACTATTGATTTACCGTCAGAGTCAATGTATTTATAAACTGGCTTATGTTTATTAATTTTCTTTGTTAAATCTTCACACAAATATTCTTTATCATCTGCAACAGGTATCGTATCAATACTTTGCTCAAACTCTTTCCATACCTGGTCAATTTTTTTACCATATGTTTTTTTAAAAATACCAGAACAAAAGCTTAAGCTCAATTTTGAACCTGCGTTTAACCACAGCTCGCCATATTTTTCATATCCGTAAGTAGTCTGCAGATATTTTGCAAACTCACCACCAAACATATAAGCATCTGTTCCGCCAGGATATGTATCTCTAGCTCCAGTTACATCTCTCCAGGACGGAAAATCATTTTCGATTTTAGACTGATTAACAATGAGGGTCGAGTATGGATCGTTTAACCTTCCGTCTCCGTCAACACTTTCAAGGCTTACAGTTGCACCTTCGTTCCAGAATGATGTAAAGTTTATCCATGCAGGATTAAAAAAATCACCAAAAACTGCAGTGACTTTCTTTACTTTAGGCCCTTCAATATTTAGTGTAACAGCATGGGTCAGCTCATGATAAAACACTTTTTCCAAGGTATTACTGTTCATATCAAGGGAAGAAGAAGGCAATGTATCATACAAAACAATACGGTTATATGGTAAAGCAGTAAAATAAGCATTGAGGTCTTCAACACTATGGGTAATTGTAACAGGAAACCTCTTATAAGGTTCACATCCTAAAAGTGAAGTAAGTTCAAGATAATAACCGTCACAAACCGAAGCAATTTTTATTGCAGACCTTTCAGATACAGGCGAATAAATGATATCAAAGTATTGAGTCTTTATTACTTTGAGTTTTCCTTCCCCAGACAAGACACCTGTGTGTCCAAACACACAGGTGCTAAAAAAAAGTAAAAAAATAATCGTAGATAATTTTTTTTTCATTTCGATTAAATTTCTGCCGCAGCAGTCCCTAATGTGATATCGTTTTCTTTGGAAACAATATCATAATAAATAGACCGCTGTCTTACAAGTACATCCTCTAGATATGCAGTAACACGCTCTTTGAGTTTATATGTCTTGTAAAAAGTTGTACCGTTACATAAAAGGCATACAGGACGGCATGGATCTTTACCCTCATCACTTTGAATGACACAGGCAGCAAGAATAGCAGCTGCATATCTTGCACAACGATCAAATATGGCATCAATTATTTCGAAAGCAACTCTAGTATCATCGTCACATGTCAACGCATCTGAAACTGGGTTTCCTTTTTTAAGAGGACTGTGCATAAAGGCATTTGTATCAATAAGATTAAGAGATGTAAGCTTTTTGATATTTTCACAACTTTTTTGTGTAAATAAGCCCCAGTCAGCACCCTTTATTAATGCTTCATATACAACATGCCCTAAATAGGCTCCAGAGCAGCCTTTTTCAAGTAGATACTGTCCAGGCACTGTTGTTTTTTTATCAACCTGTCTGTCAAAATCTGAAAGCGATATTTTATCACATTTACCAGACTCACAGACAATAATCTGCTTTTCAACTCCGTCTTTTGCTTTCTGGATATATGCAGCATTCATACCGGTACCTAAGATAAAACCAATGAATGAAGAATATTCTGTCCCCTGAGGAATATCTGCTGTCCCTGCAAGTAATGCAGACAAAGTATCGTTCATCAAAATAACGGATTTTATAGATGTCCAGCCTCTTTTTACAAGTGTTTCCTTTAAGGTTTTTCCAACAGGAAGGCCTAAAACCTCTTTAGCCTTGATTTCTTTACTAAAAGCATTTGGGATACCGTCTCCATCTTTTGTAATTGTCATTGCATATGAAAAACAAAAGTTAATGGAATCTGCTTTATCTTTAAGATAATCAATATTATCAGCAATTTTGTCAAAAAATTCGCTTTTAGATAATTCTCTTTCGATTCCTGGCATTGATGTTTTTTTTAGATCTGTGATTGTAGGTTTACCTTCACTGTCAAATTTTACAAGACATGAACGAAAATTTGTGCCACCGGCATCGATTACAATAACACTTTTATTTTTAGGACTAGCCTTTGGAGGCAACATCCATGTTTTTATCATATCCTGTCCGGCTTTTACATTTACTGTATTTCCAAACAGAGCACTGTTCATATCAAATAAAAGCGAATTAATAACAGCGTTTATATCCTTGTTTACTTCAAAATTATGACATGACAAAAAGGCATTTACCTTTGCAAGCATTTTTAATTCCCCCATTTTCTTTTCTGACATTTTTTCCAAAGTATATAATATTCTTTTATTATACTCCCATTCTTTTATTCTTGCACTAATTAAGTGTACGGGGTAATATCTAAAGTCTTATGAGTGTTGATTTAACAGATTTAAAGAACGAACTAAACCCTGAGCAGTATGAAGCTGTGATGACTATTAACGGCGCAATACTCATTATTGCAGGTGCCGGTAGTGGCAAAACCCGTGTAATTACATTTCGCATTGCCCACATGCTTGATGCAGGTATACCACAGAGTCAGATATTAGCACTTACTTTTACAAATAAAGCTGCAAGGGAAATGGAAACCCGTATAAAAGAGCTCACAGGTAAAAAGCTGCAAAACCTTACAGTATCAACATTTCACGCCTTCGGAGTAAAAATTTTAAGACAGGATATTACATATTTAGGCTGGCGGGAAAACTTTTCAATATATGACGAAACAGACAGGGTAGCTTTAATAAAAGAAACTGGACGCGAACTTAAATACAGCCCTGAAGCCATGGATATATACAAAATTGGCATATTAATCAGCGACATAAAAACAGGCCGAAAAAGCTGGAACTCTGAAAACGAAATGTACAAACCTTTATACGAAGGTTATCAGGAAGGCTTAAAGCTTTTTAATGCAGTAGACTTTGATGATTTAATCTGCTTACCAATCAAGCTTTTTAAAGAATACCCTGAAGTTTTAGCAAAATATCGTGATAGATATAAATATCTTATGGTTGACGAGTTTCAGGATACAAGCCATCAGCAATATGAGTTTATGAGGCTTTTAGCCGATCAAAACGTAGCTGTAGTTGGAGACGATGACCAGAGCATATACTCATGGCGTGGAGCTGATTATAAAAACATAATAAACTTTGAAAAAGATTTCCCTAACGTTAAGGAAATCCGTCTTGAACAAAACTACCGCTCAACAGGCACAATACTTGCAGCTGCAAACGGTGTAATAAGACACAACACAAACCGTAAGGATAAAACACTTTGGAGCGGTAACGGAGACGGTAAACCTATCGAAGTATTTATGCCAGATAACGAAACTGCAGAAGCTGACTTTATTGTAGAAAGCATACAGGGACTTTGTGTAACAGAAAAGCGAAAATACGATGATTTTTGTGTTTTAATGAGGGCAAACACCCAGAGCCGTCCTATTGAAGAAGCTTTTCTTGAAGCAAACATTCCATACACTATGTCAGGTGGTACAAGCTTTTTTCAGCGCAAAGAAATAAAAGACGTTATCTCATACCTCAGGTTAATTGCAAACCATGATGATGACGTTAATCTTTTGCGTATCATTAATACTCCCCGCAGAGGCCTTGGTCGAGTTACCATCGAAAGATTAAATGAAGTAGCAGAGCTTTTAGGTGTATCTTTATGGGAAGCCATAAAGGCAATACTTGAAGCCCCTGAAGAAGAAAGCAAACTTTCGGACAATACCAGAGAAGACTTACAAAACTTTGTGTCATTAATCGAAAACTACAAAACGCTTTTGTCTGGACGAGGCCTTGCTAAAAAGGTACGGGAACTTGTTGAACAGATAAGATACTGGGATTACCTTATGAGCGAGTATCAAAAAAGTGAAAAAGCTGCACGATTTAAGTACATGAACATTGAAAGTCTCATTAACTCCATGGAAAGCTGGGAAAATAACCCAGATAATGGTGATGCAAACCTTTATACATATCTTAACCGCATCACTCTTTTAAGCCGGGACGACATGGATGATGATGAAGATCAGGGTAAAGTAAACCTTATGACTATACATGCTTCAAAAGGGCTTGAGTTTCCTGTTGTGTTCATTGCAGGTACAGAAGAAGGTCTTATTCCCCACGGAAGAGCTGTTGACGAAGGCGGAGACAGTGCTGTTGAAGAAGAACGCAGACTATTTTATGTTGCAATTACAAGAGCCAGAAACAAACTTTTAATTTCATCATGCAGATTCCGCAGGCATATGCAGTCAAATGTTGAGTGTAAGCCAAGCAGATTTTTAGACGAGATACCATCAAACCTGGTTGAGTATCACGAAACTGAAAAAGAAGTGGATCCTCAAACTGCCCAGGATTTTCTTGCAGCCATGCGAAAAAAGTTTACAAAACCTATTGTACCTGGGTTTGGACCTAAATAAAAATGAGAAAAATATAGGGTACTTTATAAACTAAATAAGGCTTGTTCACAAACTAAACAGGGGGATCTTATAAAATAAAGTCCCCTTATTTATAAAGTAAACAAGCCTTATTATTTATTTTAAGCCTTATAAGATGTAATCATTATAAATACAGAAAAAAAGTGAAAAATACTTGCTGCAATAACAAAAAGGTGAAAAACAGAATGCGTCCATTTTAACTGCTTTGCTTTATAAAACGGAAAGCCCATTGTAAACATTACGCCACCTAAGACCAAAAATGCAAAACTGCGCTTAGGTAAAACTTCAAGCAACGGAATAAAAACCAAAAGAACAAGCCAACCCATAATTACATATGTAACCGAACTTATTTTACGCATTTTGTTACCAAATACAGAATATAAAACAATACCAGTAACAGCAATCGCCCAGATAATGCCAAATATAGTCCAGCCAAATGCTCCTTTAAGCCCTAATAAACAGTATGGTGTATAGGTACCTGCAATTAAAAGATAAATTGCAGAATGGTCAAATATCTGAAAAACTTTTTTTGCCTTTATGTTTGTAAGTGCATGATAAAGACATGACATTAAATACATTAAAAAAAGACTTGCACCGTAAATACTGACACTTGTTACAGCAAGGCCTGTTTTTGGCGAAAACACCACAAGCAAAGCAATGGCAGCACATGCCATTAAAGCTCCGATACCGTGGGTCACCGAATTAAAAATCTCTTCTCCCACAGTATAAACATATTTATTCTTTTTTTCGTAAGATAAATCCATTGAGTTAAAATTAATATTTTTAATTTCTTCTGTCATAAAGCAAAGATCCTCACTGTAAAATTAGACACCACTAATATAATTTAGTTGCACAAAAAACTAAAAATCATAAAAAAAAGGACTACAGTTTGCAAAACAAACCGTAATCCTACAGCTGCAGCTTTATTCAGCTAGCAGTCAGAGCTTTCAAGAATGCTGTCCATTAATGAAAGCGTTTCAATGCTGTCTGACGGAGTAAATACATCGCTGTGACTTTTTCCTTCCCGTATACATTTATCACATTCTCTTATCTGATACTCAAAACCATTTATATCAAAGGGATAGTCAAAAACTTCAGATTTACCGTCAAAACTTATAAATGTCATTTTTTGTGCCATCTGAAAGTCATCCAATGTTACAACACCCTTTTCACCTGTAACCATAGCTCGTCTGCCTAAATCAACACCGATACTAGTAACACACTGAGCCGTATTTGCAAATACATTTTCACTGTCATTATCATAATGTAAAAGTATTGTACTAAAATCATCAGTACCATATTCATTTTTATGCAATGTCACATCAAAGCTTTCAGGATTTTTACCAAAAACCAGATGCAAAAAACCAAGGTTATAAATACCGATATCCCTTATGGCTCCCCCTCCAAGATCTGCACTGAACTTACGTTCCCTGCGCTCAGGAGTCAGTGCATAGCCATAATCAACTCTGGCATTGGTAATACCGCCTAATTTATCAGATTTTATTAATGCCTTAAGTTTTAAAAGACATGGCAAAAGGGCAATCCAAAATGCTTCCATGATAAAAAGCCCTTTTTCTTCAGCAAGACGGTAAAGGTGGGTTGCTTCACTTGCATTCATAGTAAAGGGTTTTTCACACAATACATTTTTGCCTGCATTTAAGGCATGCAGACAGTTTTCATAATGAAGGTTATTTGGAGTTGCAATATAAACTATATCCACATCCTCCAAATTAAATAAACTGTCATAGCCCTCACATGCATTTTTTATATTGTAGGAAGCAGCAAACTCATCTGCACTTTTTTGAGTACGGGAAGCAACAGCTATAAGAGTCTGACCTTCTTCCCCCATTTTATTTATAGTTTCAGCAAACTTTTTTGCAATACGACCAGTACCTACAATACCCCACTTCATAAAAACACCTCATATCATTAAAAATTTATTTGTCAATAATTAATAGTATCATACATATACTAAAAGACATAAAAAAAAAGTACTTAAACAACAATTATATTTATGATAATATAGTGCAATTTTAGACATTTCAGGAGAATACCATGTCACAAAAAGAGATTTTAGGGCCAGGAGACAGACCTGCCCTTAAAAGATGGGTTCCACTGAGCTTTCAGCATGTATTTGCGATGTTCGGTGCTACAGTTCTTGTTCCTCTGTTAACAGGCTTAAACAGCTCTACAGCATTGTTTACGGCAGGTACAGGTACATTGCTTTACATTATTGTAACAAAAGCAAAAGTTCCTGCATTTTTAGGCTCTTCATTTGCTTTTATTCCTCCACTAATTACAATTGGACAGCAGTTTGGTCCTGAATACGCAATGGGTGGATCTATAGCAGCTGGTATTTTTTATGCAATTGTTGCTTTTATTATTAAAATGTCTGGTAAAAACTGGCTTGATAAAGCCTTACCACCTGTTGTAATAGGCTCTGTAATTATAGTAATCGGTCTAAACCTTGCACCAACAGCAATTAACGAAGCTATGTACATAGGTTCTACAGGTAATAGTCAGGATTATTCACTTGTTTATTTAAGCATTGCTCTTGTAACCCTTGCAATTGCAATTATCTGTACAGTATTTATAAAAGGATTTTTTAACACAATTTCAATTCTCTTAGGACTTGCAGGTGGATACATTTTCACTCTTATTATGGGATGTTTTTTCCCTGCATACCATATCATTGATTTTGATGTAGTAAAAAATGCTCCATGGTTTGGGCTGCCTTTCCTTCATTTAAGTGAAAGTGGAGCATACACATATATCGCCCCAAAGTTTAATCTCATTGCAGTTTTGACATTTATCATTGTTTCCCTAGCAACAATATGTGAGCACCTTGGTGATATGTTAAGTACATCAAAGGTTGTTGGCAAAGACTTTTACAAAAATCCAGGCCTGCACCGTACCCTTTTAGGTGATGGTATTGCAACAGCATGGGCTGCAGTATGGGGGGGCCCACCAAATACTACATACGGCGAAAACATTGGTGTTATGGCCATAACAAAAGTTTATTCAGTATGGGTAATCGGAGGGGCTGCTGTAATAGCCGTATTATTGAGCTTTATACAGAAATTTGGAGCAATAATTCAGACTATACCTACACCTGTTTTAGGTGGTATCTGTATTCTTCTTTACGGACTTATTGCATCAAGCGGCTTACGTACAATTGTAGAAAGTGAAATTGATTATAAAGAAAAGAGGAATTTAACCATAAGTTCTGTTATAATGGTAATAGGTATCGGAGGAGGAGTTTTACAGTTTAAGCTGGGTCAGAACTTTACTTTTAGTCTGGGCGGTGTTGCTCTTGCTACAGTAGCTGGAATCATACTGAACCTGGTTGTTCCTCACAGCAAAAAATCCGGTAACTAAGGATTATATTGTTACACACAACATTTTTTACTAACAAAAAAAATTTTTTGCATACAGCGGCATTACTTATTGTAGTGCCACTGTCATTAAGCGCCTGCTCATCTTCTAAGATGAGCACTCCTGAAAAAACTGAAGAAGAAACTTTTACAGTTTCATATTCACCATCTGATGTAAGTGAGTTTACACAATCATGGGGATATGTAATTCAGGACAGAGAATACGAATTATCCCAGGACATGCCTATATCAGATATAGGATATTTTATAAACGCTATTAACGTTTACTCAAATGTCCCTTATGTTCCACCTCGTAATACTCGTTTTGTAAATTATCCAAACAGCAGGGTTCATATTGTAACCAGTTGTGACTCAAGAAGTCAGGCTCATCTTTTATTAGACCCAAAACTTCCTCTGCGGGACAAGATTGTAAACCAGCTTATTGAAGCCAGTAAAACTTACGAAGGCCTTCAGGTGGACTGGGAGTATATTCCGAAAGACGATAAAGAAAACTTTCTGACTTTTTTGCAGGAGCTTAAATCAAAACTTAACGGAAAAATTCTTTCCGTAGCAGTTCCTGCCAGAGTAAAAACTCTTGAAAACGATGTATTTGACTATAAAGCAATGTGTACAGTGGCTGATAAAATAATCGTCATGGCCTATGACGAACATTGGTCTACAAGTAAGCCTGGTTCAATTGCTTCAATGGACTGGTGTAAACGTATTGCAGATTATTGTCTCACTGTAATTCCTAAAGAAAAGCTAGTAATGGGACTCCCGTTTTACGGCCGAACCTGGAGAGACGACAGTGAAGGCGGTAAAGCCTACTATAACTCAGGCATAAACAGAATTATAAGAGAAAACAAAATAACAAATATCGAAAGAATAAACGGTATACCGACTTTTTCTTTTGAAAAAGAGCTTAAAATAACCTGTTATTATGAAGACGAAATATCATTAGCAGCACGATGCCAGATGTATGACTCAATGGGCATCGAAAATATTGCCTTCTGGCGTATTGGACAGGAAGACCCAGGGTTCTGGAAGCACATAAAACTTAAAGAATAGCTGCAGATGATTTTATAATTAATGATTTATCATAAAACTTTTTTAGTCTGTAAGGTTTATGATAGTCAGCAGAAATAAAAAAGCCTGTAACAGTTGTTACAGGCTTCATACTGACGCTACCCTGACTCGAACAGGGGACCCTCTGCTTAGAAGGCAGATGCTCTAATCCAGCTGAGCTACAGCGCCGTACAAGAACATATAATATAGTATATTCTTTTTTTAATCAAGGGCTAAAAAGCTAAAAACAAAAAAATTAATTATTTTTTACTGATTTTCAATTACAGGAATTGTTCCAAGATTTAAAACAAGGCTATAGAAGTTTGTATATGAACCGTCATAACCTGTACTTACAGCAAAAAACTGTACATAGTACTCTTTATCCCCTGATAAACTGTCTGAAGCTGAAGAAGAATGGCAGTAATCATCATCCCCTGAAACAGGCAGACAATTGACTCTTGTGTTATTACTTTCCTGATCATCAAAAAAATCAAAGGACTTTGAGTTACCGTTACGAAAAGGCTTTACGAGGGTTACAGTGTTACCAGAGCTATCCTTCCATACCCCGTCTGCTCCATCATAATTACATGAGACTGCTTTACCTTGATAATAGCCTAAATATCCGAACCCACGAATGTATATACACGATTTAGTAGACCATGCTGAGTCTGATATAACTTCACCCGATGTGTAATCCTTTATACGCAGAGCTATACGCTGATTTGATCCGTCTGAAGAAGCTTCAACAAAAGGAGACCACTCTACAGAAGGATACATACCCAATGGTTTATAACCATAAGTATCAATCATTTTTGTAGCTGCTGCAGTTGAGTTTGAGGATGTATTCACAGCAAGGATTGCCGATCTTTGAGATGCTAAGGTTGAATAGTTATTATAAATTTTATAGTAAATCTCTGTTCCAGAGAAAGTAAACTCACTTTTGTTTTTTGTATAAACTTTATAGTTTTCATTGTCGTTTGTTAAAAAATCAACATACCATTTGTTGTAATCAACAGTATAATTTGATGCTGAAGTATAGTACGACATGTTGTAATAAACTGTAGGTTCGTACAAATAAGGGTAATCATCAAGTCCACAAGACAAAAAAATAATACCCGGGCATAAACAAGCAACAGACATTATTATTTTATAAATGATTTTTTTTATGCCACAGGTATTTTTCATATTAATACTAACAAATTAAAAGCTATATCGTTACTAATTTACTGGATATTGCCAGAAGCCTTAAAATCAATAAGACGGCTTTTTGCAATATTAGCCCAGCTTGAATCAGGATTTGTATCGTTAAGCTTATTATATGCTTTTGCTGCATTTTCATAATCAGCTTTACCCTCATATACACGACCAAGGCTAAATAAAGCATGCTCCATTAAAGCAAAATATTTTTCTTCAGTAGCTTTTGTATAGTTTTCAATTGCACCGTCAATATCATTGAGGTTTTCGCAGCATACACCAGCATTATAATATGCAAGTCCTGTAAAATAAGCAGCCTTTTTTGCTGAAGCAGCCTTTAACCATGCATCACGGGATGCTGAGTAATCTTTTTTCTGAAATAAAAGATCAGCTAAAAGGATATTTGCTCTAGCTCCGCTTATACCACCTTTATCAGCAAATGGGATAAGTGCATTGATAGCAGCATCTCTTCTCTGTATAACTTCACTTTCTTCAATACCATCAGCATCTTTTGTAAGGTTATATGTAATTGTATCTATCTGTTCTATATTTTTTGCTGTAGCATTTTTGCTAACAGTAACAACAACTGCACAACCTATAATTACAACAAGAACAACTGCTATAACAGCAATCAATACACCACGAAACTTTACGATAGTATCATTTAATTTAGAAGACAAACTTAATTCTTCAGTCTTTTCGGCCATATTTAACTCCTTTAACCATTTTTATATATTAGCGAATATTCAATTCATTTAATAGACGTGAAAGATATGTTCGCTGTATTTCAAGTATTTTTCCTGCCCTCGTCTGATTCCACGATGTCTCATTTAAGATTCGTATAATATAGGCTCTCTTAAACCTGTTCACTGCACTTTTTAATGACTTATCATCACTACTGTCAACATACTCATCAGCAAGTACTTCATAATTTACTGTATCTACATTTTCGTTGTCAGATGCAAAATTAATCCGTAAATCTTCCTGCTGTACAACAGGCGGAGTACCTAATACACATGCCCTCTCAATTGAGTTTTCAAGTTCACGGACATTGCCAGGCCAATAATAGTTTTTTAGTGCTCTTAAAGCTGCATCACTAAAGCTGGTAAAGTTTTTTTTAGTTGCATTACTGAACTTTTGTAAAAAAAATGATGAAAGACTTTCAATGTCATCCTTACGGCTGCGTAATGGAGGAACATTTAAAGGTACTACATTTAGGCGATAATACAAATCGCTTCTAAATGCTCCTTCTTTAACCATTTTTTCAAGATTACGGTTTGTAGCTGCAACTACACGAACATCAACGTTAATTGTCTTAGATGATCCAACCTTTTCAAACGAATGGGTCTGCAATACACGCAAAAGCTTCGATTGAAGCTCAAGAGGCAGCTCGCCAATCTCGTCTAAAAAAATAGTTCCACCGTCAGCAGCTTCAAATCGTCCCTGGCGATCAAAAGCTGCATCTGTAAAAGCACCTTTTACATGACCAAACAATTCACTTTCAAGTAGTGAAGCAGACAATGCAGCACAATTAACACGTATAAAAGGTTTATTTTTTCTACTGCTGCGTATATGAATCTGCTCCGCAAATAGCTCCTTACCAACTCCACTTTCCCCGGTTATAAGGATTGTTGTGTTTGTCTTTGCAACTTCATCAATAACATGTAAAAGATTTAATGTTGCAGAACTTGAAGCAACAAAGGAATGGTACTCACTGCCATTGGCAATAGTATTTGATAAAACCGAAATCTTATCTTGAGCTGTCTTATATGAATTAGCATTTGAATAAGCGATTCCTGCTTGTGCAGATAAAAGTTCAAGTATTTCTAAATCATCGCTGGTAAATTTTTTTGAGCCGTTTTTATTAATAAGCTCAATAACACCTGTACACTTTCCATTAACACTCATAGGCAGTGCAATCATTGTGTGGGTTATATATCCAGTTTGATTTTGTACACTAGAAGAAAATCTAGCATCGGTAGGCACATCGTCTATTATTAACGGTGAGTTATGTTCGTAAACCCAACCTGCAATACTGTTTTTTCCTACAGGTATCTTTTTTGCTTCAGCACCTTTAGGACCAAGAGCTACTGCAAAATACAGAGAGTCTTTTTCATTATCTACCAATAATAATGAAGAAGACTCACACTGCACTAAACACATTGCTGATTCAAGTATATAAACCAGCAATGCATTTATATCAGAATAGTTAGAATTAATTCTACCATTAATTTCGATGAGCGTTTTAATCTGTTCCAGTTTAATAGAGGTCATAATAATAGCTCATCGAGTTAAATTAGTTATTCTGCTGAGACTTGAAAGCATCTCCGAATGTATAAGCATTATCATCATTATCTGATGAAGTCATATACTGAGAGATTTCCTTACGAGCCTGTGCTCTCTTGTATTCTTTTACAGAGAAAGCAACTTTTTCTTTTTCAACATTAATGTCTACAACGTAAACATTTACCTTGTCACCAACCTTGTATTTAGCAACAGCTTCTTCAAATGAAACTTCACGATCATCGCTTAAGTTAGCCTTGTTAACAAGACCTTCGATTCCATCTGGAGCCTTTACAAATACACCAAAGTCTGTGATTGAAGTAATTTCACCTTCTAATGTCGAACCTGGTTTATATTCTTCAGCAAACTTCTTCCAAGGGTTTTCTGTAAGCTGCTTAATACCAACTCTGATGCGGTGATTATCAAGATCAAGTTCAAGAACAATAACTTCAAGTTCCTGATCAACTGATAATTCGCTGCCTGCATGCTTAACTTTCTTTGTCCAAGAAATATCTTCTGCATGGAGGAAACCGTCGATACCTTCTTCAAGCTGAATAAATGCACCAGCTGTTGTAAGCTTAACAACCTTACCATTTACTTTTGTACCTTCTGGGTACTTTTCAGCAATTGAGTCCCAAGGATTAGGTGTTACCTGCTTAAGACCAAGTGAAACACGACCAGCCTGGATATCGTATCCAAGGATCATACACTTTGTCTTATCGCCGATTTTTACCATATCTGAAGGCTTGTTAATCTTCTTTGTCCAGCTGAACTCAGAAATGTGAGCAAGACCTTCGATACCTTCTTCAAGTTCAATGAAAGCACCAAACTCTGTAAGCTTTGTAACAGTACCTTCAACGATATCATCTACATGATACTTTTCTTCAAAGTGAACCCATGGATCTTCAGAAAAATGCTTAAGAGAAAGGTTAATTCTCTTTTCAGCAGGATCAAGGCGGATAACCTTAAGTTCAATTTCCTGACCCTTCTTTACAAAATCCTTTGGACGAGTTACATGACCCCAGCTCATATCGTTGATATGAAGAAGTCCATCAAAACCACCAAGATCAATGAATGCACCGAAAGATGTAAAGCTCTTTACAGAACCTTTTACAGTGTCACCAATCTGTGTTTCGTTAAAGAACTTATCACGGTTTGTTTCGATTGTTTCTTCAAGATATTTTCTGCGGTTAACAACTACATTTGCTTTATTATCTGAGTAAAGACGTTCAATGTAGAACATAGCTGTAAGACCAATGAGCTTAGCAGGAGCTTCAACTTTCTGACTATCAGACTGGCTGATTGGTAAGAATGCATGAATATCTCCACCAAGATTAACATCAAAACCGCCCTTAACTTCTTTTTCAATAGTACCTTCGATTGGCTGTTTTTCATCAAAGTTTTTGCGGAGATCCTTCCAAAGCTGTTTAGCCTGAGCCTTTGTGAAAGAAACTTCTGGACCATTGCGGCCATCTTTGCGAACGAGAACAACAGTCAATACATCGCCAGCTTTTGGTAATTTACCTGCAAACTCCTGTGCTGGGATCTTTCCTTCTGACTTGTATCCGATATCCACAAATACAAGTTCGCTTGTAACATCTACAACAGTACCATCAATAAGCTGTCCGTCTTCTAAAGTTACAAGACTATTAAGAGATTCTTCTAATTGTGTCTGGATTGCACTCTTGGAGTTCTGAGATTCATCCTTTTCCACTTCCATCTGTTCCATAGTAAACCCTTTTACGTGAATTTTGTCTAATATTATCTCACAAACCTTATCAATGGTCAAGGCAGAGGTATCTATATATACGGCATCCGGTGCAATTTTTAGTGCACCTTCCTTTTTATTTCTGTCAATTTCATCGCGTTTACGAATCGCCTCTTTTACCTCTTCAAGGGACATATTACTTACCCCCTGATCAAAACGACGCTGGGCCTGAACATCAATTGAAGCATCAAGGTAAAACTTAAACTCAGCATGAGGAAATACAACTGTTGTCATATCTCTTCCTTCACAGATAATAGACTGACTTTTTGTAATTTCCTGCATACGTTCATTTACAAGATGTCTTACAAGTACATTTGATGAAACCTGTGCAACCCGTGCACTTACAGCATCATTATGTAATTCTGACTCGACATCCTTTCCATTGAGATAAAGATGTGACTTTTTATAATCAAGCTTTTGCTTTTTACAAAAATCAATAACCTTTTCATTATCATTAATATCAATATCAGTATCATTCAGAGCAAGTGTTAATGCTCTGTAGAAGCTACCACTATTGAGATAAGTGATATCAAGTTTTTTTGCAATAATTGCTGCAATTGTTGACTTACCTGTCCCGGCAGGTCCATCCATAGCTATAATCATATATTCTTCCTTTAATTGTTTTTGCAAAGTAAAAGTAGACCCTTTACTTCTTCAGGACTTAAATCGCGGCTTTCGCCACTTTTTAATCCTTCAGTAGTAATATTCCCGATACGAACACGTTCAAGACTTTTTATACCAACATTTGAGTTTTCAAACACACGCCTGATTTCACGATTTTTACCTTCAATAAGTATTACCTTCATTTTGTGTGAGTTTAACTCAACTGCATCCTTTGCCTTGTAAAAAACATCATCAATACGAACTCCCTTTTTAAAACTGTCCGCAAGATATCTTGGCAAAGGTAAACTCGACTCTACTATATATTCTTTTTCGACTTCTGCACTTGGATGACTCAACTTTGCAGCAAAGTTTCCGTCATTTGTAAATATAATTGCACCCTTACTGAACATATCAAGGCGTCCAACATTATACAGTCTCTCTGTATACTTATCCTTTAACAGTTCAAGGGCAACACTGCGACCTTTTTCATCAGATTGAGAACAAACGTATCCAGCCGGTTTATTTAACAAAACATATCTTTTTTGTTCTTCTATCTTAACGCTTTTTCCATCTACAAGAACAACATCTGCTTCACTTACTTTTGTACCAAGTTCTGTTACAACAGCACCATTTACACTAACTCGTCCATCAGTAATTATCTTTTCACACGCCCTTCTGCTTGCAACTCCACAGTGAGCAAGATATGCCTGTAATCTTATTAGTTCAACATTATTATCTGGCAAGTTCAAACCTCTCGCTTTCTTTTTCATCCAGTTTTGGAAGCTCTGCAATAGAGTTTAACCTAAAGAACTTAAGAAATTCTTTTGTTGTTCCAAACTGAGATGGACGGCCTGGTGCATCCTTTTTTCCAACTTCCTTTACAAGCTGTCTTTCAATTAAAAGTCTTATCATGTTATCAGGTGGAACACCTCTTATAGACTCAATTTCAGCTCTTGTAATAGGTTGCTTATATGCAATTATCGACAAAGTTTCCATTGCAGATCGTGACAATTTACCTTCATTTTTATTTCCGTAACGCTCTTTCAATACATCCCAAAATATCTTTTTTGGAGTCAGGCACCATCCGCCAGTAATAAATGAAAGTTCAATTCCCGAATCTTCTCGTGAGTACTTTTCTTTTAAGACCTCAATACTCTCATTAACAACATCTTTTGAAAGCTGTGTAATTGTTACGATTGAATCAACAGCAACTGGTTCACTTTCTAAAAACAAAACAGTCTCAACAAGTGCTGCCTCTCTTTCTAAATTAACTTCCAAATCAACCTCTGAATCATTAACATCTTCTACTCTGTCTGGTATCGACATATCTTAATATCTCCAAACATTTTGTGCTGATAAATTGTAGCCATTTTAAACTTTACAGCTTCTAAAATCGCCATAAATGCACAAATTATATCTAATTCACTACCAGTTCTGGTAATTAAATCTGTAAACATACACTCATTATTCTTTTCAAAAAACTCATTCATAAGTGTAATTTTTTCATTTACAGATATTTCTTCATTCATATTAAGGATACGTTCATCTGTGAACGAAGAGATAAGGTTTCGATAAATAGTCTGCATCTGCTGCAATAAATCCCAAGTATCGATTCTTTGCCACATATCCTCTTGATTTTCAAACGGAAGTGTACGCTGTATTTTTTTTCGCTCAAAACTCCATTCACTTTCGTCTTCTTTTTCTTCCATTAAATTGGACAGCTTTTTGAACTTTTGATACTCAATAAGCTTTTCAACAAGCTCATCACGAGGATCTTCATATTCAAACTCATCATCAAGGTTTATTTCAACAGGAAGCATGGTTCTACTTTTTATATAAAGCAATCTCGCTGCCATATTATAAAACTCAGTTAAATCCCCAAGCTCAATAGTTGCGGCATAATCGAGGTACTCAAGAAACTGCTCAGTGATTTCTGCAATGGGAATATCATAAATATTAATCTTATTGTCATGAATCAGAGCCCATAATAAATCTAAAGGTCCTTCAAACTGACCAACTGAGTATTTATGTTTCTGTCTGCCAGAAATAGATGTACTTTCCTGTTCTTCCATAAAATAAACCTGATAACCTTCCTTTATTTAATTAATGGCTTATGACACATTTTTATATCTGAAACATCAAGCTTCAAAAGCATGCGCTCTACATCCTGCTTTCTTATCATTGCATGATCATTTTTTAAGACATCCAACAATGGTAAAAGAACAAACCCTCTCTCTTCAAAACGAGGATGAGGTATTTGCAAGTCAGCAGTATTTATACACATACTGCCAAAAAACTCAATATCAATATCAATTGATCTAGGTCCGTTTCTTATCTCTTTTGATCTGTCCCGTCCTAAAGATGCTTCAATCAAATGTATTTTATCTAAAAGCATAAAAGGTGAAACACTTTCATCTGCATAACCACACAAAACCATATTATAAAAATCGCTCTGATCTGTTACATACATTGGTTTTGTCATGTATACACTGGATACAGTAATATCGTACAATAATTCAGACAGCTTATCACATGCCTTTGAAAGCAACTCTAAACTGTCTAAATTGTTCCAGCTACGATTTGAACCTAATCCCAGAATAACATATTCCATTTTTAAAAAAGGGCATCCTTAGCAGATACACCTTCTACCAATGGAGTATCATTCTTTTTTTCTGCCTTAGTTTCTTTATCAGCTTTAGCTTTAGTTTCCTTTTTTACTTCAGCATTCACAGGTGTACCGTCTTTATTTTTTATTACCTGACCAGGGAAAAGCTGCTCACGTAACTGGGCATCAATTTCACGGCAATATTCTGGATTAGATGAAAGAAAATTAATTGCATTTTCTTTTCCTTGTCCAACTTTTTCATCTCCACGAGTATACCAAGCTCCTCTTTTATCAATAATACCATGTTTAACAGCACTATCCAAAAGAGAAGCTGTTGCTGACACACCTTTTCCAAAATATATATCAAGCTCTACTTTACGGAATGGAGGAGCAACCTTATTTTTTACAATCTTAACTCTTACTCTGTTACCAACAGCATCTTCTTCACCTTTGCCGTCGATACTCTCGATTCTGCGGATTTCAAGTCTGATTGATGAGTAAAACTTAAGGGCGTTACCACCTGTTGTTGTTTCTGGATTACCAAACATAACACCAATCTTCATACGAATCTGGTTAATAAAAACAACCAGACACTTACTTTTACCAACAATAGCAGTAAGCTTTCTGAGAGCCTGGCTCATAAGGCGAGCCTGTAACCCCATGACAGAGTCCCCCATATCGCCTTCAATTTCTTTCTGCGGAGTAAGGGCTGCAACAGAATCGACAACAACAATATCAACTGCACCAGATCTGATAAGCTGCTCTGTTATTTCAAGAGCCTGTTCACCTGTATCAGGCTGCGATACCCAAAGCTCATCAATATTTACACCAAGATTTTTTGCATAAACCGGGTCTAAAGCGTGTTCTGCATCAACAAAGGCTGCTATACCTCCAAGCTTTTGAGCTTCAGCAATTGCATGAAGAGCAAGTGTTGTTTTTCCAGAACTTTCAGGACCATACATTTCGATAATACGTCCTCGTGGATAACCACCAACACCTAAAGCTTCATCCAAAAGGATAGATCCAGAAGGTATTACATCCATTGATGCAGCATCAGCCTGAGTACCAAGCTTCATTAACGAACCTGTACCAAACTGTTTCTCAATCTGCAAACGGGCAGCTTCAAGAGCCTTTAACTTTTCAGACATTACATCTGATGTCTTTGAATCTGTCATATTTTCCACCTTAATTCCTCCTAATTTTATATAGGACGAAAAAACTCATTTTTTTGCCAAATTATTAATAATTTTCCGTTTTCACAAGCGGCTGATAAAAACTCTTACCTAAAACACTCACCTTACCGTCAGACAAAACTATCTGACCTAATATGTGAACAGGTTTTTCAACATCAATTGCAGGAACCGGATTTTCATCAAATAAGACTCTTACAATACCATCAACTCTTTTCATATCTTCATAGCCGACCAGCAAATCACAAGAATATTTTTTTTCATCTGAAACAGCATTAGTCACACGACCTGTCCATACGACATAACATCCTGCATACAAATAAGGATCTTTTACGACTTCGTCATATGCATAATTATCTGTAACTTTATAATCCTTATTTAAAAACGAACCAAAATCAGGTTCCTTAAAAAAAGCCAACAACTGATTTGCTTTATCCTTTACGCTCTCGGATGCATTAGAGTTTAATAAACGATTAATTTCAACCCGAGACGCATTATCCCTGTATGACTCAAAATACACCCTTGCATTATCATAGGATTTTTTTATCTGTTTGTCATCAAGACTATACCTGAAATCCCCCTTAAAAGGCGACTGCGATAAAGAATGCATATCCTTGTTTGTCAGATCAATCAAACTCAAGTCTGCACGATGAAATGAAGATACTATTTTCTTTACACTTATTGAAGGCATTTTAAATAAAAGAAGAGCAATAAACGCTCCTGTCAAAACGGCCATCACTACCCGCCCAATAGTATCAGGGTTAACACCCAAGGAAGGATAAAATTTTTTAATTGCACCTGAGTCAACAAGTTTATTAATTTCTTCAATAGAACCATGGGTTTTAAGAAAATTCATTGCATTTAATGCTGTTTCATTTGTCGGAGCATACTCAAGGACATCCAGATAGTACTGCACGGCACGATCTGTTTTTCCTCGACTCAAAAACAGCACCGCCTGACATAACAGAAGATTCACATCTGTCATCCTGATTCTGCGGGCTTTTTGAAAATACGAGTCTGCACTGCCCCAGTCCCCCATATAAAGACAGGCAATACCTATAGTGAGAAAATAATCAAAGTTTTCTTTATAAGTATCATAAGAACCTTCAAGAAGCTGTATAACCTTAGTAAATTTTCTCTTTTTTAATAATAAATGAGCGACATCCAAAACTGATTTTGCCATTATCTTTACTGCCTGATTTTTGATAAAATTGCATCCAATTCTGCATTAAGCTGACGCACTTGATTACGGTCAACATACCTAGGATCTGATTGAAGCGCACCAATACGCTCTATCAGACGCTGAACATATTCAGGATCAAACTGCGACAAGCCTGATTTAGCAACAACGAAATCCACATCAGGACTATTAACCATTAATTCTGCTTTATCAGACACATCATATTGTACATAATTTTCATTATCTGCTTCAAGTAAAGCTAAAAACTCTGCAGCAGATGTAGGTGCTTCATCTTCAGCCAAAGCAATATAAAACTCGATTATATCTGTCTTATAGCTTTCAATCTTTCGCACAGGCCAGTTTACACACATTGCCGAATCATACAATGCAAAGACATCATTAAAATTGCGTCCTTCATCCACATCAGGAAGCCATTTTGCCCTTGCAATGACATTTTTATTAGCAAATGTAACAGCCTGAGGGGTTACTAACCTCGCCCCTGATATAATAAAATCAGCCGAAAGTTTTTTATCACTGGTTCCAATTATCTTTACATCGCTAAAATCTGTTATCTGTCTCTCACCGATTATATTTTCATCATTTTGCAAAATAAAATGACCACCATCATTTTTAGTTAAAGCAGTATTTAAGGTCAGTTTTATACCTGCATTAGCAGTATCAGCTGAAAGATTTGTCGTATACACAGAAACCTTTACAAGATTTACTTCTCCACCAACTCTTGAAGGAACAAGCTTAAAATCCATAACAACCTGAAACTTATTTTTTTCAAGATATGAAATCTGACAACCCTCTTCAAGCTTACGAATCTCTTTCAATATACGGTGATTTTTATTTAGACAATACTCTTTTTTATTCCATAACAATGACACTTGGGACGCATCATCTCCTGTAAACAAAACACTTGATGGAAACAAAGAGCCATTATCATAAAAAATGTTAAAAAAATTATTCTTTTTGTCAATTTTTACACTGATTCCATCTTTTTTATAAGCACACTTATTCTCACTAGTGTATACTACACCAAGATACGAATCAGTCTGCAATCTGCGTTTTTCTTTTTCCTGTCGCTCTAATGCTTTTTTTAACTCTTTAGCTTTTTTTTTCTGTTCTTTTTTCAGAGTCTTAATATCTTCGGTTTCACTAACCTGCTCTTCACTATATTCATCTGCAGACTGCGAATAACTACTCATAAAACAAAACAAAAGCAATAAAACTGATAAAAAACTTCTCTTCATATTCTACTCTCCAGATATCTGTTCCTCAAGTATATACTGCAGCTGCCGTGCTTTCTGCTTCAAGGCTTCCACCTCGGCATCAGAAAGGAACCTGTCACTATCTCTGTATTCTGTATTATTCTTTTCAAACACAGATTCCATATTTTTTTCTCCAGTATCTGGTAAAAGAATATCAGCCGTTTTTTCTCCATCAATCAAATGAGATGCTGATTTTTCATTAACAATATCAACCACCGCAGTACTTTCATTTTTTTCGGCATTCAGCTTCACTCTATTTGCATTTACAAGCTGTTTTTCAAGTTCAGCAATACGTAAATTTGCTTCATCAAGCTGCTTTCGTAACCCAAGTTTATCTTCAGTCTGATACTGCCGCAACTGTCTTTCATACTCCTCTTTTGAAGAAAGATTTTCTTCTCCTGTTACCTTCAAAAGATAAAGAAGCTTTTCTTCTCTCTGCCGTTGATTTATCTGCTCAATACGATACTTACAATCAACAGCTTTACCATCACTGCTAAAATCATTAACTACACGTAAATACAGGCTTTTTGCCGTATCAAAATTATACTCAGCATAAAAACATTCCGCTATCCAATACAAAGCTGAAGGATACAATGCATGATGTGTATTTTCGTGACAAAAATCACTTAGTATAAGTATTGCATTTTCATTTTCGCCAAGAAGATGCAGCAATCGGCCTTTATGAAAAATAATTACAGGAGAATATAAACTATATTCATACATTGATAAAAACTCAGAGCAATCTGCAACAGCACTTTTGTAATCACCACTGTTAATTTCACTCATGATAAGAATATATAAAGACTCCTCAGTAATTAACTCAGGCATAGTTTGAGCTTTACGCAAAAATAAAACAGCTGAAGTCCAGTCCCCTTTACGATATGACTCAAACCCCTGTTGTAAAGCTGTTGTACCAGAATCCTTTAAAACGCTTCCATAATTCTGAGCCCAAAGCGTATTGTGAAAAACAAAAAAAGAAAAAAAAGCAGCAAGAAAGATTTTTTTCATAACTGATTACTTCCAGTTCAATGTTCCATTAAAAAAAGCAGAACCAGAAACCACAATATCTGATCCAGCATCAATAACAGAACTTAATGTTTTTTCATTAACACCACCATCAACAGAAATTAAATAATTATACTTATTTTCATCTCTAAGTCTGACAAGCTCTGTTATCTTATCAACACACGATGGTATTAACTTTTGCCCCCCAAAGCCAGGATTAACAGTCATAACAAGAACAAGATCAACATCTCTTAAAACTTCCGACAAAACACTTACAGGTGTAGATGGAACAATGGAAATTCCAGCTTTTTTACCTTTATCGTGAATATGCTGAATAAGTCTGTTAATATGAACTGTACTTTCATAATGAAATGTAATCCAGTCAGCTCCGCTATCAATAAAAGAATCGACCATTAACTCAGGTTTCTCAACCATTAAATGAACATCGAAAGGTAAATCACTTATCGAACGTATTGATTTAATAACAGGCTGTCCATAAGTAATCTGAGGAACAAACTGTCCGTCCATAACATCAATATGAACTAAGTTTCCACCGCTTTCCTTTATAAATTGCAAAGCAGCACCTAAATTGCTGAAATCAGCAGATAATAAAGATGGAGATAATAATGTTTTTTTCATTTACAGTACATTATAATAGATTGAATTGTTTTTTGTAAACGCAATATTATAGAACAAAACATATACATACAAGCTAAAACTGAAAAAGATAAAAAATCATTGATTTTTTTCAAAAAAAACATATTGACTTAATATTAAAAAACATTTATAAACTTTACCCCCATTTTCATTTTTTTAACAGCGTTTTTATTGACTAAAAATTTCAAACTGATATAATGAAAGATACACGTTATGAGTATTCAATCAGAAGACGAACTTACAAATGCTTATACTCAACTTGAGCAGGGAAATCCTGTTAAAGCGAGAGAGATTCTTGCAGAATTACTTGAGTACAAGCTTGACAACCAGGAAGTAACTTTTGCTGTCTGGTGTTGTTCGTATTGGGCTGACTTTATTCAACAACTGCCAGAGCTTGAACCGTTTGAACGCGGCGAGGGATTAATTTCTCATTGGAAGTCTTTTAAGTCGACTCTTGACCGAAAAACTTACAAGCTTGACCGTACGGTTTTTGCTGTTCAAAAAGGAGTTTTTTCATTAGCTCTTAAAAACTACATAGCTTTATCTGAAGAAAAAAATCAGATGCAAAAAGCTGAGATATTACGCAAAACTGGCTTATGCTACAAAAAACTTGGAGATTATTCAAAATCCCTTGATTGTCTAAGACAGGCGAACGAGTTTATGCCATATTCCCCAGCAATACTTGCAGAAATGGCTGACTGTTTTGCACTTTGCGGTGAAGAAAAGCAGGCTAAAGTTTTATTTAGGGAAGCTTTTTTTATTGACGCACAACGTATAGATATTTCTTTTCTTGATTCAGAGCTTATCTGCTGTCTGATAAGAACTGTCCAGGCAAAGAATATAACAGGATCTGCGCTTCTGGAGTGGATTCCCGTTTACGGCAAACTTTATGCAGTGTTTACCATAAGCAGAGAATTACGAAATCAGGAATTAGGCAGATTAAAACAGGATATTTACGCCAAGGAGAATGAACTAAAGGATCCTTCAAGCGATGAAGGAATACTGACTCCAAAGCTTATAAATATGTATTTTTGGCTCATTGATTATTATGCACGCACCAGAGATGGAAGCAGCAAAATTAATGATGTACTGCTAAAAATAAAAATACTGGATCCAGAGATACACAGGTTGTATACGAAATAATTCAGTAGAGTGAGTTTGTTATTTATCAGAACCCCTCACAAGGTTCTAAAAAAATGAAGTGTTTAATTTAGGACAAATTTAGGAGATTTTTTATGTCTGAAGAACTTGTAAAATCAGTTCAGGAAATGCTCAAGGAAGAAACCTACACAAGAGCAACAATCAGTAACTACACAAAAAACAATCTGATTGAACTGGCAGGCATTGTAGAAAAAGCAAAAAACGAAAATGCTATTGATGAAGTCAAAGCTTTATGTGATGAACATCTTACTCACACAAAAGAAAGCATCATTGCACTTTATATCTCAGGTATTCTCGGCCTAAAAAAGGGAACTTTGGACAATTCTTCACTTGTTACTCTTGTTGACATCTTTGAAAAAAATCACAAGGAACAGGTTGTTATCTACCTTTGCGAAACAATTCTTTCTGATGATGCATCAAACAAATTTGCATTAAGAACTCTTGCAGAAATATATAAAAATGCTAACGACAGCAAAGTATGGTCAATTTATGAACGTATTGTAAAAATTGACTTTGAGGAAGCAGAAATTGCAAAAATCCTCGGCGAACACTACGAGTCTGAAGGCGACAGCGAAACTGCAGTTGACTATTATCGCAAAGCCTTACTTCGCTTTGTATCAGCAAAAAACATAAACGCCGTAAAGGAATTATGGACAAAGCTTGTTGGCATTATTCCAGAAGAAATCGATTTCTTCCTTCTTGTTCAGCGTAAGATAGCAAAAACAATTTCAGCAGACCGCAGTGCAACTCTTATGCAGGAACTTTACATTTATTACAAAGATAACAAAAAATGGGATACAGCCATTGATATTCTCAAACTGAACCTTTCTATCGATCCAAAGGATAACTGGGCCAGAAGAGAAATTGTAGACTGCTTTAGAGGAAAATACGCAGGACACAGCCTTGTAGAAGAATACATCCGTTCTTCAAATCTTTCACAGAGTTTCCGTAATGTATTTGAAGCAATCAGCGACTTCGAAAAACATATCTCATTTGATGCAAAAAACTTTGTTCACCATCGCACATGGGGTGTAGGTGTAATCCGCAAGGTTGAAAATGATACTCTCACAATTAACTTTGGCAAAAAAAACGGCGTACATGACATGTCTTTAAAGATGGCAGTAAGTGCATTACAGCCATTATCAAAGGATCACATCTGGGTATTAAAGGCAACAACACCAAAAGCACAGCTTGCAGCAAAAATCAAGGAAGATAAAGCATGGGCTCTTAAGACAATTATAAAGAGCTTTGATAACAGCTGCGATTTCAAACGCATTAAAGCTGAATTAGTTCCTTCATTACTTGAAGTAAAAGAATGGACAAGCTGGAACAGTGGGGCAAAAAAAGTTCTTGAATCAGATCCATCATTTGGTGTAAACCCAAACAACATTAATGAATACGTAGTACGTGACCGTAAGATAAGTGCTGAAGAAAAACTTAGCAATGAGTTTAAAGCTCAGAAGGCATTCTTTGCACGTATTGATATTCTTATGAAATATGCTTTATCTGATGAAACAGATAAAGAAAGTGATCTCTTTGCTGATATGTTCAACTTCTTTGCAGGTTACCTCAAAGCTATTAACACAGTAAACGAACAGGTTGTTGCTTCATATCTTACTGTAATGAAAATTAACTCAATGTATCCAAGCATTGCAGCAAGTTCATTACCAAAGTTCACATTCGAACAGATGTACAGCGAAATCGAATCTCCTCGTGAAATGTATCTACTCCTTAAAGATACTAAAAACACTTCACTCCGTGCTGATTTCCTTACATACATCCGCATGCTTCCTAACTGGGTTGATCAGTATATCTCACTTTTCTCAACAGTTCTTGATGGTGAAATGTTAACACTTCTCATCAACAGCGGTCATGTTGATGCAGTTAAAAAGCTTGTAGTTACTTCTTATGAAGACTACAAAGCATACAGAGAAACAATTTTATTCTTATTTGAAAACTGTCAGAATGAAGAATGGTACAAGACAGCTGGTGTATCTTTCCAGAAGCAGCTTATTGCCATTGTAAATATTATCTCTCTTGCATACAGGGAAATGGATAATCATGTAGATACAACAGATAACCGTAAGCTCTTGAAAACTGCATGTCATCTTCTTTTTGAGGGTGAAAACCTTTATGCTAAGTATATGCTTGAAGACTGTGATAAAGACACAATGACTCACATGTATACTCTGATAAATGATGTACCATCTCTTGAAGGTACAATCAAGGCTCAGTTGCGTAATAAGATTCTTGAAAAGTATCCTGATTACAAGTTCCACACAACAGAAGAAAAGTCACAGGCTCCAAAGGGAATGCTCGTTACAGCTAAAAAGCTTGACGAAAAGAAGGCTCTTGAGGCTAAGATTCAGACTGTTGATATTCCAAAGAACGCTGAAGAACTTTCAGAAGCACGTGCAAAGGGTGACTTAAAAGAAAATGCAGAATACATTGCAGCAAAAGAGTATCAGCACAAGCTTAATCATGATCTCAAGCGTCTCCAGGAAGAACTTAGCCGTGCAATTATCTTTGACCCAACAACAGCAACAGCATCACTTGTATCATTTGGTACATGTGTAACATTACTCAACAAAGATACAAACAGTGATGAAGTATTTACTATTCTTGGTCCATGGGAATCAGATCCAGATAACGGAATTATTTCTTACATGTCTCCATTTGGAAATGCAATCCTTGATCACAAAGTTAATGATGAAGTTTCATTCACAATTAACGAACACAAATACAATTATGTAATCAAGGCTATAAAGATTGCTAAGCTTTAACGCTTAAATATAAGTAGCACAAAAGAGGTTATTCTGTATAAGTTCAAATACAAACTTGCAGGATAACCTCTTTTTTTTATTCAATAATTCAATATTTTGTATTATATTAGATACATTATGCAGAAGAATACAAAATTATTAACAGCAATTCTTATTTTTATAAATGTATCAGTTGCATTCAGCAACGGGTTTTCAATTGATCAAGTTTGTACATCATTAACAAAAAACAAAATTACAACAGGTAATTTTACTCAGGAAAAAACATCTGATAAACTTGCTAGACCACTAACCTCAACAGGCACATTTATTTTCAGCGAAGATACAATCGCATGGAACACAGAAAAACCATTTAAAACAAAAACAGTAATCACTAAACAATCAATAGTACAAACAGGTCTGAACGGCAAAAAAAACGTTATTGACGGCTCTTCAAACGAAATGTTTAAAACTGTAGCAGCAACATTATCTTCATTATTTTCAGGTAATAAAGAAGCCCTTGAGACATTCTTTATAATTCAGGACTACACATCAACTGATTCAGACTGGAACTTATTATTAACACCAAAGGACAAAACAATTTCCAGTGCATTAAAACAAGTTAATATTGGAGGTGCATTCCGCAACAATGAAGCCTCGTTGGATAATATAAAAATTGTTCAAAATGATTCAAATACAACAACTTACAAATTATCAAATCAAAAATACAGTCAGGAATTGACAGATGAACAAAAAGACCTCATTAAATAAAGACACAAACGCATATAGACACCGAAAACATCAAAACCAATTTACATTCAGCTGGATTTTATATCACGGATTAATTTTGACAGCCTTTGTGACAGGACTTTTTTTTACAAAAGGAATAAAAATCGATTCTGATTTTACGACAATGATTCCTTCTAGTCATAATAGCGAAGCTGCACGAATTGCTGAAAAATCCATATCAAAAAATGCAACTAAATCAGTTTTTATCCTTGCCTCACACCCTGAGTTTGAAAAAGCAAAGCAAGCTGCAGAAGAAGCATACAATTGTCTTAAGGACAGCGACAAATTTGAATCAATTTCGCTCTATCAGGATTTTTCATCTTCTACCGAAATTTTAGACTTTCTTGGCACATACCGCTGGCAACTTTTATCTGATGACATGCAAAAACAGCTTTCGGATGAAAATGGGCTGCAGGATTTTTCAGAACAATCTTTATCAAAGGTATTCAGCGGTTTTACAATTACAGGACTTGATAATCTTGATAAAGACCCTTTTTTACTAGACGAAATCAATCTTACACAAGCTCTTGCAGCTGTATCTGATGCAGGTACAGCTTTATCACCAAAGGATGGTGTATTAGCATCAAAGTATGAGGATAGATGGTATGTCATGATAAGAGGTACATTAACACCATTAGGAGCAAAACTTGCCAGCGATGAAAATGCAGTACCTCTTATATACGACGTATGTTTTCCCCTTGAAAAGGATAATGTTAGTTTTTGTTTTTACGGAACACCATTTCACAGCTACAAAAGTTCAACATCTGCAAGTAGCGAAATATCAGCAATCTCAACAGTTTCAATGCTGATTGTACTTATCATTTTACTGTTCATATTTAAATCACCAATACCAGTTTTAAGTTCATTAGCTTCAATACTGATATCGCTTGGGACTGCATTTTGTGCTACACATTTTGTATTCAGCAATCTGCACGTAATCACACTTATATTTGGAACCTCACTTATCGGCTCAAGCATTGATTACAGCCTGCACTACTTCATAAACTGGAAAGCGAATCCAAAACTGACTTCAAGCAAAAAAATACGTAAACATATTTTTGCAGGTTTAATACTTTCTCTTATATCTACCGAAATATGCTATACAATGCTTATGGGTGCTCCATTTACAATGCTTAAGCAAATCGCAGTATTTTCCTTTACAGGCATTTTAAGTTCATTCCTAACTTCAGTAGGATTATTTCCTTTATTTAAAGTTCAGCACCACAACACAAGGCATATACCATTATATGAAACCCTTAATACAAGACTTTTAAAATACACTCAAAAAAGCAATTTCAAAAAGACTGCTGTGTTACTACAAATTGCCCTTTTCATTTTACTATCCTCAATAATTGCAATCAAACATAGTGACGTCAAAATACAAAACAATGTGGCAAACTTATACGAAGTTGACGGAAGACTAAAAGAAGACACAATCACAGCTTACAATGTAATTAACTACAGTCCATCAAGTTACCTGATAATTAACGGAGACACAATACAGTCTGTTCTTGAAACCGAAGAGCTTTTATGTCCACTTCTTACAGATCCATATGTATGTACAGCAAGATTTATTCCGTCAAAGCAAAGTCAGGTAAACTCTTTACATACAGCAGAAAGCCTTTTACCTTATGCACAGCAGCTGCTTTCTTATTATGGCTATGAGGATGATAAATATCAGGCAATAACAGAAGGTATAAGCAGTGCATATGAAAATATACTTACACCAGAGTCTACCATACCACAGACACTAAAATCGTTACTCAACATCACATGGATTGGCAATATAGACAATCAGTATTACTCAATTATACTGCCATCAAAAATCACTGACGAAAGCTTTTATGTAGATCTTGCTCAAAAGTATGACAATGTACACTTTATAAACAGAACAAAGGACACAAATGAAAGCCTTGATAAACTCACCAAACTTATCATAACAATGTTCTGTATATCATTTGTAATTATCATTATTCTTATGAAGTTTTTTTATTCATGGCAGGACACATTAAAAATCGCAACTATACCAGTTTTAAGTATAATGATGATTTTATCAGTATTTACATTAGCAGGACTAAAAATCGAGTTTTTCTGTATCACAGGCATAATTCTGGTATTTGGATTAGGATTAGACTATGTAATTTACAAACTTGAAAACAAAAACAACAGCCTTGAAACTTTTGCAATTGCACTTTCATTTGTCACAACTGCAATTAGTTTTGGAGCACTCACTTTAAGCAGTTTTATTCCAATACATGTAATGGGATTATCAATCTTTTCAGGACTTATAGTCGCTTTCTTTAGTGCAATATTATAGGATAGATTAATGAAGAAACTCTCAGTAATAGTTTTACTAACTACATTACTTATATCAGGCTGTGCCACAACAAAAGTTGATATACCTGAACTAAACAAAGTATTTGTAACAAACTCAAAAAGAGTTGATTTACTGCCCGTATCCGCAATGATAAAGAGCATTGATGAATGCTCATACTTTGAAGGAGCTTTTAGGGATAAAACTTTTTCGGCTCTGGCATACATAACCGCAGATAATACAGGTATCACGCTGCTTCTTTTAAATGAGTTTGGTATTGAAATAGGTTCAGTTATTTACAACGGTACAACAGCTCAATTAGACTCTCAGCTGTTTTCAAAAAAAGCAAAATGCGAGTACCTGTTACTAGATATCCAGAATATTTATTGCGATGCTCAACGATTAAAAGAGCATTACAGTAAGTATGGAATAAACTTTAGCTATTGTGATACAGAAAGAACAATATGCAAAAACAAAAAGGTAATTGAAAAAATTCAATACAGCGATGATAAGATTGTCCTAACAAACTTTATTCGTAATTATAGCTATACACTGATAAAACCTTAACTAAAATCGTATAAAATAAACAAATAACAAACTTTAACCGTAATTTTTAGTCAAGGGTGTAGTAATTTAATCATTTTTCTTATAGAATATTATAGCTTGATTTAAAGTTTATTTTTAAACCTATGTAGGTTGAATCGAAGAAAATAAGCAAGAGTATATTAGGAGTAATAGATGAACACAGAAGAAGTTAAAAACAAGCTCAAGGATTTTTTCATTTCAAACCTCGGAGTTGACGGTTCTGCTTTGAATTTTGACACACCACTTTTTGGAGATGAAATTGGTCTTGATTCTGTAGACTCACTTGAAATCATTTCTTTTGTTGATGATGAATTTGGTGTTTCTATGACAGGTGTAGACAAGGAAAAGTTCTTAAGCATCGATACAATTGCAGCATTCATTAGTGAGAACGCATAATTAGTCTTTTTTTATTTAGTTTCGGTGGTTTTATACCACCGATTTTTTTATTTTATATTTCAATATATTTTTTAATATGACATCAGAAGATAAACGTTGTGTAGTTACCGGTCTTGGCATTATATGTGCAATAGGTAACGATGTTGAAGAAACATGGTCAAATGCCCTTAAATCAGTTTCAGGCATTCACAAAACAACTTCAGTAGATACTACAAATTGTTATGCTGATTTAGCAGCAGAAGTAAAATGTGATACTCTTGATGAAATTGAGACACCAGAAGAAAAAGACCGAGCATCTAAACTTTGTATAAAAGCTGCAAAGGAAGCACTTAAAGATGCAGGCCTTTCAGATTTTGATAATGATCAGAGAGTAAGTGTTATTATCGGAAGTTGTGTTGGTGGAGCACTAAGTGTTGAACACTATCATAAAAACGGTAAAAAAGCAGAAGATATACTTAAAATGCCAATAGCAGCAATTGCATCACAGGTTGCAGAAACTTGCCATGCAGGTGGCGTTGTAACTAACGTTGCAAATGCATGTGCTGCAGGTACAATTTCAATCGGTTATGCCTGTGACTTGATTCGTGCAGGAAAAGCTGATGTTGTAATTGCCGGTGGTGCTGACTCATTTGCTTCAATCCCTTATGCAGGATTTATTTCACTTCATGCCCTTGATGAAAATGGATGCTCTCCTTTTAATCATTGTACAGGTATTACCCTTGGCGAAGGTGCTGGTATTGTAATTGTTGAGTCATACGAACATGCAAAGGCACGCAATGCAAAACAGTACTGTGAGGTACTAGGCTCAAGTGTTACAAGCGATGCTCATCATATCACAGCTCCTCGCGAAGATGGTCTTTGTCAGATTGAAGCAATAAACAGAACCCTTCGTAACTCAGGTATCAAAAAAAGTGATATCGGTTATGTAAATGGACATGGTACAGGAACTGCAAAAAATGATAATGCAGAATTCCTTTCAATTCACACAATTTTTGATGAAGAAAATCCAAACATCAGTGTAAGCTCAACAAAAGTCATGACAGGACACTGTCTTGGCGCTGCAGGTGCAATTGAAGCAGTATTCAGCGTAAAAGCACTTACAACAAACACTGTATTGCCAACTTTACATTATACAGCCGAAGATTCTGAAAAATTAAAAGAAAAAGCCGGTTCAATGGACTTCGTTCAAAACACACCACGCGCAAAAGAATTAAACAGCGTAATGAGCAACAACTTTGCTTTCGGTGGGACAAATGCCAGCATAGTATTCTCTAAACAGTCAGGCAATGTTTATAGTCAGGCCTGTAAAGATGCTAAAATTGCAGTTACAGGTATAGGTATCGTAAGCCCATTGGGAAACAGCAAAGAATCATATATAGACGGAGTAGTAAACAACAAAATACCACAGTCGGCATCGATTAACTCAACTGTTACTGAAGAAGATTATAAAGAACTTGGCATCAAGATGGCTTTTTACCGCAAACTTGATAACTTGAGTCAGCTCCAGACAGTATCAGGTATGAAGGCATTAAAAGATGCAAACTTTACCGTTACTGATGATAATGCAAAAGACATTGGTATTATTGTAGGTACAAGTGAAGGTGGACTTGGTTCAACATACGACTTTGAAGAGCTGATTGCTGAAAACGGAAACTCAAAAGGCAGTGCCTTTAAGTTTCCTCACACAGTATATAATGCAGCAGGTGGATATCTTTCAATCTGCTCAGGCATAAAAGGTTACGGTGTTACAGTAACAAGCGGTCCTTTATCTGGACTTACAAGCATTGGATACTCAATGAATGTAATCCGAGACGGACAGGAAAAAGCAATGATGGCAACAGGTACAGATGAAAACCTGCCAATCATTACAGAGCTTTTTAAAAAGCTTAATTATGCATCTGAAAGCGTTGTCAGCCCATATTCAAAGAGCAATGGCTGCGTTATCGGAGACGGAAGTACTTCTCTCCTTCTCGAAACAGAAGAATATGCAAAAGAGCGCGGAGCAAAAATATACTGCTATGCATTGGGATGTGGTAATGGCCGTATAAACGCAAAATTTGGTACTCTTGCAAATACAAGCGAAGCACTTGATATTGCTATTAGTGATGCATTGAAGGATGCAGGACTTACAATCAATGATATTGATGCCGTTTACGGATTTGCAAACGGATTTGACAAAGTAGATGAAATTGAACTTTCTTCATACTCACGAGTATTTGGCGAAAGACTTTCATCAATACCTTTGATTCAGGTTAAAGAACGCACTGGTGAAGGAAGAGCAGGTTCTGCAACTCTTGCAGCAGGACATGCAGCCCTTATGTTAAGCGGAGAGCTCAAGCAGGACCAGGCATATTACATAAAAAGCGACAGAACTGTTGAAAAGAAGACTGTTGAATCAGCTTCTCTTAAAAAGGTTCTCGTTACATCATTTGCAACAGGTGGTTCATACTGCGCTGTTGTTTTAGGAAAATAATATGAAAGTTGCAATTGTTACAGGTTCATCAAAAGGCATAGGTAAAGCCTGTGCCATCAAACTGGCTGAAGACGGCTACACAGTAGTTGTAAATTATTCAAGTTCAGAAGAAGCTGCTGTTAAGACTCTTGAACAGATCAAGTCTAACGGTGGCGATGGTATGATTTATAAAGCAGATGTTTCAGACTTAGCTCAAGTTAAAAGTATGGTTCGTGATGTCTACAAAGCATACGGCCGTATTGATGTACTTGTTAACAATGCAGGTATTGTTCGTGACGAGTACCTTTTAATGCTGAAAAGCGAAACCCTTGATAAATGTTTTGATTTAAACGTAAAGGGATACTTTTACTGTGCACAGGCAGTTGCTTTAAAAATGTTTAAGCAAAAATCTGGCGTAATCATAAACATGTCATCGGTAAGCTCAAAGTTTGCATTACCAGGACAAAGTGTTTACAGTGCTACAAAGGGTGCTGTAAATTCGCTTACACAAACTCTTGCAAAAGAACTTGGACCACAGGGTATCAGAGTAAATGCAGTTGCTCCAGGTTTTATTGCAACTGAAATGATTGATGCCATTCCTGAAGAAAAAAGAGCTGAATATGTAAAAAACGTTCCATGTGGTCGTTTTGGCAAACCAGAAGAAGTTGCTTCTGTTGTATCAGCTCTTGCAAGCGATGCATTTGCTTATGTAACAGGACAGACAATTGTTTTAGACGGAGGACTTTCATTATGAGTTCAATGAATATTTTCGAAATTTCACAGAAAATTGCACAAAGACCTCCTTTTCAAATGATTGAAAAGGTAATTGAGCTCACTCCAAACGTAAGTGCAACTGGTATAAAAAACGTATCAGTAAATGAGCCATACTTTATGGGGCATTTTCCAGGTACACCTATTATGCCAGGGGTGTTAATAGTTGAAAGTTGTGCCCAGCTTTGTTCTTTGGTAATTGAAAAATCACCAGAAGACTTAGACGACAAGCTTTATGTTCTTCTTAAAATTGATGGTTTTAAGTTTGTTAAACCAGTGATTCCTGGAGACAGACTCGAAATCTCAGTTAATAAAACAAAAGGTGGCGGTGTACTCGTTGGCTTTGACTGTGTAGTTAAAGTTGACGGAACTGTATACGCAAAAGGTGCATTAACTTTTACAACGATACCAAAAGATTCTTTAGGTAAATGAAAAAAATCCTCGTAATAAACGGAAGCCCTAAAAAAGAGCGCAGTGCAACAATGCACGTGACAAATGCTTTTTTAAAGGGCTTTTCTGATAGTGAATACACAAAAGAAATTTTACATATAGTCTCATATAATATTAAAACATGCATGGGGTGTCTGGCCTGTTGTTCTAGAACTAATGGCGTATGTGTTATAAAAGATGATGACATACCTATGATTAGATCTAAAATTGAAGAGGCTGATATTATCATTTTAAGTTTTCCAATTTATTTTTTTGGACTACCAGGAAAACTCAAAATGGCAATGGATAGGCTTTTAGGTATGATAAATGCCTGTGACGGCCTTGATAATTATGTTGAAGGAAAACCTCTTCACGGCTTTAGAAACAGTGTAATGACCGAAAAAAAGCTTGTACTTATATCAAGCTGCGGCTGGGTCAACACAAATCTAATTTACGAACCTACTGTAAAGCAGTTTGACTTAATATGCGGCAAAGGTAACTTTACACCCTTGTTTTGTGCTGAGGTAAAAACTTTAGCAGATCAAGGTATGCGACCAAGAATGGTAAAATACCTCAAGAATTTTGAACAAGCAGGTAGTGAATACGCTAAAAATTTAAGCTTATCAAACGATACAATAAAATCGGTAACAAAACCTCCATATTCAGATGCAGTATATCCACAACTATTACAGATGTACTGGGAACAAGAAAAAAAAGCAGGAGAAAATAGTTGAACATTTTAGAACTCCCAATGAAGTGTGTAACAAAGCTTTCAGTTTGTCTTGTAAAACTTTTTATAAACATATGGTACAGGCCAAAAGCTTACTATACAGATAAAAATCAGCAAAGCAGAAAAGTAAAAAGCCCAAGCATTATTATTGCAAATCACACATCAATTATTGATCCACTCTTACTGCTCACAGTTATTAAAGGTAAAAAGAACATCGTAGTGGCCAAAGACTGGTACGAAAAAAAACAGTTTCACTGGTTATTAAGCCGTGAAAAGTGTATACCATGTGACCGCTTTAATATGGATACAGAATGGATTCAGCTTGCAAAAAAAAATCTCAGTGACGGAAAATCAATTATCATATTCCCTGAAGGAAAAGTTCGTACAGACGGTGAACTTAATGAATTTAAGTCTGGCTTTGCATTTTTAGCAAGATATACAGGACTCCCTGTTATTTCTGTCGGCATAGACGGAATATACAAGTTTGGACACCGCACAAAATATATTATTGATAAAGGCGAAGTAGTTACACGCACTAAGGGTGTACCTTCATCAGAGGACTTAGCTCAAAAAAGCCAGTATTTTTACCAGAAAGTTAAGAGCTTAAAGGCAAAAGTATGCGAGGCTTAAATGAAAATAGGACTTGTACTTGAAGGCGGCTCTCGTAAATGCATGTTTACTGCAGGAGTTATAGACGCACTTTTAGATCAAAACATTAAGTTTTCATACGTTACAGGAGTATCAGGCGGTGCTCAGGCAGCACTTAATTATATTTCTGAACAAAGAGGACGCCTTAGAAACCTTTTATACCCAAGTGCAATCCGAAAGGGGCGAAAACCTCACAAGTATTTGGACGGAGTACTGAAAGAGTTTCGTATCATGACTTCTGAATATTTTTTTGACCATTACAGCCCCTACAATTTTAAGAAGCTTTTTTCATCTGACATAGACTGGGAAATAGGTCTTACATGTGCTGAAACTGGCACAATACAGTTTATGAGTGAACGAAGTGACAAACAAAGACTTCAAAGTATTGTTGAAGGAACCTGTGCTCTCCCCATGTGTTTTCCACTTGTAGAGTTTGACGGAAAACACTATGCAGACGGCTGTATAACAGACTCAATTCCTTTTGATAGAGCTTTTGAAAAAGGCTGTGACAAGGTTTTTGTCATTTCAACAAAAGTTCCAGGGGATAAAGCAACAGATTTCGGCAAATACAGACTTATACTTTCGTATTTATATGAAAAAAAGTTTCCTGCATATTTTAAAATCCTGATGAACCGCTATAAAAACTATGTCCAGCAGTTTAAGCAGATGGAAGCACTTGAAAAACAGGGAAAAATACTTGTTTTCAAGCCTGAGATTGAGCTTTGTGCACTTTTTGACACAAATAAAGCAAAGCTTGACGAATCTTATAACCATGGATATACATATGCTTTAAAAAGATTGGATGAACTTAAAACCTTTATCAGTGAAGCGCCTTCAAATGGCATTTAACACCCACCCTCGCATGTTCATTTATTGCTAAAAATTAAAGGTAATATACATTTCTTTTAATCTATTTTACTTTTATTAGCACACCGCAAAAAAAATATTAATGTAAGGATAAGTGAGTTTTTTTAAGAGCAAATATAAAGTTAATCTTACTTTAAGATTGTACAGACAGGCACTGTAAACAACACAGACAGGCACTGTACATCACGCAGACAGGAGCTGTATACGTCACAGACAGACTCTGTATATAAGAAATACAGTGCCTGTCAAAATAATATACAGAGCCTGTAATAGTAACGTTTTTTACAAACATATTTTATAATACAGGTTAAAAAAATCACTTTATCAAGCTGAAAAGATCTTAATGACTTACCTAGAAAGATAAAGAGCAACTGTAACAATTCTACTGTCTTTCACCTAGAGAGTATAAAGTTGCGTTTACAATTGCAGCCGCAATGTTGCTTCCCCCTTTACGGCCTTTTGCTACTATATGAGGTATATCACTTTCAATTATAAGTTCTTTTGCCCGTACTACATTTACAAAACCTACAGGAACCCCTATCACAAAATCAGGAACAAAAATACCACTATCACAAAGCTCCCGTATGCGTACTAACGATGTTGGAGCATTACCTATAGCAAAAACAACAGGCCTTTTTCCATCTTTATAAAGAGACGCAGCCTTATCAATACTTACAATTGCACGGGTAACGCCGTTTTCTTTTGCAGTCTTTACAACGTCCTCATCAGAAATAAAACAATGCTTTTCAATTCCAAGCTTTTTACAAAAGGCTGAAGAAATACCACTATATGCCATATTTGTATCAGTCACAATTACAGCATTATTTTGTAAAAGGGTGCGCAAAATATCTACACTGTCCTTTGAAAAAATAAGATTTTTTACATAATCAAAATCTGCAGATGTATGTATGCACCTTTTAATTACATCAGCATTTTTTTCATCTAAAGTTATTTTCTGTTCATCTAAAATATGCTGAATCGTTTCCATACTTTTTTTTTCAATATCCAATGGATAAAGCTTTTCGATTCCGTCATATCTCATATCCGTTTTAAAAAAAGTTAACTCACTCAATACTCAATTCCTTTACGTGCTGCTATCCCTGAGTCAAAAGGATGCTTTACCTTTTTCATCTCAGTTACATATCGCGCATTTTTTATCATAAACGGAGCAGGATTTCGCCCTGTCATAACAATTTCAAGATACTCCGGAGGATTTGATATAAAGTATTCAAGCTCGACTCTGTCAATCAAGCCATACTCATAGGCAGCACATACTTCATCTAAAACTAGTAAAGCCTTTTCTTCTTCACGGACAAGATACTGAGCCTCTGTAAAAATATCATTTGATATTTTTTTTGTGGCAATTCTTTCTTCTTCGCTCATATTTTTAGTAAAGTGATTGCCAGCTTTACCTCTAAGCACCTTTATACCAAGTTTTTCAAGACCTTTAAGTTCACTTACCTGTGTATTTTTTAAAAACTGCACAAAAACAACTTTATATCCGTCACTTACAGCCCTCAGGCTTAAACCAATTGCACTAGTTGTTTTACCCTTACCGTCTCCATAATACAAATGAATCATTTTTTTAACTCAAGACCCCTCTCTTTTAGAATATCATATATCTCATTCATGTCTATATTTTCCTTAACAAGGCTCGAAAGCCTGTCATACTCTTTATTTTTCATCTCAAAATAGCTTACAACCTTTTTTGGTTTTAAGTTTTTTTGAACAAGCACATTATCTGTAAAACTTTGTAACACATCAATTGAATCAAAAAGTCCATGTATATATGTACCAAAAACATTGTCCTTATAGTCATATAACAGTTGCCTACCATTCTTTTCGCTAAAGCCTGAGTGTATTTCATATCCTGTATATTTTGCATCGTTTAAAAAACTAAAATAACCGCTTATATTGCAAAAAGAACCGCTTGTCTTTGTAAGTGTCTTTTTGTCTGTAAATGTTGTTTTTATATCTAAGAGTGCAAGGCCTGCAAGACTTTTAACTTTTGACTCATCTTCATGCCCTTCACTGTCACACATTTCACATCCCAATAGCTGAAAGCCGCCACAAATACCTAAAAGAGCAACACCTTTTTTGCGCTGCTCTTTTATAAAAATATCAAGTTTTGACTGAGATAAAAAGGACGCGCAGGCAATTGTGTTTTTTGTTCCTGAAAGCAAAATCAAATCTGTTTGCCCCCATAACTCTTCATTTTTAATATATTCTTCTCTGCTATTAAAATATGAAACTTTAATAAAGCTTTGATAGCTTAAAGGATAAAGATCTGTAAAGTTTGACATGTAAGGTAGTTTTGGACACTGTACATGAATACATACTTCTTCTTTGTTTTTATTCAGCTTTTTATCAATAGAAAGGGAGTCTTCATCATCAAGCTTTAAATCGCTTATATAAGGTACAACTCCAAGAACTCCTATACCTGTTAAATCCTTGAGCATGCCAAAACCATTTTCAAGCAGTTTGACGTCTCCACGAAATTTATTTATAACAAAACCTTTTATACGCTTTCGCTCTTCTTCACTTACTAAAGCAGCAGTTCCGTAAAGGCTTGCAAATACACCGCCTCTGTCAATATCCCCTACTAAAATAACAGGACTGTCAGTCATATCAGCAAGCCCCATATTTACAATATCGTTTTCTTTCAGGTTTATCTCAGCTGGGCTTCCAGCTCCTTCAATAACTATAATATCATTTTGCTCTGCTAAATGATTATAGCAGTCCATAATTGTATCTTTTAACGCACCTCGATATGCAAAATACTGTTTTGCATCCATAGTAGCCAAAGCCCGGCCTTTTACAATAACCTGGCTTTTATGGTCACTTGCAGGCTTTAATAGAATAGGATTCATATACACACTAGGTTCAGTTCCACAGGCTTCCGCCTGCATAATCTGAGCCCTGCCCATTTCACTACCGTCTAAAGTTACACCAGAGTTAAGGGCCATATTCTGACTTTTAAATGGAGACACTTTATAGCCGTCTTTTGTAAAAATGCGACATAAAGCTGCTGCAAAAAGTGATTTTCCGGCATCACTCATTGTTCCCTGTATCATAATAGGTACAGCTTTTTTACGTTTGTCAGATAAACCAGACTTAATACCACATATTTTAGATAATGAATCAATAAAGATACTATTGTTATCAGGTGTACTTACACAAATACGATAGGCGTTTTTTAAGGATAACGAAAAATAATCCTGTAAATCTCGTATAATAATTTTATAATCAGCCAAGAGTTTTTTTAAGTTTCTTTTTTCATCAAAAAAAACAATATAGTTTGCATTGCTCTTTATATAATCTATTTTGCAGTTATCAAAGGCCTGATACAATCGTTTTTTTTCACCTTCGATTAACCTGCTGCTTTTTTCTGTCCATGAAAAATCAACAAGCTCATTATCAATGATTTTTTCAGACATTTTTGCAGCCTCATAGCTTAAAGCCCAGGGACGTATGTTACTATAAAGACTTTTACAAAGTTCTGTATCAAATACAATACCATACCCAGACCTAAGACCTGCACAACCGTAAAACTTAGTAAAAGCATTTACAATAACTGTTGTTTTGTATTCTTTACCATTTTTTATCAGTTTTTTTAATTCCATAAAATAGTCTTTGTCAAACTGGGCAAAACAGATATCAATCAAAATATAAACATTACGCCAGGCACACAGTTTACAAAGCTTTTTTATAACATTTATATCAATTATCTTACCTGTGGGATTTGAAGGAGAAGCCAGGTAGACAGCATTTACACCTTTATCAATATATTTTTCAAAGCGGGGAAAATCTTTTTCTGTAAATGTATAATCATTTTCTTTATTGAGTTCAAAATGCTCAATCGTCAAGTCTTTTACATTAGCACTTTTTATGGCACTTTCGTATTCATTAAAAGCAGGTTCAATTATTAATGGGTAAAAATCCTTTTTACAAGATAGATACTGTGTATATAAATAGATAAAGTCTGCGGCCCCTGAAGAACATACAATACTATTGTCGCTAACTTCATAATACCGGGCAAGCTTTTTTATAAGAGAGTCAGGTTTTATTTCAGGATAATGGATTAAATTATGTGTATTTACCGCAAGTTTTTTTATAAAAGTATTAGCACTAGGATAAAGTCCTAAGGGATTTATATTTGCTGAAAAATCAATAACACTGTCTTTATTAAAGCCGATGTAGCCACCATGAGTACTATTCATGGCTTTAATTATAGTTTTTTTTTCCTAAAAATAAAATAATGAAACAAAAATTAGGGTGATTGTAATACACACAAGGGCACTTGATACATGCATTATAAGAATAGAGCGTATGATATCAGTTTTTTGTATGTCACGCAGCTGCTCTCCTATAAAAGGCTTTTTCTCAAGACTGCCTTCATAAAAAGCATTTCCTGCAAGTTTTACCCCCAAAAGTCCTGCACACACAGATTCAGTCTGTGCACTGTTAGGACTTGCATGCTTATTACGGTCTCTAAAAAAAATTCTTATACTATTTACAGGATGAAAATGAAGGGAATAGATTTTTAAAGGATAAAGTATAAATCCTGTCAAAATCATATAAAAAGCTGCTATGCGAGCTGCTATAAAATTAGCAAAATCATCAAGACGGGCAGCACACATACCAAAATCAATGTACTTTTGGTTTTTATAGCCTATCATACTGTCCATTGTATTTATTGCTTTATAAAGTAAAGCCAGTGGAGCTCCTCCTAATGCAAAGGCAATCATCGGAGATATTATGCCGTCAGTAGTATTTTCGGCAACAGTTTCAACACAGGCTTTTATAACACCTTCTTCACTGAGGACTGAAACATCTCTGCCTACAATACGACCTACAGCATTACGACCTTCATCAAGACTGTCATTTAAGGCAAAATATACATTTAAAGCTTCATTTTCGAGGCTGCGACAGGCGAGGCTCTGGAACCCCCAAAAGACTTCAACTATACAGTAAACACTTATCGGTACAAAGCTTTTTAAGTAAAAGGACAAAATAACGCTTACTATACAAAAAGCAAAGGGGATACAAAAGGTATAAGTACACACAGTCAGGACTAAAAAAAAGCCTGCAACCTTTTTTCCTTGACTTGAAGGTGCAAATAAAGCTCTGAAAAGTTTTTCGTGTACATTAACAATCTTACCGATAAAAACTACAGGATGAGGGATAAAGGAAGGATCTCCAAACAATAGATCAAGGACAAATGCAACAGGTAGTCGTAATAACAAATATAAGTATAAATACTTCATTGTAATAACTCTCCAAAAATAAAACTGCCACTCTCACTTTGCCCAGATACACTGTAGTTTAAATATTTACATACCGACTGAACACCGCCATGAGCTACAAACACAAAGACGTTATCTATTGTACTTTTACTTTCATAAAGATTTCTGAACTCTTTTTTTACACGCTCTGAAAAATCAATAAAGCTTTCCCCTGCACTGTCTTTACCAGGTGGAGTTTTTCCGTAGGGGTAGTTATCGAGCCATGACTGGTAAAGGTATTTTGTGTTTTCATCATTAATTAAGTCTTTATGAGTACGTCCTTCAAAAAGACCAAAATCGTATTCGCACAGTCCTGAACATTTTATAATCTTTGCATCAGGATAAATAAAAGCTGCACTTTCAACAGTTCTTTGTAAGGTTGAAGTATAGACACAGTCTGGATTTAAAATCTTATTTGCAACAGGCGGGTAAAAATACTTCAGCAGTTGTTTTAGTTTTTTTTCACCGTCTTTTAGGTCAGCAAAACCTTTATCACACAAAGGTAAATCTGTATATCTGCCTGCAAACTGCTTTTCAACATTTGCAAAAGTTGATCCATGCCTGAACATAACAAACATACATGACCTTGTATGATCCTTTTGTTTTATGCATTTTGCAATGCCGCAAATCATTAATATGACTTTTACTGCATGCTCAGCAAGTATGCAGTTTAACCTTCCGTTTAATTCTCTTTTTATGCGGTCTTCCTTTTGCAAAGGAATAACTCCGCAGCCCTTTTCCTGAGTAATTACATAGGGATAACTCAATAAAGCATAAACATAGTCACGATTATTTTCATAAAGAGTAAGATCTTCATCACTTATTTCATGTACCATACTACTGTCTATTTTCAGTGTTTGACTTACATAAGTATGGCGACCGCTTCCTATACCACCTGTAATTAAAATCATAAAAATCTCACAGTAATACAGATGGCAATTACAGACACAAGTTCGCTAAGCTGTACAAAATACCCCTGGGTGTCACCAGTTATACCTCCAAACTGCTTTTTAATATAAAAATAATAAAAAGCAGTAAAAACAAATTGGGCAGATAAATATACAAAAGCTAAAAGAGGACATATAAACAATAAACATAAAGACAGCAGCAATAAAAAGACAACGCAAAATATTCTTGTAAATACTTTTGCAGAATAGTCTGAAAAGCTTTTTACAAGTCCGGTGTTTTTTGCACACTTAAAAGAAGCAACTTCAAAGGCGCTTAAAAGACGAGAGGTAAAAAAAGCTGAACTATAAAACACATTTACAGTAAAAAAATTATCATTTGTTATTGCTTCAAGCAGTTCATAAACACAAGTAAAATAAGTCATAAAATAAAGGATAAGCGCTATTACTGCAAAGGAGCCTGTGTGACTATCCTTTAGTATTTCATGTTTTTTTTCAATTGAAGCATGACTTGCAAGAGCATCACAGGTATCACTAAAGCCATCAAGATGTATACCGCCTGAAATTATAACAGGTATTACTACACATATCAGGGCTCTAGCCATATAATGTAATGGATAATAAATATTGGACAAATATATATGTACAAAAAGAATTATACCTGTAACAACACCTACAAAAGTAAATCCACACATCATGTATCTCATGTTATCTTTATCCCAGTTAAAGCAAGGCACTGGTATTGCTGAAAACATGCTGAATGCAATAACAATTGATTTTATAAAGTTCATTTATAAACTTCCCTTTAAAACTACACTGATTCCAGATACTACATCTACTGCAGTATCACAAACTTGTGCCAGATAATTATTTATACCGCAAAGGATATCGTAATAAAGCTCTGCACCTTCAATTTTTTCATCCAATGATATGTCATTACTTACTATAATAGTGTCTTCACTTTGACTGATTAATTTATGGGCAATTTTTACTGCACAATCTTTGTCCGTAACGTTATCGTTATAAATCAAATTTGCACAAAAGTTTCCAACATCCTCAATTAAAAGGATACTATTATTATCATCAAGTAAAAAGCTGTTATAGTTTTTTGAGACTTCTATCGTAAAAAATCCTTTACCTTCTCTCATTGCCCGGTGCTTTTTTATGCGCTGCTCTGTATCCCCTCCTGAGTTGGGATCTAAAGTTGCAAGATAATATACAGGTAAACCTTTTGACACAGATCTTTTTAAAGCAATACTTTCAGCAAGACTGCTTTTTCCACTGGCACTGCCCCCAATAATAAAATAAATCATAAAGGCTTATAGGCTTCAATTTTAATATCATCAAAAGTTGGCATATCGCAGTAGACCTTTATTGCCATATCTAAAAGGGGCAGCAGTGTCATACAACCAGAGCCTTCACCTAAATGCATTTCAGCCTTTACAGGAGCCTTGAGGTTTAACTCATTTAATATCATTATCGAGGCCTGCTCGGTACTTACATGACTTGCAAAAAAATAATCGGCAGCATACGGACAAAGTCTATAGGCAATCAATGCACTTACAGCAGAAATAAAGCCATCAATTACAACACATTTTTTATTTAGGGCACAACCTATAAAAAAACCTGCCATCATTGCTATATCAAAGCCACCTACTTTACTAAGTACATCTAGTGCATCATTTTTATCAGGCCTATTAAGTTTTATTCCCTGCTCTATAACATGTATTTTATGCAGTAACCCTTCATCAGTTAAACCGGCACCTTTACCCGTTACTTTACAAGGCTCTAAGTCTAAAAGTACACTGGCACAGGCAGAGCTTGTAGTCGTGTTGCCAATGCCCATTTCTCCTGTACAAAAAATTTCATAGCCTTTTTTACACAACTCACTGCAAAGCTCAATACCTCTTACCATAAGAGTACAAGCGTCCTCCCTGGTCATAGCACTTGTTTTAATAAAATCTTCTGTACCGCGCTTTACACAAAGTTCAATTATTTTTTCTTCATTTATGGATGTGTTAATACCAGCATCTACAGGATAAACATCACAATCAGCTACCTGAGCCATTTTACATGCACTGGTTTTTCCGTAACATAAATTACGGGCTACTACAGCAGTAACATCCGAAGTAGTTTGTGATACACCTTCATTTACAACGCCATTATCTGCACAAAAAACAACTAATGCTCTTTTTCCAATAGAAGGCTCAAGCTTTTTTTGAACGCCGCATATACGGCTCACCATTTCTTCAAAATACCCCAATCCTCCCAATGGCTTTGCAATAATAAGCCATCTGTCTAATGACTTATTATAAAAAGCACTATCGAAATGAGTTACCTGCCTTATATATTCAAAAAGTTTTTCCTGGCTATTTATCATATTTTTCCTTTTTGACAGTTACTACAACCACTGCACGAAGCACAGTCTGAACTTTTAGACGAACAGCAGCCGCCACAACCTGTGTTAATATCTTTTACAGATTCGTACTGTAAACAAGCTATAATAAAGTTTTGAGCAATATCTGGGTTTGACGGAAAATACATATGCGGAAAACCTGCCAGTATATTTTCAGTTACCTTACCTGTATTACACTTAGAGTTATGCATATAAGGTTCAGGACAGGCATATTGAAAACATGTCCACCTTGTATTGCTGTCTTTAACTGCGGTAAAAGCAGTTCCATTTTCAGTTGAATCAAAGTAGTGAAACTCATGAGCTTTTATACTTTCGCCTTTTTTCATTAAAAAAGTATCAGTATTGCTGATTAAATCTATATACCCAAAGCGTACAAGATGCCCCGTATTACTGAAAGTGCCTTTTAATAGACCTATCATCTGTAAATACATAAAGCCGCCACACTCTGCATATACAGGAGCTCCTTTTGCCGCAAAACTTTTTATGCTTTGTGCCATTGAGCTGTTTTGCGAAAGTAAATCTACATGCAGTTCAGGATAGCCGCCACCTATATAAAGGCCAGAAAGATTATCCGGCAGCTTTTTATCATTTAATGGCGAAAAACATACAAGCTCTGCACCTAACGACCTTAAAAGCTCTAAGTTTTCGCGATAATAAAAACAAAAAGCTCTATCTTTAGCAACACCAATACGCACACAACTTTTTACATTATCTTTAATGTACCCATCACATTTTATCTCAGATGCTTCACTGGCAATCTCAAAAATGCGGTCAGTATCAATTGTTTTACAAATATCTTCAGACATAGCTGAAAGTTTATTTTTTATATTAGAAATATCCTGAGGGGTCACTAATCCTAAATGCCGGCTGTCTAAAGTGTATTCTTTATTTTCTAGGGCATATCCAAGACACTCCACAAGACACTCTTTTTCAATCACAGGTTTTAGTTTTTCATAAAGCTTATGAGAACACCTGTTTAATATAACCCCTTTAATAAGACTTCTGTCACCGTCAGTTTCTCTAAACTTTGTAAAGCCATTTATCTCAGCACAAAGACTAAAGCTGCGACCTTTAACATCAACAACGAGTATTACAGGACACCCCAATGATTTTGCAGCTTCATAGGAAGAAAAGTTTTCACTGTTTCCACCTTTACCGTCATAATACCCCATTGCCCCTTCACAGATAGTAATGGAACTATCTTTTGCGTCCTGTGCAAAAATGCTGACGGCACTATCTTTATCATTGAAAAATAAGTCAATATTACCAGTTTTGTTTCCTATAATATTGCTGTGAAATAATGGGTCTATATAATCTGGACCAATCTTTATGCTTGATGGAGGTAAAGACAAGATACCATTTTTATAATCTGTCATATACTTTTGCAGTAAAGCACAGACTATAGTTGTTTTACCACTTGAGCTTGAAGTTGAACTTATTAAAATGCGGGGATATTTCATAGTAAAATTATAATCATAATAAAAAGCCAGTGCAATAAAGTGAAACTATTACACAGATAAAAGCCAGACAGGGTTTTGAGCTGTCATAAGGTGATACTCTCCAGTACGTTTTCCGACACTTATCTGCATTTGATTTACATTATAATCACCATAATACTCATCAAAAACAGCCTGCACCTGACATAAAGTCTCAACAGTAACACATGAAACTACTATTCGTGCCTTTTGATTTTTATTCCGTATTATATCAATTATCTGCCTTATATCTCCTTTCGATCCTCCGATAAACACACAGTCAGGAGACGGAAAACCATTTATTACATCAACTGCATTTCCTAAATTAAGATTTACGTTTAATGCATTGAACTTTTTTTTGTTGAGCTTTTCAAGTTCATAGGCTGCTTTTTCTATCTCAACAGCATATACACTACAATCAGCACATAAAGATAAATCAATGCTTACGCTACCTGTACCGCATCCTATATCCCATACAATTTCGCCATTTTTAGGGCTTAACAAAGCTATAATACCGGCTCTCACCATCTGTTTTGTCATTGGTATAACTTTTTGACCAGGACTACTGCGGATAAATAAGTCATCCTTTATTGCCCCTCCCCTTCTATAGTCAATAAAAGGAAGCTCAACAAGGACAACACATAAATCATTTTTTAACTCTGGCCTGTTTTTCAGCGCAAAACAGTTTCCCTGTATTATAAGCTCACTATCCTGCATACCAAGATTCACCCCTGCACTGATAAAGGCTTCATTGCAGTCGTTTTCGCATAAAAAATCTACAATATCACAGGCTTTTGTTTTACCGCCAGTCAAAAAAAACACTTTTCTGTGATGTGATAAACACTGCCCCAAATTACAGTCTGTACCATGGGCTGAAACTAAATACCAGTCCTGCCAGCTTTTATTCAGCTTTGAAGCAAAATACTGAACACTTGATATACCGCATAAAACTTTTACATCAAAGCCCTGTTTTTCCATATCGAAAAAAACTTTTTGCTGACCACTGTAAAAGCCTGTGTCACCGCTAAAAAGTACAACTATTTTTTCTTTATCTTCATTACTCTTTTCATTTATTATGGAAATAATATTTTTTCCTTCATACTCATAATAAAAAGGGCAGTTTATCAGTGGTTTAACACTGTCAACAACACGTTTTGCGCCAAATACCAAATCAGCACATGAAATTGCACTAGCTAACTCCTGAGTTACAGTATCTATAGACATACCTATACCTGCAAGTGTACATGTTTTCATATAAATCTCCCATAAAACAATTTTAGCCGGACCTTTTTACTGTGACTTTAGGTAATTAAGCAATAATTCTGTATCATCAAACACAAGCTCATTATTTTGTTCACAGGGCCGCTCAACAGTATAAACATCCATATTGCAATCAAAAGCTGCATTAACCTTATCCTCATAACCGCCTTCAGGACCGCTTTCCTTTGTTACAAGGATTTTTGCATTACAAAAACTAAACATTGCAGCATTTAATTCCTTTGAAAAAGGACCTTGCATTGCAATTATATGACTACGCTTTAGACCACACTCAATACACTTATCAATAGACTGGGATGCTGGAATCACCCTGACCCAAAGTCTTTCCTGATAATTTTCGATAGTTTTAAAGCAGTCAAGTTCTTTACTGCCTGTTGATACAAAAATGTTTCCACTAGAGTTTTTTAACTGCTCGCAAAGCAAATTGAGGGATTTAAATCGTTTTACCTTATTTTCAGGCAAAAATGTATTTTTTCGTAATAACCGTATGTATTTTGTATTAGTTTCATTGCAGGCTTTTGAAACATTTAATGTAATTTCAGCAGCATAAGGATGAGTGGCATCTATCACATAGTCAAACATACCAACAATATGTCTTATCTCTGAATGCTTTAACCTGCCACGTAATATATTGACTGACTGTATACCAGCATCAATAAGGTCCTTTCCATAATCTGTTGCAACACTTACAGTAACATCAAAACCGCTTTTACACGCCCCTATAGTAAAGAGTCTGCCTTCTGTTGTACCTGCAAAAACTAAAAGCTTCATATATTGTTATAACCTCTGGGAGTTACAATGAAGCTTCTCATTGTATTTTTTGTTATTACAGTTGTACTGTTTCCAATAAAAGCAGTACAAAACATATCAAGCTCAGCATCTTTTAGCTCATCTAAAGTACAGATATGATATTCTTCACCAGCTCTACCAATATTACGAACCCAACCGCATACAGTATCTTTACTAATGTACTTTAAAAGTATATTACAGGCATCTCGAAGGCACTCTGTACGTTTATGACTTCGGGGATTATAAAGAGCTATACAAAAATCCCCTTGAGCAGCACATATCAAGCGTTTTTCAATTAAATGCTGTGGTGTTAAAAGATTACTTAATGATATTACTGCAAAATCGTGAGACAAAGGCGAGCCTAAAACAGCTCCGCCGCTTAAGGCAGCACTTACTCCTGCAATAACTTTTATTTCAACATCACGATAATCTTTTATAAGCTCTAATACAAGGCTGGCCATACCATATACACCACTGTCCCCAGAGCAAACAAGTGCAACAGTTTCACCTTTTTGAGCTCTTTTTAGAGCTTCGATACATCGCTCTTTTTCAAAAGTCATACCAGTTGAATATATTTGTTTTGAAGGAAAGTACGGCTTTACTAAGTCCACGTAAGTTTTAAATCCTGCAATTAAATCACTCTCTTCAATTGCACTAAAAGCTTCGTTTGTCATAAAGTCTTTATGTCCAGGCCCAATACCCACTATATAAAGTTTTTTCATTTAAGCTCTCCCAAAACTGCACAGGCTACTGTCATACCCTTATGACTTACTTTTCTTACAATTAATGAACTGTCATCGCCTCCAACAGCACAAGCACAGGCACGCTCACATATATTATCAGTACCAGTTGTATTTTTAACAAACTGAGATGCCGTAAATGAACCTTTGATGCTGTTTAACCTTTCTGCACTGTAATAAGCAAATGGTACATTTAATTTTTGCGACAAAGCAAAAATAGCACTTTCATCCTTCTTAAGATCAATACTTGCAACTACAAAAACAGACCTTATATCAATACCTTCATCTTCAAGAGTCTGTCTGACAAAGTTTTCAAGTGCCTTTGGATCTGTATCCTTTTTACATCCAACGCCTACAGCAACTACTTTAGGCACAAGCGCAAGAGTTCTGCCTGATTTTTCATTAATAATATCTACTGTGTTATAGCTTATAAGTATCTGATTTTTTGATTTTTCAACATCCTTATCTCGTCCAGGATAAACTTCAATACAATCGTCGGTTATATAGCAGTGAGGTATCTCAGAGATTATACGTTTACTCATCTTAATACGACTGTTTATATTAATACTTTTTCCGCTTAAAAGAGCTGAAGATATTTTTACAATTGCAGAAGGATTAACTATATCAAGATTATTTTTTACAGCCCAGCTGTCACAAGCCCATACCTTATTATTATCAGTAGATGTTGTCACAGCACATTGAGCACCTGTTATACTCGATATTACACTTGCCGCTCCATTTGCTCCGCCAATGTGTCCGCTTAATACAGGAATACAAAAGCTTGAATTATCATCAACAACTACAACGGCAGGATCTACAGACTTTTTTTTAAGATAAGGAGCTATTGCCCTTACTGCAATTCCTGTAGATCCAACAAAAACAAGCAGTGTCTTTTGACCATCTTCAAGGCCAATGCTAAAGGCCTGCTTACAAACATCACTTAAAGACTCATGGCTTTCCCCGTAACAACAAACAGTCTTTATTGATGGATTTTTTTTACAATACGGAGCAATCTGCATGGCAATTTTATCCATAACAGCTTTACCTTTTGCACTAAAACAAATTATACAGACACGTGCGAAATTTAGTTCTTCAGTATTGCTGACACGTCTTCCAGATTCAAGCTCTGTAATACTCAATACTTTATTTCCAGCTTTTCGGAACTCAGTGCTAAAGCTTGCATCATAGAGCTTACTAAGCTCGTATTTATCACCTAAAAACTCGCCTACAAGTACTAAAGCTGTCTTATTAATGTGGGCCTCAAAAGCTTTTTTTTCGATATCCTTTAATGTACCAAATACAATCTTTTGATCAGCCCATGTAGCCTTATATACAACTGCTGCCGGAGTTTTTTCGGTATAAGTCCCACCTGCTAAAAGTTCAGTTACTAAAGGACCTATCATGCCACTAGATAAAAATAACGCCATAGAAGAGCCATGCTTCGAAAGTTCTCGTATTTTTTCTTTTTCAGGAACGGGAGTTTTTCCTTCCATACGGCTTATAATCAAAGTCTGACTTACACCAGGAACCGTATACTCCTTTTTTAAAGCTGCTGCAGCTCCACAAAAGCTTGAAACCCCAGGTACAATTTCATACTTAACTCCAGCTTTGTCCAGCATTTCCATCTGCTCTCTAATAGCACCATAAAGAGAAGGATCTCCTGTATGAAGCCGAACACAGATTTTTCCTTCATTTGAAGAAGAAACTAATACCTCATTGGTTTGCTCCAAATTCATTTTTGCACTGTCATAAACACGACACTCAGCCTTTGTATACATTAAAAGCTTCGGGTTAACGAGACTTCCGGCCCAAACTACTACATCAGCCTTTTGCAAAAGAATGTAGCCTTTCATTGTAATTAAATCAGGATCGCCACTACCGGCTCCAACAAAGTAAACCATTTTATTTATTCTCCAGTATTATTATCACAGATAAGTATGAATCCCTATATGACTCAGGAGGCAAGTTTTTTATTTCTTGCCCATTGTATATTCTTTCATCCTTCATGGAACATTTTTGAACTATATAACACCTGTCACACATATTTTTTTCAATAATCAAATCAATAAGAGTCTTAAAATACCTGTGAGTCTTCATTATAATTTTTGTTCCATCAGACTCAAGGATATTATCAAGCTCTCCGTTATTAATATAAGCATCCCCAGGTATAATTGTTACTTTGCTGTCCCTGCCGGCTAAATCTAAAGAAGCTGCACAGGCTGCCTGTGAAAAAGATGTAACACCGGCGATATATCGTACGCTAAAACCGCCATTCTTTATAATTGAAGCTACATGGCCAGCTGTAGAATATAAAGACACATCTCCTATTGAAATAAAAGCGACATCAAGACCTTTTGTAAGATACTCAATACATTGAGAAGCGGCTTTTTTATAAGTCTGTCTGGCCTGTAAAGGCTCCTTTTCCATTGTAAACGAAAAAAACTTTACAGTCTTATCCTTTAGATTAACAACTTTATTTACCGTATCCCAGGCAATATTTTTAGATGATTGTTTATTTTTTTCAGACAAAGTTTCAGGACAAAAAATTACAGGACAATTTTTTAATATATGAACAGCCTGAAGTGTAAGCAGCTCACTGTCACCAGGACCTGTACTTACAGAGTAAAAAGTTCCTTTTGAATTGTTCATTCTGTAAGTATACCACATCGTTTATTTTTGGTATATTTGTACAAGGAGAAAATGAAATAAGTATGCCATTATCACAGGAAAGTATTATAACTCTCACCCCAAATGTAAGTCTCTTAAAAAATCTCACTAATATTCTTATACTATCTAAGGTAAATGATGACGGGACTACTTTTTTATATCTCATAGACAGTGCAAATGACGATACAATGGCAGAACAGGTATGGACTCTTTTAAATACTGTATATAAAAACCCTGTTCTAAAAGCAATTATAATCACACATTCCCATGCAGATCATTGTGGAGGAAACAAATGGTTTATTGAAAATACAGGATGCGAAATATGGGCACCTGCAATTGAAGCATATTTTTTGGAGTATCCAGAGTTAGAAACAGCCCTTATGTGGGGTGCCTGCCCGTTTAAGGACATTCAGGGTAAATACTTTAATGCACCTGCTCATAAAGCAGACCGAATAATAGCCAATGGTGAAACTTTCATGGCTCTAGACATTTCAGTGACAGCCTTACCTTTGGAAGGTCACTATGTAAATCAGTTTTCGTATATTGTTGAAGATTGTGGAAAATCAGTATTTTTTTTAGCAGACGGTATTTCAGGACGTAATGTACTGCGTAAATACTGGATTCAGTATCTTTATAATGAAGAACTGTTTAAAAACTCTCTCATGCGTATAGGTAGTGTTAAAGCTGATTACTACATACCAGGGCACGGAGATCTTGTAAACGATATTGAAGGGCTTTCAGAGCTAAATCTTTTAGCAGTTATTGAAACAGAGCAGTTAATAATACGACTTTTAAAAGAACCATGTACAACTGAGCAGCTTTTAAAAAAAGTTGCGGATACAAATGGTATAAGACTTGGTATAGTTCAAAATGTCCTTATAGGAAGCACATTAAAATCATATTTATCCTGTCTTTACAATACAGGAAGAATCAAACCCTTTGTAAAAGACAACATGATGTACTGGCAGACCGTATAAACAAAAAAAAGACTGGCATAAGTATTACTGTAAAAGCAAACTTAAAGACAGTCTTTAGTTTTTTTTGTTTAAGCTATATTAGTTCCAGCCCTGTAAAATTTTTACACCGCTTGAAGCACCAATACGTGAAGCTCCAGCTTCAATCATAGCCTTACATTCTTCAGCATTGTGGATACCACCGCTGGCTTTAACACCCATATCAGAACCAACAGTCTTACGCATAAGAGAAACAGCGTGTACTGTAGCACCATTTGGTAAAGCTTTACCGTCATTATCTTTTGGTGTACCAAAACCAGTTGATGTTTTAACAAAGTCTGCACCAGCTCTTTTAGAGCAAAGGCTTGCTTCTACAATTTCATCATCTGTAAGATAACATGTTTCAAGAATAACCTTAACAATAATCTTTTTGTTAAGTTCTTTTTCACAAGCTCGTGCAGCCTTAACAACAGAAGCAATATCTGCTTCTACAGCATCAAATCTTCCGTCTTTACAAGCTCCAATATCAATTACCATGTCAACTTCGTCAGCACCAGATTTAATTGTATCCTGTGTCTGAGCAGCTTTATCAGCCGAAGAATCTGCACCCAAAGGGAATCCAATTACTGTACAAACCTTTACATCACTACCTTTAAGTAAAGATGCTGCTAATGGAACATTAACAGGGTTTACACAAACTGAGCAAAAATGATATTCCTTAGCTTCAGAGCAAAGAGACTCAATTGACTTGTGTCCTGCAGTTGCAGCAAGCTGTGTGTGATCTATCATTTTAGCAACTTCTTCTTTTGTCATATAACCACCTCATCTATAGACTATATCATAATTTGAAAAAAAGTAATACTGATTTACGTTAGCTAAAGCTAATTCGTTTTTTCAAAATAAAAAAACACTTGTTTTTGCATAGTATAGATGTTAAATTGTAATTATCTATTTAGAGAGGTACTAATATGGCTTACAAGATTGACCCAAACACATGCGTAAACTGTGGTACATGTGAACCTGATTGTCCAGTAGGAGCAATCAGCGAAAACGACGGACACAGAGAAATTGCTGCTGACAAATGTGTTAGCTGTGGAACATGTGCATCTGAATGTCCAACATCTGCTATTGCAGAAGCATAATCGATATACACATGTTTTATCAAACAGACTTTCTTTTTTTAGAGAGTCTGTTTTTTTTTTACATTGTATAATAAAATATAGAAATGCTTAGACAAATTACAAAAAGATATAAAGACCTTTTAACCGTAGCACTAAAAATGCTTTTACTTCTGGCTTTATGCACAGCTCTTGGCTTTGTAGTAGTATTTCCACTATGGAAGTTTGCAGTAGTTTTTCCGAAAGGATACACAATCACGACACTTTTTTGTATTGCAGGGATATTTACTGCATTGTTTATAAAGTGGATTAAGCACAATGGATTAAAATATTCTATATTAAAAATAACAAGGCTAGCTATTATTGTTGCATCTGCAGTATTGTGTTTTATGTTCGTATTAGACGGACACAGAATGTTTTGCATACCAGTAGTAATTACAGCATTGATACTTTACGGTATATTTTGGAGCAACAACCGTTCGCAAAGTGACTCATAACTATTTTTTGATTTTGTTTTTTTTACTAGCAGGTTTTTCGCTTTCAGGACAGGAGATAAATATATCAAAAAAAAATCTTCTTAAGCTGTCTGTCTTAAAATCGCCAGACCTTCTTTTTACACAGTACGAAGAACAGGTAAGACAAAGCTATAAAAACATGTCATCCGGTAAAAATATTGAACACATATTTTACACGTACACAGCACTTAAAGATGATACAGTATTGTCTTTAAGTGCAAGACTCAATATAAGTCAAGAGTCCCTCATAACATTAAACAGCCTTAGTGGTACAGACTCACACCTTGAAAAAAAACAGCTCATCATCCCAGTAAACTCAGGTTTTTATATTAAAACTAATGCTGAAACTTCATATGAACTTTTACTTTACAAAAACCACGCTGGAGAATATTCAAATGCAATTAATTATAATATAGACGGAACAGTTTATTACTTTTTACCAAATAAAAGGGCAAGTCAGACTGAAAAAGCTTTTTTGTTAGACACCGCAATGAAGCCACCTTTAAGTAAAAGTATTTTAACCTCATCTTTTGGATACAGAGTAAGCCCAATTTCAGGGGACTGGAAGTTTCACTCAGGTTTAGACTTGGCATCTCCTGAAGGTTCAAGTGTTTTTGCCTGTAAAAGCGGTAAAGTTACGGCAGCCTCATACAACTCAACTTACGGAAACTACATCATTATTCTTCATGCAAACAACATGACCAGCGTATATGCACACCTTTCAAGCATACAAGTTAAAAAAGATGAGATAGTAAGTTCAGGTCAGATTATAGGAAAAGTAGGCTCAACAGGAACATCAACTGGTCCACATCTGCATTTTGAAGTAAGATTTTCAGGAAATCCAACAGATCCTGGAAAACTAATCAATCTAAAATAATCATTTTTCAATTCAGCTCAAAAAAACAGTTTATTATATTTGGGTGGGAAAAAAAAATGTGTTTTTTTAAAATTATACGTTATAATTAAATATATAAATATAAGTATCATGCGTTACCCTAGACCTAAAACAGGATTAACAGTTGCAGCACTAACATTACTCTTTAACTCTCTTATAGGAGCGGAAACCTTCCGTGTGCATAAAACGGTAGAGGTAGGTTTTGCATCTATTCAGGATTCTGTTGAAGTTGAAGCAGGTATTTATGATGCTATTGCCATACAGCTTCCAAAAGATATGACATATATAGAAGGTATTGAGCTAAACATAAAAATACCTCAGGATGTTGCATCCTGGCATGATTCAATAATATACACAACATATAATAATGTTGAGCCATCTCCAGAACAGTCCATAATAGACTACAAAGGAGATAAACTTGAGACAAATACTATACCAGGAAAACTTTCTCTTAATGTATGTATTCCTCTAAAGCGAACCTTTATCCGAAAGGCAGATCCTTATTCAACTGTATTAAACAGAATACCTGACAAAAAAAACGACAAAATTTTTATCCGCTTTCAGCTGGCAATGAAAGGCGTTCCGCAGTCCTTTGAAACTACAAAGTTTGATATTACTGTAAAGCCTGTATTAAGCAACAAAGGTAAGCTTGCAGTCAATGTCATTCCTCCTCAAAAGCCATTAAAACCGTACGTAATGTATATTGACGAAAAACCTGTTGATCAGTCACAAATACCATTACTAATGGAAACAGGAACTCATCATTTATCAATTATTAGCGAGTATTACCGCAATGAATCAAGAACTTTTATGATTGATAAAACCCTTATAACTAATATAGATATTTTGTTAAGGGATATAGACCCACTTTTAAATATAACATGCCCGGAAAATGCAATTGTTTATCTTGATGATACTCACATTCCCAAGATTACAGGTCCTATAAAAATAACCCAGGGTGAACATAAAATTAAGTTTGTCATCGGAGATTATGAAATTGTAAAGGCAATCAATGCAGTAAATGGAAAAACATATACAGTTCCACTCAGCATTGAAGCAGGTCTTATTGAAGAAGAATAAATATATCAATATTTTATCTTTAAACATTAAAGTTTTTTTGACCAGGGGGCGATAATATAAATGTCGGGCGCTCAATTATCCCCTCCCACCCATTGACGTCCGACTGCCTGATGGGCATAGGCCGGATTTGTTCCGGCCTTTTTTTTGCTACATATAACATTAATTGACATAAAGTATATAATTTTTTATTCTATATATTATGGAAAAAATCAGAAAGTCTACCTATATACTACTTATAACTTTATTTTTATTTGCGGGCCTTATAGGTGCAGGACTTGGTCTGGCTATATCTCAGACTCAATATATAATCAACAACGAACAATTTACAGAGTTTAGTACAGCATTACCAACAAAACTCCTTGATATAAATGGTGAACTGATAACAGAACTCTCAAGTGAAGAAAAACGTGAAATTATCAGCATAAAAAACTTACCACAACATATGATTGATGCATTAGTATCCCGTGAGGACCGTATATTTTACAGACACCACGGTTTTAGTGCAAAAGCAGTTTTACGAGCAGTTGTAGGAAAACTTACAGGTCGCAACTTAGGTGGTGGCTCAACTCTTACCCAGCAGATAGCGGGATCCTTATATGCAGACCGTTCAGATATGTCTTTTAAACGAAAGTTTAAGGAACTGTGGTGGGCTATACAGTTGGAGCGCCGATATACAAAAGATGAAATACTTGAACTTTATTTAAACAAAATTTACTTCGGTGGTGGTACTTACGGAGTTAGTGCTGCCAGTAAATTTTATTTTGGACATGATGCAACAAAAATTACTCCGGCAGAAGCTGCGATACTTGTAATACAGCTTTCAAACCCAGCTTTTTACAATCCGTTTGAACATCCTAACAGAGCGATGGAAAGACAGAGAGATGTTTTAAACACAATGGTAACCTCTGGATACATAACAAGAGAAGAAGCTGATGAATCTTTTGACCAGTATTGGGCAAACTTTGACTATACACGTACAAACAGTGCTGCAGCCTTTTCACACGATGATAAAGCTCCTTGGTTCAGTGAATATGTAAGACGTGAACTTAACAGTCTGATTTACGGAACAGCAGACATCTATACCTCAGGCTTCACTGTAAACACAACCCTAAATATGCGTAACCAGCAGATAGCCCAGGATACAATGACAAAATGGATTGATTACGCTAACCGAACATATCAAAAAGGTAATTCAGAACGTAAAAATCAGGCATTCCAGATTTATACACCAATATCAGAACTTTTAGCCCTTACATTCAATCTTAGCGGAATAAAAGTATCTGAACAGCGTAACGAAACTATTGCAAAAGCAACATATACAAATACTGTAAACCCTGTAATCGATGTTATGTCCCTGATGTTTGGTATGGATGCACTTAAGCTTGGAGTTGTAAACAGGGCAAACTCAGTTGCAAAATCAAATGTTGGTAAAACAACAATCGAAGGCACTATGATTGCTCTTGATAATGACAATGGGTACATTACAGCCTTGATAGGTGGCTCTAAGTTTGACAGCGAAAACCAGTTTATCAGGGCTGTACAGGCACGTTTGCAGCCAGGTTCATCATTTAAGCCACTGTATTACAGTGCTGCAATTGACTCAAGACAGTTTACACCAACAACTATAATATCTGACACACCTATTGTATTTCATACATCAGACGGTAAACCTTATATACCGCAAAACTTCCGAGGCGAGTGGAAGGGTAATGTTGAGCTATGGTATGCACTTGCTCACTCTATGAATGTACCAAGTCTTAAAGTACTTGATGGTATTGGATTTGACGCAGCTATCAATAGAGCTGTAGAGTTATTAGGTATTTCAAAGGAAGAGTTACCTTCACGAGGTTTTGTGCCAGGCTACCCAATTGGTCTTGGTGTATGTTCTGTAAGACCTATTGAAGTTGCACGTGCATACTCGATATTTGCAAATGGCGGTAAGGAAGTAACACCTATAGCAATACGTAGCGTAGAAGATAAAAACGGAAACGTATTCCTTAATCCTGAAAAAGAAATCAGACAAACACAGGCTGCAAAAGGCAAAGATGCTCAAGTTATTACACCTCAGACAGCATATGTAATGACACAGCTTTTACAAAATACAGTTAAATCAGGAACATTAGCTGGTCCTACATGGAACGGCAACAAGTTTAGATATAAAACTGAAGATGGAAAACGCTATACAATACCTGCAGCAGGTAAAACAGGAACAACACAAAACTGGGCAGATGCATGGACAGCATGTTTTACTCCATATTATACATCAGTGTTCTGGTTTGGTTTTGATAATCCTGGTCAGTCACTTGGTCTGCAGCTTACAGGTAGTACCCTTGCAGGTTATGCAATGGCAGACTGGATGAGTAAAGCTATGGAAGGCTTACCTTACAAAGACTTTACAAAACCTGCCACAGGTATAATACAGGCAACAGTATGTTCTGTTTCTGGCGGCATATTAACAGCAGAGTGTGGAGATCATAAAACAACACAGTGGTTCCTTGAGGGTACCCAACCAACAGAAGTTTGTACAGTTCATACAGCTAACACAGGTAAAACAATAGCTCTTTATCGACTTGAAAGAGAGTTTTACAGTTCTGGATTTGCAAATGAATTATTGATAAAAGATGATACACCATTAAGCTTTACATTTGATGGTAATTTAAGTTCTACAGTTACTGATTTTACATCTCTTGAACAAAACACTTTTGGAACAGAAGAAGAAGAGGTTCCTGATTACAACTGGTTATTAGAGTAAAAAAAAAGCTCAGTTTTTGAAAACTGAGCTTTTTTTATTTTACTTAAGCACTACACGTGCAAACTTCTTTTTACCAGCCTTTAATACAAACTCACCGTCTTTATCAACGTCAGCCATTGTAATCACAGCTTTAACATCCTTGATACTATTACCATTTACACTTGCTCCCCCCTGCTCAACAACACGACGAACTTCGCTCTTTGTATTACCAAGCTTTGCAGCAAAGAACAAATCAATAATACCAATACCACTTTCAACAAGTGATTTTTCAATTTCACAAGTTGGCATCTGGGTTTTATCGCCTGAACCACTAAAAGCAGCTCTTGCACCTGCTAAAGCACTTTCAGCCTTTTGTTCACCATGTATTACCTTTGTAACTTCATATGCAAGACGTTCTTTTGCAGCATTAATATCTCCAGAACAAATCTGTGAAATTTCTTCAAGAGTAAGGAAAGTGAAAAGCTTAAAGAATTTTTCAACATCAGGATCTGCAACATTACGCCAATATTGGAAAAAGTCATATACCGAAGTTAAAGACTCATCAAGGAATATAGCACCCTTTTCTGTCTTACCCATTTTTTTACCGTCTGAACGGGTAATAAGAGGAAATGTCAATCCATAGGCCTGATGCTGTTCATTTAATTCAGTTGTACCACCAAGCTTACGGCGGATAAGATCTACACCAGCTGTGATATTACCCCACTGGTCATCACCACCAATCTGTAAAACACAACCATGACGCTGATGAAGCATGTAAAAGTCATATGCCTGCAAAAGCTGATAGTTAAACTCAATAAATGATAAACCACGTTCAAGGCGCTGCTTATAAGCCTCAAATGTAAGCATCTTGTTAACACTAAAACATGAACCAATATCACGCAAAAAATCAATATAGTTCATATCAGCAAGCCAGTGCTTGTTGTTGTCACTGAATGCTGTTTTATTATCAAAACCAATAAACTTATTAAGCTGTTCACCAATGCGCTGAGCATTTTCATCAATCTGCTCATATGTAATCATCTTACGCATTTCAGTTTTACCACTTGGGTCACCAATGCGGGCAGTACCACCTCCAATAAGGGCAATACCATGATGTCCATATTCTCTTAAATGACGCAAAGCAAAAAATGGAACCATATGACCAATATGAAGACTTGGACCTGTTGGGTCACATCCTACATAAAATGTTATAGGACCTTCATCCATCTTTTTTGAAAGACCTTCAAGGTCTGTACACTGAGCAAAGAAACCTCTTGCTTTTAATGTTTCCAAAGCAGCATTCATAATTTTTATCTCCAAATATAATTAATATACAAAAAAAAAGAATCTTCCTTTAGCGGAAGATTCTGTCGTTAAATGTATAAACATACCAAATCTATATAAAATACCCGCTAAATACAACAGAACATACTACGGCCATAATAAAGGTAAGCCAACAAAGAGTCGTTAATAATTACAGCCCAGCAGGTAAAAATAATCATATAGGCCAAATCGTAACATCTAAAAATTATTGTGTCAATATTGCTATATATTACTGATAAAATTGTTAAACTATATTAAAATAAGATTAGAAAAATTGGAGAGAATAAAAAAATGATAAAACGCTTTTTATTAGCTTTATGTACAACTTTCACTGTATCTACTCTATGGGCTCAAAATGTAAAAATAAATAATACAATGTTCAATAACTATGTTATCAAAACATGGACTGCTGCTGACGGCTTACCAGGAAACTCTGTTAATGACATGGTTCAGGATAAGGATGGATATATTTATATAAGCACCTACGAAGGTCTAACACGTTTTGACGGGCTTGATTTTGTAACAATAAATAAAAACACAGATCCAACAGTAAGTTTTATTTCGGCAAGATCCGTATTTCAAGATAATCAGGACAATCTCTGGGTTGGTTCAAACGATGAGGGTGCAACATGTATCAGACAAGACGGAACAGTTTTAAGTTTTACAACAAAAGACGGGTTGCCAAATAACTCTGTAAGGTCAATAACACAGGACAATGACAATAATATATGGATTGGAACAGCATCAGGAATCTGCTATATAAAAAACTACAGTGAAATAATTGTTCCAGACTCACTATATAATTTATATGGAGTAAACAATTTATTAATAACTAATATATACTGCGACTCCATTGGCCGCGTATGGTTTATACCAGAAGACGGCCTTGATATCTTAATCTATCAAAACGGCAGCTTTTCATTTTTTAAGGACATAAAAAGTTTTAAGGATGCAGTTATCACTGAGGTTTATCAGGATAGCGAAGAATGCATGTGGTTTGGTATAGCACCATATTATGCAGTTAAAATTGAAGGAACAAAAGAAACTGTCTACAATCTTGGTTTTGGAGATCAGATTGGTACTCGAGTAAACAGAATATTTCAGGACTCAAACAAAGATATATGGTTTGCTCTTGATATAGGCATCACAGTTTTGTCAAAAGGAAACTTTTTACATTTCAGCTCTGAAAACGGACTTTCTGATGACAAAGTAAACAGCATAATTGAAGATAAGGAAGGAAACATCTGGATAAGCACATCAGGCGGTGGTATTCAAAAACTTAGTAATACAAAGTTCAGAACAACACATTTAAGCTCAACAGTAAACTGTATTGCCCACGACCAGATTAGAGGATGTACATGGTTTGGATGCAATGATGGAGTTTACTGTCTAAAGGATGAAGAGTTTATCGAAAACAATGTTACCCGCTTTTCAAAAAATATCAGAACAAGAGACATCAGTATAACAAAAGACGGTACGATATATATTTGTTCGTACGAAAAAATTGGTTTTACAATAGTAAGCCCAGACAACACAATTAAACAGATTACAACAAAAGACGGTCTTGCAGGAGAAAAGTTAAGAGTAAGTCTCGAAGCTTCAAATGGCGATTTATATATCGGTTCTACTCACGGACTTTCAATCATTGACTTTAAAACAGGTGAAATAACAAACATTACCAGAGACTCAGGATTAAGAAACGACTACATCATGTGCTTGTACGAGGATAAAGATAACAGAATCTGGTGTGGTACTGATGGCGGTGGAATTTTTATACTAAAAGACAAACAAATTGTCGAAACTATTACTTCAGAAAATGGTCTTGCAGGTAATATCATATTTAAAATAATAAATGTAAATAGAGATGAAAAATGGGTTTGTACAGGTGCCGGTGTAAGCATTTTATCAAATGGCAGAATATTCAATTTCAACTCAGCAAATGGAATGGGTACAGACGGTATTTTTCAGGCTATAAAAGACATATCTAATGTTATTTGGTTTACAAGCAATAAAGGCATTTTTTCGGTAAAACTTAAGGACTTTGAAGATGTCATGCGCGGACAAAAAAAGGCAGTATCATCAAAGTATTATTACAATACAGATGGCATCATTTCAGGCGGCATTACATCAACATCTGTAAGTGCAGCTGATTATTCAGGACAAATCTGGTTTACACTTATTGACGGATACGCTATTTACGATCCTGTAAAAGCAAAGACAAAGACATATGCACCAAATGCACGTATTGAAACAATTTTAATTGACGAAGATGAGTTTAAATATGACGGAAAGCCTATTATATTAAAGCCAAACAATAAACGCATTGACATAAAATACACAGGTATAAGCTTTATTTCATCAAATCTCATAAGCTTTAGTACAAAGCTTGCAGGGTTTGATAAAACATTTACAAAATGGACAACACAGCGTAATGTATCGTATACAAACTTAAAGCCTGGCCGTTATGAGTTTTTACTTATTGCACAGAACAGTGATGAAAAGCTAAGTCCAAATACAGCATCCATGATAATCATAAAGGAACCGGCTTACTACCAGAGGCCAGCATTCTTTATAACACTGATTCTTCTTATAATCACATTTGTCAGTGCAATAGTTTTGATAATTATATTTAGACTTCGCTCTATTGCTGCCAAACGTAAAAAGTTTAGTGATGAAGTAACCACAGCACTTGCAGCGACTATTGATGCAAAAGATAAATATACAAACGGACACTCATCAAGAGTTGCATATTATGCCCAGCTCATTTCAAAAAAAATGGGATTACCGAAATATGAAATTGAAGCAGTATTTTATGCAGGCCTGCTCCATGATATAGGTAAAATCGGTATTCCAGATAATCTGATTAACAAAGAAGGCAAACTTACTTCAGAAGAATATACTATTATAAAGACTCATCCATCCATTGGAGGAGAAATATTAAAATCAATATCTTCGCTTCCCTCAACTTACACAGCTGCTTTATACCATCATGAAAACTATGATGGCACAGGTTATCCAAGGGGACTGCAGGGACTTGCAATACCATTGACTGCCCGTATTATAAGTGTTGCAGATGCATATGATGCAATGACATCAAACCGCAGCTATCGAAGTGCAATGAATCAGATGGACACACTAGCAGAGATAATAAAAGGTAAGGGAAAACAATTTGATCCAGAGATAGCAGATATAATGATTGAAATCATAAAAGAAGACCGGGAATACCGTTTACGGGAGAAAAACTAAAAGTATTTCATTTTACAATTATATTTTGTATAATTGTAAACATGAAATATGGATTTTTAAGAGCAGCATGTGCAAGCCCATCATTAAAAGTTGGTGACTGCATGTATAATGCAAACAGAATAATAAATGTCATTAAAGAGGCAGACAGTAAAAAAGTTTCACTTTTAGTTTTACCAGAACTTACAATTACAGGTTATACCTGTCAGGATCTTTTTTTGCAAAAAACTTTAAGACAAGGAAGCATAGATGCTCTTATCGAAATCTGCAAAAACACAGAAGATACTGATGTGCTTTGTGCTATAGGTTTACCATTTGAACTGAATGATGTCCTTTATAACTGTGCAGCTTTCATATATCAGGGCTCTGTAATCGCAATTATACCTAAAACTTTTATCCCTAATTACAGTGAGTTTTACGAAAAGCGCTGGTTTACACCAGCTCCCCATAACAAAATCGAATATGTTGATTTAACACCAGAGTATAACAGCATACCGTTCGGTACAAATATTATAATTCAAGACGAAACAAATCCTATAATACGTATTGCCTGCGAAATTTGTGAAGACCTTTGGGTTCCTATGTCACCATCAGTAAGTCATACACTGCATGGTGCAACTGTAATAGCAAACCTTAGTGCTTCAAATGAAGTAGTTGGAAAAGCCCAGTACCGTAAAGACTTAGTTTCAGCTCATTCAGCAAAAACACTATGTGCTTACCTTTATGCTGATGCCAGTCACGATGAAAGTACAACAGACATGGTATTTTCAGCACATAACATTATTGCCTTAAACGGAAGCATAAAAGCTGAACAAAAACCATTTGAGTGCTGTGATGAGCTTTTGATTACCGATCTGGATATTGAAAAAATTCAGCAGGACAGATTAAAGACAACAACATTTGCACGAAGCAAGGAATATGCACCACAGACAAATTACATTACTTTATTTGTTGAACTTTCTGAAAATGTCTTTTTTGAAGATGAATCAGCTCCTCTTTTAACAAAAATTGAACAGAACCCATTTGTACCTGAGTCAGACGGTCAAAGAGCAAAAAGATGCAGCGAGGTTATACAGATGCAGGCAGAGGGGCTTGCTAAACGATTAAGACACATAAATGCATCAAGTGCTGTAATAGGCTTAAGTGGTGGTCTTGACAGCACTCTGGCACTTTTAATAACTGAAAAAGCATTTGACCTTTGCGGCATTTCAAGAGATAAAATCGTTGCAATAACAATGCCTGCATTTGGTACAACTGACCGTACATATAACAATGCCTGTACTTTGGCTCGCACCACAGGAGCAACATTAAAAGAAATAAACATAAAAAAGGCAGTTCTACAGCATTTTGAGGATATTGGACAGGACAGTAATACCCATGACATTACATACGAAAACTCTCAAGCCCGGGAACGTACTCAAGTCCTTATGGATGCAGCAAATAAAACAGGTGGCATTGTTATTGGAACAGGAGACTTAAGTGAACTTGCCCTTGGATGGTGTACATATAATGGAGATCACATGAGCATGTACGGTGTAAACGCAAGTATACCAAAAACTCTTGTGCGATATCTTGTCCAGTACTTTGCTAATGCAGCAGCAGAAAATGGTAAAACCGAAGAAAGCAACGTACTTTTAGACATTCTTGCAACACCTGTAAGTCCTGAACTTATACCACCAAAAGATGGACAGATAAGCCAAAAGACAGAAGATATCGTTGGTCCATATGAGCTCCATGACTTTTATCTTTATTATGTTCTGCGATTTGGGTTTACTCCGTCAAAGATTTTCTTTTTAGCATGCCACGCCTTTGGAGAAAAATACAGCAGACAAGTGTTAAAAAAATGGCTGGTCAGCTTTTACAAAAGATTTTTTTCACAGCAGTTTAAACGCAGCTGTATGCCAGATGGCGCAAAAGTCGGTACAGTTTCACTTAGCCCTAGAGGAGACTGGCGCATGAGCAGTGATGCTTTAAGTACATTATGGATTAATGAAGCAGAAGGTATAAAATGTTAAGCTATCAGCACGCATACCATGCAGGTAACCATGCAGACATACTTAAGCATATCACACTAAGTCTTGTGCTCGAGTATATGCTAAAAAAAGACAAGCCCTTTACAGTTATTGATACACATGCAGGCGAAGGACTTTATAGCCTCAATGACGAAAAAGCAGTTAAAACAAACGAAGCCTATGAAGGTATCGTTAAGTTTTTATCTGCTGTAACCCAGAGCGAAATACAAAATAACTACAAACAGCCTGTAGCTCTAATCGAAAGCTTTCTGAAAATATGCAGAACTTACACAGATAAAGGACTTTATCCAGGAAGCCCTGAAATCGAACGATGCTTTTTACGAAGTCAGGATGAACAGATTTTATCAGAGCTTCATCCACAGGCTATTGATAAGCTTAGAGCCTTTTCAAAGCAAATAAATCTTATCAATACAGATACTCAAATTAAAACTCATATACATTTTAGAGACGGATACGAAACTTTTAAATCTTGTACCCCTCCAAAAACAAAGCGTGGTGTCGTAATTATCGATCCAAGTTACGAAGATCAGGATGATTACTCACATTGTGCCGATAATGTTATAAATGTATACAACAAATGGTCAAACGGAGTATACCTCATCTGGTACCCATTAGTAGAGCACCGTTCTTTTGAACTGAGAAGAATGAAAGAAGTCATCACAAGTTGTGTAGAAGCAAAAAACACAGAACAAAAAATTCTTGATTTGACCTTAGAGGTTTCAAAGCCTCAAGATATGACAGGACTGTCTAAGCTGTATGGATCTGGCATGCTAATCATAAATCCACCATACGAGCTCGATAAAAAAATGGAACAGATTGTACCTCTGCTCGCTAAAGTTTTATCAAAATAAAAAAACACGGCTCATAGCCGTGTTTTTTTTACGAGATACTAGAAGTAATATTTCCAGTATACTGGCATTGCAACTGCCCATGTACTGCCACAAATTGCACCGTCAAATCCAACACCTGCAGTCTGCTTTTTATCAAATCTCTTATAAAGATTAAACATAAACTCATAAGCATTATCAAGATCAATATAATCATCAGAGAAATCAGCTGCTACTTTAACAGTAATATTTGCACCAACAGTTTTTTCAAGTGTCCAGTCAACACTTAAACCTGTATAAAGGTCATAAGTATTGTCTTCAACGAAGTTTGTAAGTAAATCAATGGCAAACTTAAATCCGTTAGAGTTAAATCCTAAACCAAAGTTTGTAAGAAAATCACCTGCAACTGATGCATCTACAGGTCCTAACGAGATTACATCCTTACAGCCATAAATTGTCTCACTTGAAGTTATACCAGCATTAAATGTAAAGCCCTTCTGAATTGTAAAAAAGTCTGGTGTCGAAACAAACATACCAAATGTACGTCTGTTTTTGTTTATAACATCCTGTATTGTTGCTCCAACCTGTACACTAGTTGCATCATAAATTGCACCAACTCCAAAGTTAAATGGATCATCTTCATCATCTTTTAAATAATTAGCCTGTGAAAGACTATCACCAAATGGGAATGTTACAGCAAGGCGAAGCTTGTCCTGAGAAAATACAAGAGTTGTACCATCACTACCAATATCACCTGAAGCAATATTATCATCCCATACAGGCAGGTATGAACCCTTTGCAAAAATATTATCATGGAAGCCGAGGGTTAAGTGTGAAAATGGTCTAAGCTCAACATACCAGTCAAAGCTTTCAACATCCCATACAAAACCAAAATCCTTACCATTTAAATCATCAAAAACAGCATACGCATCAATCATTGCATCAATTTTATCAGTTAAAAGTTCAGCATATACTTCGTTTTTTAATGCAGGAAAATCATGTTCATACTCATCATTAGCATGATAAAAAAAAGCATCCTCCATAAACATTTTATTGAATGCCTTATAACTAACCTTATCAGCAAAAGCTAAAGTTGTTAACGCAAAAGCTGAAGCCATTGCCAGTAATACTTTTTTCATAATACCCCCAAATGTATTATTATTGATTTTTTCTTAATAAATTATAACGCATTGTTTATAAAAAATAAGGTTAAAAATTAAAAAAAAAATATTTTTGTAAAAAAAAAGCCTGCACTTTAGTACATACACTAAAATGCAGGCCTGTAAAACAAGTTTATTTATTAAAACTGTTCAAGAGTCTTTTTAATACGAGCAATTGACTCGTCAACACCAAGGATAAGGATTGAACCGATAAGAGGTGGTGAAACACGACTACCAGTTACAGCCATACGAATTGGCATCATAAAGTCACCAAGCTTAACACCAATTGCTTCGGCACTTGTTTTAGCCAGTGCTTCTGCATCTTCATGACTTAAACCAGGAAGCTTTGCAACAAAGTCAATAGCTGCAAGTAAAACTTCCTTAGTCTTTGCGGCATCAAGTTTTTTAGGTACAATCTGATCAACAGGTAAAACAGCAGGCTTTACGAAAAGGAATCTAACCATTTCAGCTGCATCGCAAAGGAAGTGTAAACGTTCCTTAATAAGAGGCATAAGACCTAAAAGATTAGCCTTTACCTGCTCCTTACTCATATTCATAGATGCATCAACGCAGTATGGATCTCCATTTTCATCAAGAGCAACACCAGAGTACTCAGGACCAACTTTTGGTTTTGGCTGAGGATTTTCAGGGTTAATCTCAAGAGTTGCATCTCCTGTTCCTGTAATAAATGGCAAAGTCCACTTATAAAGCTCTTCATCTGAAAGAAGACGGATATAGTTAGCATTATAGAACTCAAGCTTTTTGTAATCAAATACAGCTGGAGCCTTGTTAAGGTGCTCAAGCTTAAAGGACTTAGCAAGCTCTTCGAGAGTATAAAACTCTTTACCTTCTTCATAAGAACAGCCTAATAATGCAACATAATTGATAATTGCTTTTGGTAAGTAACCACGTGCACGGAACTCATTTAATGAAGTTGAACCATGGCGCTTTGAAAGTTTTTTACCATCTGAACCATTTACCATTGGCAAGTGGCAGAACTCTGGGTGTTCCCAGCCAAACGAACGATACATCTGCACGTGTAATGGTGTTGAAGGAATCCACTCCTGTGCGCGCATTACGTGACTTACCTTCATAAGATGGTCATCAACAATGTTTGCAAGGTGATATGTAGGGAATCCGTCTGACTTTAAAAGAACAGGATCTGGTGAAATATCTTCATTTTTCCAGGTAATTGCACCTAAAAGATGATCTTCAAATTTTGTTTCACCTTCAAGAGGCACCTTAAGACGTATTACATATGGCTTACCGGCATCAAGATTAGCCTTAACTTCGTCAGCAGTAAGATGACGGCAGTTACGGTCATAACCTGGAGCCATTTTATTTTCAGTCTGAATCTTACGAATACGTTCAAGGCGTTCTGCATCACAGAAACAGTAATATGCTTCACCGTTTTCAACAAGCTGCTGTGCATATTTTTTATATAAATCAAAACGCTCACTCTGAACGTAAGGGCCGTATTCACCACCCTTTGAACCGCCTTCATCCCAGTCAATACCAAGCCAAGACATTGTATCGTACAGGTTCTGTACATATTTTTCATCAAAACGAGTGCGGTCAGTATCTTCGAGACGAAGAATAAATTTACCACCCTGTGAACGGGCAAAAAGATAATTAAACAATGCAGTGCGTACACCGCCAATATGCTGAAGTCCAGTTGGTGAAGGTGCATAACGTACACGAACTTCTTTGTTATCCATAAATTAAACCTCTAAAAAATCCGCAATTGCGAAAATAAGTAACATTATAATAATGAAATAGCTGTATTTTAGCAACACAAAGAATCAGCAGATTATTAAAACTTAAACCTTGAAGCAGTTTCTTTACCACTGACAATAACCCAGTAAACAGGCGATGGTGTACCATTTAAAGCTCTTTCACTTGATCGGGCAAAATACTTTGCATAACTGTCACAAACCTGTTTTGCCGTAACTTTTTGAACTTCACCAGAGCGCTCAAGATACTTCAAAGGATTACCTGAGTACTCAATTGAAGTAACAATGTTTGCAGCAACACCGCTTGAGTTCTGTGATGAGCCAAATAGTGAAGTAATGTATTTGTTTTTATACTCATCTAACCTTTCATTTACTTCTTTTTCATCAGGGAACATGTCTACAGCTTCGTAAATGTACTGTTTAAGTTCCTCATATTTTGATGCTTTATACACAGATATAATACCAAGCATATCCTTTGAGCCTATAATACCTGTACCAATTGAATATACTGCACCGTTTTTTTCTCTTACATGCTCAAAAAGCTTATCATCAATAATCATACCTGCAATTGCCCAGGCAACATAATCACTGTCATATCTGTCAGGAGCTTGCAAAATTCCTGCGATATAACCAGATTCTCCTGCCTGGTCATTTACAAAAGCTACAGAGCCTTCACTTACAGATATAGCTTCAATTTCCGGCCTATAATAATCTTCTGCCTTTATATAGCCAAACTTACTGTCAAGATTATTAGCAAAAGCATCAAGCTCTTTTTCACTAAAATCAGCAACAACAACAAACTTTAACCTGCTGGCATTTAATATTTTACCATACCAGTTTTTTACATCTTCATATGTTATACTTTTTACAGATTCTTCTGTTGCTGAAGCAAAAGTTTTGTACACATGATTTTTATATGCAGCTTTACGCAGTTCAATACCTAAAAATGAAGAAGGATCACTTAATGCACTTTGTACAGCTTCTTTTTGCTCAGTCATTATCTTTTTATATTCACTTTCACTAAGAAGTGGATTTAAGATGCTGTCTGCAAAAACAGCCATAACCTCATTCAAGTCCTTTTGAATAAACCTGGCATTAACTGTAGAGTAATCAATTGAACTTGCATATGAAATGCCCCAGTTACTGTCAAAGGACAGCTTCTGTATTTTTTCATAGCTGTAGTCCTTTGACCCGTGTAACATAAGATTTAATGTAATACCTTCAAGACCATCTTTACCCTGTGGTAAAACGGGAGCTCCGCCTTCAATAATCATGCGCACAGTTGCAATCTGTCCAGATGCATTATGCTTATATATAACAGGTATGCCATTACTAAGATAAAAGATCTTAAAATCCTCTGCATTGTTTTTGTAATAATCGCTATTACCAGGAGTTGAAACACAGGATACTAATACAGCACAAAATGTTAAAAACAATAATATGTATTTATTCTTCATCTTTATCTCCACCAAAATGCATTATCCTGAGTAATTAAAGTATATCCGTTTTTATCAAACTCATCCTTATACTCACTATACACATCAGGACTTACACTAATCATCAGAACACCATTTTTTTTGTATATGTATTTATTTACATAATCAGTTATTTCTTCAACTTTAACATTACTCAGAGTGTTATCATAAGTTAAAAAATAGTCCCCATCACAAGATGACCACACAGCACTTAATGAACTTAAAATACCTTCAGCAGTCTCGAGGGAATATATTCTCTGGCCTTCAATGCGGCGACTTGTGCTGTCGATATCAGCCTGGCTGTAATAATCTGCTTTTGTTGCCATAGGTTCAATTATCTTCTGCTTTAACACAGACAAAAACTTTTCACCCTTTTTTACAGGATTTAGTGGTCCGTCATTTAACATTACGGCACTAAAGTTTATACGGCCCGATGCCCTTTGTGTATAATAATATGAATACACATAATCTGCATCAGGAATCGATAAGTCTTTTTCGCTGCATAAAGTTTCAATAAACGGACCTGACGGATCGCTCATAAGATCACTCCATACATCAGCCCCGTAAGTATCTATGGCTTCTTTTTCCCCATCAGGTCCTCGTAAATAATACTCAGCCTTAATAAAGCTGCCTGAAAGAGAAGGATTTGCATATACATATTTTACATCCTTATCAAAGGGTGTTTTAGATGTAATAACAATATCAGAGGAGTTTTTTTCACTGTTTTTCCAGTCGCCAAAGATTTCCTTTACATATTTATATACCTCGTCCGGCTTTACGTCCCCACCAACAAACAATGCGGCATTTTGAGGAATATAATACTTATGCTGAATATCTAAAAGCTGTTGTACAGTAGCGTTTTTTACAGCAGCAGGAGATCCGCCCGAGTCCAGTGTCCATGGAGCTTGTCCATATAAAGCTTTACACAATCCTGCATAGTAAATACGGTTTGGATCTGAAAAGTTACCGTTTATTTCAGACAAAACAACAAGCTTTTCATTTTCAAACTCAGTGCTGTCCATTAAAGGATTTCGTATAGCATGAGACCAAAAGTCCAAACCTTCCTTTACAAGAGATGAAGGTATTGTAAAAAAATAGTTTACCCTGTCTACACCTGTTGACCCGTTCCATTCTGAAGTCCCAAGCTTATTCATAGCAGCCTTAAAGGAAGCTTGATCAGGATATTTATCGTTACCTTTAAACATCATATGTTCGTACAGATGAAACAATCCGGCAGTCTCAGGGGTTTGAGTTACAGCACCTGCTTTAACTGCAATTTCAATATAAACAAGGGGAGCACAGTTATTTTGAGCAACATAAAGCTCAAGTCCATTTGAAAGCTTATACTTATAAACACCTTTTATCTCAGTTTTTGCAGCAAAAGCAAAAGCATTAAGGCTTATAATAAGCAAAAGCACAATAATACGTTTAATTGAGTTTATTTTATATATTTTCATACATAATTTATCGGACAGGTAAATATTTGTTATAAATACAAAAGGTATTGTATTAATTGTTCATATACAATATTCTGAAAAGGTGACTGCAAGAGCACTTAAGTTTAGCGTTGCTGAACTTCTTTGGCAGTCATTGCAGTTTTACTAGATATGCGCAGGCACACACATGGCGCATGATAGTTTTCTGCATCCTCCTCTCCTTTGGGGGCAGTGTTGTTCGTTGAACAGTGCTGCCCTTTTCACTTTTAAAAGCAAAAAAAGGATGTCTGATAAGATTTTCCTATCAGACATCCTGATGTATTTACAAAAAAAATTACTTCATCTGATTTAATGCACTAACAACGGCATCAACACCAGCCCGTCCAACGTTACTTGATTTACCAACACCCCAATACTGTTCGCCGTTTTCAACTGTAATCTGAACATATGCTACAGCACAGGTATCACTACCCTGTCCAATACTATGTTCATGGAACGACGTAATGTTAAACTTAGGAGCAGGAGTATCAGATAATGCATTAACAAAGCTATCCAAAGGTCCGTTCCCCTTACCGCCGATAGCATACTGAGAGCCAGCCCAGTTTATTACACCGCGGGTTCCAACACTTTCGCTTTGTTGAGAACCTTCAACATGAGTTGAAGCAAGATCAACAATCTGTAATGGACTTGAAGTGTTAAGCCACTGTCTGTTAAATGCATCAAGGATTTCAGAAGGCTTGAGCTCACGCTGAGCCTTATCGCTAACCTGTTTAATAAGGTTTCCTACAGGAACCTGCATTGCCTTAGGTATTGTGTAGCCATAATTATGCTCAAGGATAAAGGATGCTCCCCCCTTACCACTCTGGCTGTTAATACGTATAATACCCTCGTACTGACGACCTATGTCATGAGGATCAATCAAAAGGTAAGGTACATCCCAAACTGCATCCTTTTCCATTTTAACACGGGCAGCAAACCCCTTAGCAATAGCATCCTGATGACCTCCGGACAATGCTGTATATGCAAGGCCTCCGGCATAAGGGGTTCGAGGTGAAATTTCCATACCAGTGTATTCTATGTAAAGATCTGCAATTTCTGGTAAGTCGTGCAGATCAAGCTCTGGGTCTACACCCTCGCTGAACATATTGAGGGCAACAGTTACAATATCAAGGTTTCCTGTGCGCTCGCCATTACCAAACAAACAGCCTTCAACACGGTCAGCACCGGCTAAAAGACCAAGCTCGCACGATGCAACGCCTGTACCTCGGTCATTATGACAGTGTGTTGATATAATAACGTTTTCCCTGTCCGATATATGATTTGCAAAATATTCTATACTGTCTGCATAAATATTTGGAGTATAGCACTCAACTGTTGTAGGTAAGTTAAAGATAATTTTATTGTCTTTTGAAGTTCCCCATTCTTTTTTTACTGCTTCACAAATCTCAATTGCATAATCAATTTCAGTCATCGAAAAGCTTTCAGGAGAATACTCAAGACGAATGCGCTCTTTCTCTGAAGGAGTAAGACTTGCCATACATTCTTTTATACATTTAACACCATCTACTGCAATTTTAACAATTTCTTCTTTCGTTTTATTAAAAGTATATTTACGCTGAGCAGGAGAAGTAGAGTTATAAATATGAAATATAACCTTTGGAGCTCCCTTTATGGCTTCCATTGTCTTTTTTACAAGCTTTTCGCGAGACTGACAAAGCACCTGTATTGTAACGTCATCAGGTATAAGATTATCATCAATAAGACGTCTTATAAAATCATACTCAGTGTCACTTGCACTTGGAAAGCCTACTTCAATTTCTTTAAAACCAATATTAACTAAAAGCTTAAAATATGCAATTTTTGTTTCAATACCCATTGGGTCAATAAGGGCTTGGTTTCCGTCTCTAAGATCAACAGAACACCACACTGGGGCTTTTGTAATACGCTTCGATGGCCAGGTTCTCTCATCAAGCTTTACTGCAGGAACCGGTCTGTACTTTGAAACATTCATATTTTCTCCTTTTTTGACATGTTAACTTTTGTATGCAGCTTTTACTTTTAAAAAAAAGACCTGCTGCCTACCAGCAACAGGTCCGTTTATATACTTTAATATACTAACACTACAACCCTATAAACTGGCAGCATTCGAGAAGTTTTTCAGATAGTAGTAGTAGCAGGTTAATTTTCATAGTTAAAGTATGCACTTTAATAATACTAAAGTCAAGTATTATAGTTTAATTATCAGCATAATGCACTAAAAAGACCTTTTAACTTATAGTTAAACTCCTTTGTTGATTCTTTCATCTCATACAAAAACTCAGTATCAGTAATGTTACCAATAACAGCATCCATCTCTCTGGCATTACGGAAAGTAATCATACGGAACTCATCATCAAAATCCTTCATACGTGAAATGAGAGTTGACTCGTACATATCATTACTTACAACTGTAACATCCTTAACTATATCGGCATATATTTCATTTGTAAAATCAATTATCTTTTTATCATAAAGAGACTCAAGAAGATAAACAGCATAAGTTGATTTATATGCAAGATAGTTTTCGTCACATTTATCGTAAAACAAATGAACCTGATCCCAGGAGTCGATTGAACCATCCTTTATTAAGTCAAAAAGCTCAAAAACCTTTTTTTCAGGGATAATCTGCCCACCAACATTAATCCACTTTGTATACAGCGGCATTTCTTTAATACGCACAAGCTCTGCCTGACTGAGCTTTGATATATGACGAGCCTTACAGTAATCAATTAAAACATCAACGGCAAAATACTTTATGATTTTTCGATATTCCTTATAGGCTTTAACGCCCTTATAAATATTTGCACCGTACTTTTTTTGACTGCACTTATCAAAAAGCACAATATTTGATTTAGGGTTTTGATGTAAATAGTCCTTTGCCATTTTGTGAACAGCAGCAGGACCTTTAGCTTCAATAAACCTGACATCCCCTTCTTCGATAAAATGCTCAGCAGTTAAATCAATTATACGCTTTATTGCATTTTCAACTTCCTGTATAGAGTCCGGAGCTAATGGATTAGTTTCAATGTGCTGTATTTTTTGCACACGTTTATCTCTTTTAATAAACTTTGTCTTATTTCGGGCAATAGCAAACATATTATACATAAACCAGTATGCCGGAATAATTGAAACAGGCTTATCAGAGCCGTTAGTTGCAACAAGGGCAAAAGGATATGCAATATTAAGCTCATAAGGATACGAACCTTTTGCAATAAGGGCAAAGCTTGCAAACTTACAGTTATGCTTAAAATCAGAGCATAACCCAGGCCAAAAGCCACGACCTGCAATCATTTCACCGTCTGGAGACCTTGAGTTGTGGTTTGATCCAATAGTTGCCCCTGAGGCAATGTTACTTTGCCCCATTAAAGTACTGGCAATAAGAAACGATGAGTTATGGTGCTGCTCATGAAATGGAAAAATTAGATTATTTAAGATTTCACAACATGATACTGTAGAATTATCTCCAAGGACTGAGTTCAAAAGTCTTGCCCCATATTTGAGCTGACAGTTTCGGCCAATAACAAAGCGCACTGCAACAGCCTGGTAAAATACTCTTGAGCCATATCCCATAATACCATTTACAAGCTCAACACCTTCGCCAATTTGTGAAGGCTCATCTGAAGAAGACAGCACTGTAATATTTTTTAGCTTAAAAGCTCCCTTAATATACGCATTGCTTCCGATTTTTGCATCTTTGAGCAAAGTTGTATTTTTTATAACAGCATCTTCAGCCACATATCCATATGTATTTAAAAGCTTTGACGAACCAAACTCAGTAATCTCAACAAAACGCTTTAATAAAGCCTTATCCTCACGGTATCTCGACCATATGTAAGCATCTGCAGCAATCATATCTTCAAAGGGAAGAACCGCTCTGTTATCGTTTTCGTTACCCACACCAATCCAGATACGTTTTTCTTCGCTTTCACCTTCTTTTAATATGCCGTTGCCAAACTTTGAGTGCTTTGTGCAGCTCATTTCCTGTATATTAAAAAGGATAACCCTGTTTGCAATACGATAGTTTTTGATATAACGTACATTACGTATTACAACATCATCATCTATGATTACATCTTCTAAAAACGAATTATAAAGCCCTACATCGAGTTCGAGGTCATGAAAACGCAGTGTTGATTTAATCATACGACCAATGACTATATAACCTTTAAACTCACAGTTATGAATAAGATTTACATCAAAATAAAGGTCTCTATCATCTACATATATATTTTGCCAGGATAAGTCACTGTTTATATTGCCGTTTTCAATTAAAACAGCGATTTCTCTTTGGGTAAGATGTCTTTTGCATGTAATTAAAATTTCAGGAACATCAATTTCAGTACTATTTTTAGATAAAGTCAAAATTGCCATAACATAATCATTTTAACACTCAAACTGTTATATTTCTATATTTTTTACTATATAAGTTAAATTAACCTAAAAAAGTATTACAGGATCCTATACTTGATTAATACCCCATATTCAGTGCGGCAATATTTTTGTGTTATAATATCACTTATATGAAAAAAAATATTTTTGCATTCGTGATACTCACACTTATTTGTGTAAAAAGTTATAGCTTCACAGACACTGATATACAGGCTTACACTCTCGAAAATGGCTTAAAAGTATATTTGCTGCCTGACACAGAAAGTGCAGCAGTACGACTTGAACTTAATATATATGCAGGCTTTAGTGCACAGCAAATACACACAACAGGATATCTGAAGCTATATGCAGCCTTACTGGATTTAACCATAACAGATAACTATGTATATACAGTAAAACAGTTTGCTCCCTTAGACATAGAGGAGCAGATACAAAGCCTTACGTCCTATTTTGAACCCTTAAACATAGACGATAAAACCTTAAAGACAAAATACGACAAAGAACAAAAATCTCAAAAAGAGTTTGCAGACTCAGCAGCAGGCTTTATAAACGCAGCCATTGATACAAAGCTTTACCCCTCATCCCCATGGAAAACTTCATCAGCATACAACGAGCAAAACATAAATGTAAAAAACATGGCTCAAGTGCGAAATGTACTTAAGGACATACAAAAATCATTGTATACACCGGCAAATGCTGCAGTATTTATATCAGGCAATATAGATACAGATAAAACACTATCCCTTTTAACCTCATACTTAAACCCGTTTTCTTCTCAGGTAAAGTATAAAACTGCAGAGCTCACATCAGACTATAAAAGCAGCGGAAACTATTTTGTACTGGTGGACGACCAATTTTCTTCAGATATGACACAAGTTGCTATCCTATACACAAATATCCAGGACGAGCTTTGTGACTTTGCTTCTAAAGTTTTAAATAATCCTATGTTCACTTTAAAAACAAACCTGGCTATGACACAAAAACTTGGTATCAGAGCCGCTGACTATATAGACGTAAGTTCGCAACACAAAAAAACAGGCAGTAATCTTGTCATCCAGACAATTCTTGAAAAAACAAAAGCAACTCCTCCAGATCAGGTAATGACATTAATTGACCTTATACAGTCAAATGAAATTACAAATGACGAAGAAAGTGCTCTTACCCTTTCAATTCTTGACGAAGAATATAAAACAATACAAAGCTCCTCTTACACCCTTATGGAAGATTTAAGCTCCTACATAAGTACATCAAGAGCGACTGACAGTATTTTTTCATACTTTAACCGCATACAAAGCTACAGCTCAATAAAATCACAGGAGATAAACAGCATTACCAGACAAAATACACCCTATGTATTTGCACTGGTAAATACCCAAAACTACAATAAATATGCAAAATCCTTTACAGATGCAGGCTTTATAACGCTTAAGGGTAAAAGTGCCCTATGGTACACAATGAGTGAGTATAAAAAGCTTTTTGCACCAGAAAAGAAACAGAATGAACAGGATATAAAGGATTTAACAAAAAAATTTATTGAAAGCAATAAAGGCGAGTTTTATGACTTTACCCTTAATAACTCAATACCTGTAACAGTTAAACATAATAAAAATGATAATACGGCAACAATTTCGTTCATAATCAAAGGCGGAGAGCTTTTGTTTATGAATGAAAAAAGCGGACTTACCATGATATTAACAGATGCAATAGCTGCAAATATACAAAACCAGCTTAAAGGTAAAGCTCAGGTCACAAGCGAAACTTTATCCTCATACTCCTCGATAACAATAACAACATCTAAACAAAATCTTTATGAAGCTGCAAAAATTGCAGGATGGACATTAATATACTCAGATATAACCCCTGCTACTGCTGACGAAGTAGCCTATGACAGACGCAGTCAGTGGAGAATTAAAAGCGGCAGTGCTGAGTTTCAGCTTTTAAGTGAAGCTGTAAAGCTTTTATATAAAGACGGGGACTACAAAACACTTTTCAATGTAAAAGAAGATAAACCAAGTCAGATGGACTTTACAAATATTTTATCAGCATATCCATTATTACTGGACTCAAGCCGCTATAAAGTAATAGTAAGCGGAAACATAAACGACAGGGAAGAATTAAAAAAAGCTCTTAACGTATCCTTTGGACTTTTAGACACAATTAAAAACACACAGTCAAAAGACAAAACAGTGCCAAAGCCAGTGTTTAAAAACACAATAAAAAAAATAAGCATTAAACACACATTTTTAACTGACATACCTAAAGAAAAAGCCGGCCCTCGCCCTGTTGTCTTAATACCTACAAAAAACTTTAATGACCCTGCCCTTTACTGTTTTGCATGCCCTGATATAAAAAGCACGGATTATGCTATTTTTAACAGCCTTATCCTTGAGCTTTGTAAAAGAATACAAACCAAGCTTGAGGGAGAACAAAAAATACGATTTGATAAAGCAGATGACAAACTCCCCTTTGCCCGTCTTTATTTTACAAAATTAGACTCAATACAAAAGACAGACGATATCTTCAGGCAAAGTGTACATGAGCTTATAGAACAGCTGAAAAAAGATGGCAGTAAAGACACGCAAAGATCTGACCTTATAAAAACTATGGAATCTCAGTGGATAATGGCAGAGCTTAGCCAAAGCGCAACTTCATACGGACAGTCAAACCTTATAAAACAGGGAGTACTTTTTAATAACAGCACCTTATACCTTGACCAGTACAACGAAGTTCATAATGCAAAGGCAAGTGATTATTACATAATTGCCTCGGTATATCTTGACTCAGCCCCTGTAGTCAAACTGTACTCAAAGGACACAAAACGATAAACATTATCAAAAAGTCCAAAATTAGATTTTTCTGTATTGACTAAAAAGTATTTTAAGTTTATGAGTAAGCTATAACTAACAATTATTCATTAACAATAATTTTTCTACAGTTTGACAAAAAAGTAACGATAATTGTAAAGATATTGAAAATTATATGAAAAGTATCTTTACAGAAACTGTAATAACACTTATTCTTTTAAGTAGCTAAAAAAGTTTGCGTATGCAGACTTAAAAAATATAAAGAAAACAGGAAGGTCTTTATGAAAAAGTTATTAGCTTTTGCTGCAGTTGCAGCTTTAGTAAGTGCTGCTTTTGCAGACGGTCTTAAGGTAACAGGTGACATCAAAGCAGGTCTCACAGCTGACCCAGATGCAAAAACTGTAGTTGCAAACAAGGATGCAGTGTTCCTTCAGGGAAACAACTTTGGTGAAGGTGCCCGCACACGTATCAACTTTGATTACTCAAAGGATAACGCAGGTCTTAAGGCTCGTTTCCAGAGTCAGCCAACTAGTGCAGATTTCTTTGCTGAAAAGACAATCAAATATGCTATCGGTTACGGTAAGGCATTTGACGGTATGCTCGAGTTCCAGGGTGGTAAGCTTTGGGATTTTGAAACAGCTACAGACGGCTATGACGGCGATGCTATTGGTATGGATGTAGCACTCGGTAACGGTCTTCGTGCTCTTGTTAGACCAGTTGAAGGTTTAACAATTGCAGCTACAGCTTCAGATCTTTATGCAGAAAAGAATGCAGCTGGAGACACAAAGCTTAACGAAAAGCTTTTTGGTTTAACAGCTAAATATGGTAATGACCTCTTCTCAGTAGCAGGTGGATACCACCTTGCAAAGAACGCTTATGCAGGTTTATTTGCAGCTCCAGTTGAAGGTCTTTCTCTTTCTGCAGAAGTTTACTACGATGTAACAGCTGACGCTGATGACAAAGACAATACAGCACTCGTATTCTGGGCAGAATACGCAACAGACAAGTTCTCAGTTGGTACAGACGTATACTGGTGGATTGCTGATGATGCATACTATGCAGCAGAAGATGATCTTAACGGATACATCAACCCATACTGTTCATACAACGTAACAGATGCAATCACAGCAATGCTCGATGCTACATACTATGTTGCAAAAGAAGGGGACAGCTACTTCACAGTAACACCTGAAGCAACAATTGCTCTCTCAGGAAAGGCTAAGGTTTCATTATACGGAACAATCTCTTCTGATACAGACGTTGAACCACACACAGCTGGTGCAGGTTTCAAGTACGCATTCTAATTTAATTAGAGTATAAAACCTAATAAAGTGAAAAAGCTTATCTGGCTTTTAGTCAGATAAGCTTTTTTTTATACCCTTGTGGACTACGTTTCATACTCCAGTGGACTACACTCCGTAGTCCATAAGACTACACACTGTAGTCCGTGCACTTACAAATTACAGGGAATCCTGTACTGCATTAATGTCTGATTTTATTTTGTAATTTCTGAACTCGCACTCTAAAAGCTGCATAGAGCGCGTTATTGTAGCAGAGTGGGCAGTAACACCGTGCAATGTGATTTCATTGTTGTCAAAGGTTGCACTAAGGTTATTAATGTCCATTTTATAGTCAAAGATCAAAAGGTTTACTATGCGCTGACTGATTAAAAGCTCATGTACTTTTTTTATACCTTCACTTTCAATACTATCGTTAATAAAGCCCCTTACAGCACCTGTAATTATGTCCCCAGCCCTGTCAATATCTGTGATGTTTGAAGTATTGATATATAAATCAAAGCAGGGATGCATGTATATGTCTACACCGTAATAGCATTTATAAAAACCATGCTGATGTAAAGCGTCGCGCCTTATCATTTTTTTTGCTGCATGCTCGCTTACATTATTGCTTTTACTTACTCTTTTTACCTGCTCATTCAGACCTGCAATAATGCGCACAGCAATATGGTTAGGAACTCCCTTTAATATTTCAGAGCCACCCCGCCCCACAATAATGACATTATTATTTGCAGCAGTGTTTAGAACAGCAGAACGCAGATAGTTATAATACTTGTCTCTGTTTTTAGATAATGCAGCAGTAAAACTGATTTTACGGTCATCAAACTTTTTTAAAAGCTCTTCACTAAACCCTAAAGTCAAAATGCGTTTTTCAATATCTCTTTTAGTAGCAAGAGTATAATTTAGCTTTTGAGCAACGTTTTTTGTAATTTCGTCTCCCAGCGAACCTGTCTCTCTTGAGATTGTAATTATAGCCATATAATACACCCCCTGATACATACATTTTATCATTGTCTTAATAAATAAAACAAATTAAAAAATGTTTATAGAATCTGCAACTTTATCCATCTTTTTATCATTACTCTCAAAAGGAACTTCAGATACTATCTGATTTTTAAAACAAACCCCCATTGAAGTATAGTTTATGCAATTTTTTTCAAGACGACTAAAGTAAATGTCATAAAATCCCATGCCTTTACCAAGTCTGTTTTTACTACTGTCAAAAGCAAGACCCGGGGTTAAAACTAAAATCTGACTTTCTTTTATAAAATCACTTTTAAGGCTTACACACTGTAAAAAGGGGGCCGGCTCCCTTATATTAAAGGAGCCAGAACAAATCTGACTGTCTAGTGTTTTATTCTTGTCTAAATAATAAAACTCCATAGACTGACTGCCCTGTATCACCCTTGGTATACATACTTTTTTATTTTGACTTAAAGCTAAAAGCATTAAAGGTGATATATCAATTTCAGTCTTTAAGTTCATATAACCAAATATTACACTGCTTTTTTTGTATTGCTCACTTTCACTTATAAGCTTACACAGCATTTCAGACTCATTTTGCAAAAGCTCAGCGTTTTTACAGTATTGTGCTAACTGCATCTTCATTTGTTTTCGAAGGGCAGCTTTTTTTTGTGCTACACTCATAATCCCATCCTTAATTTATTTATCAAAATGAGTTATACCGTCTCCAATGATGATACTTGCTCCTCCTGTAACAGGTTTTACTTCGATCTTTTGCGGAATTGCTGCAATGACTTCATCAACGTGTGTAATGACACCAAGCATTTTTCCGCTGGACTCAAGCTTTCGCAAAACATCAATTACACAGGCAATTTTTTCATTATCAAGAGTTCCAAAGCCTTCATCTAAAAACAGTGTATCAACCCTGATACTACGGTTTGCAAACTCTGCTATTCCTAATGCCAGCGACAGACTTATCATAAAGCTTTCGCCTCCTGATATATTTGTCACTGAACGAGGTTTTGCAAAGTTTGCATCAATCAACTCAAAATCAAGATCTTCGGCATTTTTCTGCTTTAAAAGATATCTGCTTGTAATACCCTGTAAATATCTGTTTGCATGGGCTATAAGACTTGTAAAAGCAAGGCTTTGAACAAATATGTTAAACTTGTCTCCCTTATTGTCCCCAATCCACTCTTTAAGCTGCTTCCATTTGTCATTAATTGCCATTTGCCTGTCAAAGCTTTTTATAAGCTCATCAAACTTAAGCTTATTCACTTTATACTGCTCAAGTTTTGTATTTACGGTTAAAAGCTTTTTACTCAATTCTTCTTCTTTAATTTTAAGCTCATCAAAACTTGCTTTTGTACTTTCCCTGTCCTTTGCATCAGGATGCTTTGCTAAAAGCATATCGTAGTCCTTTTGAGCCTGATCCTTTGCTGTATCGCTTCGTAAGCAGTCATCGCTAAGTTTTTGCTTTTGATTTTTCAGGGACTGTATTTCGCTTTCTGTTAAAAGGGATGACAAATAGTCCTGCTCATTTTCAAAGCCTGTTTCACAAAGCTTACGGTTAAACTCGTTTTTATCATTTTCGTTTGTTATAGATAAATCATCTACATTATCAAAAAGCTTTTTAAGCAAAACCTTTGATGACTCACTTATTTTTGAAAGCTCATTTACTTTTTCGCATACACTTTCATAGCTTTTTTCAACGTCTGAAAGCCTTGCTTTTGATAAAGCTTCCTCGTCATCTACATTTTTTTCGCCCAAAGCTTGTGTACGCTCATAAAGAGTTTTATCGTATGATGCTTTTTTATCGTCATACTCCTTTGAAACTTCTTTTTCACAATCAATAAGTTTTTCACATACTAAAGTAAGCTCTGTAACAGCTGCATTTTTTGAGCTTATAGCCACTTCACTTTCACTTAATACTTTTTCATTTAAAGTCCATTTTTCAAGGCGCTCATTTAAAAAGTCAACTATAGCTGAAAGATTTTCTTCTTCAGCATTAATATCAAAATGCTGAGTTTTTGTTTTCACATTATCAATTAAGCGTTTTAAAGCAGCTGATAAATCATTATATGAATCAGTGTAGTTTTTAAGTTCACTTTCTTTAATTTCAAGTTCGCTTTTTGCTTTTGAAAGCTTTTGCTCACACTGACTAAAGTCTTCAAGACATTTTTCATAGGCACTGCTTTTTTCACAAAGAGTATCAAGACCTATATCTTTACCCCAGGGACTAAAAGCCTTGTCTTTTTCAGAAAATAATAAAGCAAGCTTTTGTTTATCCTCGCTAATTTTCTCTTTAAGGTGATTGTACTTTTCAGTTACTGCCGACAGTTTTATACTTATATCACTAAGCTTTTTATCAAGTGTCTGTTTTTCACTGTTTAAAACATTTATATCATCAGACAGAGAAGATATCTGAACTAAATCACTTACACTGTCATCACTTTTTTTTGTCATAAAAGGATGCTCTAAAGATCCGCATACACAGCAGGGTTTACCTTTTTGCAGTGTTTTTTGTAAAAACAAAGCAAGCATTGCCCCTTTATCCTGTAAAATAGCAGCCATTTTATCAAAGAGAACTTTACCTTCACTTTCTTTTTGACTTTTTTCATTATTTAAGTTTTCAAGCTCGCACTTCAATGATGAAAGCTCTTCATTTTCTTCGACAAGATCTTTTTCAATGCCTTCAATATCACCTAATTTGTACGTCCACACTGCAATAAGGTTTGAAAGCTCTTTATCCTTATCGTGCTCTTTTATATATGAGTCATACTCACAAAGCTTTTGAGTCAAATCCCTGACAGTTTCTTTTATGCTATCAACTTTTTTATTAGAGCTATTGATATTGTTTGTGACAGTAATCAGCTCTGCTTTTTTTTGCTCAACATCTTTTATTTCAGCTTTTATAAGCTCTATGACTGAAGCTATATCACAGTCTTTTTTATTTGCATTTTTATACTCACGAGCTTTTTTATTTTCATCGATAAGCTTTGTAAGTTCTTCAGTTAATAAATTAAGCTTTCCCTGATTTTTTTCAATATCAGCTCTATTATCCTTTAACCGGTCAAAAACAATATCACACTGCTTTTTTTGACTTAAAAGAGTTAAATCTAAAGCCCTTACCTTTTTGTACAAAAGCTCATCTTTTGCAAACTGCTCATTAACAATAATCTTTTGTTCAGATGCAGCTTTTTTTTCATTTTGAGCCTTCACAAGCTGTTCATTAAGATCATGACTTTTCTTTTCTTCACTTACTAATGACTGTTTCTCGTCAGAGAGAGCTTTTTTTGATCTTTCATATGCATCATAAAGCCCCTTTGAAAGTAAAGCTTTTTCACCCCTTTCAAGCTTTTTTGCCTGGCTCTCAAACTCTTTTAATAAGAAATGATATTTATTCTGTTCTAAAATGCACTGATCTATCTTTTTTTTCCCAGCATCAATATCTATATACCAGTTTAAAATTGTTTTTAAGGTTTCACTTTCATTTTGTATTTTTTCAATCTGTGTTTGTAAGGAGTGTGAAAGCGAATTGTATTCAGTTACTTCGTCATCTGATAAAAGCTCGCCGCAAAGTTCTTCTTTTTTTTCTAAAAGACTATCAAAGGCAAGCTGTTCTTCTTTACTGCGCTCACATATTTTTACTGCAACTTTTCGGTACCGCTCAGTGCCAGTAAGTTTTTCAAGGATTGCTGCCCTTTCTTTATTATCACACTTTAAAAAGCGGTTAAACTCACCTTGAGCTAAAAGCATAGACCGGCAAAACTGCTCATAGGTTAAGCCTACAATCTGAGAAGTTTTTGCACTTAAATCTTTACCTGCTCCGCTATCAATAATAACGCCCTTTTCATCTGTAATTGCAAACTCAGCCTTTTGAAGGTTACCGTCTGCTTTATCTCTGGCTCTTCTTTGTGTAAAGCTTGATGTAAAAACACCTTTTTTACACTGATATGTTATTTTAGCATAAAGGCTTGATGTCCCTCTGGTCATAATTTCATTGCCGCCTTCTCCGTTATTTATAACAGACTGGCGGGGTGTTTTGCCGTACAAAGCTAAAGAAACTGCATCTAAGATACTTGTCTTACCAGAGCCTGTAGGACCGCAGATAACAAATATATTGTGGTTTTCCTGATAGTTAGGATTTGTAAAATCGATTTCCCACTTGCCTTTTATAGAGTTTATGTTTTCAAATTCAATTTTTAATATACGCATCAGTCAATTTCCTGTGAAATACTTTTTATCAACGGTAAATAATCATCAAGCAAAGCCTTTGCTTCCACACTGTCTTTATCAAAACCTGTCTGAGACAAAATAAGACTTTTAAATATTTCGTCCTCATCTATACTCTTTATTTCAGTTAAATCAAACAGATGCTCTCCACGACTATATAGATCAGCTTTTTTTATGTGCTTAAAGCTTACAATTTCAAAATCAAAATCATTACTTTTTAGAGCCAGCTCTTCATGGATATTGCGTCCTGCTTCACTTTCATAGCAGACTTCAACATATAAAGGGGTGTCGCCGTTTTTTCCGTTAAGAGCATCAAGCTCATGTAAAACAAAGTCTATTGAACCTGTTACGCGCTTAAACTTAATAAACTGTGGAACAGTAATTTTAGAAACTTTTAGATCGTCCTTATTGTCGCAGTCTATTAAAAGCACATTATGAGCTATATTTGCTTCGTCAAAGCCTAACACAAATGGTGAACCACAGTATCGAACCCCTGGATTTTTATTGACCATTGTTGTGTAATGGATGTGTCCAAGGGCAACATAATCAAAATAGTTACCAAACACGCTATCACTAATGCTACCAAGATTACCTGTTATATCAAGACTTCGCGTTCCGTCTTGTGGATGCTCATTATTTATCTGCTCACTGTAACGGCCTTCAAGATCTGAAGCATACAAATGCCCCATGGCAATCAAAGGCAGGTTATCCTTTCCTTTAAGCTTTATACAGAGTTCCCCCGCTTTTTTATAAAGATTAGTGTATGTATCTTCAAAAAAACTTTTTGACTCATCACTTCGATAAGGTCTAAGCTCAATTTCTCTTGCAAAGGGGATTGCAGCACATATACCCATAGTCTTTCCGTCTTTATCTTTTAAAGGAAAAACCATGTCTTCAATGCTACGGTCAGCTATACTGCCAGTAACTTTAATATTTAAAGCACTTAAAAGCTCTTTAGGAGCATCTAAAAGTACTGCTGAGTCATGATTACCGCCTGTTATGATAATATTTTTGCAGCAGGTATCTAAAAGTGAAGCTAAAAAGGTAAAATACTTATTACGGGCTAAGACAGGAGGGTTTACTGTATCAAAAATGTCCCCCGACACAAGGAGGGCAGTAACCTCATTATCAACTATTGTTTTTTTTAACCATGAAAAAAAACAGTCTGTTTCCTTTGAACGGTCTATGTTAAACAGACTGTTACCAAGATGCCAGTCTGATGTATGTAAAATTTTCATTTAAACTCCACATTTTTTCGTTTAAGTTAGTATACCATAAATGAATTATTTTTTTTCTGCTTTTGCATTATATAATTGTAGGTTAAAATATACTTATGAATTATAACGAGGTACTTGCACAGGCTAGAGAATGTATTGGAAAATACTGCAAGGCTTGCCCTGTGTGTAATGGCAAAGCGTGTTCAAACCAGATACCTGGACCAGGTGCAAAAGGTGCAGGGGACTGTGCAATACGCAATTATGAAAAATGGATGAGTATCCGCATTAATATGGATACACTTACTGAGAACAAAAAAGTTGATACACAGCTAAGCCTTTTTGGTAAAACCTTTAAGTATCCTTTTTTTGCAGGTCCTGTGGGTGCTATAAATATGCACTACAGTGATAAATATGATGACATAAGCTACAACGATATACTTGTAAGCTCATGTGCCAAATACGGTATTGCAGCCTTTACAGGAGATGGAACAAACCCTGCTATTATGGATGCAGCTACAAAGGCTATTGAAAAGGCCTGTGGAAACGGGGTTCCAACTATAAAACCATGGAACCTTGAAACTATCAGCGAAAAACTGACCCTTGCTAAAAATGCAAAGGCTTTTGCTGTTGCTATGGATGTTGATGCAGCAGGCTTACCATTTTTAAAGAATATGACACCTCCTGCAGGCCCTAAGTCTGTTGAAGAACTTAAACAAATTGTCAAAATGGCTGAAGTACCTTTTATTGTAAAGGGAATTATGACAGTTAAAGGTGCACTTAAAGCATGTGAAGCTGGTGCCAGTGCAATTGTTGTTTCAAATCATGGAGGGCGAGTACTGGACGGTTGTGCTTCTACAGCTGAAGTATTACCTGAGATTGTTGATGCAGTTAAGGGAAAAATTAAGATTATTGTTGACGGCGGCATACGCAGCGGAACAGATGTATTTAAGGCTCTGGCGCTTGGTGCTGACGCTGTTATTATTGCCCGTCCTTTTGTTACTGCAACATTTGGTGCTGGTGAAGAAGGTATAAAATGCTACATCGATAAGATTGCAGGTGAGCTTAGTGACACAATGTCTATGTGCGGTGCATACAGCTTAAGTGAAATCACGAGAGACATGGTAAGACTTTAGTTTAAGCTTTTACACATTGTCATTATGCAAAAGCCGGTTGCTTTTAGTTTTTTCAAAGGCAGCCGGCTTATTTTTTACTCAGCTTGTATTTTTGCTGTCAGGCTTTAAAACAAAAAAGGCTTTAATCAGTTGATTAAAGCCTTTATCCGACCCCTGCTGGGCTTGAACCAGCGACACACGGATTAACAGTCCGTTGCTCTACCAGCTGAGCTAAGGGATCATATTGCGTATCAGCAACGTGTGTTAATATATATTGTTTATAAAAAAGAGTCAACACCACTTTTGCAATTTTTTTATTTTTTTTGCGTATAGTATGTATTGGATTTATAATTGACTTATGGATCCAAAATTAGTTTTACAGCAGATGATTGTCATTATGATTCTTATCTGGACAGGTTTTATTTGCCAGAAAATTGGAAGGGCAAACGATCAAAACAAAAAGTTCTGTTCATTTTTAGTAATTAATATTTATAATCCCTGTCTGTTAATTTCAAGCGTATTAAATCAAAGCTCACAACGAGACTATACAAGCATATTTGTAATGTTCATAGCTGCGACATGTATGTTTATTATTTTTATCATAGCAGGCTGTATTGCATCCTTTTTTGTAAAATCACACTCTGATAAAGTTACATTAAAGCTTATGTTTATTTTTTCAAACCTTGGTTTTATCGGCTTACCTGTAATAAAAGCAGTTCTTGGAAATGATTATGTAATTTATAATGCTATATTTAATCTTGTCTACAATGTAATTTTTTATACATACGCAGTATCTTTAACTAATGAAACAAAAGTAAAAATATTCAGCTGCCAGACTCTTAAAAATATTTTCAGCACAGGAACCATAGGCGGTATTACAGCCATAACATTATTCTTTTTAAATATCAGCCTGCCACAAATTATAAGTCAGTCACTAAACTATCTTGGTAATGTCTGCGTTCCTATGGCTCTGTTTATCATAGGCATAACATTAGGAGAGCAAAAACACCTGTCAAAAATCTTTACAAACATGAAGCTCTATACTTTTTTTGCCATAAAAATGATACTTATTCCAGTGATTTTATGTTTCGTAATAAAGGCAGCCCCTATGAGCGAGGAACTTAAGTATCTGACACTTCTTATGGTTTCAATGCCAGTAGGAAGCCTTCCTCTGCTTATACTTGCAGAAAAAGGCTGGGACTGCAGTTTTTGCTCAAACGGTATAATAATTACAACTATTTTATCTGTAGTTACACTACCTTTGATTGCTTTGTTTTTTGTTAATCTATAATGTCTCTGACAAGTCTTAAAGCTCCTTTATAATCGATTTCACCCATGTATATGACTTCGGGGGTACTGTCAACCTTACAAAAATCACTGTCATGGGCAAAGCTGCCTCCCATAAAATACTGTGGCTCATTTATACGATTTATTTGAGTATAACTAAACTCACTATAGTTACCAGACATATCATAAAAGCCAAGTTCATTTGGCTTTTTAAGTCCAATCTTCTGAGGCTCTGAACTGTTTCCGTTATAAAAAGCAACATCTTCTATATCATTGCTGCCTGCATAGGCATAACCTTTGCTTTTTACGCCCCCCATTGCTGCCCACTGCCACTCTTCAACTGTAGGCAGACGATAACCACCTTTTTTATTGGCTGTTAAAAGTTTAGGATTAACCATATAAATGACATCAGGTAGTTTTGTTCCTCCGTCATAAAGATAATATGGCTCAAGTCCTTCTCTTATACTCAGACTATTACATAAATAAATAGCTGTGTATAAACAACCTACCTTATGAGTTGTCTCATCCCCATCATCAGTCTTGCTGGTGGAAATCCAGTTACGAACCCCTTCATATCTCGACATATAAAAGCTATCCACAGAAACAGTTGTATCTACTCCATTTACCTTTTTTGTAAAAGAGCCACCTTTTACAAATATCATCTCTCTGCTGCCACTACCAATAAATGGAGGATACTCCTTCTCTATTTTGACTTCTCCTCCTGAAGATGTACCTTTACTACCTTCACCTGCATTTTGTGAACAGGAAAACATTACAACAGCCATAAATGATAGTAAAAACAATAAAGCTTTTTTCATAAACCCACTCCTTAATAATTGTCATTTAAGCACCCTGTGCTTTACTTATTTATAGATACAAAAAGAAGCAGATTAATAAAATAAAACACAAAAAATAAGAAAATGATGTTATAAAGGCGGTTTTTGACAAAATTACAAAAAATAGCAAAATACTAGTAGAAACATTATTTGTAAAAAAGTATAATTTAAGATATTATTCATAAAAGTTTTTCTTAATTTTTTGAGGTTCCTTAAAATTGGATTCTTATAAAAAACATAATCTAATTACCCTCGCTGTTGCTGTTTTGTGCGTCGTATCGTTTTCTACTTTTATTACAACAGTACAATTAAAAAAAATAGAGGGACGCAGAACAAAAGGTTCTGTGATTGTAAATTCTGTTACCAACAATATAATACTAACACTTAACAGATACCTTACCGTAACAGAGTTCTGGAATGCATTAATACAAAAAGATGCAGCTTCTGTCGAAGGTTTTGATGATATATCAAAAGTGATATACCGAAATAATCAGGCCTTAAACAGCATTGCTATTGCTCCAGACGGCATTGTATCAGATATATACCCGGATTTACGAAACAGCTTTGTTGGATTAAATCTGTTTACTTCAGCCATTTCAAAATACTCAGCCGAGCTTGCCAAAAACTCTCATAAGGCTACTATTACAGGGCCGATAACACTGGATGATAAAAGTTCTGGTTTACTTATCACTCAGCCTGTATTTACTGAAGGCAGTGACGGACCGGTATTCTGGGGATTTTCAAGTGCAACAATAAAGGATAAAGAGTTTTTTTCCTTTGTAAACTTTGACCAGATTGTAAATGCAGGGTACGACTATAAGCTTTGGGACTATGAAGATAATCCAAAACGAAAGATACTTATCACTCAATCAAGCGCTTATGAGCTTAAATCACCTACAGAGTATCATTTTACAGTTGCAAACAAAAAATGGGTTTTGTGCTTTGCTCCTGTAACAGGATGGATTAACTACACTCATCTTGTATTACAGATTTTAAGTGCAATAATTGTAACAATACTCATTGTTCAGCTGACGCACCTGACATTCAGATTAAGAGAATGTAATTACTATTCAAGCGACAGAGTATATAAAGACACCCTTACCCAGCTGTTTAATGCCCGTAAGTTTAACATTGAGCTCGAAAAGCTTCAGCGTAGAGCTATACCATACGGAGTCATCTGTATTGATATAAGCACAATAAAGCATGTAAGCGATTCGTTTAACCACGATCAGGGCAACGAACTTATAAAAGTTTCTGCAAAAAAAATACTCAGCTGTATAAAAGAAAGCGACCGTGCTTACCGTATTGGCGGGAACCAGTTTGCAGTAGTAATCCATGGTAATACTGACAATGAAAACTACAATCCGATTTGCAGACGTATTACAGACTCCCTTGAAAGAGAAACAACTATAGGTTCTGTAAAAATAAAGCCTATAGCAAGTGTCGGTCTTGCAAGCTTTCCTAAAGACGGCATAAACTTTGAGGACATTGTGGGCGAAGCTGAAAAAGCAATGTACTTAAATAAATACCGAAAAGATAAAGAAATATAGCGAAAAGAACGGCAAAGGTCTTAACGTTTTTGTTAAAGCTTTTGCCGTTTTTTTTTGTAAAAACAGTTTTTTATTTTACTCATTCTTTCCTTTTTATTAAAATAATCTTAGAGGTAATATATGAAGAAAGAGTTTTATACAGGTCAAAGATTTAGAGAAGATGAAGACTGCGAAGACTTTTTACCAGTAGAGTTTACAGAAGAAGGTTATGCTGCGATTATCTCTAAAATTAAGTATAATAGTCAGGGAAACAGTTTGTTACAGCTTACCTTATACAAACAGGAAACAGTGGGTAGCCCTCTTGTGTTTGAGTATTTTGTTTCAAAAGGCTCGTGCATAAATATTTGTCATGATCACACAGTTGCTTTAACAGGAGCTCTGGAGGTTCTTGAAATAAAAGAAAACTATATCTTGCTTAACTGGGATTTTTAAATCTTAACAACAATACCAAAGGATGGGACTAAGTTAAAATAAAGTACCCCTTTAAACAAAGTTTCCAAAGCACCTCCCATAGCTGTAGTTTTAATGCGTAAAATGTCAGCCATAAGTTTTACACCGGCATTAAAGTACAGCTTGTCAGAAATTTGCTTTTCGTATGCACTCCACACTCCTAATCCTGCAGTCAGTTCATTAATACCTTCAATTGAACCGTAAAAATCATTTTTTTGATGCAAGTTATTTATATGAAGACCAATGCCAAAAGGAACCTTATAGTTATAATCCTGCTTTATAATCCGATATCCACCCAAAAACAGGTCAACTCCAAGTAAAAAATCATAGTATGTGCAGGGATTTGCTTTATAAGGACCATATCTATAGTTAACGCCTAACACAAAAGGATAATAAATCTCTGCATCAGCAAAAAAACCTGTATCATATCGTGTACCAGTATGTCTGAAACCAAAATCAACAGCCCCTGAAAAGGACGACCGAAATATTACACCTTCAGAAAAATCAAACTTAAGACCACTTGGAAACGCAACAGAAGTTTTAAAAACAGTTTCACTTCTGTCATAAAACTGAGCAGAAGAAACAGACACTGTAAAAAACAAAAGAAAAAGCTTAATTACTATTTTTTTGCACATATGTTAAGTATAATTTAAAAATTGTTTTTTACAAAATAAAAAATAAATACTTGACGGTTAAATGAACATGAGCTAATATTAAATTAACCATTAGGGCTTAAGCCCAAAAATCTATTCTATTAATTGCCAGAGCACGTCCGATGATACTGCTGTCAGTGGGAAAGTAGGCAACTTCCGGCTCCTTTTTTTTTCAATCTGTATAGACAAAATAAATCAAATAATATATATTACCTGTACGACATTTGTCTCCTTCGTCTAGTGGTTAGGACATCGGGTTTTCATCCCGACAACAGCAGTTCAATTCTGCTAGGAGATGTACCACTTACCTACTTAGGCCCGTTCGTAAAGAGCGGGCCTTATTTTTTTCCTCCCACAATTTGCTATAGCTAAATCACAGGTTAATTAATCAGAAAAAGAAATTGATAAGTTTAAAAGGGCAAAAAAAAACTGCTCACCTTTGTGAACAGTTTTATTCGGGATGTGCGGGGCTCGAACCCGCGATCTCCGGCGTGACAGGCCAGCGCGATAACCAGCTTCGCTAACACCCCATCGTCGTGTCGACTTTGATAATATACATAATTGTAAAAAAAGTGTCAATAGCAAAACTGATTATTTTTGTTATTTTTGTAAAAGTCCCATCTTGAACATAATATTATCAATCAAACCTTTGTATCTGGATACACATGCAACAAGGATACTGATAATGAAAGCAAATGACGCTTCAATTATCAGGCTGTTTTTGTTTACCCAGCCTTTTTTAGGCGAAATACTTAAAGTCCAGTGTGCATTAGGTACTTCAAAAGTATTGCTGATAGGGTTATTTAATATAAGCTCGTCGTTGGACTCAACTATAGTACTGATTCGACCGCTTTCAGGATTACTGCGCCAAAGCCTGTAATTAAAATCCTGCGAAAGATAAGATAAATTAATATCATCTATCAAAAAATCAGGAAGCCTTATAATTACTTCAGTAAATCCCCAAAAGCTTTCTTCACTTTTACTGTCATCAAGATAAACAGGGTTTCGCAAAATAATGCCTTCACCACCCTGATATAGTTCTGTAGGACCAGTTAAAGTCATGAGACCTGTCTTTTTTGCCCATTCGGCCTCAATTTTTTTATTTGGGTCTGTAAGAACATTTATCATTGATCTTTCATTACCCTCCAAAGGGTAAACATACTTTACAACACCTTTTGGCGCGATAAGAATACTCTTTATACAAGGTGTTTTGTCCATGATCATCTTTGATACTTTTTCAAAGTCCTTTACCTGACCACCGTTTGATTTAATAAGTACTTCCCAAAAGTTAGCAACATCAATATACGAATCAAAAGAAGAAGAAATAGAAGTAGAACCTGCACTTAAAATCTGACGGGATCGAGACTTGTGTCCTGCAACTTCAGCAGACTGTAACCCATAAATAACAAATCCACAGAACACAAAAGTTGTGAAAAAAGTAATAACAGATTCATAATATAATTTGTCTCTCATATCCTAAAACAAATTATACAACACATCTCCAATATTTCCACTATTTTTTAACTAATTGTTATGTTTTTTTAATATTTTTTTAATATTTCTAATTATTTATGCCAAATTTATATATATTCTTTTCAGATCCCCCACTCTTGCCACTAGTATTTTTTTCACGGGACAACTTTTTATAAGCTTTATCTGCATACATTTCCTTTTCAGCTTTAGTTAAGGCTTCACAATAAGACATTGTATCATAGGGGATAAGACTAAAACCGACACTGATACCAACATTTAAAAATACATCTCCGATTACAGTATCACAGGCAATTGACTCTTCAAGACGTCTTTTTAGCCCCTGATAAAAATCAGCATCATGCTTATCATGGACAATAATTATAAACTCATCCCCACCAACACGATAAGCTAAATCTTTGTCTCGTATATTGTTATCAAGCTTACGGGCAACAATTTTTAAAAGTTCATCCCCTGTTTTATGTCCATAGGTATCATTAATCTTTTTAAAATCGTTTAAATCAAGATACAAGACACCTATCGGCATTTGATTTTGCTCAAACTTATTATAATCAAGAATAAACTTTCTGTGATTATACAGTCGGGTTAAACTGTCATTGTATGCTAGGTTTTCCATGAGTTTATTTTCACTTTTAGACAAAACAATCAAATATATGAGCTGCGACAAAATATAGCATACTAAAACAGCAATCAAAAGGCATAAAAACAAGTATCTGTAGTTTATCCAGGAACAGCGGGGACTTACACTCATAAACCAGTCAGAAAGTGGAGAAGGAAAAGTTGTCGTTATGTGATCTTTTAAAATATCACTTTCAGTTTCATACACATTTGAAAAGTACCCTGTTTTATAATTCAGTTTTTCGATACGATATACATAACGGGTATGCACAAACTCTTTTGTAAAAACATTTTTAAATATGTCTTTGATTTTCAGTGAAACAACCACAAAGCCCCACAATTCTTTAGTACCAAAAGGGCCTGCAATATAAACACTTTTTTTAACTACAAGTATATCTTCAGTGCTGTCGTTCCGCTTCACAGGACCTGATAAAATTACGTTTTGACTACTGTCTCTCACTTTATAAAAGTTATAGTCGTCCCCAGTTTCAAAAATCGTTTTATCTACCCTGCCACTGGCTATAGGAGGATACACTTCACTGACAATACCATTGGGTGCAAGCTGTATATCTGTAATAAAAGGTTTTTCGCGCATTATTTTTGCACAGAGAGTTGCAAAGTTCTGGATTTTGCCATCATTATTTTGAATTAAGAAAGAAATAGTATCTGCAATATCGATATATGATAACAAAGATCCAAAGACCCTGTTTACAGCCACATTACAGGCTGTCTCAGCAGTTTCTTTATCATGGTTGACGTTTTTTTCAGCAATATAAAGCACAAAAGAAAAAGAAATAACTGACAGGAGTATAAAAAAGATGACAGATATTTTTAAAGCTTTATTATTAAATTGCATTTAAGTACCTGAAAATATACTAAAATATCAATTTTTATTTGTCAAATCTTTTTTCTTTTTTTACTCTTATAAATCTTTAATGACAAACCAGAGCAGTACACCTGAAGTAAAAGCAGAGGTTATACTTGCAACAGGCTCTGCAGCATAAATCCCCATTACCCCCACAAAACAAGGCAGTATTAAGGCTAAAGGTATCAAAAGAATTATTTTGCGTAAAAGAGCTATAAAAACAGATATTTTTGCCCTGCCTAATCCCACAAAGGTTGACTGGGCACACATCTGAACTCCAAAAAACCACACCGATCCAAAGTAAACAGGCTGAATTTTTACCACAAGGTCAATAAGCATTGAGTTTGTAGTAAATACCGAAGCAACCTGCCTGCAAAATACAGTAAGTATAAAATTAAACATTACACAAAAACTGACACAAACTATAAGCATATATTTTACACAAAGCTTTACTCTGTCAATTTTATCTGCACCATAATTATAGCTTATTACAGGCTGCACCCCTGAAGTAAAACCACTCAAAGGCACAAATACAAGCTGCATAATACACTGGAGTATTGTCATAGCCCCAACATACATATCACCACCGTACCGCTGCAGATTTGAGTTAAAAATTACAAATATTGCACCTTCAGTTGCGTTCATAATAAAAGGTGATATACCAAGGAATGAGATTTCAGCAACAATATCTTTGTCAAAAACCAGACTTGAAAGCCTTATACGCACAAGTGATTTTTTTGAACATAAAAACACAATAATCCACAATGCACTTAAAGCTTGAGATATTACAGTGGCAATTGCAGCCCCTTTTACACCAAGCTTTAATGTAAAAATGAATATTGGATCTAAAATTACATTGGCAACAGCACCAACCAAAACTGATATCATAGCAGTTCTGGCAAAGCCCTGAGATGTAATAAAAGGGTTTAGCCCTAAGGAGAGCTGAACAAACAAAGTTCCTGTAAGATAAACTGAAAGATATGCTCTTGCATATGGAAGGGTATCGCTTGATGCGCCTAAAGCCTTTAGGACAGGAGTTTTACAAAGCAAAAAAAATGAAGTAAGACAAACTGAAAAAAACAAAAGCATCAAAAGGGCATTTGAAATAACAAGTTCAGCCTTTTTTTTGCTGTTACTTCCGTTTTCAGCCTTACCAAGCTCCATAGCAACAAGAGGGGCTCCTCCTAAACCTGCTAAAAGACTAAAGGCAGATATAATTGCAATAACAGGAAAACACAATCCAACCCCTGTCAAAGACAGAGCCGAAGCATGACCTATATGACCAATGTATATACGGTCAACAATATTGTACAGGAGATTTATAAGCTGTGCAGTAATAGCAGGTACTGCAAGCTTACACATAAGTTGTTTTACTGATAATGAACCTAGCTGCGATTTTTCCATATTATTTTCATGTTATTTATCGGCTTCAATATTTATAAAGTCAAATTTATTATAATCAAATAATCCCATATCAGTTATCTTTAACTCAGGTATAACCGGTAAAGACATAAAAGCCAATGTCATAACAGGATCAAGCTCTGGATTTACACCACACTCATCAACACAAGCTTTATAAAGCTTATCAAGCTCACCTTGAACCCACTGACCGCTTTTATCACTCATAAGACCTGCTACCGGCAAAGGAAGAGATGCAATTACTTTGCCATCCTTTACAACAACAGCACCACCGTTTTGCCCTTCAATAGCTTTAACAGCGCATTCAATTTCATCGTTATTAACACCTACTGCAATAAGGTTATGACTGTCATGGGCAATAGTTACTGCAACAGCTCCTTTTTTAATTCCGTAACCACTTATTAAAGCTGTGCAAAGATTGCCCGTATTGTGATGTCTCTCAATAACACATATTTTAGCAACATCCTCACTAAGGTCAAAAACAAAGTCTCCTTTATCGTCAACTCTGACAGTCTTTACAAGCTTTTTTGTTACAATACTGCCACTGTTTATCCCGATTACATTTACCTTATTGCTTTTCAGCTTTAATGCAATTTTTGACTTATCAAAATCTTTTATATGGACACTACCTAAAACAGCAGTTGTATCTGTCCGTTTTACGTCTTTTAAACAAACACCTTCTTTAGCAACAAGCTCTCCGTAAACCCATACTTCATTAACATTAAAATCTTTTAAATTATCAACAAGAATCACGTCTGCTCTTTTACCAGGAGTTAAAGAGCCTCTGTCATTTAAGGCATAGCATTCACTGGCGTTTAAAGATGCCATCTGTACTGCAGTAACAGGATCAAGACCGTTTTCAACACAAATACGTAAATGATCATCTAAGTCCCCACTCTCCAATATAGTCACAGGCTGTCTGTCATCTGAACATAAAAGACAGCGGCGGCTGTTATACTCATTTACACCTTTTATAAGATTTTTTAAGTCGTGACAGGCAGATCCATGTCTCAACTGAACATACATACCGTTTCTTATTCGCTCATTCATCTGCTCAACAGTTGAACACTCGTGATCAGTGATTACACCACAGGCTGCATAAGCAGATAAATCATAACCTGATAATCCAGGAGAGTGACCGTCTATTATTTTGTTGTTCTTTTTGCATACTTTTATTTTTTTAAGACACTCAGTATCACAGTTTACAACCCCTACGGCATTCATAAACTCCCCTAAACCCAGGATAAAATCATCTTTTATTGGTGCATACATAGCAACTGAGTCTACTACAGCTCCTGAGTGTTCAAATGGCGTACTTGGCACACAGGACGGCATCATGTACTTTATATCTATTACAGAGTTTTGGGCTGCACTAATCATATAGTTCAGGCCATTTATACCACTTACATTTACTATCTCATGGGGATCGGCTATAACTGTAGTTGTGCCGTGACAGACAACAAGTCTTGAAAACTCCTCTGGGGTCAAAAAAGAGGACTCAATATGTATATGACTTTCAATCAGACCAGGAAGAGCATACTTACCTTTTGCATCATACTCTATTACACCTGAGTACTGACCTATACCTGCAATTTTACCATCACAAAAAGCAATGTCACCATCTATTATTGAGTGCGAATACACATCTACGATTTTACAGTTTTTGATTACATAATCGGCCTTAACCTTCTGGCCTGCTACCTGTATTATTTTTTTTAATTGTTCCATATTATATCCTTTAATATAATCTGAATAATGTCAATTACATACAAGGCTATCTTTCAATCTTTTTATCCGCTTTTTCGGCATACATATATCGTTCAGCAAGCTTAACTATATCGTCTATATCGTATCCGTCATCAGGATATGAAGCATATCCAATACTTATATCAGGTGTAATTGTGGTTTCGCCAATATTAATACTTGAACATACATTATTAAAAAGCCTCTTTTTTATATCCTCATAAATACTCCGTGTATTTCCACCGTTTATAAGGACTACAAACTCATCTCCACCAACTCTAAATACAAGATCACTTACCTTTACTGAGTTTACAAGACGACGGGCAACAATTTGAAGCATTTTGTCCCCTAATTCATGTCCCTGTGTATCATTTAGCACCTTAAAATAATTGAGATCTATAAAAAAGATCGCATACGGATCATTATTTTTCCGCAAAATCGATTTTATCTGGGTAAACTTTCGTGAGTTACTTAGGCCTGTAAGCTCATCCTCATAGGACATACGCTCCATGCTTTTATTTTTTTCTCGCAGTATTGATATAAGCCAGGCCAGCTGAGAGACACAAAATGAAACAAACATAGAGCCTGCAATCTGTATTAAAAGAATTGTTTTGTTAATCCATCCTTTTGCAGGCTGTATGCTCATACTCCACTTACTGTTACAGACACTAAAGCCTTTAGTAAGGGCAGTTTTTGTAACTGGCACATCTGAAGCTGTTATGTGGCTTTTCATTTCACCATAATAATAGCTTAAATTATAGGAAAATCCGTTGTTGTCTAAGTAAAGCAGATAAGAATCGTTAAACAGATTTGGATTTTTCACAGTTACATCAACGTAGCCCCAGTAGCTTTTGTCATACCCACCGGCATATATAGGTGCCATAACATTTACAAACCGTTTTTCATTATCTAAAGTAATAAAAGTATCTGTAAGAGGCGAAGCGTTACCCTGTAAATCAATATTGTACTGACTTGTAGGATATATAAACTTTTGAATATTATCTGGAGCTAAAATAATAGACTCAATGTTTACATCATTGTCATAAATTGATTTTGCCAGATAGTTAAAGGTCTCATATGTTATATCACTGTTTGTGTTCACAGCTTTTGACCATATTGAAGTAAGATCTACATACCTTGATAAATCAGTTTTCACATGCTCAATTGTTATATCTAAAACATAGGAAATTTTTTCTTTTTCAATCTTTATGCAGTATGACTGGTATGCAAAGACACCCATGGAACACAAATATAAGCTGATAATAAAAGAGAGAATAAGATAAACATATGTCTTTCGAGATACAGTCCGTTCCATTTAAAATAAGTTTAAGCTCAATAACTGCTATAGTCTAATAAATATTTGTTAGATTATAAAAGTCAAAGTGGGGTTAGCATAGCCCAGTGGACTACACACTGTAATCAAGTGGACTACACTCCGTAGTCCAGTGGATTACGCTCCGTAGTCCGTGCGGTTATAAACTGTAGTCCATGCGGTTACAGTTTATAATCAGTGGGGTTTTAAAACAAAATCAGTGGGGTTTTAAAACAAAACCAGTAGGGTTACAAAACATAATCCCAGGTTTTTTAAAACATAATCAGTGCAATATAAAAATAAAAAAGCCGGGGGATAAAAAATCCCTGTAAAAGTGACACTTTTACAGGGATAAATTAGAAGTGTTATATTAAGATCAAGCTAGTGATTTTACTTACTAATAATGTAGTTGTGATCTACAACTGTATTGTTATTAATTAAAAATCAAAGCGTATACATTCATTGAGTCACCCTTACTAATAGTGTGCTCACCAGCAGAAAGAGAAACAGTTACAACACCATTTGTGTCAGTTGATTTTTTTACATCATCAATCTTTATATTTTTTGATGCAGTATCTGAAATAATTGTTACAGATACATCTTCTTCAGCAGTAATAAGGATTTTTGTTGCAGACTCCATCTTAAGAGCAGTTTCATAAGTAACATTATTGTATGTTTTTGGAGTAACGCCACTCTTTAAGTTACCAGTTGCAGTAACAGAGACATTACCTACAGTAACTTTTGTTCCTACTGTATCTGAACTAAATTTTAAAGTATCACCAGAAATTACTGTACCTGAATCGCCCTCACTTTCACTGCCAGAACCACTTTCAGTATCACCATCATCTGTTTCGCTACCAGAACCGCCTTCAGTATTACCACCTTCTGAAGAAGAACTTCCCAGACCCTGGATTGAAACAAGTTTGCTCTTGTAGCCTACAATAGCACTCTTAAGCTCTGTATTTACACTATATGCAGCATCATCTTTTGTATTATCAAATGTCCATGTAAAGTCAGCATTGTGGCGTCCTGCATAAGCTACAACCATAGCTTTAGCTGTATCAGGATCTGTTGGTTCAACTGTTGTATAAAGAGATTCAGTAGTATCAAAGTTATTATATGTTGTACCACCTGCAATTGTCTTATATGTTGAAGGAACTATATCCTCTCTGTTATCTACAACATAAGCATCAATATCGCAGTCACCGTCTGTTGTATCCTTGTTTGTTACATACTGGAACTTAACACCATTTGTGTTACATTCTGTAAACTTATTGTTGTAAGCTTTAATCCAACCACCATTTTCGCCACTAAATGTACCGTCTCCAGTAGCATCTGTACCCTGCTTAGATGACATCATAGGATCATGTGCATTACGGAAAAAGTTCTGCTCAACAAATGCTGAAGCACCGTATGTTACACCAACACCGTACTTTGAGTTACCGTCAAAGTAGTTATTGTAAACATGTACAGTCTGTGTACGGATACGTGGATGGCGGCTGTCTGAGTGGTCAAACCAGTTGTGATGATATGTAAGGCGAGAGTCTGCAGTTTCGCTCTTCATACCACAAAGGCTTGATTTTCCGCTATCCCAGAAGTGGTTATATGAATATGTCTGGTATGATGACTTACCCTTAACATCAATTGTACCGTCACCCTTTGCCTGGTCACTGTCTCCACCAGCATTACCATAGAAGTGGTCTGTATTATGAACCCATGAGTACTGGTTATCTGTGTCTAATGAAATGTTATCATCTTTTGCACACATAAAGCCAAGGTTTGCAATTTCAACATGGTCTGAGTTACGTACGAGCATACCAAAGCCATGGAAACCTGCATCATTACCTACACCTTCGATAGTGATTGGGCCTTTGTTATTTTTAATCTGAAGACCTTCAGCAGTTGATCCCCAATAAGAGCTTGTAAATGTATTGCTTGTAATTGTACCAATTACACGGATATCAAGTGGATTTGAAATAGTTTTTAATGAACTTTCAGAAAGAATTTCCTGTAAGCCTGTTTTGCCGTTGTATGAAACTGTTAAAACATTGCTTTCAGCAACATAAATTACAACAGCACCGCTCTTTAATGTACCGTCAGCTTTATATGCACCAGGAGTATCTCCGTCAGCAAAAGCATAACCTGAGCGGTCATGGTCAATTACAGTCATTGTAGCAGATGAAGCTTGTGTTGTATCCCCGTTTTCAAGAACAGCCTGTACTGTCATTGTGTGATCTCCGGCAGTAAGACCTAAAGCATCAGCTCTTACATATGATGGATATGTGCGGATAAGCTGGTCATCAATTTTTACATCATCGACCTTAACTACATAACCTTTAGCATCTGTATATGGATCAAACTCAATATATGCACTGTTAAGCCAGCCTTCGCTTTTTGTAATATTAACAGAACCTGAAACCACAGTTCCTGATAATGAAGGTAAAGTTACAGTAGATGAGTTATCATCTTCGTTATAACTGTCACCAGTGTTTGTATCTTTGTTTGAAACTACAGTATCTTCTGTCTTAGTCCATTCTGTAGGAGCTATAACCTTGATACTTGTAATGTTTACTGAATTTGCTGAATCTGAATTGTAAATTACAACTGTTTTTTGTGTAATTGCAACAGTTTCACCTTCTTCATTTTCTTTTGTAGTAATATTAAATGAAGGAGTAAATGTTACATTTGCATAATCTTCATTTTTTAATGTTTCAGTTGCACTCCAGTCACCGTCTGTAATACTTGAAACTGTAAGTTTAGCAGTCTTACCGTCTCCTGAAGAGCCACATTTAGTATTTAAAATGATTTTAGAAGTATTTGCAGGTACAACAAACTTAAGACCTTTTGCTGTTGAACCATTCTTTGTAAGCTGTATATAAGTACATGCCTTCTGGTCAGCATCATACTTTGACTTTGCACCTGAAACAGCTACGTCTCCATAAACACCTGATACCTCAATACCGTCTGTTGATTCAGTAAACTTATAATCTTTTGCTTCCCATGAAAAAACAGTAAATGTACCGTCTTCGTTTTCAGTTCCCACAACACCAGTTGTATTACCTGCATCTTCAACAACTTTTTCAGGGTTAGCAGAACCTGTACTGTTAGAACAGCTGAAACTTAAAATCATACCAGCTGCTAATGCTACCGAAATGAGCTTTTTAACACTCTTTTTCATATTGCCTCCGTTTTTTCTTTAAAAAAAACTTATATTTATTGCCCACTTTTTATAAATTATTGTTATAAGTATGATACTCTTTTTGAGTACATATAATGTGCATATTTGTATTATTCTGACTTTTTATAAAATATGTGCAAAAAAAAGCTCTGTGATTCAAGATTATTTGAATCACAGAGCCGTTTTCGGTAAAAACTTAACTATTTTAAGTTAATCATAGACTTATCATAATCAGTTGGAGCAACATATCCCATAAGGTTAATTAATGTTGCAGGCCATGATGAAATACCAAGACCAGAGTTTAATGCAGTATTGTCATACTCCCCCTTGTATTCAGGGTCATAGATAATACCAGGAACAGGGTTAAGTGAGTGGCTTGTCTTAGCCTTTGGCTCTCCGTCTGCACTCTTAGCTACAGAACCATCCTTTTTGTGTTCGTACATATCATCACTGTTACCATGATCTGCTGTAAGACAAAGGATACCGCCAGCTTTTTCAATAGCTGATTTAAGACGACCAAGCTGTAAATCCATACCTTCCATAGAACATACAACAGCGTTAAATACACCTGTATGTCCTACCATATCCCCGTTAGGATAATTAAGACGAATATGGTCATACTTACCACTTTCAATAGCTTCAATTACTTTATCAGTAATTTCGGCACACTTCATCCATGGGCGCTGTTCAAATGGTACAACATCAGATGGGATTTCAACATATGTTTCAAGGTTCTTATCAAATTCACCAGGTCTGTTACCATTGAAGAAGTATGTAACGTGTCCGTACTTTTGAGTTTCAGAAATAGCCATAAGGCGAACACCTGTCTGAGTAAGATACTCACCCATAGTACGGTCGATGCTTGGTGGATTTGCAAGGAACTGAGCAGGCTTGTGATTGTCTGAGTCATATTCCATCATACCAGCATATTCAACTGCAGGAACTCTGACTCTGTCAAAGTGATTAAACTCACTGCCCTCTTCAAATGCTTCAGAGATTTCAAGCGAACGATCCCCACGGAAGTTAAAGTAAATAACTGAGTCACCATCGTTAATTGTACCGATAGCCTTGCCATCTTCTGCAATAACAAACTCATGCATATCCTGATCCAAAAGACCTGGATTTTCAGCACGATATGTTTCAATAGCTTTTGTTGCACTTTCAAACTGACGGCCTTCGCCTAATACGTGAGCCTTCCAGCCACGGTCAACCATTGACCAGTCTGCACCATAGCGGTCCATAGTCATATACATACGACCACCACCAGAGGCGATCCTGTAATCAAATCCTGCAAAACCTGCAAGGAATTCTTCAAGAGGAGTGATAAACTCTAATGCACTTGTTGGTGGAACATCGCGTCCATCAAGGAGGGCATGTACACGAATCTTCTTAACACCAGCTTTATTAGCAGCCTGTACCATTGCTTTAAGGTGATCAATGTGAGAGTGTACGTTACCGTTTGAAACAAGACCGATAAAGTGTAAAGCAGAACCTTTATCGTTTACATTTTTAACAAGCTTGTTCCATGTTGCACCATCGAACATAGCACCTGATGAAATAGATTCGCCAACAAGTTTTGCCCCCTGAGCAAAAACACGGCCACAACCCATTGCATTGTGACCTACTTCAGAGTTACCCATATCATCATCACTTGGCAGCCCTACTGCAGTACCATGAGCTTTAAGCTGAGTATGTGGACAATTTGCTGTAAACCAGTCAAGATACTTCATTTTAGATGCTTTTACAGCATCACCTTCTTCGTACTTACCATAACCAACGCCGTCCATAATAACAAGAACAACCGGACCACGACGACCTTTCCAATTTGGATTTTTCTGCAATGCATGCATTGTATCAGGTGTAGACATGTATATCTCCTATATGTACAAAACCGGCTTTAGGACAGCCTTTAAGACAATCATAAAGCCGGTAATTTAATAAACTACTCTTCTATTTTAATTCAATATCATACGGTCGCTCAAGTGGTCACCATTTACTCCGGCAAACTTTTCAAGCAGATCCTTTACCTCAAGCTTTTTTTTGGCTTCCCCCCTCACATCAAACACAATTTTACCTTCAAGCATCATTATCAGTCGGTTTCCGTACTGAATTGCATGTTTCATGTTATGTGTTACCATGAAAGTTGTAAGATTATCTTTTTCAACAAAGTGCTGTGTTAAATCAAGAACCTTTTGCGCAGTTTTTGGATCCAGAGCAGCAGTATGCTCATCAAGGAGCAAAAGCTCAGGCTTTTGCAAAGTTGCCATAAGCAGTGTTAAAGCCTGTCTTTGACCTCCAGACAAAAGTCCAACTTTACTGTTCATACGGTTTTCAAGGCCTAAATCTAACATTGCAAGCTTTTCACGATATAATTCACGTTCAGCCTTTGTAATACCCCAGTGCAATGTACGTCCTTTACCACGACGATATGCCATAGCAAGGTTTTCTTCAATTTCCATATTACCGGCGGTTCCCATCATAGGATCCTGAAATACACGGCCAAGATATTTAGCTCTTTTATACTCAGGGCTCATTGTAATATCATCGCCGTTAAGATTTATCTTACCTGTATCACTAATATGAACTCCAGCAATAAGATTAAGGAGTGTTGATTTACCAGCTCCATTACCGCCAATAACAGTAACAAAGTCCCCGTCTTCAAGCTTTAAGTTTATATCTAAAAGTGCTTTTTTTTCAGTAATTGTACCTGGATTAAATGTTTTTGAAATATGAGTAAGCTCAAGCATTACTTTGCCTCCTTTATAACACACTCAGGGGCATCAGCATGACGTGTAGTTACCTTCTTTTTTAATACAGGAATTGCCAGAGCAAGGGCAACAATAATTGCTGTCAAAAGCTTTAAGTCTGATGACTTAAGACCTAACTGAAGAACAATGGCAATGATAATACGATAAATTACAGAACCTATTACTACAGCAGTTAAATACTGCCAGAAACTAAATCGTTTACCGAACATATTAATGATAACTTCGCCAATAATAATTGATGCAAGACCAATAACGATTGTACCGGTTCCCATACCAACGTCGCCATACCCCTGACTTTGAGCAACGAGAGCTCCAGACAAGGCTATAAGACCGTTACTTACCATTAGGCCTAAAACCTTCATTTTATCTGTGTCTACACCCAATGCACGAACCATATGCTCGTTGTTACCTGTAGCACGTAAAGCAGAACCAATTTCAGTTCCGCAAAACCAGTATAAAATGGCAATAAGAGCAACACTAAATATAAAACCTATAATCAGTGAAGCAACATTTGGCTCAATCCATAATAAATCCTGAAGCTGATTCATAGCAGTAGTTACACCTAAAAGAGGTGTATTTGACCTGCCCATTATACGTATATTAATAGAATAAAGAGCTATCATTGTCAGGATACCAGCTAAGATCTCATGAATCTTTAGCTTAGTATGTAAAACACCTGTTACAAGACCCGCAATGAGTCCTGCAAAAAATGAAACCAGCAGAGCTGCATAAGGATTAACACCCTTTGTAATTAAAACTGCGCAGGTAGAACCTCCCAACGCAAAGGAACCGTCACAAGTCATATCAGCTATGTTAAGGATTCTGAAAGTCAGATAAACGCCAAGGGTCATTATTCCCCAGAGAACCCCCTGAGCAACTGCACCCTGCATTGCAAATAAAACACTTATTATATTCATAGTGTGATTATATAAACTTAAATACTTTATGAAAAGTAAAAAAATTAACGGATATTAAAATTTATTCAAAAACATCTGGCAAAATGTAAACATAATAAGAAACAGGTTACATAAATTAATATTAAAATTTTGCTGAAAAAAGACAAAATTTTCTTGATAAAATGTATTTAAAAAAGTATTCTTAAAAATCTGGTGGTTATATAATAATGTTATATTATATTTTTGGGTTGGTTAAATGATTAAGTCTAAGAAAAGCAACATATTACTAATTGGTCTTAAATCATCTATCTCATTTATAGGCTGTATTCTCTTTACGTTTTGTGCAATTTCTTTTTTTGTAAAGCACACAACAATTAAGGAAAAACGTTTTTCAAAATACCTTGCCGAATCCCGCATCAATATATTTGCTTCAAACATGAATGCTGTTCAGTATGCAGCAATTGCGCTTGATACAATCATCAGTCATGATGAAAAAATTCCTGATAATATCGATGAAATTATAAATACTCAGCTTTTAAACCACAGTTTTATAAACAGTATCTTCATAGCTCCAGACGGACAAATTGAAAAAGTGTTTCCATATTCAGGCAGAGATAATCTTTTTATAAATCTCTTTGCCCAGGAACAGACAAAATCTGATTTTGAACGAATTAAAAGAACTCACAAATCTACTCTTATAGGACAGGTTCCATTACGTACAGGATATGACGGATTTATTTATGTCCATCCGGTATATAATCATGACAAATCCTTCTGGGGCTTTGTGATATACACTCTCGAAAGCCATGATCTTTTGTTTGCAGCCGACATGCAGTCAATTGCAAACCAAAACTATAGATATCAGTTTATTTTTAAGGGAATAAACAAAGACTACCAGGGACAGGTAATATACTCATCAGTAAACGATAAGCTTCTGTTTCCTGTAAAATATGAGTTTAGTGCAGCTGATAATTTCTGGTCTCTCAATTTGGAGCCTGTAAACGGATGGTGTAACAGAGTAATCATTTTCATATTTGTTGCAATTGCCGTAATATTAAGTATATTTGTTCTTTCACTTGTAATACTTCTGTATTACTTTCAGGACAGAGACAGAGCCCTTGAACTCCTTTCGTCAAAGGATCCTCTTACAAACCTTTACAATATACGTACTTATTCTACAATGCTTACAAAGTTCAGAGAAAACGGTACAAAGTTTGGTTTACTAAACATTGACGTTAATGACTTTAAGATGATAAACGATACATACGGCCATTGCGTTGGGGACATGGCACTAACAATTGCTGCAAAAAAAATACAGAACTGTATCAGAGAAGAAGATTTCGCCTTCAGAACAGGAGGAGACGAGTTTGCAATTGTTGTAAAAGATATTATTGACCGTGGTTTTTATGACACATTAAAAAGCCGGTTAAAAAATGTAATGAACAGTAAGATCTACATAAAAGAACAGGATTTATATATTACCCTTACTCTAAGCATTGGTTTTTCAATATTCCCAAATGACTCAGCAATATTTGATGATATAATCCGTATTGCTGATAAAGAAATGTACAAAGATAAAAGACTGCAAAAGGTTATAAGATAAAAAAAGGAGAAGCCTGTATAAGATTTTTTCAAACCTAAGGCTTCCCCATTCCTAAAACAAAATTAAAACTACAAAAGAGCCTTAATATGTTCTTCTAATGCTTCCTTGCCCATAGCACCGATGGCATTATCAACCTGTTCTCCATTTTTAATAAAAACAAAGTTAGGTATAGACATGATACCATATTTCTGAGCTAAAGCAGGATTATCATCTGAGTTAACTTTACCTACTTTAATCTTTCCATCATATTCTTCGGCAAGTTTTGCAACAACAGGACTCATCATCTTACATGGTCCACACCAGTCAGCATAAAAATCGATAAGAACCGGAATCTGACTCTTTAATACTTCTTCTTCAAAGTTTGCTTCGGTAAATGTATATTCCATTTTAGCCTCCGTATATATTGAATATAATAATATAAAGCATTAGACGTCAACAAAAAATAAGACCGCAAGCATCACCTGCGGTCTTAAAAAACTATATTTTAGTGTGTTTTAACTGATTTAATTGCAGAGATAACCTCTTCAGAACTCTTTGCATTAACGATTTTATCGATAACTTCCTGATGCATAAGAACACCGCTGATAGCAGACATAACACGCATCTGAGGAGCAGTACCAGACTCAGGAGATACAATCATAACAAAGACCTGAACGTCTTTACTGTCAAGAGCATCAAAGTTTACTCCACTCTTCTTAATACCAATGGCCATTACACTGCCACTGACACCATCTGTTCGTGCATGAGGGAAAGCAAGACCATTACCTAAACCTGTACTCATAATCTTTTCGCGGGCGTGAACAGCTTCAATAACCTTAAAGCGATCACGAACCTTACCAGATTTTTCAAGAAGGTTAATCATCTCTTCGATGACTTCGTCCTTAGTGTTTCCTTTAAGCTCACAGCTGATGCAGACAGGATCAAGAACCTTATACAATACAGGCTGAACACGGCTATCGCTTGATATAAAACCTGATGTCATTGAACTTGTATTTTGCAATGAAGAAAGGGACTGCAGTGATTTATTTAAGCGAAGCATAATCTCGTATATTTCACATTTTACAAAGGCCATATCTTCGGCAGCAGTTTCGATTGTAAGCTTGTTTGATATACCAAGTATACTTATTGAAACGTCCCCTTTACGAGCCTGTGAAATACCTTCGCTTATATTCATCATCTGAACGTAAAAGCCTTCTGAGCGCAAGTCACGGATAAACATATCAAGTACAAGGCGTGTAATTTCGGCATTATCAAAATCCCACTCAAACACTTGTGAGTCAGATGCCTTAACATCCTTACGGGTGCCTGAACCATTAAGCTTTAACGAAATTGAAAGGATTGGAGGAGCTGCAAGAGTTGTAATCAAAGTCATCAAAATTACAACACCAAAAAGTTCCTGGTCAACTATACCAGCTGTAAGACCAATACCTGCAATGATAAGTGCAACCTCACCTCTAGGTATCATACCAGCACCAATACGGAAGGCACCCTTCATATTAAAGCCAAGACTTAATGCAGGTCCGCCACAACCGATAAGCTTTGAAGCAATACCAGCAACTGTATATATAAAGCCCCATAACAAAACAGTAGGATTTACAAGCTGAGTAACATCAACACTCATACCCATTACAGCAAAAAATACAGGTACAAAAAACTTGTACAATGCATGTATACGTTCCTGTATTACAGGAGCAATATCAGTACGTGAAAGGGCAAGACCTGTTGTGTAAGCACCGATAATCATTGCAAGTCCCTGCTTTTCAAATATACCAGCAAGTAAAAATGCAACACCTAAAGCACAAACTGAAAAATCAAAAGTACCACCAAACAGGCGAACAAACTTAGCTATTCTTTTTGAAAGAAGAATACAGACTACAGTGAGAACAAGCCATATACTGAAGGCTCTTAAAGCAATAATACCAATCTGTAATCCATTTAAGGCAGCTCCGCCGCTTGATGCACTTACAATACCCATTACAACAGCTAAAAGAACAATACCCAATACATCATCAAATACGGCAGCAGCGAGGATTGTAACACCTTCAGGACTGTCCATCTTCTTTTTATCAGAAAGGATACGGGCTGTAATACCAACTGAAGTAGCTGTCGACATGATACCAAGGAACAGGCAGCGAACATCCATAAAGCCTGTATTACACATAAGCATAGCAACAACATCACCAAATATAAATGATACTGCAACCCCACCAAAACCTATGATACCACCTGAAACCGAATACTTAATGAACAGTGAAAGATCTGTTTCAATACCAGATGCAAAAAGCAAAATAATAGATGCTATCTGCCCAATTGAGTAAAGTTCAGGATTAACAGCCAAATCAGTACTGTTAAGAGGGAACAATCCCTGTGGAAAACCTATAAAACCAATGCTGCCTAAAGCATATGGTCCAATGATGATACCGGCAACAAGTTCACCCAATACAGATGGTATACCAGCCTTTGCAGCAAGTTTACCCATGATGCGAACAGCAAAGATGATTACAGACAGCTGTATCACAAGATTCGTAACAACTTCAGTGATATTTTCTTCCATGGTTAAAAATATCCTCCCAAAAAGAGTCCTAATGTGTTGCTCATATCTTATAGCAAAGAATGTAATTAAGATATTAAAAGCACGTTATATAATGATAAATTACTCACAGTACTATTTTGACTTATTGCAAGTTTGTAAATCAAATTATTCTATAAAACAGTAAGATTTATCACTATTTTGTATTAATTGCTAACATTTTGCACTTA